>JADLCX010000038.1 GCA_020846975.1 Phycisphaerales bacterium
CACGGCCAGCTCTGGATGCTCGCCGCGGCACTGGAACCTCAGGATGGAGTCGCCATCGCCCGGAAAGCCGGGTAAGCTGTCAGGTCACGCCGCCATCCACTTCCCACTGCGGATGGGACACGCTCCTTGATCTCACCCATGCGCAAGACAGTTGCATCCTGGGCGGATACGTTTACCGGGGATGTGCCAATCGCGACATGCAGGGGCGCTACGTATTCAGCCAGTGTTTGGGGACACCCCGGTTGTGGTCGTTCAATCCGGCCGCGCCGGGCGCGACGCTGGTGCAACACACGGTCTCGGGGATCGCCGGCCAGGTGCTCGGCTTCGGCGAGGACGCGGATGGGGAACTGCTTGTGTGCGCGACGAACGGGCTGTACAGACTGACGCCTCCGGCGGATGCGTGGATCCCCGACTGCAACCACAACGGCCGCTCCGATGAGTGCGAGATCGCGGACGGCTCGGCTGTGGATGCCAACAACGACGGTGTGCTCGACTCGTGCACGCGGCTCTGCCCCGCGGACTTCGACGCCAATGGTGCGCTGGGTGTCGGCGATGTCTTCTCGTTCCTCGGTCGCTGGTTCGGCGGCCATGCCGACGCGGACTTCAACGGCGCGGGCGGCGTGACGCTGCAGGATGTGTTCGACTTCCTCGCGGCGTACTTCGCGGGCTGTTGACGTTGACTGGACCCGCGCGGCCGAGCCGCGCGGGGCGTGCAAGAACTTCGCACCCAGGGCGTTGACCGGGCGGCGATCGTCTGGTAGGTTGGGTATTCTGGGAACGAGCCCCCTTCCCGGGCACGTTTCCCGAACTCATGCCCAAGCGCGCCCCGGCAACCCCGTTGTTGTTGGCCATCGCCGGCGGTGTCGGTGCGCTCGCAACGGCCGGGGCGATTCTTGCCGCGCGGCCGGGCGAACCTCCGCAGGCGCCGGGCCTTGCCGGTTCTTCCGATCCTCTGGCGGCCGACCTTGAACGTCGCTTCCGCGAGGATGTTCGACCGCTGCTGGCCCGCTCGTGCTTCGGGTGTCACGGGCCGGACAAGGCTCGGGCGGATGTCCGGTTCGACCGGCTCGCGACGGTCGCCGACGTGATGGAGATGTCCGACCAACTTGGGGTCGCGCGGGAACTGGTCACGCTCCGGCAGATGCCCCCCGAGGATGAGCCGCCGCTCACCGAGCACGAGGTGCTGACGATCCAGCAGTGGATCGATGCGGCGCGCGACTACTACCCGGCGGACGGAGCGATCGACCCTGGATGGTTCACGATCCACAGGCTGAACCGCGCCGAGTACCGCAACACGCTGCGCGACCTGCTGGGCATCGACCCGGCCGAGCACGATGTCGCGGCGAACCTGCCGCCCGACGACACCGGCTACGGGTTCGACAACATGGCCGCGGTGTTGAGCATGTCGCCGCTCCAGGTCGAGGCGTACCTCAACGCGGCGGAGCGGGCGCTGGACCTCTCGCTGGGCCCGATGTTCCTGGTCTCGACCGAGCCGCGGCCCCTTCGCAGGTTGAGCATCGATGGCGGCGGGCGCGAGCTCGAGAGCGGCGGGTTCTTTTTTTACTCCAATGGCGGCGCGGCCGAGCGGGTGGAGATCCCCGTCACCGGCGAGTATGAAGTCACGGTGGAGTCGTGGGGCGATCCGGCGGGCGATGAGGCGCCCCGGCTCGCGGTGCGGTTCGGCAGCCGCACGCTCAAGACCATCGACGCGACCGCGACGCGCGATCGGCCGCAGGTCGATCGAGTTCGCGTGCGCCTCGAACGGGGCGCGGCCGACCTCGGTGTCCACTTCATCAACGACTACTACGTCAAGGATGTCGCCGACCGCAACGTCGCCTTGGAATCCGTCGCGATCGCGGGCCCGCTCGATGAGACGACCGTCGAGCGGCCGGCGTGGCACGCTCGCATCCTCTTCGAGTACCCCGCGGAGGACTCTGCCGCGGCCGGCCGCGCGGCCGCGGAGGCCGTCCTGACACGCTTTGTGTCCCGGGCGTACCGCCGACCCTCGGCGGGGGACGATGTGGCCGGGCTGCTGGGCATCTACGACGCCTCTCGCGGCGCGGGCGATGACCACGAGCGGGCCGTGCGCACCGCGCTCGCGGCCGTGCTGGTCTCGCCCCACTTCCTGTACCGAACGGTCTCGCACCCGTCTCCGGACGATCCGTCGAAGACCTACACGCTCTCGGGGCACGAACTCGCCAGCCGACTGTCGTACTTCCTGTGGAGCACCATGCCCGATGACGAACTGCTCGCGTGCGCGGCCGATGGTTCGCTGGTCCGCGACGAGACTCTCCGCGCCCAGGTCCGGCGCATGCTCGCCGACCCGCGATCCCGCGACTTTTCCGACAACTTCGCCGGCCAGTGGATGCTGCTGCGCAACCTCGATTCGCTGGCGATCGACACCGCGAAGTTTCCCATGTACACGCGGGAACTCCGGCGTGCGATGATCTCCGAGGCCACGCTGTTCTTCGACGATGTGGTGCGGAATGACCGTCCGGTCACGGACCTGATCGAGGGCCGCTCGACGTTCATCAACGCGCCGCTCGCCAAGTTGTACGGGTTGCCCGAAGTCGAGGGGCCCGGGTTTCGGCGCGTCGAACTTCCGCCCGATTCGCCCCGCGGCGGCGTGCTGGGCATGGCCGCGGTGCTCACCGTCACCAGCAACCCGACGCGGACCAGCGCGGTGAAGCGCGGGCTGTACGTGCTCGACCAGATCCTCGGCGCCCCCCCACCACCGCCGCCGCCGGATATCCCGCCGCTGGAGCAAGCCAGGACGGACGCCGCGCCGGGCGCGCACGTCTCGCCGCGCGATCAACTGAGGGCGCACCTGCACAACCCCTCGTGCGCCTCGTGCCACGTGCGGATGGACCCGCTGGGCCTGTCGCTCGAGAACTTCGACGCCATCGGCGCGTGGCGCGATGCCGATGAGTCGGGGCCGATTGACGCGACCGGCGAGCTGCCGGGCGGCGAACAGTTCAAGGGAATCGCCGACCTTCGCCGACTGCTGATGGACCGCAAGGAGCAGTTCGTCGAGAACCTGACCCGCAAACTGCTCACCTACGCGCTCGGACGGGGGCTTGAGCCCTTCGACCGCCCCACCGCCGCCCGCATCGCCCGGCTCGCGGCCGAGCGAGACCTGCGATTCTCCGCGATCATCGAGGGCATCGTGCTGAGCGAGGCCTTCCGCACCTGCCGAGGAACAGAGCGATGAACAACAATCCGAGCACGCGATCGGTCCGAAGCGCCCAGCCGCCCCGCAACGTCGCGCTCCCCGCGTTCTCCCGCCGCGCCGCGCTGCGCGGGGTGGGCGTCACGATCGCGCTGCCCTGGCTCGAGGCCATGTCGGGGGGAGCGGGCCGCATGGCCGCGGCGAGATCGCTGGGGGCGCTCGGCGGATCGGCGCCGGCCTCGCCGGTGCGGGTGGCTTTTGTCTTCGCGCCCAATGGCGTCAACCACGAGCACTGGGCGATCAAGGCCGCGACGGGGGCCGCCGCGGAGGGGGTCGCGGCCGGCGGGAGCGACTTCGCCCTCTCACCCACGCTCGCCCCGCTGGCCCCGGTCCGGTCGCACGTCAGCATCCTCACGGGGCTCACGCTCAACAAGGCGCGGGCCAACGGCGATGGGCCGGGCGACCACGCGCGCTCGTCGGCCTCGTTCCTCACGGGCATGCAGGCCCGCAAGACCGCCGGCAACGACATCAGGATCGGGGTGAGCGTCGATCAGGTAGCCGCCAGGGCCATCGGCGGCGAGACCCGCCTGCCGTCGCTCGAACTCGGCTGCGAGGCCGGCCGGCCCGCGGGCAGTTGCGATTCGGGGTATTCGTGCGCGTACTCGACGAACATCTCCTGGGCCGACGAGGACACGCCCGTACCGCGATTGGTTGACCCCTCGCTCGCGTTCGAGCGACTGTTCGGCAACCCGGAGAACGACGCCCGCCGGACCGAAGAGATGCGCCGCCGCGCCAGCATCCTCGACCTGGTCATGGAGGACTCGAGGCGGATGGAACGCCGGCTGGGCGCGGGCGATCGCCGGAAACTCGACGAGTTTCAGACCTCGATCCGCGAGATCGAGCGGCGCATCCAGCGGGCCCGCGCCGAGATCGACCACCCGCCGGCGCGGCCGGACCGGCCCGCTCCGGCGGGCATCCCGCGCTCGTTCGCCGAGCACATCGACCTGATGTACGACATGATGCTGCTGGGATTCCGGATGGATGTGACGCGGGTGGGTTCGCTCGCGATGGGGACCGAGGGCACCAACCGCACGATCCCGGAGATCGGCGTCAAGGAGGGCCACCACCACCTCTCGCACCACCAGGGCAACGCGGAGATGATCGAGAAGATCCGGCGCATCGACCGCTTCTATGTGGAGCGGTTCGCGGCGTTTGTCTCGCGGCTGGCGCAGACGCCCGAGGGCGGCGGCAGCCTGCTCGACAACTGCCTGGTCGTGTACGGCTGCGGCATCGGCGACGGCAACCAGCACAACCACGACGACCTGCCGGTCCTGCTCGCGGGCCGTGGAGGGAACGAAGGGCCGGCGATCCGTCCCGGGCGCGTGCTGCGGTCGCCGCACGAGACGCCGCTGTGCAATCTCTATGTCTCGATGCTCCAACGCGTGGGAAGCCCGGGCGCGTCGTTCGGGGACAGCACCGGCCCGCTCGACGCGCTGGCGACGTGAAGCGCACCCCGCGGCGGGCCCAAAGCGAAACAGCCCCCGAGAGGCACGGGCCTTCGGGGGCTGATGGGGAACAACGGCCGGTCGCCGATTACGGGCAGCCGGCAAAGAACGCGTTGAGGTAGTCGAACATGTCCTGGAGCGTCACGACGCCGTCGCGGTTCAGGTCCGCCGCGCAGGTCGTGCCGGTGGCCGGGATGCCCGGGTCCTCGAACTCGGCTTCGGGCTCGATGGCGACCACGAAGGAGAAGTCGCGGGCCGGGGAGACGGCGCGCCAGGGCAGCGTGTCGTAGGGGGCTCCGCGGATGGCGCCCGGATCGAAGTTGATCTCGCAGGAGCGATCGCAGTAGTGGCTGCTCACGAAGTAGCCTCGGGCGTTCTGGCGGCCGTCGCCCAGGGCGTACGCGCTCAGCCAGTAGTTGCCGGGCTCGAGGTCGATCTCGTGCCAGTTGTAGAACTCGGCCTTGTAGAGCGTGAGGAGCCGGCCGTCGAGCGGGAACTGGCCGTACGAGGTCAGGCACTGCGACTCGGCGCTCAGGATCGGCTCTTGGTCCTGCGGCAGGTGGCAATCACCGCGGTACAGGTCGAGCCGGACGCGGTCGCAGTTGGTCAATACCCAGGCCTCGATGTAGCACAGCCGCGCCGATTCGCACGGGGGCACGACGAAGTTGTCGGCCGTGCGGACCTTGTCGGCGGTGCGCCCGCCGTTCTGGAGGCTCGGGGACGAGGCGGCCAGCGGGAGCGGGAGCATGCTCGTCGGGGGTCCGCTGCGTGAGCCGAACACCGTATCGAGCGAGCCGTTATCCAGCAGGATCTTGCACTGTTCGCCGAGCACGCAGAAGTTGAAGTCGGTGCAGCCGCAGCAGATCTCGTCGATGTCGGTCCAGGTCCGCTCGTCGGAGTCGTAGAACTTGCCGGGCCGGCCGCGGACGACCTGGTTGTTGCTGGTGCCCCAGAAGAACTGCTCGTCGGGGTCGGCCGTGCCGCTGTAGCCGAGGATGACGACCCAGTACTGGCCGCCCTTGAGCCAGAGGCGGTCGAAGTTGGCCGTCACCTCGATGATGCGGAAGCCGTTGTCGGTCACGCCGCCGGTCTCGGTGATCGTGACCGATCCGATGCGGCACTCCCAGCCCAGGATGGAGTCCTGCGTGGTCGGGGACTGCACGGAGTCCGCCTCGGCGATGAGCCGGCCCGGCGTGCCGTCGCAATCCTCGAACACCAGTACCTGCGCCTTGGGCACGACCGAGTCGGTGCACAGTTTTCCGCGGATGGTGTTGATGTGGTAGATGTTGCCCTCGCACAGCCAGAAGTCGTCGGCGGTGAGGCGGCCGAACTCGCGCCAATCCTGGCCGTAGCCGATCTGGCTGGTCTGCGCGTTGCGCCGATCGAAGTCGCCGTTGTCCCAGGGCTGGCAGCAGTCGGGCTGCGCGGTCGTGATGTTCAACCGCGCCTCGCCGCAATCGCCCGTGCCGAATCCACCCAATGAGATCTTGATCGTCTGGCCCGCAGACAGGGAGACTGTGATCTTGGAAGCACGAGTGTTGTTTGGATCACCATCGCTGTCGTCGTTGCAGTCGATTCGCAGCGCGTCGAAGTTCCCGCACGCGCTGAAGGCGTTCAGTACTGTGTCGAAACCACTGGGCGTACCAAAGGTATCGATCTGGTACAGGCCCGCCGCCGGAGCGGTGAACGAATACCAGATGTTGTGGAAGCTCGTGGAGGCGCAGTCGTCCGGGATGGTCTCGCCGCCCTGACACGGCACGTTGACCGCGAGGAATCCCTTGGAAACCACGGCCGCACCTTCGCAAGGCGTTCCGCTGCCGTACGCCGCACCCGCGCACAGCGCCGTCACCAACGCGCCGAGAGCCAACCTGGTTGAGTTCGAGAAACGCATCGTGTTTTCCTTCCGTATCAAACGAACCCGCCGAACTGACACAGTGGCGGTCCAATCCACGTGGAGACAAGCCGGGCGCTCATGACGAGAGGACATCAAGGTCTTCTTGCAGCCCGAACCGCGAGAATACCACCCCATTCGGGGCGTGCAAAGCAAAATCTGGCTCGGATGGGGAAGGACGGCAGTTGTGCAGCACTTCGCACCTTGTTATCGAAGCTCCGGCCATTCGCGCGACTCGACTCATCGTCCGATAACCACAAAGGGCCGGTTACTTGCCGCGATCACCGCGCTCAAGTTCCACGAGGCGGTCCATGAGTTCGTTCGGCACGGGCTTGGTCAGGTTGTACTGCGCGATCCGCCAGCCGCCATCGCTTCCGCGCACCAGCACGCCGGTGCCGCGGCACTCGCCATACTTGGCGTTGGTCACGCGCTCGTCGAACCAGGCGGTGCGGCCGTCGTTCGAGAGCCGCACGCTGCGATCCCACGGCTTGTACGTCCAGCCTTGCCCCTTGGCAAAGTGCGGCTCGGCGTAGGCCCGGAACTCTTCGAGCGTCCAGCGTTCGGTCGCATCGGTTCCGAGGAAGACGGCGCAAGGCTCGAAGAGCGCGAAATAGGCCTCGCCGTCGGCGCGGGCGGCCGCGTCGTGGAGGGCGTCGAGCGTTTTTTGGGGCGCGTTGTTCATGCTCGTCGAGACACACCCGCCCGTCGCCAACGTCACCATCGCCACCGCGGCCAGCCGATTCGTCATGGCGCAAGGGTAACGACCCGGCCGGCCGGCGACACGATCGCAACGTCATCCCCAATCAGGCCACCGGCCGGGCCACGCAACCATCCCTCGCTCGTGCTGTACCCTTGCCGGGCTTCCTATCACCCGCCATGCCCATCGCCCACGCCTGCGCCTCCTGCGGACACGACCTGACGCGCATCCCCGCGCCGCTGGACGCGCACTACGCGCTGCCGATCGTCGTGTGCCCGCTGTGCTCGGCCGCGGTCGTCCGCCGCGCCGACGGCGCGCGGGCCGTCCGGCGCGGGGTGCGCCGCAGATTGCACGCGACGCGCCGTTTCGCGGAGTCGGTGATCCTGCTCCTGATCTTCTCCGCGGGGTTCATGGGCCTGTGCTGGGGATTGCAGAGCGGCCTGGAATCGCACCGCCTCCCGTTCTTCGAGGCGATGCAGGGGCTGTTCACCGCCGGCCCGGAATCGCGAGCCTGGCAATGGCGGAACGATGTCGGCATCGTCGTGTTCGTCATCTGGGCGATCATGGGGCTGGCATCCGGGGCCTATCTCGGCTCGGCGGCGCGGCACTCGTCTCGGCTGCGCGTGCTCGCGCTGTGGTGCGTGCCCGCCGCGATCGCGCTGGCGATGCCCGTGGTGATAATGGTCTGGTTCGAGGTCGTGGCATCGACGCGCACCGGCGGCCCGGGTCCTCCGCGGTTCATCCCCCGCCGGGAGCGGTGGTTCATCCTGCACGTCTGGCAGGTGCTCACCGGTGCGGCGATCCTTCTGGGCGCGGGCGCGCCCCTGGGCCTCTTGCTCCGGGGCGTTCTCGACGGCCTGGCCAACCGCCGCTTCCGCCGCGTTCGCAAGCGGCACATCGCCAGGAGACGACGCGCATGATCGACACCGAGCAACGGCTGGGCAGCATGGCCGCGAACCGTCCCTGCGCCGGGTGCGGCTTCAACCTCCACGGCGCGACCGTCTTCCGCGAGCCGCACTACCGGCTCGTCAGCGTGCGCTGCCCCGAGTGCGGCCGGCTGGCCGCGCTGCAGGAATACCCCGCGCTCACACCGTGGGCCGGCCGCCTCCGCGCTCTCGCGGCGGCGACGGTCGTTGTCGTCTCGCTTCTGGCGATCCTCGTCACCGGGCTTATCACGTGGGGAATGGCCGAGGGCGTCAGCATGGACAGCGGCTCGAAGTACGCCAGCGTCATCGACGCGGCCATGAACAAGCGTCAGGCGGAGCTCTATCCCGACACCACGAGCCGTCGCTACATGAGCCAGAAGGAGATCGAGGACTGGTGGACATCGCTCCCGCCCGACAAGTTCCTCGCCGACAGCGGCGGCCGACTCGGCGCGCTCAACTGGTGGGGCTTCACCGCGTTCAGTTTCGTCCTGCCGCTGTTTGCCGCGATCGGGGTGTTCTGGTCCGTGCTGTTTGCCCGGGCCCGCCGATGGCGTCTGCTCGCGCTGCTTGTCGCGCCCGTCGCGCTCGGCGCGATCTTCTACGTCTCGGAGCACCTGTCCTCAAGCCACCGCGCGTACTCGTACTACTTCAACTCCGGATCGCAGATCGCTCAACTCCAGATCGGCTGGGTGGCCGCGGCGATCACGATGGCCGGCTGTCTGCTGGCGCTATGGGCGGGCGCGCTGTTCGGACGGCCGCTCGCCCGGTGGTTCCTCGCCACGCTGCTCTCGCCCCGACTGGTGACGGCGTTCAGTTATCTGTGGGAGGCGGATGACCAGCCCCTCCCCAAGCCGCGTTGACCCGGATCGCACGCCCCCGAACCCCGCCACCGCCCGAACCCCGCGAACGCCCCGCACCGACGCCTTTCGGCAAGGGGCGGCGATACACTCCACGTCCCGGAGCCCACTACCGATAGTGGTCCCGGCCGGAGGCCCCCATGAAGGTGATCTGTGATCGCGGTGCGCTGTTGGATGCCGTCAACCTTGTCGCGGCGGTCGTTCCCACGCGAACGCCGACGCCCGCGTTCTCGTGCGTGAAACTGGTCGCGAAGAAGCACGCGGGCGGCGGGGGCGAACTGAGCCTCGCGGGCACCGATTCCGAGACCTCGCTCTCGATCACGGTCACGCATGTGGACGTGACTCAGCCCGGCCAGTGCGCCATCCCCGCCGACAAACTGCGGGCGATCGTGAGCGCCGAGGATGGCGAGCCCACGCTGACGATCGAGACCGACGGCGACCAGGTGCACATCAAGGGCGCCAACGCGCACTTCCGCGTGTTCGGCTTCCCCCCGGGCGATTTCCCCGCGCTGCCCGACCTTCAGGCCACGCTCGCGGGCGAAGGTGGCAGTGCCCCCAAGTCCGTCTTCACCCAGCACGCGGGCGCGCTGCTTGATCTCGTGACGCGGACCGTGTTTGCCACCGCTCGCGAGACCTCCCGCTACGCCATCAACGGCGTGCTGATGAAGCGCGAGGGCAAGAAACTGGAGATGGTCGCGACCGACGGCCGCCGCCTGGCCGTCAGCCGAACGCAGGTCGCGGGCGCCGGCGGCAAGGACAAGGACTCGGTCTCGTGCATCATCCCGACCAAGGCCCTGGGCGTGCTGCAGAAGCTCTCGCGCGACCCCGAGGAGAATGTCCGGCTGGTCATCACCGACACGCGCGTGTTCTTCGCGTTCGAGTCGGGCGAGGGCGGCAAGGGCAAGAAGGAGGATTCGATCCCCACGGCCCGCGCCGTGCTCAGCAGCACGCTGGTCGAGGGCAGTTTTCCCCCTTACGAGGACGTGATCCCGAAGGAGCAGGACAAGAAGATCGTCGCCAACCGCGACGACCTCGGCTCGGCCGTGCGCAAGGCGAGCGTCCTGACCAACGAGGAGTCCCGCGGCGTGCGGATGTCGTTCGACTCGGGCACCAAGAAGCTCAAGCTTTCCAGCCGCGCCCCGGAGATGGGCGACAGCGAGATCGATGTGGACCTCTCGAGCTTCGAGGGCGAGAACATCGAGATCAGTTTCAACCCGACGTTCATCACCGATGTGCTGCGCGTCGTGACCGAGCCGGAAGTCATCATCGAGCTGAAAGCCGGGAATAAGCCGGGGCTGATCCGCTCGAGCACCAACGACTTCCTGTACGTGGTGATGCCGGTCAATCTGCCGACGTGAGGACTCAGTTGAGATCAGCGCATTCTCGGACGTCTTTGGGTGGCGAAGCGCTGGATCTCCTGTAGACTACTATGGCTTGGCGGAGAGAGCTGACCTGCATGGAAGGGTCGGCCGGTGCCGGGACGATCGACATCAAAGGCTGGCCGAGAGAGCGCGCTCGCGAGGTGTCGCGCGATGGGCATCGGCGTGTTAGCGATCTCCGCGGCGGCGCGGGCCGACATCGACCCGTTGAGCGGGATCGACTTTGTGCGGATCGGGGCGGTGGGGAATGCGCCGTACCATGCAGACAATCCCAACGCCTTCGTGCATAACCGGGGGAGCGTGGGGTACGACTATCACATCGGGCGGTTGGAGGTGACGACGGCGGAGTGGGTTCCTTTTTTCAACGCGGCGTTCCGGCTGCCGGTGGATCAGCGGATTCCGCACATCGTTGCTCCGTCGTTCTGGGGCGCGGCGGGCTCGCAGGGCAACTGGACAGTACCGGCCGGGAACGAGCGGCGGCCGGTGGGCGACATCTCGTGGCGGATGGCGGCGATTTTTTGCAACTGGCTGCACAACGGACGCGGCACGACGCGGGATGCGTTCATGAGCGGCGCGTACGACGTGAGCACGTTCGGGTTCGAGAGCGGCGTGCCCAACCTGCGCTTCACGGACCAGCAGGCACACTCACCGGGGGCGCGGTACTGGATTCCTACTTTCGATGAGCTCTTCAAGGCGAGTCACTTTGATCCGAACGGAAACGGGCCGGGACAGGCGCGGTGGTGGGAATACAACAACACCAGCGACACCGCGCCCGTGTACGGTCCGCCGGGCGTGCTGGTGAACGGCGTGCTCGCGCAGGCAAACGCGGGCTGGGACAGCACGGACTATCCGGGGCAATCGCCGTTCACGGTGCCGCTTGGGTCATATTCGGCTCAAAGCCCGTGGGGCTTGCTTGACACCGCGGGGGGGACGGCGGAGTGGACAGAGACGGTACTTACTGACAATGTGGGTGTCCGCACGCGGGTTTTCGACGGGTCATTTTGGAGTCAAGATGGTGGACAAGCAGCGCTGACAGACTGGATCCGAGCCAAGGGAGATGAGCTTCCGCATGTCCCCACGTTCGAGTTTGGATTACGCCTAGCATCCTCGGTCCCTGCGCCCGGCACCAGCGCTGCCGGGTTGTGTTTGCTGGCTCTGATCGGCGCGCGCCGCAGACGGAGAGCAGCAGCATGCACTGGATCGCAAAGACGTTCATTGCCATAGCACTCGCGTTCACAATCAGCCTGCCTGCCATCGCCGACGACTGCAGCACTGGCTGCCCGACCGGGACAAGCGGGGACGTCAAGCTTTTCCGGTCGATTTCAGCCGGGGCGCCTTCGATTGTGGGCTGCGCGGCGGCAGGCACGAATATCTCGTTCGACATCTCGGCATGGTCTGGAGACAACATCCTCATCATCAGTCACTGCGGAAGCACTCTCGGCGATATTGGGCGATTGACGATCACCGGCAACTCTTCCACGCTGACCTCGCTGTTTGTTGCTGTCGTCGGAGCTTCTGAAGACCCCGCGCTCTTGAGCAGCAACTTGGAGCAACTCGATCGCGCCTGCGTAAACTTCGGTGGCTTACTCGTTACCGACCCCGACACACTCGCCAAGACTCGCGCGTCGATCGCGGTCACGGGCGATGTTGAGCATCGAGGTGCAGACCCCGACGCGTTAGACATCGAAGTCAACCAAGTCGTCCGCATCCAAGCCGACAACGCGATCAACGCCAACATCCGGGCCGCGGCCACGGGCACGCTCGTGGCGAGCGAGAACAACTCGATCGGCCAAGTCCGCGCCGGCCACGCGATCCGCGGGAATATCGTCGCGGCCGGGGGTGACATCTTCACGGTCCGCGTGCTGAACGTCGCGCCGCTCGCGGCGGCCGAGGGGATCAGGGGCGACATCATCGCGGAGGCGGGTTCGATCAGCTCAATCTTCACCACCGGGCCGATCGGGACAGAGACAGCGCCGACAGCGATCAAGGCGTTTGGGGAGATCAGGCAGATTCGCACATCGGAAGACGCGACCAACGCCGTGCCGCTCCCGGGGGTATCAGTGTTCGCGGACATCCGCGCGGGGACGGAGTTTGACGCGCCGGGCGAGTTTCCGAACTCCGATGCCGAGGGGGCGCTGGGGCTCGTGGAGGTGGGCGGCGATCTGGTGGGCACGGTGCAGGCCGGCTCGCTCGTTCCGCTGACGTTGGACCAGTTTCAACACGCCGGCATCCTGGTCAGGGGCGACATCCTCGCGCCGATCGAGATCGCCACCAACGCTCGCAACGCGGACATCATCGGCCGGTCAGTCCCGGAGCCGGTGATGGTGGGGTGCCAGATGAAGGGGTCGGTCGTGGCGTTCGGTACGCCAACCACGGAGAACCCCGATCACGGGCGTATCGCCTTCGTTTCGATCGGGTATGGCGATGCGTTCGGTCCGTTGCTGGAACTGGGATCGCCGCGCGGGCTCATCGGCGTTGACTGCTGGCCGATCGACCTCTGGCTGACGGATGCCGAGCTGCAAGCGACGCCGTGCAGGAATCCGTGGTTTACGCCGAACAGCGTGGATGGACGGCTCACCGCATGCACGGACGGGGGCGCGATCGACGGCACCATCTTCGCGCACAGAATCGACACGGTCGAAGTGTTCCGCATGAGTCAGTTCCATGTTCCGACGCACCTCAAGGCTTTCAAGCCGCGGATCGAAGCCCGGAGCGTCGGCACGATGATCATTGGGGCCGAGGGTGAAAAGGGCGCATTGGAGTCGGGCGCGGTGTGGTCGGGCGATGTGCAGTATGACTCGACAGGCGAGGTGATCACACCCGTGGAGGATTTCTACGCACAGGTTGGCGAGATCAAGATTCACGCGTGCGTCGGCGCCACGGCGGACATGTGGATCAAGGACTGTGTGCTGACTTCGATCGGCGATCTGTACGGAGAGCTGCACCTTCCCGCGCTGGAGCAGGGCGAGCGTATCAACATCATGCGCAGCTTCGGGGACATCAGCGCGGAGTGCGGGTGCCTTGCGGCGACCGGCGGCGAGTTCACGGCTCCCTGCGAACCGTCAAGATTGGATTCGCCGACCAACCCTGCTGAGAGCACCCCGCGTGCCCAACGCGTCGCGGCCGATGAGCCTGCGGATGGAGCCGCGCCGGTGGCGAGGATCAGCGTCTTCACACCCGAGGGCTTGCGCGGCCAGGTGGTCATCAACAGCCAGAACACGGGCTTGGGATGGAGCGAGCTGTGCAAAGGCATCGTCACGATTGGCGATGAGGAGAACCTGCAGGCCCCGGACATCACACTCAGCAAGGCGCTGGCGCAGCCGAATCAGCTTCCGTACTACCAACGCACCTCCGCGGACCTCGGCGGCGGCGCGGTCGGGCTCGCGCCGTTTCACTTGCACGAGATCGATTGCGAACCGGACCACAAGGACAACGAAGAGGTCGGCCCGGGTGACGGCATTTTCGAGCCAGGTATCCCCACCGACAAAGTTCTCGCGCGGTTCTACGGACCCGTGGTGCGCGGGAGCGGGTACTTCTCCTGGCAGCAGGCGTTCGATGTGCAGTGCCGCCCGCTCAGCAATCCCGGTTTCCTGTGTAACTGGTTTACGGTGACGAGCTCCTTCACGTTTACGGGCCCGACGGCGACGAGCGCGGGGATCGGGTCGCGGACCATTGTGCTGAGCCTCACGACGGGCAGCCACCCGGGGCCGGGCATCTACCGGCTGGTGCCGAAGGTAAACGCTGAATCCGGCATTATCAACTCGGTTCTGAGCCGTAACGTGACGGGCACGCCACCGACGGCACTACCGACATCCTGCGGCGGGCTTACGTCCGAAGATGAGTTCACCTCGTACCGATCTTACATATTCCGCATCAAGCCGGACTGCGATGCTGATTCGGTGGATGATGAAACCGAGACACCCTACCCATCGTGCGACTCGTGTGAGATCACCGACTTCAACGAGTCTGACGGGAAGACCGTGCAGGATATCTTCGATTTTCTGACGGTGTACTTCCTGGGCGACTGCGTTGGCCCCGCGCTCCCTCACTGCACCGCGACGCTACCGGCGGCTTGTCCGGGCGATGCTGACGTGAACAACTCGTGCGGTGTCAGCGTGCAGGACATCTTTGATTTTCTCGCGGCCTACTTCGGGTGCAGCATGTGAGATCGGGGGCCTCTGTCGTTCACGCCGCCTTGCGCCGATCGTCCAACGCGCCAGCATCGCGTGCGGTCGGCTGCGCCCTCGGCCCTCCCACCAGTTGTGGCCCGGGCGAGAGAACGGCGCTCTTGCCCTCCCACTCCGCCGCGCCCCGCCTCCGCGCCCACACGCCCGCCATCGGCATCGCCAGCAGCATGAGCAGCCCGACCAGTTCGGGCGTGCCCAGCGCGGCGATGGCCTGCGGCGTGACCAGCTTGAAGACCAGCATCACCGCCGCGCCCACCGAGAGCGCCGCGCTGATGAGCATCCCCGCCCGCCTGCCCCAGACCCGCCAACCGCCGATCGACGCCATTGTCGCCTGGACCTTTCGAGCCGATGGATGGCGCGGAAAGCGCAGAGCCTGCGCCCGCCGGCCACCGAATCCGCCTGTGCTTGGCTTGTTGAACCCGACCAGTTGCGCTTGCCTCTCGAACCCGCCTGAATATCGGCGCGCGGCCGGATCAGGGAACAGATGGTCCGCCGCGCCAGATCGTCTCGGATCTGGTCGGCGACGGAGCGGGTGCACGGTATCAGAACCCCGCCCGCGGTTCAAGGGCCTTGTGTGGATGCGCCGTGGAAAATGCGCGCGAGGCCCTTCTCGCCCACGGCGCGGCCCGGGCCGAGCAGGCCGAAAACTCGCGCCGCCGCACACGCGCCGGCCGGGGTTGTTGAACCCGGTCGGAGTGGATATCTTCTGCATCTTGATCCGCCCGCGCCGATCCCATCCCCACGCGCTCGCCATCGGCGCGCTGATCCTGCTGACGGGCTCCGAGGCCGGCGCGGCCCAGCCGCTCAAGCCCGGCGATGCGCCCGCCCCCGGGGGGGCGAACCCGGCCAGGCCCGCGACCGGCCGCGATCAGCCCACGCCGCCCGGACCGATGGCGACCGACATCGCCCTCGAACCCTACGAGGCCCGTCCCATCCGCGAGGTCGTCATCCGCGGCCTGAAGACCGTCGATCTGGGAATGGTCAACAACCAGATCCGCTCCCGGGCCGGCACGCCCCTTTCCGCCCAGCTCGTGCGCGAGGATGTCCAGCGCATCAACCGGCTCAGCCGGTTCGCCCGTATCAGCGCCCAGGTGCGCCCGCTGGGCGAGGGAGCCGGCGGCGCGGTGGACCTGATCTTCGACCTGACCGAGGCGCACATCGTGACCGATGTGCAGGCCGTGGGCAACCGCCAGGTGCCCGATGCCGACATCGCCGCGCAGGTCAACATCCTCAAGGGCACGCAGGTCGAGGAGTACCAGATCGGCGCGGCCATCAACCGCATCCAGCGCCTGTACCGGGAGAAGGGATACTACCTCGCGACCGTCACCGTTGACCCGAAGGAACTCGAAGAACGCGGGGTCGTGCTGTTCCGCATCAACGAGGGCGAGCGGGTCAAGGTCACGGACATCCGCTTCGAGGGCAACAAGGCCTTTGAGCCCCGGCAGCTCGCTCCCGCGCTCAAGACCAAGATCGCCGGCCTGTTCGAGTCCGGCCCGGTTGACAACGAGCAGCTCGACAAGGATGTCGCCGCGCTGGTCGAGTTCTACCGCGATCGGGGCTACCTCGACATCCGCGCCGACCGGCAACTGACCTTCGCCCCCAACGGCAAGGAGGCCATCGTCACCTTCCTGGTCGACGAGGGCCGCCTGTACACGCTCCGCAGCGTGAAAGTCGCGATCATGACGCCCGCCGGCCAGCCGCAGCGGGAGAAGGACGGTTCGTTCACCCAGCCGACGGTCCTGAGCCGCGAGCAGATCGCCGGGCTGATGGAGATAAAGGTCGGCGACGCGTACAGCGCGCTGAAGATCCGCCGCTCGGTCGATTCCATCCGCAACGCCTACGCCCAGATGGGCTACGCCGAGTCGCGCGTGGCCAAGGCCGAACTCCGCGACGAGAAGCAGCCGGAGGTTGACCTGCTCATGCTCGTGCGCGAGGGCGGGCCGAGCCGCACCGGCGAGGTCCGCATCGGCGGCAACACGCTCACTCGCTCCGACGTCATCCTCGGCGAGCTCGACGACCTGCGCCCGGACCGCCCGCTCGATCTCTCCACCCGCCGCGTCGGCGAACGGCAGGTTCTCGAGGTCGAGGACCGGCTCAACTCGACGCGCCTGTTCGAGCCGACCAGCCCCAAACTCACCGTGCAGCCCGAGGACCCGAGCCGGCCCGGCTACCGCGATGCGCTGCTCGAACTCAAGGAGACCGACACCGGCTCCCTGGGCTTCGGCGCGGGTGTTTCTTCCGACCTGGGCCTGATCGGCTCCATCACGCTCAAGCAGGACAACTTCGACCACACCGACTGGCCCGACAGTTTCAGCGAGTTCGCCGCCGGACGCGCTTTCCGGGGCGGGGGCGAGAAGTTCGTCCTCGAACTCGCGCCCGGCACCGAGACCCAGAGCTACCTGCTCAGCCTCAGCGACCCAACCGCCTTCGACTCCGACTACTCCACCGGCGGCAGCGTCTACTACCGGACCCGCGAGTACGACGAGTTCGACGAAGCCCGCGCGGGCGCCGGCCTCTCCGTCGGCCGTCGCTTCGGCACGCGCTGGGTCGGCAACCTCACCTTCCGCTACAACAACATCGACATCAGCAACATCGAAGACGGCTCGGCCGAGGACCTCTACGAGGTCGAGGGCCAGAGCGAACTCACCGGCCTGGGCGTCAACCTCACGCGCACGACCATCGACAACCGCTTCCGGCCGACCAAGGGCACCCGCATCGAACTCGGCGCCGAACGCGTCGGCGCGTTCGGCGGCGACTACGACTTCACCAAGCTCCGCGCCGAGCACACCGTCTACTTCCCGATCGACGAGGACTTCTTCGGACGCAAGACCGTCGTTTCGCTCAAGACCGAGGTCCAGTACATCCCCGAGGGCCAGGACTCCGCGCCGCTCTTCGAGCGCTACTACCTCGGCGGAAACTCGTTCCGCGGGTTCCGGTTCCGCACCATCTCGCCCAAGGGCTACGAGCCCCCGCCGCCGCAGGGCGACGGCAGCCTCACCAGCGACCCGGTCGGCGGCATCTTCTCGTTCTTCTGGGGGCCGGAGATCGAGAAGCCGATCGTCGACAACCTGCTCGCCGTCACCGTCTTCCTCGACACCGGCACGGTCGATGAGGAAGTCACCTTCGAGAACTACCGCATCAGCGGCGGCTTCGGCCTGCGCCTCTACGTCGAGGCCCTCAGCCCCGCCCCGCTGGCCTTCGATTTCGGCTTCCCGATCCTGCGACAGGAAGGCGACCGCGAGCGGGTGTTCTCGTTCAAGATCGATATCCCCTTCTGACCCCTCCCCGTCCGCCGCGTCCGCGCCCGATCCCATGCCGATGGCCGGTCGAACGCGGGCTAGTATCTAGTGCAGACTAACAAGCGTCCCCGCCAAGTCCCTCCCCCTCGAAACGGAGTTCCGGAATGTTCACTCGGGTTTCCAACCGTCTCACCATCGTCGCGCTGTGCGGCGGCGCGCTCTTCGCCGCGGGCGCGGGCGTGCTCGCGACGCGCCGCGCCCCGATCGCGCCCGTGGTGGCGATCGTCGATGTCAAGCTCGTCCTTAATGGCCTCGACGAGCAGAAGCAGAAGAAGGCCGAGTTCGAGAAGCGCATCGGCACGCACCGCGACGGCCTGAAGAAGCTCGACGACGAGCGCACCGCCGACGAGACCCGAATCAAGGCCATGGCCGCGGGCCCGACCAAGACCGCCGCGCTCCAGGCCTACCGCGAGAAGTTCTTCCGCGCGGGGATCGACAAGGAGTTCAACGAGCGCATGATGGCCGAGGACGAGGTCAACATGCTCCGCGATCTGTACAACAAGATCGACGACGCCGCCGAAGCGCTCGCCAAGAAGAACGGCTACCACCTCGTGCTGTCCAGCGACGAGAACATGCCCATCCCCGGCGCGCCGCCCGCGAACATCGATCAGATCTCGCAGTCGATCAACCTCAAGCGCATGCTGTACGTGGACCCGCAGCTCAACATCACCGAGGAGCTGATCCAGTACATGAACAACCAGTTCCAGGCCGGCGGCGGGGCGCCCGCGGCGGCACCCGGTAAGCCATAAAAACATGAACACAGAGGCACGGAGGGTTCGCAGAGAGCACGGAGAAAGGCAAGAGTCATTCTGACTGCTTCTCTCTGTGCTCTCTGTGACGACTCAGTGTCTCTGTGTTCCTGTATTGATTCGACTCTGTGGTAATCTACGCCGACGGCTGCGTGTCCGGCCTCATCAGTGGGAACAGAACCACATCGCGGATCGTCCGCTGGTTCGTCAGAATCATCGTCAGCCGGTCGATGCCGACGCCCATGCCCCCCGCGGGGGGCATGCCCACCTTCAGCGCGTGGATGAAGTCGGCATCGAAGTTCCGGAACGTGCTCTCCTCGTCGTCGAGGCCCCTGAGCTGCTCTCGGAACTTCGCGGCCTGCACATCCGGGTCGTTCAGCTCGGTGTAGTGCGGCCCGATCTCCATGTGCGCGATGAACAGGTCGGCCCGCTCCGCCACCGCCGGGTTGCCCGGCTTGGGGCGCGTGAGCGGGCTGATCGCCGCGGGGTATTCGCAGATAAACGTCGGCCGCGCGGGGTCGATGGTCTTCTCGCCGAGCTCCTCGAACAGTTCGTTGATGATGAAAACATCGTCGAGTTTCGCCGCCTCGTCGGGCTTGAGGATGTGCCGCGCTACGGCCTCCCTGCGGGCGCGGGCGACATCGCCCATCTCGAACCCGCACCCGCGCGCGAACAACTCCGCGAACGTCACGCGATCGAACGGCCGCCCATAATCGATCACCAGATCGCCGAAAGGCAACCGCAGGTCCGCGGTCTCCGCCGCCGCCCCCCGCCCTCCGCCTTCCGCCTTCACCACCCGGGCCGCCTCGCGGATCATCGACTCGGTGATCTCCATCACCGTCCCGCAGTCGCCGTATGCGTCGTACAGCTCGATCATCGTGAACTCGGGGTTGTGGTTCTTGTCCATCCCCTCGTTGCGGAAGTTGCGGTTGATCTCGAAGACCTTGCGCATCCCGCCGACCATCAGCCTCTTCAGATAAAGCTCCGGCGCGATGCGAAGGTACAGCGGCAGGTCCATCGCGTTCATGTGCGTCGTGAACGGCCGCGCCGCCGCACCACCCGCCATGATCTGAAGCATCGGCGTCTCGACCTCGAGAAACCCGCACGACTCCAGGTGCCGCCGCAGCGTCGAGACGATCTTCGACCGCAGCCGGAAAACCTGCATGGTCTCGGGCGTTGACCACAGGTCGACGTACCGGTGGCGGTAGCGGATCTCGACATCGTGCAGCCCGGCGTGCTTCTCGGGCGGCGGCACGAGACACTTGCTCGCCGGCCGCACCGACCCCGCGCCCGCCGGCCACACGGTGATCTCGCCGGTCTTGGTCTTCATCAGCGGCCCGCTCACGACGATCAGGTCGCCCAGGTCGAGCTTCTTGGCGCACGCGAAGCCCGCCTCATCGACATCGCGCTGGCTCACCGCCACCTGCAGATCGCCCGTGTCGTCGCGCAGCGTCAACCAGATCAGTTTGCCGTTGTCGCGCAGCAGCATGATCCGCCCCGCCACCGTCACCCGCGGCCGCTTGTCCGTGTAATCCGCCGGCGGCGTCTTTCCCGCCGCGGCGTGGGCGGCGTCGGCCTCTTCCGAGTGCATCGCTCTCGCATCCGCCAACGAAACGAGGCCATCAAACCGTTGCCCGTAGGGCGCCATTCCGAGCGCAGCCACCGCATCGCGGTTGTCACGGCGCTGCTGTTCGAGGGGGTGGATGGGGGTGGATGACGTCGTATCGGCAGACATGGGGCGGATGGTAGGGAAGTTGGGTCGATGCAGTAGCCGCAAGACACTCGCAGCAATGGTGCCCATTCACCACTTTGACGGCCCGGGCTGCCACGGGCACGCGGCCACATCCTCCGATGCCGCGCGGCGGCAAAACAGCCGTAGCCGGGGGCGACAGCCCCCGGTGGGGGCACACCCAAAATCCAGAGCCCTGAAAGGGCGAAACAGCCTCTTGCTCAACACGACGGCAGGAGTCGAACTCACGCCCGACCAACCTCCACATCAAACTCCGCCGGATCAAACATCAGCCCGTGCCGCTCGTACAACGCCTTCAACTCGTCAATGAACGAGAGCTTGCGGTGGTGTTCTTCCTGATTCTCGATGTACCTGCGAACATCGGCCGCGACGCTCGGGCTGACCGTGAACGCGGCATAGCTGGCCTGCCAGGCAAAGTCTCGCTGTTCCGGAAATGTCTCGTGAATGAACCGCGACGAACACGCCTTCACATCGCGCACGAAGTCCGCTACGCAGATCGTGGGACGCAACTCCGCGAATAGATGAACGTGATCCTCGATGCCGCCCGCAATCGTCAGCGGGCACTCCATGTTGCGGCAAATGCCGGACATGTAGCGGTAGACTCGCTGGCGAATGTCCTTGCGCAGCGTCGGTTCGCGCCGGTACGTGGCGGACACGATGTGGTAGAGGAGGCGGGTGTGGGCCATAGGAACATCCTACAGCGAGCTGTTTCGCCCTTCCAGGGCTCCGTGACCTCGTGCGCCCCACACCGGGGGCTATCGCCCCCGGCTACAGCTGTTGCGCCGCTGCGCGGCTTTCAATCCACGAGGACTCGGCAGCACGCCACGCCGTCGTTCCCGGGGATGGGTGCTCCAACGCTCACTCCACACCCGGCAACTCCACCCCCATCACCAGCGTGCACGGCATCGGCGGGTACATCAGCACGCACCGGTACGCCTCGAACTGCTCGGGCTTCCAGCCCACGCGCTCGCACGCCCAATCGACGATTTCGAGGTAGTTCGGCACGTGCGCGTTCTTCAGCGCGCTCAACCCAGCACCCAGCCGCTTCACCTCGAGCCTGATCGGCAGGATGTCTCGCTCATCGCGGCTCGCCTGGCTCGTCATCATCCCGCGCAGGCCCGAATACACGCGCGACACCGGTGCGATCGTCCCGGGCGCCCACAGGTCGCGATGCACCAACAGGTCGTGCACACACACGCTGTACGCCGAATAGAGGTGCACCGAGAAGTGCACCCGCTTCATCCTCTCGGTCGCGAACTGCTGACCAACGTTGGCGCAATGCTGCCCGAGCACAAAGTCCACCTCGCCCCGCAGCCCCACCGGGCTCTCCACCAGTTCCACGCGCGTCTGACCCGCATCCGGCTCGCTCGCGATCGCCCGCACCCGCGCGCTCGTGAACCGCGGCAGCATCGGCTCGATCAGCCCCGTCGCCGGATCGACCTCCACCAACGGCCTCGCCGGAAACTGGGCCGCATCCGCCTTCCGCGCCTTGGCCGAGTAGAACCCCATGCCGCTGATCACCCTCACCGCCTCGGTCCGCAACCGTCGAACCCCCATCTCGCCCGCCAGCGAAAGGTCGTCCAACCGCCCCGGCATCGACCCCGGCGCGAGGATCGCCGAGGCGAAGTACGCCCGCGTCTGAATCCCCCAGATCTCGCCGTTGGCCTGATACGCCCGACGCCGCACCGACTCCGCCGCCCGTTCGGCCGCGGCCAGCCCCTCGTGGCCCGGCTCGCCCCACTCGGCCCCCTCGCCGCGCCCACCCCGCGATTGCCGCAACAGGGTCATCAGGCTCGCCCGATCGCCCCCGTGCAGTTCCGCCAGGTCGTCAAACCGCCGGATCGCGGCCCTCGCCTCATCGAGCAGTTCGACCGACACGCCCTCACCCGCGCACGCGAGCAGGAACCCCTCTAACGCCACCGGCCCGGGTAACACCTGTAGTGGGGATCGCTCCTCGGCATCCGCGATCCGCCAAACCTGCCACGCGATCTTTCGATTCAGACCCAGCAACTTGGCCAGTTCCGCCGCGGATCGAGCTTCAGCGGGAAGGGCCCTGAGCACCGCCCCGAGAGCCAACCTCAGTGCCGACAAGGCCTTATCCGCATCGTGCCCGAAGGCATCGCGCGGAACCACCTGAATGGGTGTAGTTGTTCGGCCAGCCATTTCCCCCATACTAGCGGATTCAAGGCGCGTCATCTCCGAAAATATACACCAGAAACACTTGTGTTTCAAGAAACTTGTGGTATGATGAAACTCACTCTCGCGATTTCCGTACAACTCTTCCGGCCATCTTGTCCCCGGCCCGCATCCCGTTGATCTGACCACTCACCCGCCGCAGGAGGTCCTCATGCCCCGTCCCGCCCCCTCGATGTGTGCGCTGCTCGCCGCCAACTCTCTCTCTTCGCTCGCCCACGCCCAGAACTGCGTGCTCCAATACCGCCAGCCCGTCGCGGGCATCCTCCCAGACAGCGGAGTTGAGGGCCTGCGCGTGCTCGACCTCGGCGGCTCGCCCGAACTCTTCATCGGCGGCTCGTTCAACACCATCGGCGGCCTCCCGTTCAACAAGGTCGCCCGCTTCAATGAACTTGGATACCAGCCGATCGGCCAGGGCCTGCACCCGTTCGTTGACAACTTCATCGGGTGCTGCTCGAAGGCCTTCACCTTCGAGACGCTCCCTGACGGGCCCGCGGGCTCATCCACGCTCTACATCGGCGGCGACTACATCAGCGCGTGGGACACCTTCCCCAACGAGGCCCAGCTCTCGATCGCGCGCTGGCGCCCCGACACCGGCGCGTGGGAGTCTCTCGGCGGCCTGATCAACGCCGACAACTGCGCCGCCGACTGCCCGCCCCGCGTTCACGATGCCCAGGTCATCGCCACGCCACAAGGCCCCGCCCTGGTCATCGGCGGCACCTTCTCTTCCCTCGGCGCGCTCGGACCGACGCCCGTCGAGTCGAAGTATGTCGGCATGTGGCGCGGGGGCGAGTGGCACACCATGGCCGGCGGCATGTCCGTCCAGCGCCGCGAAAACCCCGAGCCCGCGGCCGTGTTCGCCCTCGAACTCTTCGATGCCGGCGGAGGCGCGGCCCCGCAGCTCATCGCGGCCGGACACTTCACCCACGCCGGCGGTCTCCCCGCCGACAGCATCGCGCGCTGGACCGGCACGGCATGGGAACCACTCCCCGGCGGCGGCATCGGCCCCAACGGAGACGAGCCTCCGCGCGGCCAGGTCAACGCCATGACCACCTTCAACGGCCGCCTCATCGTCGGCGGCGAGTTCACGCTCGCCGGCGGCTTGCCCGTCACCAACATCGCCGCGTGGGATGGCACGCAGTGGCACGCGATGGGCGACGGCCTCGGCGTCGGCGTCGATCAGCAGGTCCGCTCGCTCGCGGTCTGGGATGATGGCTCCGGCCCCGCGCTCTACGCCGGCGGCGACTTCACCGCCTCGGGCTCAACGCCCATCGCCCACCTCGCCCGCTGGAACGGCGCGGCCTGGGAACAGGTTCTTGATGGCCTCGACAGCTCACCCTACGCCATGACCTCCTTCCGCGGCGAGCTCTTCATCGGCGGCTACTTCTCCGGCTCCGAGAGCTTCGGCTCGCCGAACCTGATCGTCCTGACCAACCTCCCCTGCTGCCCCGCCGACTTCAACAACTCCGGTGATGTCACGGTGCAGGACATCTTTGATTTTCTCGCCGCGTACTTCTCGCAGGACCGCGATGCCGACTTCAACCAGTCCGGCAATGTCACCGTGCAGGACATCTTCGACTACCTCGCGGCGTACTTCGAGGGTTGCCCGCGCTGAGCCACACAAGAAACGGGGGCTCACGGCGGCGGAATCTCGATCCCCAGGTGATGTGCGAGCGTGGCCAGGTCGCCGAGTTCGTGGTCCGAAAGGCAAATCGTGCACTCGACCTGAATCGACCGCTCGAACGCCGGCTTCGCCGCTCGCTGATCTCCCACGCCGTACGCCGCGGTCAGCCCATGCTGCTGGCAGCGGCACCGCGGATCCTCCTCATCCACCTTGAACACGACCGGGCCGGCGCCGGCCGGTCGTGTTCGAGGGAACCCGGAGGTGTCGAACACCAGACGCGTGACCAGGTAGTTCGCCGCGCCCCAGCGGCATCTGCCACGCAAGTCCCGCCAGGGTCGCGATGTGGTGGCGCGGAAGCCGCCGCGCCAACCGCCGAGCGACTGCCACCACATCCTCGCCGCGGCGCCGCGCGTACATCGCAACCAGCAGCGAACCGAGCGCGTTGTGCTGCGCGGGTTCGTCGACCTCCCCCGCGGCTTGCTCGATCAGCGCGAGTGCGTGCGAATCAGCCAGCGCGGCATCTCACGCCGCCGCGCCGGTCTGTGCGCCGAACGGTTGGGCGAGCGTGGTGGTGAGCCAGTGGGGCGGCATGGCGTGACCCGCGGGCGCTCGGGCCGGATTGGTTCTGGAAGCACACACGGCGGCGCTCAGGGCGATCATTGTCGCGAAGAGCACTGCTCGGATCCTGCGGGCAGCATACCCGACCGGTCGCAATCAGCGCAGGACCGCATCCATCTGCCGCCTCTCCTCCGCGCTCGCGCCCTCGACCCCGACATCCTTCAGGAGCGCATCGACGACAACATCGGTGGTCACCTGATCAGCCTCGGCGTTGAAGTTGGTCAGGATGCGGTGGCGCAGCACGGGCTTGGCGACCTGCTTGACATGATCGGGGGTCACGTGGAACGAGCCGGTCAGGATGGCGCGGGCCTTGGCCGCGAGGATGAGGTACTCGCTGGCGCGCGGGCCGGCTCCCCAGCCGACATACTCCTTCACCAGCCGCGGGCGCTCGACCCCGCCATCCATCGCCTCGCTCACACGCGTCGCCCGCACGAGCCGCAGCGCGTACTTGATCACGTAGTCCGCGACCGGGGCCATGCGGACAAGTTCCTGAACGCGCAGGATGTCGGCGGCGGTCAAAACCGCATCGGGCGTGCCGCGTGTGCCGCTGGTGGTCCGGCGCACGATCTCGACCTCCTCATCCGCCGTCGGATAGCCGATGCGGATGTTGAACATGAAGCGGTCGAGTTGGGCCTCGGGCAGCGGGTAGGTGCCCTCCTGCTCGATCGGGTTCTGGGTCGCCAGCACAAAGAAGGGATCGGGAAGTTTGTGCTGCACACCCCCCACCGTCACCTGCCGCTCCTGCATCGCCTCGAGCAGGGCGGCCTGGGTCTTGGGCGGCGTGCGGTTGATCTCGTCGGCCAGGATGACGTTGGCGAAGATCGGCCCTTTGACAAACCGCAGTTCACGCACGCCTGTCGCCTTGTCCTCCTCGATCACCTCGGTGCCCGTGATGTCGCTGGGCATCAGGTCGGGGGTGAACTGGATGCGCGAGAAGCCCAGCGACAGTGTCTTGGCGATGGTCGAGATCAGCAGGGTCTTGGCCAGGCCCGGCACGCCCTCCACGAGCGCGTGGCCGCGGCAGAACATCGCCATCAGGATCTGATCGACGACCGCATCCTGCCCCACGATGACCTTGTGGATCTGCTCGCGCAGCCGGTCGTACGCCTGCCGCACCTGCGCGACGGCCTGCTGAGGATCGGCGGCGGGGGCGGGGGCGGCGACGTGGGAGAGGGGATCGGGCATGAACGAGAATCCTCCGTGACTGGGGCGGGCGGCGACCCGCCGATCCGAGGGGATGGTATCGGCAGGCCGGACCTCGGATGCGGGGCACAGCAAAAACGAAAAGAGGGGCCAGCCCCGTGGTCGGTGAGGGCCGGCCCCCTTCGTGGAGGGCTGTGGGAAGTTGGAAGGACGGAGGGGTGAGGTTCCGGCAGGAACGAACCTCAACTCCGCCCCTCGCGCGGAGGCGGGGCGTTCTGTTCTTGGGGATCGGGCTGCGGGAGTTTCTCGTTCATCATCCGCTCCATCATTTTGTGGAGTTCATCCATCTGGCGGCGCATGTCCTCGAGTTGGGCGTTGCGGTCGCGCAGGACCTTCTCGCGCGCCTTGGCGGCGTCGCCCGCCGCGGCCATGGCCTCTTCGCGGGCCTGGCCGGCGGCGCGCTCGGCATCGATCAGGGCCCTGGCCCCGTGCGTGCCGTCGGGGTAGATGTGCACGAACGGGCCGTCGCGCCAATCCTGCTGGCCGACGCGGATTCGGGCGATGATGTCCTGCAACTGGTCTTCATCCAGTCCGGCGCCCGTGAGACCCTTGATCAGGTTCTTGTCGATCGTCGCGGCCCAGGCGTTGGGGTCGAGGTTGTTCCAGGTCGCGTTGCCGGCGATGGCGTTGACCTTGGCCTCGTCGAGCCGCTTGCGGTCGTAGGCATCGACCGTGAGGGTGACATCCTTGCGCACGCCCTTCTGGATGACACCGAGATTGACGGTGTCCCCGGCCTTTCGATCCTTGAGCGCGGCGCGGATGGCGTCGGGCGAGGCGTCGTCCTTGCCGTCGATCGAGACGATAATGTCGTAGGGCGAGAGGCCGGCCTTGCTCGCGGGCAGGCCCTCGTGCACCGCGCTGAGCATCGTGCACGATCCTTCCTTCAGGCCCAGGTGGCCGCGGAGCGAGGAATCCGGCGTGGCCATCTGGATGCCGACCATGACCGGCGGCGGGGTTGCGGGCTGACCGGACGCGTACGCGAACGGATTGGACTTGGGCGAGATGGCGAACGCGCCGCGGCCCGGCTTGCCGAGCGTGAGCGCGCGCGGGGACATGGGGGCGAAGGACGCGATGTCGGGGAGATCGGGAACATCGGGCATGGACATCGAGTGCTCGTAGAGCGTCTCGCCGTTGTCGCCCTTGAGGCGGATCGTGTCGCCGTCGCGCTCGATGCGGTTATCGGGGATGGTCTTTCCATCGATCTCGGCGTGCGTAACCACGCCGTTCTTCATCTCGATCTTGACGGTGCGGCCGTTGTCGCTCGTCGAAAAGGCGTAGGAAGACTCGGACGAAGCGCCGGGCTGCGAACGCTCGACGATGGCGATGGCTTCGGGCTGTCGCGCGCGTTCGATGCCTCCGAGTTCACGCACTCCGCCCGCGAGGGCCGAGGGCGCGATAAACATGCCGGCGCCGGCCACGATGGCCAGCGTCCTGAACGACGCCACGCGGCAGGCTCGCCGCTGGGGCGATCCTTTCCCTCCACTTGTCGTGTTCAGCCTGAGGTTCATGGACAAACTCCTTTCGAGGTGTGCTTCATCTGGATGCGCGGCGGCGGGGCTTCCGTCATCGGAGACTCACTGCGCCGGCCACGACACGGGCATCGGCATCGCGGCGGGCACGGGGACCGGGCGGCCGGATTCGTCGAGCCCGAGACGGGCGACATCGGTCACGATCGCGCTCTCGACGAACTGGCGAACGTAGAACACC
The DNA here is from genome assembly GCA_020846975.1 of Phycisphaerales bacterium. Taxonomy (GTDB): domain Bacteria; phylum Planctomycetota; class Phycisphaerae; order Phycisphaerales; family UBA1924; genus JADLCX01. Next base: position 27,755 of record JADLCX010000038.1, read on the forward strand.
CGCACGCCCGGCTGACCGGATTCGAGTGTCGTCGGCTGGGTATAGACGGGCACGCGGTTCGGGAGTTCGCCGATGACGCGCCCCTGCTTGGCGCCGATGTCGAGATAGGCGCGGGCCGCATCGTCGGATGTCCAGTTGGCCGGGAGCAGGTTCGCGGTGTTGGTCTCGCCGCCTCCGCGGAACGGGCCGTTGCCCGAGCCAAAGCCGCCGAACCACGCGAGAGCTACGGCGGCGGCCGCGGCCCAGCCGCCGAACGCGCCGAGGCGCGAGAACGTGCGCAACCGCCGCGGAGCGTGCCGGCGGTGTGTGAACAGGGCGGCGGCCTCCTGCGAGGGGAGATCGACGCGATCGGCGGCATGGAGCGCGACGCCGACGGCGAGGCTCATGGCGGCGTGGTCGCGCTGGGCCTGCGCCAGGTGCTTCCAGGCCGCGCCGGTCGGGTCGGCCTCGGCCAGGGCCGAGAAGGCCGCCCAGTCCTGTTCGCCGGCCTCGCCGTCGGCGATGCGGCTGATGAGCAGGTCGAGTTGTTCGCGGGGGTCGATCAAGGGTTCACCATGCTTGAAAAGTGGCGGGGTGTGTGGGCGAGGGGGGTCTTGGAACAGATCGAATCGAGATTCCTCAGTTGGCCGCGGTTCGGACGCGGTGTTCGTCCGCGCTGTCCGCCTCGGCTTCCGCGGAACCGGAGTCGGGGCCGGCCTTCTCTCGCAACATGCGCCGGGCGCGGGCGATGCGGGTTTCGATGGTCGTGTCGGGAAGGCCCATCACTCGCCCGATCTGTTTGTAGCTCATGCCCTGCACACACTTGAGAAGCAGAGGTTCGCGATATCCGTCGGGAAGTTCGGCCGCGAGGTCCATCAGACGGCGACCTTCGGCGAGCACCTGAGCGCGGGCCGATCCCGGCCCATCATCCTGCTCGGCGTGGTCCCTGCCGGCCCGATCGGCGCCCGAAAACCCGACGAGTTTCAACCAGCCGGCCCGACGAACCTTGACCCGCCGACCGCTGGTCTTGGCGACGCTCATGGCGACGGCACGGAGCCAGGGCTTGAACGCGGCCTCATCGCGCAGGCCCGACACCTTCGCGACCACCGTCACCGCGACCTCCTGAAGCAGGTCATCGAGTTCCGGACCACCCCCGCCGGCCACCCCGGTCCGCGGCATGTGGGCCAGCAGGATGGCCGCGACCCAGCGCCGGTGCTCGTGCCAGAGTTCGCGCAGGGCTTCCTGGTCGCCGCGGATGGCGCGCACGATCAGCGACCGCCCCTGCGGCGAGAGGTCGAAGGCGGTCAGGTCATGGGGCGCGGAATCAACCGACTCATCCGCGGCCCGATGGGAAGGGTCCCGAAGGCTCACACGAAGCTCCGTAGTGAAGCGCCCACCGGGATGCTTGAACAGCCGCGATCCGTCAGGGTTTCGGGAAGGCTGACGGACCTTGATCCCGGCCGAAGGTCGATAACATCGTCCTCCGCATCGAGCCGCCCGCAATCGGCACGGCACCACCTATCTTCGACCAAACCACCCCCCCTTCCCCATGCGTCCAACGTCACAGGAGAATCGCCCGGATCACGTGATGTCGTTCGGCGAGCATCTCGAGGAGCTGCGCAAGCGGCTGATCTATTCAGTTCTTGGGATCGCGCCCATCCTGATCGGTTCGATGTTCGTGGCGGACTGGGTCATCGAGTTGTTGACTCAGCCCCTGATCGACGAGCAGATCCGGAGCCTGCAGGGCCGGCACATGGTGGTGACCGGCGTGCTGGAGCACTTCAACGCGTACTTCTATGTCGGCCTGGTGCTGACGCTCTTGATCGGTTCGCCGTGGCTGCTGTACCAGTTGTGGAAGTTCGTGGCGCCGGGCCTGTACCTGAGGGAACGGCGGTTCGTGCACATCCTCGCGCCGATGAGCGTGGCGCTGGCGCTGCTCAGCGCGGTGTTCACGTACTACGTGATGCTGCCGGTGATCATGCAGTTCTTCTCGCACTGGAACACATCGGTGCCGGGGCATCCGGTGGCCACGGCGCCGCTGGTCGAGGGGATGGTGCTGCCGACGCTGCCGGTGCTGACGGCCGACCCGCCCAACCCGCCGCTCGGAGCGATGTGGGTGAACTCGACGATCAACGAGGTGCGCCTGTGCGTGCAGGCCGCGGGCGAGGGAACATCGGCGGTCGTGCGGGGCGCGACGCTCCTGGGCGACAACCTGATCAAGCAGGAACTGCGGATCTCGCAGTACGTGGACATGGTGTTCAACTTCGCGCTGGCGTTCGCGGCGGGGTTCCAGATGCCGGTCGTGGTGCTGCTGCTGGGGTGGGTCGGGATCGTGAAGGTGGACTTCCTGAGGAAGTACCGCAAGCACGCGGTGTTCGCGTGCGCGGTGCTCGGGGCGGTGCTCACGCCGGGCGACCCGCTCTCGGCCTCGCTGCTGGCCGTGCCGCTGTACCTGCTGTACGAGTTCGGGCTGCTGATGCTGAAATGGCTGCCGGCCTCGCGCGTGCGCGGCGACAGGCCGGAGGACGGCGACGGTTCCACGGCGATTGCCAGACGGGAAGGCGCGGAGGTATGAGCCGCGAAGACCGGGCGACGGCGGTTGACGAGGCGATGATGTCCCGCGCGCTGGACCTCGCGGCGCAGGCCGCGGCGATGGGCGAGATCCCGGTCGGCGCGGTCGTCTACGAGACCTCGACCGGGCGCGTGCTCGGCGAGGGTTTCAACCTGCGGCACACGCGGAAGGACCCGACCGCGCACGCCGAACTGCTGGCCATCAAGACCGCGGCGGAGACCGTGGGCGATTGGCGGCTCAACCACTGCACGCTGATCGTGACGCTGGAGCCGTGCGCCATGTGCGCGGGCCTGATCGTGAACGCGCGGCTGGGGCGCGTGGTGTACGGGTGCGCCGACCCGAAGGCGGGGGCGTGCGACTCGCTGTTCCGGCTGACGAACGATCCGCGGCTGAACCACCGCGTGACGCCGATCGGGGGGGTCCGGCAGGAGGCCTGCGCGGAGATCCTCCGCGAGTTCTTCCGGGCGCGGAGGTCGGGCGAGGACCGCCCGTAGGAGTGTGTCGTGCCCGAACTGCCCGAGGTCGAGTCGATCCGGCTCTCGCTCACGCCGCTGGTGCTCGGCCGGCGCGTGATCGGCGCGCGGCTGGTGCGACGGGATGTCATGGTGGCCGCGGGCGATCCGTTCGGCGGGCTTGGGCGGCAGAGGACCGCCAGCCGCCGACCCGCCATGCCCGCTCCGGTGTCGCGTCGCGACCTGCTCGAGGGGCTCGACATTGTCGGGCTCGAGCGCAAGGGCAAGCAACTGGCGATGATCGGCCGTGCGTCAGACGGGCAGACCTCGGCGATCGTCGTGCAGCTCGGCATGTCGGGCCAGTTGATCCACCGATCGGTCGGGGAGCGTGTCCCGCAGAACTCCCACATCCATGCCTGGTGGAGGCTGAGCGATGAGTCTCGGATCGTGTTCCGCGACCCGCGCCGGTTCGGCGGTCTGCGTGCCCTGGCCTCGCACGACGACCTTCTCCGGCATTGGTCGCTTCTCGGACCGGACGGCCTGAACATCCGTGCCGCGGCTCTCGCCAGCGCGGCCGAAGGCTCCAGCCGTGCGATCAAGGTCGTGCTTCTCGATCAGGGGGCCATCGCGGGCATCGGCAACATCTACGCGGACGAGGCGTTGTTCATGGCGGGCATCTCGCCGCACCGCAAGGCCGGCACGCTGCGACCGCCCGATCACGCCCGTCTGGCCCGAGCGATACGAGGCGTGCTGTCCGAAGCCGTGGCGGCGGGTGGATCGACGCTTCGCGACTACGTGGATGCCGACGGCAACCCCGGCACGTTCCAGCTCCAGCACCGCGTCTACGGCCGCGGGGGCCAGCCATGCCTCCGCTGCGGCACACGGCTTCGCACGGCGGCGATCGGTCAGCGGACTACCGTGTGGTGCGGCCGGTGTCAGGCCTGATGCCTGTCCACAAGGTTTGCACAACGAGGCTTGCTTCGCGGCGCGGCAGGCTCGTGGAGTGGTGAGCGGCGGCATTGGAATGATCTCTAAAGGAAGAATTCCAATAGCAACGGTCGTAAGCGCTGGCGCAATGGGGAAAGCCGCGGCACATCGGGCGCAAGTGCCCGCCATCGTTGGGTTTATGGCGCCGGCCCCGATCTGGGAAACATGACGGCTGGGTGTCGCCGGCGGGCGCGTGCGCACGGTGCGCGGGCACAAACGCCACGGACCATCAGCAGCCGACAACCCGCGGACGACACCCGCCGAGCGCACGCGCCGGGTTTCGCACGCGCTTTCCACACGCCCGTGGACAGGGTGCGCGCGTCGAACGGCGCGGAACGTGCGCGTGCGAAACCCGACAAGCGTCGCGGCAAACGGCCCGTCGCGAGATCACACCACGTTCTGGAGCTTGAGCTGGCCTTCCAGCGTGGACATGGCCTTGGCGAAGTCGGTATCGACATCGCACCGGCCCTCGACGGTCTTGACCGCGTGCATGACCGTGGTGTGGTCGCGGCCGCCGAAGTAGCCGCCGATCTCTTCGAGGCTGAAGCGCGTGTGCCGGCGGGCCAGGAACATGCAGACCTGTCGCGGCAGCGCGATGGAGCGCTGGCGGCGCTTGCTCTGCAGGTCGGTGATCTTGACGCCGTAGTAGTCGGTGACGGCGGTGATGATCGACTGGATCTGCACCTGCTTGTCGGCCTTCTGCGGGTTGTCGCCGAGCGCGGCCGCGGCGAGCGCGAGATCGATCGGCCGTTTCTCCATGCTCGCGACGGCCTGGAGCTTGACAACCGCGCCCTCGAGCTCGCGGATGTTGGTGTCGAGCCGGGCGGCGACGTGCGCAGCGACATCGGTCGGGAGCGAGAGGCCGCGGAGCCGGGCCTTCTGCTTCACGATCTCGATGCGGGTCTCGTAGTCGGGCGGCGAGACCTCGGTGACCAGGCCCCACTTGAACCGGCTGACAAGCCGGTCTTCGAGATCGGGGATGTCTTCCGGCGCGGCGTCGGAAGAGAGCACGATCTGCTTGTGGGCCTGGTAGAGGCTGTTGAAGGTGTGAAAGAACTCTTCCTGCGTACGGTCGCGCTTGGCGAGGAAATGGATGTCGTCGATCACGAGCATGTCCACATCGCGGAAGCGGTGGCGGAAGGCGGTCATTTCGCCCTCCTGCACGGCGTCGATGAACTGCGTCATGAACGCCTCGCAGGAGGTGTAGTGGATTCGCGAGTCGGGGGCCTCGGTCTGGACCTTGAGGCAGATGGCCTGGAGCAGGTGCGTCTTGCCGAGCCCGACGCCGCCGTGGACGAAGTAGGGGTTGTAAGCGCGGCCGGGGTTGGCCGCGACGCCCAGGGCGGCGGCGTGGGCGAGTTGGCTGTTCGGGCCGCGGACGAAGTTGTCGAACGCGTAGTCGGGGTTGAGCGTGAGCTGGTCGAAGCGGGACTTGGGGCCGGAGGTGAGGGGCCAACTGACGGCGGGGCGCGGGGCGCGGGTCGTTTCGGGCGCGGACCGGCCGCCGGGCCCCCCCCGCCGGAGCGAAGGCTCGACAAAGCCGTTGGCCGCGGGAAGCGAGGGCTCGTCGGGTGCCCGTTCAACCTCGTCGTCGGGGCCGTAGAACTGAACGGCCAGGAGACACCCGGAGACGGAACCGGCCGCGTCGTTGAACGACTCGACGCACTCGCGGCGCAGGTAGTCTCGATGGACGTTGGAGTGGGCGCGGAGGCGGAGCTGGCCCGCGGCGATCCCGAGCGGCTCGATCTCCTCGAACCACTGCCGGCACAGGTCGTGCTTGTGCACGCGGAGGTGCTCGAGCATGCCCGACCAGACCTGCCGATCAGTTGCCTGCATGGTGGCTGTCATCTCCCCACTCGTCCAGTCAGAATGTGCCCGAACCACAAGGCTCCAACGCTAATCAATCCTGCGCCGTTGTCAACCGGACCGAGAAGAAAACCGGCGACTTGGCGCGGGCGCGAAAAGTTGCTAGGCGGTGCGCACGCACATCGACGATCACCGATGCGTCGTGGTGCGACGTGCATCCACAAGATGTTGCGCACGATTCCCGCGAGACAACTACCACGGCGCGCAGCGTAGGCCGCGGACGGGTTCCGGGGCGAGTCAATCGTCGGTGTCTTCACGGATCGGCCCGACCTTCTCGCCCGCCTCGGCAACCTGCCGGTCGTAGCGGTCGCGGTTGGTTCGGTGGTCCATGAGGAACTGCACCTTCCGCATCGCGGCGGGTCCGGCCAGTTCGGTGAGCCGTTTGCGGGCGTAGCCGAGATTCGTTCGGCGCGAGAGGTGCGTGAGCACGAGCGTCTGGCACTCGAGCACGCGCAGCCACTCCGCGATCGCCTCGGCGTACATGTGCATGCCGACACGGGCCCGTTCCTTGTGCTCGGGCTCCGTGAAGGTGCACTCGCAGATGACGATCTGGGCCTTGCGGACCTCGTCGCGGATCAGTTGCGGTCCGGGGGCCGTGTCGCCGAGGTAGGCGATCAGCGGCACCTGCAACTGCCGAGTGATCTCGACGTTGCGGTCGCGCAGTTCGCGGAGTTTCTCCTGCGGCAGGCCGGCGTATTCCTCTTTGAGTTTGCTGCGCTTCTCGACCACCGCGTAGCCGAAGGCGGGCACGGTGTGCTCGACCTCGAAGCCGCGGAGCATGATGTTGTTCTTGATCTGCGCTTCCTCGTCGGGCCTGAGCGCGACGAGCTTGTAGGGCGTGTTCTGCCGCTCGAGCTCCACGTACCCCGACATCATCCGCTCGATACTCGGCGCGATGCGGGCATCGCACACGATGGTGCCCTCGCCCATGCCCTGGAAGTGCCGCTGCGAGCAGTAATACGCCAGGCCCCCGATGTGGTCCATGTGGCCGTGGCTGACGGCGACATACTTGCTGGCCAGGGCCATGCGCGGGCACTGGCCCATGTCGAAGCAGACATCGAGTTCGGGGATCTGGACGCAGGTGGTCTCGCCCGCGATGCTGGTGCCCTGCACCCGGTAGGGCGGCAACAGCAGGAATCCCATGCTCCCCTCACGGGGCGGGGGTTTGGCGATCATCTCTGCAAATCCTCCAAATCCGGGCGAGCGGCCCGGGGGGAAGGCGCGTGGTGTGGATGAGATACGGCCTGATGGTAGGAGGAACGTCCCCAAGTTTCCCCAACCTTGCCCAGTTCCCCACGAGTTCCACAATCCCGCCGGGTCCTACCTACACGACAGATTGGCCACAGTTCATCCACACACCATCTACAACCAAGCCGACAGCCCGCGGGGTCGGCCGCACCGTCCGTTCGGGTGCGGTGGTCGGTCGGGGCCTAATCTCCGCCGTGACGTCGGATGAACCTTCGCCAGTTTCTGAGACAACCGCCGCGTCCGGCGAGGCTTCCCAAGCCGCGACCCCGGAACGATCGTCGTTGCGGGATGAGTTGGCATCACTCAAGAGGTTGTGGAAGACGCTCGGGCCGGCTGGGTGGCTGGCGGTCATCGCGGCGACCCTGCCGGGCATCAGTGGGATCCTGCTGACCGGCTACATGCTGACCATCAGCCGGTTCCTGCGCGAGCAGGGCGATTCCGGCGTGCTGATCTACGCCGCGGTGTTCGCCGTCGCCGCGGGTCTTTCGCTGCTGCCGACGTGGGTGCAATCGGTGTTGGGCGGGTTCGCGTTCGGTATCGCCCGCGGGATCCCGGCCGCGTTGGGCGGGTTCACGGTGGGATCGATCATCGGGTACGAGATCGCGCGCCGGGCGTCGGGGGATCGGGTGGTCGCGGCGATGAACCGGAACCCGAAACTCCGGGCGGTGCGGGATGTGCTGATCGCCGGGAAGGATCGGCGAGGGTTCTGGAAGACGCTCGGCGTGGTGACGCTGCTGCGGGTGCCGCCCAACTCGCCGTTTGCGCTTACGAATCTCGCGCTGGCGTCGGTGGGCGTTCCGCGGCTGCCGTACCTGCTCGGGACGGCGATCGGGATGGCCCCCCGGACCGTCGCGGCGGTGTTCATCGGCAACGGCATCGCCCACGCGATGAAGTCGGCGGATGAGAACCCGGACTTTTCGCTGCCGCGGTGGCTGTGGGCGGTGGGGGTGGTGACGCTGGTAGCGGTGCTGGCGGTGCTGGGCGCGGTCGCGAACAAGGCGATCGCGAGGGTGACCGGCTCCAACGGCGTGCCGTGCCCCGAGCAAGCCCCATAAGAAGGATGTTCGACCGAGCCGGGGCGCGATTCGTGCCCAACCGCCGCGCCGTGCGCGCGATGGCGGAAACCTACCCTGTTCACGTCCATATCACTCCGCACGGGCGGGGCAATCTCGCGGGGCGGGACCCTTGAAGGAAGACCAATACCCATGAACAACACACCGGGAATGCGAGTTCGGAGGTCGATCGTTGCCGCGTTGGCGCTGACTTTCGGCGCGGGGGCGATGGCCCAGATCACGACCTCGCCCGATCGCCAGCCGCGACCGGCAACCGCCCCGGCCGCCAAGGGCCCGGGCAAACTCATCCCCCGCGCGGTGCTTTTCGGGAATCCCGAGAAGGCCGGGGCGACGATCTCGCCGGACGGCTCGAAGGTGGCGTTCCTCGCGCCGGTGGACGGCGTGATGAACGTGTGGGTCGCGACGACGGGCAGGCTCGCGGATGCCAAGCCGGTGACGAAGGAGACCAGGCGCGGCATCCGCATGTACTCGTGGGCGCACACCAGCAAGCACATCCTCTACCGCCAGGACCAGAACGGCGACGAGAACTGGCACATCTACGGCGTAGACCTCGACGCGAACAAGACCACGGACCTGACGCCGCTGCCGAAGGTCGCGGCCCGGATCGCGCACGAGAGCGACAAGTTCCCGGACGAGATCGTGATCGCGATCAACGATCGGGACCCCGCGTACCACGACCTGTACCGGGTCAACATCCGCACCGGCGATCGGAAGCTGCTCCAGCAGAGCGACGGCTTCGTCGATTTCGAGATCGACGACGATTACCGCGTCCGGTACGCCTACAAGCCCGCGGCCGACGGGGGGAGCGACGAGTACAAGGCCGTCGAGAAGGACGGCAAGGTCGCCTTCGAGAAGAGCGACTCGATCTCGCTGGCCGACGCCGGTCTGACCGGCGGCGTGGGCTTCGACAAGACCGGCAACGTGCGCTACATGCGGGACTCGCGCGGGCGCGACAAGGCCGGGCTCTTCGCGGTGGACACCACCAATGGGAGCAAGAAACTCCTGTTCGAGGACGACCGGGTCGATGCCGGGCAGCCGCTGATCCACCCGACGACCAAGGAGGTGCAGGCGGTCGAGTTCAACTACGACAAGTCGCGGTGGGCGCTGATCGACCGCGCCCTGGAGAAGGACTGGCAGTTCATCCGCAAGAAGGGGGGTGATGGCGACCTGTTCGTCGCCAGCCGTTCGCGGGACGACCGCTACTGGATCGTGAACCTCGCGCCCGACAACGCTTCGGGCAAGGCCTATCTCTACGACCGCGGCGTGGAGGGCGACAAGCCCGTCGAGCCTTCCCTGACGATGCTGTTCGAGTCGCGCCCCGCGCTCCGCGAGTACTCGCTCGCGAAGATGGAGCCGACGCCGATCAAGTCTCGCGACGGGAACCAGATGATGAGCTACCTGACGCTGCCGCCGGGCAGCGATCTCAACGGTGACAAGATGCCGGACAAGCCCGTGCCGATGGTGCTCTACGTGCACGGCGGTCCGTGGGCCCGCGATAACTGGGGCTTCAACCCCATCCACCAGTGGCTGGCCAACCGCGGGTACGCGGTGCTGAGCGTCAACTACCGCGGATCGACCGGCTTCGGCAAGGGCTACATCATGGCCAGCCGGCGCGAGTGGGGCGGCAAGATGCACGACGACCTGATCGACGCGGTGAACTGGGCCGTGACCAAGAAGGTCGCGGACCCCGCGCGGGTCGCGATCTTCGGCGGAAGTTATGGTGGGTACGCCACGCTGGTCGGACTCACCTTCACGCCCGATGTCTTCGCGTGCGGCGTGGATATCGTGGGCGTCTCGAACCTTCCGACGTTCATGCAGACGATCCCGCCGTACTGGAAGCCCGAGATGGAGCGGTGGCGCCAGCTCGTGGGCGACGACACGACCGAGGAGGGCCGCGCGTTCCTGCTCAGCCGCTCGCCGGTGAGCAAGGTCGATCAGATCAAGAAGCCGCTGCTCATCGGCCAGGGCGCCAACGACCCGCGCGTTGTGAAAGCCGAGAGCGACCAGATGGTGAGCGCGATGAAGGCCAAACACATCCCTGTGACCTATGTCGTCTACCCCGACGAGGGCCACGGCTTCGCGCGCCCACAGAACCGCACGAGTTTCAACGCCATCGCCGAGGTCTTCCTCGCCACCCACTTGGGCAAGAACGATCCGGGCGTGCGGTTCGAGCCGATCGGCGCGGCGTTCAAGGATTCGAGCCTGGTGATCGAGGAGGGGATCGATCAGGTTCCGGGCCTCAGCGAGGCGAAGAGTTCGGCCAAGTGACCGCCGAGCAACCCCCCGCGGCATGATCCACAAAGACCCCGGTGGCGGCCGCCGGGGTCTTTTCTTGGGAACACGCGGCTACTTCAGCATCACCATCAACCGCTCGCGGATCGCCCCGGCCTCGCCCTTGCCGGCCGAGGCCTTCATCGCCGCGCCGACGAGCCGGCCGATCGCCTGCGACTTTCCCGCCCGCACATCCGCCGCGGCCTGCGGCTGCTCGGCGATGGCCTGCTCGCACCAGCGCGAGACGGCGGCATCGTCGCGCACGACGATCAGCCCTCGCCGCGCGGCGACCTCGCCGGGATCGGCGTCGGCCGGTTCAGACTCGTGCGGCGAGCACAGCAGGCCGAAGAGTTCGTCCGCGGTGTTGGACGTGATCGCGCCGTCCTCGCGGAGCCTGATGATCCCGGCGATCTGCTCAGGGCGGATGCCCAGGTCGCTCACGAGCACGGGCTCCGCGCCCGCGGCGCGCTCGTTGGCCCGCTTCGCGCCGCTCTGGAGGATCATGTTCGCCGCGCGCCGGCCCGCGCCGGAGCGGTCCATCCCGCGCTCGATGCACGCCTCGATCGTCGATTCGTAGTACAGGCACACCTCGCGATTCTCGACCAACACGGCGGCCTCCTTGCCGGAGAGCCCGTACTCGCCGATGTAGCGCTGGCGGCGGATCGCGGGCAGTTCGGGGATGGCCGCGCGGATGCGCTCCCGCCACGCCTCATCGACAACTACCGGCGCGAGGTCGGGGTCGGGAAAGTAGCGGTAATCGTGGGCATCCTCCTTGCCGCGCTGCGGGAATGTGCGCCCCTCCCCGGCGGCATCGTCCCAGCCGCGGGTGGTCTTGGTGCCGGGGCCGAGCGTCAGGCCGTCCTCGAGCCAGCGGCCCGGCTGCTCGCGCCGCTCGTGCTCGATCGCGCCGCGCAGCGACTTGAAACTGTTGAGGTTCTTGACCTCGACGATCGGTGTCCTGACCGTGTGGCCGTCGTCGAGCGTGAGCACGCAGTTGATGTTGGGCTCGAAGCGCATGTGGCCCTTCTGCATCACCCCCTCGCTCGCGCCCAGGAAGCGGCAGATGTTGCGGAGCATCTGCGCGAACTCGACGACCTCATCGGCGTTTCGGAAGTCGGGCTGGGTCACGATCTCCAGCAGCGGGGTTCCGGCGCGGTTCCAATCGACGATCGAGTGGTCGATGCGCCCGCCGCCCGGCGCCTCGTGCAGCAGTTTGCCGGCGTCTTCTTCGAGGTGCGCGCGGATGATCCCGATGCGCCGCGCCGGGAGCGTGCCGTCGCCGGCGCCGAGTTCCACCGCGCCGTCGAAGCACAGCGGCAGCTGGTACTGGCTGATCTGGTACGCCTTGGGCAGGTCGGGGTAGAAGTAGCTCTTGCGGTCCCACCGGCTGAGCGGCGCGATCGAGCACCCGAGAGCCATGCCGACCATCATGCTCATCTCGACCGCGGCGCGGTTCATCACCGGCAGAGCCCCCGGAAGCCCGAGCACCGTCGGATCGATCAGCGTGTTGGGCGGCACCGCCGTCCCTGCCGATGTGTCCTTGCAGGACTCTCGATCCTTGCGCGGCGCGGCGGGATCATGGGCAGGGACACCCACGCCGCGCCCGGCCGGGTTCGGCGCGCGGCTGAACATCTTGCTCCGCGTCGCGAGTTCGACGTGGACCTCCAGACCCACCACCAGCTCCACCTGCGCGACCTTGTGCATGCACCAATGCTAAGCATTGTTGGGTTGAGCGTGTGGGCCGCGGGCCGACCGCGCGCCTCGCTCCAGCGTCAGCGCCTCCCGCAGCACGGGCTCGACATCCAGCCCGGCCATCGTCCCATCAGCCGATCGCACCACCCGCACCACCGGTCCGGACGGAGCCCACACGCCCGGATCGGTCGGCCCGAACAGCGCCACGGTCGGCACGCCCAACTGCGCCGCCAGGTGTGTCGGCCCGCTGTCGGCGCCGGCGTACACGCGGGCCAGGCGGATCGCCGCCGCCAACCCGTCCAGTGAACGCACAAACCGCCCGCCCATCGCCGCGAACTGCTCGTGATCGTCCCCGCGGAAACGCTCCTCCTCCACCGCGCCGGCGATGATCGACACCGCCCATCCGACCCCGCGCAAACGGTCGGCGAGCGCTCCCCACTGCTCCAGCGGCCACATCTTCTCCCGCGCGCCAGCGCCCGCGTGCAGCACCGCCGGCCCATCGCATCCATCCTGCCGCGCCACGCCGCCGAGACGCGACACCTCGGCCTCGCGCCACAACCGCAACCGGCCCTCGCTCCCCGGCGGGCCGACGCAAACCAATCGATCACAGCCAAGCGCCCGCCGCACGTTCGCGCACCATCGCCGCCCGGCCTCGTCGCCGTCATCCGCCACAAACGAGATCACCAGGTCCGCGCCGGGCTCGTTGCCCGGTTGCACACGACCCTCCTCGCGCCACAGGCCCGTGACCCACGCCCGCTCACTCCCGATCCCGCGCACGCCCAACTCGCGCTCCGCCAGCGCGGCATGACCCGCCGGCGCGATGATCCGCACCTCCGCCCGCGCTGCGAGCAAGGCCCGCAGCAGCGGCCAGATCATCACGAAATCGCCCAGGGCGCCGGCGTGAAACACCACCACGCGCTCTCCCGTCGGCGGGCTCATCCCCTTCTCCTTCGAGCGCGCCCTTCGCCCATCCGTGCGATCGCCGCTCGCTCGATCGCCGCGATCCGTGCCGCGGTGGTGCCCATCAGGGCCGCGACCTCCATGGGCGATCGGGGCGGGCCACCGTCCAGCCCATACAGCAATGAGACGGCGCGCTGCGCCCGTGCATCCTCCCGGTTCTCCGCGGGGCCGGTCGCCCATTCCGCCAGCAGAGTCGAAGGTTCCAGCCGCGCCTGCCACGGATCGATCGATCGCGTCCAGTCCTCGATCTCCGCGCTGTCGCACCGCACCGTCGCGCGCCCGCCGACCGCGTCCGGGCCCACACCCGCCACGCTCGCCCATGCCCCGACTGTGCGGCTCACGGCGATCGTGGTGGCCGCGGCCAGCCGGCCGCCGCGGAACGGATCGAACCGCTCGACCGCATCGATCGCGCCGGCGATCATCGCCTTGATCAGGGCCGGGCCGCCCGCGGGCCCGCGCGCCGCCAGCGTGCGCGGATCGCGCCCGCCCAGCCGCTCCCGCGCGCTGCGCAGCGCCACCGGCAACTGCGAGCGAACCAGTTCGGCGCGCAACCGGCTCGACCACAGCAGCCTCGCTTCCGCTGCCCGAATCTCGCCCACGCCTCGTGCTCCACGCCCCGCACCGCCGAGCCACGCGCGAACCCCGTGCCGCAGCAGGGCCGCGGCCACGGCCCGCGGCCGCTCCACTTCCGCATCGGGCGCCCCCATGGCCTCGGCCAGGGCCACGGTCTCGCCGACCGTCGTCGGCGCCGGCGCGCCGAGCCCCTCGCGCACGCACCCCGGCGCGAGCAGCACCTCTTCGGCATCCGCGCGATCGAACATCGGCCCCGCCGGTCCGTCAAGTTCCAGGCCGCGCAGGTACCGCAACCGCTCGCCCGCCGCGATCCGGTACCCCGTGGCCCTGGATCTCCCGAGCCTCTTGGCCACTTTCGCCATCGGCGCGCCCGCGCGGGCCGCGCGCCCGGCTCGCGCCCGGCGAGAATCGTTCACCGCTCGTCGCTCGGCGAAGATCGCCTGATCCGCGGCCAGGTCGTGCGATCTCAGCACCCGCGTGATCGTCGCCGGCGATCGGCCGTGCCTGGGTCCGATCTCCCGCGCGCACCGCGCCAACGACCAGCCGAACCGCGACCGGCAACGCGCCGCCTGCGCCACGATCCGATCGCGCTCGCCCGAGTTCAGCCTCGCGCTGCCGGCCTGGCGCCGCGCCGAGGCGCGCCCTCCCGCCGCCTCGAACGCCGCGACCGCGCGCCCCGACACCATGATCCGCTCCAGCGCGCCCGCGCCGCGCCATCCGCCGATCCGCGCCCGTCGCGCGATCAGCCCGCGCCGCCGCTCCCGCTCGATCGTCTTCCGATTCACCCCCCAGCGCTCGCCCAACTCCTCAATGCCCACCCACTTCCCGGCGCGGTCGCGCCCGAGTTCCGCGGCCGTCACGCCCGCCGCCGAACTCAACCGTTCGATCAGCGCCGCCAGGTCGCCCAGCAGAGCCGACCCCACCAGCATCGCGCCCTCGCCGGACCCCTCCGTGCGCAGCCCCGTCACGCGAAACACCACGTACTCCAGCGGGTACGCGCGATCCCCGGCCCGCGCCGCCGCCGCGCTCCCCGGAACCCCGCACTCGCTCAGCACCTCCAGCGCAAGGGCCTCGGTCCGCTCCAGTTGCCGGCGCGCCGCCTCCGCCGATTCGTACCGCAGCTGCCTGGCCAGTTCGGCCAGCGCCTGCGTTCTGATCCTCGGCAGCGGCGGCACGTTGGTTCGTCACCCTCTCATGTCGCCCATCGAACCGGCCCCGCGTCGCACAGCCCGAGCTCGTGCGCCCACCCGATGAACTTGTCCACCGCCTCGCGCTCCGCCTCGCCCACGTCGAACGTCAGGCACGACCCGATATACCGCGCCGCCAGGCCCACCGGCCACCCGCGCTCCTCCGCGCGCCGGCCCGCGATCCACCCCAGCCGCGTCGCGTTGTGCCGTCGCTGCCGATCCAGCACCGCCGCCGCCGTGCGCACCGCCGCCGACTCCTCTTCGCCCGCGCGGCACATCCATACCGCGTACACGAACGGCAGCCCCGTCATCTCCTTCCACGCCGCCCCGAGGTCCAGTTCGTGCGGATACTCGCGCCTGTCCGGCGGATCGGTCACCACCTTGTCCCCGATCAGCAGCAGCGCATCCACATCCTGCTCCCGGCCGTTCCGCTCTGCGGCCTCGTCGCCCCGCCCGCCTTCCCCCGCGCCCACCACCATCCGCTCCCGCGCATCAAAGTCCATGACCCTCGCCCGCACGCCGTACTTCCGCGCCAGGATCACCCGCAGCAGCCAGACCGATGTGTGGCTGTCCGTATCCGCCCCCACCGTTGCGATCTTCTCGATCGGCACGCGAGAGAACACGCGCACCGTGAGCGTCGGACCGTCGCTCCCGATCATCCCCACGCCCACCGCGCTGACGCCCTCGCCCGCCGCGTCCACCACGCTCGCCAGCGCCACTTCCACCTCGCGCTCGCGCAGCATCCCGATCAGCCGGCTCGGAACCGCCGAGATCACCTCCACATCGCGCAGCGATTGAAGCCCCTCCACAAGCGGGAGCGTGTTCAGGTACTTCACACAGCCGATCCGGACCTGTTCCATGCCGTGACTTTAGGACAAAACAGCAACGGGCGCACCCCTCGGTGCGCCCGCCGCCGATGTTGAACTCGCCTCAGCGAGGGATGAGCCGATTCACCGGCAGTTGTTGTTCCGGTTGTCCGGGCAGTTGTTGCGGCGGTCGTCGCCGCAGTCGTTCCGGTCCCACCCGCCCCGGTTGCAGCCCCACCCGCCGTGGTCGCGGTAGCGATCGCACGGGTTGCGGTCCCGCCGCGGGCAGCCGTGGTTGCGGCCGCACGCGCTGGTGTCGGTCAGGTAGGCGTTGAGGGCCTCTTTCAAGGCCTCGACCAGGTCCGTCTCTTCCTCGGTCAGCGCCGTGCCGAAGGGGTGCGAGGCCAGGAACGTGTCCGAGGCCGCGATCGCCAGCACGGCATCATCATCCGACAGCGCGCCGTCCAGAAGGCTGAACTTCGCCGCGATGATGCACTGCGCCAGATCGATCAGCGGATCGTTGCCTCCCGCCGAACCGTCGGGCCGGCGCCCGGCCAGGATGTTGTAGAGTTCCTGCGCGTTGTACCCGACCCCGCCCACCGTCAGTTGCTGCACGGGCCAGTCGCAGCGGTTCTGCTTCCAGGTGCGCGGCGTCTTCGGGCACTTGTCCCCGTCCGCGTTGCCGATCGTGCCCTTGGCCCCGCCGCAGAAGTCGCGGCAGAAGTTCCCCTCGAACGTTGAGTTCTCCACGATCAGCGTGATCCCGACATGCTTGCCGTACAGCCCGGCCATCGCGCCGCCGGTGATCTCGAACTTGGTGTCAAACAGGTCGGTCGCGCCGGCTTCCTGCCACCCGAATGCGCGGATCTCGCCCCTGAGCAGGACGCCCGAATACTCCGGGATCCCGTCGTCGTCCAGGTCCGCCGAGCCCATCACGCGAAGATCATCACCCGGAACGCCGCCCGAGAGTCGGCCATAACGGTTCACCTTCAACTTGAAGTCGATCGTCGCCGAGCCCAGCGGCACGTACACCTCGACGCCCTCGAGCTGCGTCGCCAGCAGCGTTGCGGTCACGCAAAGGCGGTCGGTGCCCGCGTCGTAGGTCGTCACGCCCGTCGAGTTGTAGATCGTGAACGGCTTGGAAAGTTCCAACTCCAAGAGACCGTTCCCGGTCGCAAGGGCCGAGCCCGCCGTTCCCACCGCGATCACGCCGCCCAGGACTGAGGCCATCAGGTTCTTCATCGTTTCGACTCCATTCTGTGGACAGCGATTCCCCGGCCGCGGCGGGCCCGCGGCATGGTCGATCCCCGTCCGGTTTTCCGATTACCTGCACAACGCGGGTTCAACATGCCCCGGCCGCCGCCCAACGCCAGACGCCGGGCTTGCCGTCGGCCTCCATGCCACCACACCGTCGGCGTAGCCCGCGCCGCGTGCTCGCCAATCATGCGTTACCAGTCGCGCCCCGCGTTCTCGGACTCGATCCGAACCGGAAACGGGACCGCGGAGCGTGCGCCGTAACGCACGCCCCAGAGGTCCCACCAAGGTTCGCGGGCTCTTGCCCTTCCGTCCCCGCTCTCGCCCGTCAGCCACCCACTCGCGACCAACCCGCGCTAGCGGCGTCGCCGCCGCGCGGCAAGCCCGAGCAGCCCGATCGCCGCCGCGCCCGCTCCCGGCGCGGGAATCCGCGCCGTATCCGCCGCGGCCTGGCCGAAGAAGTTGCCGTTGTTGAAGTTGCTGTTGAACGTCCCGTTGAACCCGCCGCCCAGGAACAGGATCGTGCCCATCGACGGCCCGAACGCCGCCGCCTGCGAGCCGCCCGTCACGCTCCCCGTAAACTCGAAGATCTGCGTCAGCGGCGAGCTGCTGAACCCGAACGAGGTCAGGTTCGCGGTCAGCAGCGGCGCGCCGGCGCCCAGCGCGGGGATCGTGCCCCCGATCGTCAGCGTGCCGCCCACCAGCGAGCCCGCCGAGTTGACGCTCGCCGTCAGCGTGAACGTCCCCGCCGTAATCGCGTGATCGGGCGGGTTCACCCCGTCGAAGTCGATCGCGATCGCCGTGCCCGTCGCCTGCAACACATCCGTCGTGGCGTTGTACGTCACGGAGATGAATCCGGACGTGATGTCCGGGCGCGCCAGGTTCAGATTCAGCGGCGCGGCCAGAGCGGGCGCCGAAACCGAGGTCAACAACGCGAGCGCGCTCAGCGCGCCAAATGAACGAACCATGAACTCTCTCCCTTCCTGGGCCTCCCCCCGTCGGCGCCCGCGCGCCGGACCGGATCAGCCGTCGAACGTACCGCCCGCGACGGTTGCGGCAACTTTTCCGGTTGTGAGGACGGGCAAGTTCCGGTTACGCGGACGTTGCGCGCGTCCGATACCACGCCCGCGCCGTGCGTGCGTCCGAGAACACCGCGTACGCTCGTAGGCCCATGCTCCCCCCGCTCACCCCCGTCATCGCCGGCCCCACCGCCGGGGGAAAGTCCGCCCTCGCCGTCGAGCTCGCGCTCGCGCTGCGTGACCGCCGCGGCATCCCCGCCGAGATCATCACCGCCGATGCGTTCCAGGTCTACACCGGCCTCGACATCGGCACCGCCAAGCCCACCATCGAGGACCGCCGCGGCATCCCCCACCACCTCATCGACATCGTCGCCTTCGGTACGTCGGCTCTCCGAGCCGACAACCCCGACCGCGCAAACGCCCTCTTCACAGTCAACCACTGGCTGCAACTCGCGACCGCGAAGATCGCCGACCTCCGAACCCGCAACACCCTCCCCATCGTCGTCGGCGGCACGCACCTCTACATCAAGGCCCTGCTCGACGGCCTCTTCGACGGCCCCGAGCCCGATCCCGCTCTCCGCGATCAACTCGCCGCGATGGACCCCGCCGCGCGACGCGCCGAACTCGAACGCATCGACCCCGCCGCCGCCGCACGCATCCACCCCAACGATGCCCGACGCGCCATCCGCGCCATCGAGGTCTTCCGCCTCACCGGAAAGCCCATCTCCGCGCACCAGACGCAGTGGGATTCAGGCTCCGCACCACCCCCGCGCTCGCCCTTCCTGCTCACCATCCTCGACTGGGAAACCGAACCCCTCAACCACCGGATCAACGCCCGCATCCGCGAGATGATGACCCGCGGCCTGCTCGACGAGGTTCGGCAACTCAATCGCGCGGGCTCGTTCACATCCCAATCCTCAGAGGCGCTGGGGTACAAGCAACTCCTGCCCATCGTCCGCGGCCCGTGGCCTCCCGCCCCCGCGGCCCTCGACGACGCCGTCGAACGCATCAAGATCGAAACCCGCCGCTTCGCCAAGAACCAACGCACCTGGCTCCGGCGTCTCCGAACCACCCCCAGCAGCCTCGTCCTGCCTTGCCCGATGGCGTCCCCGTTAGAGGGGGTCGAGGCGATCCTGCGCAGAATCAGCGTCGCTTAGCATCCAGAGCTCTCCCTTGTTTGGGGGAAAACATCCGCCCAAAAGCCAAATATTTTGGCTTTGTTCGGTATTCGTGGTACACTTCGGTCGAGCCTTTCCTTGACAACCGTCGTATGGCCCTCGTAACAACCTGTCGGTTTACTCTCGGACCTTTCTCAGCCCAGCCCGATTCCCGACCGATCTGGGTGATTCTGTTCCCATCCATCCCGCCGCTTGAATCAGCGACCGCCCATGGCCAAATCGACCCGCCAACCCCGCAAGCGAACCGCCCCACCCCCCACCGCCGACGCGCCCTTCGAGTCCGGCGAAGGTGGCGGCACCGCCACCGCCGCGCCGCCCAAGGCCGCAGGAGGGGGGCGGGGCAGGAAGCCCGCCGGGGGCAAGGGCCGTTTCGTGCGCGAGGATCGGGGCATCGGCATCGCTCCCACCGCCGTGGCTGGCAAGCAACTCGTGATCGTCGAGTCGCCCAGCAAGGCCAAGACCATCAATAAGTACCTGGGCTCGGAGTACGTCGTTCTCGCCAGCGTTGGCCACGTCCGAGACCTGCCCAGCAAGGCTCCCAAGGGCGACAAGTCGCCCGTCCCGGGCGTCGATCTCAAGCACGACTTCCGGCCGCACTACGAGGTGCTCCCCGGGAAGACCCGCACCATCAGCGAACTCAAGAAGGCCGCCAAGCACGCCGCGCAGGTCTGGTTCGCCACCGACTTGGATCGAGAGGGCGAGGCCATCGCCTGGCACCTGGCCGAGGAACTGGACATCAAGCCCGATGTCGCCAAGCGCGTCATGTTCGCCGCGATCACCCGCGACGAGATCAAGCGCGCCTTCGGCAACCCCCACCCGATCAACATGGACCGCGTCAACGCCCAGCAGGCGCGGCGCATCCTCGACCGCGTCGTCGGCTACCAGGTCTCGCCCCTGCTCTGGAAGAAGGTCGCCCGCGGCCTGAGCGCGGGCCGCGTGCAGAGCGTGGCCGTGCGACTCGTCGTGGAGCGCGAACGCGAGATCCGCAACTTCATCCCCGACGAGTTCTGGGAGATCGACGGCCTCTTCGCCGTGAACGAACCCGACGCCCGAAGGCTCGGCCCCGAGTGGACGCGCCTCCTCGCGCAGCGCGACGACAAGGGCAATCCCCCCACCCAGAAGGCCCAACTCGCCTGGCTCGGCGAGCACGGCGCGATCCGCGCCGAACTCGTCGAGATCGCCGGCGAGAAACTCGAAATCCGCGGCAAGAACGGCGAGACCAGCGACCGTTTCGCCAAGCGTGCCGCCGAAGTCGCCCGCCTCGCCGGACTGGCCGGCGTCAAGACCGATCTTCGCGAGGTTGCCGAAGCCAAGGGCCCCGCGAAGTTCGTTCGCACCATCACGGGCACAGTCGACCCGGCGACGCCCTACGCGATCAAGTCGATCGAGACCAAGCGCACCAGCATCCGCCCCTCGGCGCCGTTCATCACCAGCACCATGCAGCAGGCCGCGAGCACGCGCCTGGGCTTCGGCGCCCAGCGCACCATGCGCGCCGCGCAGCAGCTCTACGAGGGTGTCGATATCCCCGGCGAGGGCCCCGTCGGCCTCATCACCTACATGCGTACCGACTCGACGCACCTCTCCGGCCAGGCCATCGAGATGGCCCGCGAATACGTGCGCAGGCAGTTCGGCGAGAAATACCTGCCCGAGAAGCCCAACTTCTTCACCAGCAGCAACAAGGACGCGCAGGAGGCCCACGAGGCCATCCGTCCCACCAGCCTCGACCACCCGCCGAGCAAGCTCAAGAACATCCTCAAGCCCGATCAGTTCAGGCTCTACCAGATCATCTGGGAGCGCTTCGTCGCCTGCCAGATGGCGCACGCGCAGTGGGATGTCGCCACTGTCCTCATCGAGGGCGGGACCGACATGGCCCGGCCCTGCACCTTCAAGGCTACCGGCCGCACGCTCGTGTTCGACGGCTTCTACAAGGCCACCGGCGTCCCTCCCGCGGCCGATACGGCCACGCTCCCCAAACTCGCCGAGAGACAGCGCGTCCACCCCTTCGCGCTGCAGGCCGATCAGAAGTTCACCTCGCCCCCTTCGCGATACAGCGAGGCCTCGCTCATCAAGACCCTCGAATCCGAGGGGATCGGCCGCCCGTCCACCTACGCCTCGATCATCCAGGTTATCCAGGACCGCAAGTACGTCGAGCAGATCGACCGCCGGTTCTATTCCACCGACCTCGGCGAGGTCGTCACTGACAAACTGGTCGAGGGCTTCCCCAAGATCATGGATATCGGTTACACCCGCGACATGGAGGGCGAGCTCGACAAGGTCGAGGACGACCACCTCGACTGGATCGACATGCTGCGCCGCTTCTACGGCCCGTTCAGCAAGGCCCTGGACGAAGCCCACGACAGCATGACCCACGCCAAGGCCGAGACCACGCCCGCGCCCAAGGAGTACCGCTGCTCCGAGTGCGGCAGCGACCTGGTCTACCGCTTCGGCAAGAACGGCCGCTTCCTGTCGTGCTCCAACTTCCCCGACTGCAAGTACGCATGCCCCGTCGACCGGGAGGGCAGGCCGCGCCCGGCCGAGCACGTCAACGTCGCCTGCGTGAAGTGCGGCGGCCCCATGATCAAGCGCACCGGCCGCTTCGGCCCCTTCCTCGGCTGCGCCCGCTACGGCGACGACAAGAACCCCTGCGACGGGATCCTCAACATCGACGCCAAGGGCCACGTCGTCGCGCCCAGCCAGCCCCCCCTGCTCACCGACCTGCCCTGCCCCAAGTGCCAGAGCGCGATGAACCTGCGCAACGGCATCAGGGGGCCCTGGCTGGGGTGCAGCAAGTTCCCCAAGTGTCGCGGGCGCGGCAAGTACGCCGAGGTGCCCGAAGCCGTGCGGACCAAACTCGAGGCCGCGCTCGCGGCCCACGACAAGGCCAACCCCGTGCCGATCGTCAACACGCTCGACGGCAAGCCGCTGACCGACAGCAAGGGCAAGCCGCTCCCCGAAGCCCCGCGCGTGGACGGCCTGACCGAGGGCGAGGCGATCAACGGCCGCGCCCGGGAGAGCGAAGAGCGAGACGATTCCTTCGAGAGCGCGGCCTGACGTAGAGTGCGCCGATGATCCGCCTGGCCATCCAGATGCTCATTGGCGACACGACCAAGTGGCTGGGTGTCGTGCTCGGCGTGCTGTTCTGCACATTCCTCACCACGCACATGCTCTCGAT
The DNA here is from genome assembly GCA_020846975.1 of Phycisphaerales bacterium. GTDB lineage: Bacteria > Planctomycetota > Phycisphaerae > Phycisphaerales > UBA1924 > JADLCX01. Next base: position 50,044 of record JADLCX010000038.1, read on the forward strand.
GTTCGCGGGGATGATGGAGCGTTCGTTCGCGCTCATCGGCGACATCCCGCAGGCCGACATCTGGGTCATGGACCCGGCGGTCGAGTACGTGGACGAGCCCGCGGGGCTCTCCTCCACCGCGCTGGACCGCACGCGCTCCGTGCCGGGCGTGAAGTGGGCGGTCCCGCTCTACACCGGCTCGCTGCGGGCGCGCCTGCCCAGCGGCCAGTTCCGCAACGTGCTGGTCATCGGCATCGACGACGCCACGCTCATCGGCGCGCCCGAGCGCGTCATCCAGGGCCACATCTCCGACCTGCGCAACGCCGAGACCGTGATCGTCGACGCCGCCGGAGCCCGGACGCTGCTGCGCATGCCGATCGAGCCGCCGCGACGGCGAGCGGGCTGGAACATCCCGGACCTGTCCCTTCCTTCCCGCCCGCTGCGCGTGGGCGACGATCTGCTGGTCAACGACCACCGGCTCGTGGTGTCGGGCCTTGCCGAACTCGGGGCGAGATTCCTTTCCAAGCCGATCCTCTACGTGCCCTACTCGCGCGCGCTGCGGATCGCGCCGCCCGAGCGCAACCTGCTCTCGTTCGTGCTCGTCAAGGCCGCGCCGGGCGAGAACCGGCAGGCGCTCGCCGACCGGATCGTCCGTTCGACGGGCCTGCGGGCCCGCACGCGCACCGCGTTCCAGGAGGACACGTTCTGGTACTACGTCCGCACGACCGGCGTTGTCGGACGCATCGCGTTCATGGTCGGCCTGGCGATGATCGTCGGCGCCCTGATCAGCGGCCTGTTGCTGTACCTGTTCACCTCCGACAACCTCCGCTACTACGCCACGCTCAAGGCCCTGGGCACGACCGACCGGACCGTCGTGAAGATGGTGATGGCCCAGGCCGCGGTCTGCGGCGTGGTCGGATACGGCATGGGCGTGGGCATCTCGGTCCTGCTGGCGAGGCTGATGGGCTCGCACACCATGCCCTACCTGCTCATGTGGTACACCCTGTCGTTCACCGCGATCGTCGTGCTGGTCGTCTGCACGCTCTCGGCCCTCCTCAGCGCCCGCAGTGTCGTGCGCCTGGAGCCGGGGATGGTGTTCCGTGCCTGATCGGAACCTCGGCGGGTGTTCGACGGTCGATAACGCGCCGTCCCAGAGCGCGGAGCCGGGACCGTCCGCACCACTTCTCCGTCGCGTCCTTCCGCAAGCCCGTGGACGTTGGCCCGGGTTTCCGGCCGCGGCATAGTGTGAGTCCAAGCCATGCCCCAAGCGCTCTCCCCCGCTCCAAGGTTCGCCGCGATCACCCTGCTCGCCGCCGCGTGCGGCGTCTCCTCCGCGGGAGCGCAGGCCCCGACGCTCCTGGACCCCGATCGCGCGGCGGTGGTCGCCCCCGAGGTCGCCCGCCGGTTCGTGCATCTGGCGGACAAGCGCCGCGTGGACCTGGCGATCATCGGCGACAGCAACGTGCGCAACGCGCGGGTCTCGGGGCACGAGGACGGGATGCTCCGGGCGTTCGCCGCGAGGTTCGGCTGCTACGCGACGCGGGTCGAGCCCGCCGCGGGACAGGGCGGGTGGGGCGGCCCCCTGACCGGGTGCAGTTCTTCGCAGGCCCCGCCGTTCGTGGGCGATGCCTTCCCGCGCCCGATGTCGTCGTACCCGTTTCCCGATATCTCCTTCCCCACGGGCGGCGCGTACCTGCCGCCGGGCATCACCGCTCCCGATAGTTACAACTACGGGCTTGGTCTCACCGCGGAGCACCCGCTTGGGTTCGAGGGCCGGCTCCGCTACCACCTGACGCACCACACCTTCCGCACGCCCAGCAACGGGCGCATCAACCTCTCGGTCCGCGAGGTCTATCCGGCCGACCCGTCGCACAACCACGCCTTCGTGCCGGACATCAGCACCGCCGAAGCCCAGCCGGGCCTGCGCGATCTCGCGGTCGAGGTGCCCGCGGCGGCCCGGCCCGAGAGCGGGATCATGTTCTGCTTCACCGACTACGGCAACCGGCGCGGCGTGCGGGGGCCGTTCTTCGCGCTCTGGCATCGGGTCGAGAACGCGGACACGGCCGCGGGCATCGCGTACTCGTCGCTGCTCTACCAGGGCGGGCGCACGGCCCGCGCGGCGTGCGAATCGCTGCTCGGCGTGGGCGCCGGCGGCGCGCCGCTCCAGGAGTGGCTCCGCCAGGCGACGCGGCTCCAGGGCGTCGATCGCGCGGGCGCGGTGATGCTCTTTCAGATCATCCACGGCGGCAACGACAGCCTCGACGGCGCCCCGAGCCTCGGGCCGATCGGCGGGCTTCCCTCCAACTCCGCCGAGGGGTACAAGGACAACCTGCAGGGGATCATCAACCTGCTGGGCCAGGCGTGGGCGATCGGCGGGTACGACCCCGACAACCTCTTCTTCCTGATCGGCCCCTACCACCCGCGCGACGAGCGGCTCGCGACTAATCAGGCCGCGGAGCGGGTCGCGTCGGAACTCTGCGCCGAGAACCCGAACACGATGGCGATCCGCGGCACGATGCTCTCGAACGAGACCGAGTTCCGCGCCAACCACTGGTACACCGACGACATCGACCTGGCGCACCTCTCCGTGGACGGGTTCCGCGCCTGGGGGCGGGGCGCGGTGCTGGCGTTGCAGCGGGCGGCGTGCCCGGCGGATGTCAACGACAGCCGGTCGTGCACCGTTGAAGACCTCTTCGGTTTCCTGATCGGGTTCTTCGGCGAGCAGCAAGTCGGCGACTTCGACCGCAACGGCGAGTGGACGATCGAAGACGTGTTCGAGTTCCTGAGCGCGTACTTCCGAGGCTGTTAGCGCCGCGCCTATCGCGCCGTGACACCCGCCGCGCGGAGGAAGCTCTCGGCACGCTCGAAGAACCCGTCCTGGTTCACGGGCAGGTCGTTGTGCCCGGCGGCGATCTCCAGGAGCGTCGCGGAGGGCACCAGTTCCTTGAGTCGTGTTGCGTGCTCGAACGGGATGATCTCGTCGGCGCGGCTGGCGACGATCAGCACCCTCATCCCCGCCGCGGCGAGCGGCGGCAGGGCTCGATCGGTCCGGAACGGGTTCTTCACCAGCGCGGGCGGAGCGCCATAGCCCGAGGCGAAGGCGACCACGCTCGTGAACGGCGCTTCGAGGATGAGCGCCGCGGGCGTGCGGTGCACCGCGACCTGTGTCGCGACCGCGGCGCCGAGGCTGTGGCCGACATAGACCAGCCTGTCGCGATCGACATCCGGTTGCGCGATGAGCCGGTCGATGAACTTCACCGAGTCCGAGACGATCCACTTCTCGCTGGGCGATGCCGAGGGTGTCGATCGACCGTACCCGCGGTACTCGACCACGAGCGTGCTCATGTCGAACCGCCGGAAGAAGTCCACATAGTCCATCTGGTAGTCGATCAGATCGCCGTTGCCGTGGAACACGACGGCGCACGACTTGCGGCCCGGACCCGGCGCAGCGCAGTACCAGCCCTCGACGCGCACACCGTCTTCGGCGGTGATCCAGACCCGCTCGAAGCCCGTGCGGTTGGGAAGGCGCTCCGTGCTCGGTTGCGGCCGGGGAAAGAGCAGCGTGTCCTGCACGAAGTACAGCACCGCGCACCAGCCCAAGTAGGCCAGGCCGAGCACGGCCAGCAGGCGCAGCCACCAAGGGCGTCGGCGTCTGGGCGATGATCCCGGGTCGGCCATGCCGCGAGTATACCAGCAAGATGTTTCCCGGCCGCAACCTACAGTCTCGCCGATGTCGGCCCTGGCTTCGCAACAACCGCCTTCCCTGCTCGGCAAGCTCGCGCTCGCGGCCCGAGACATCAAGCTGGCGCACTCGGTGTTCGCGCTGCCGTTCGCGCTGCTCGCGGCGTTCATGGCGCGACCGACCGGGGGTGGGGGCGAGCTCCTTGAGTTCTCTCCGTTTTCCGTGACGCCGCAGCGCATCAACGAGTGGGCCGGGTTCAATCCGGCCGGAGCCTGGACGCGGTTTGCCGGCCAGCTCGCGCTGGTGCTGGTGTGCATGGTCGCGGCCCGGACGTGGGCGATGATGGTCAACCGGCTCGCGGACCGCACGATCGACGCGGCCAACCCGCGCACCATCCGCCGCGCGGTCGCCAGCGGCGTGCTGCCGGTCCGCGATGCCCGATTGATCACCGCGGGCGCGGCCGCGCTGTTCATCGCGGCGTGCGGGCTGTTCGCGGCGTTCTACGGGAACATCTGGCCGCTGGCACTCTCGGGCCCGGTACTCGGATGGATCGCGCTGTATTCGTACACCAAGCGGTTCACCTGGATGTGCCACCTGTTCCTCGGCGGCGCGCTGGCGGTCTCGCCGATCGCCGCGGCGATCGCCATCGATCCGGAAGCGCTCGTGCGCGTGCCCGCGCTCTACCTGCTGGCCGGGTTCGTGCTTCTGTGGGTCGCGGGGTTCGATGTGATCTACGCGCTCCAGGACCTGGAGTTCGACCGCGGCGCGGGGCTGCACAGCATCCCGCAGCGGCTGGGTTCGGGCGGCGCGATCGTGGTCAGCCGGCTGCTGCACGCGGCCGCGGCCGCGCTCCTGCTGTCGGCGTGGCGGGCCGAGCCGAGGTTCGGGGCGATCTTCGGCGCGGCGTGCGTGCTGGCCGCCGGGCTGCTGGTCGCCGAGCACGTCATCCTCGCCCGCCGCGGAAAGGCCGGGCTCGACATGGCGTTCTTCACCGTGAACGGCGTGGTTTCGTGCGTGATCGGCGCGGCGGGGATCGTGGATGTTCTGGCGGGCTGAGCCGCCACCGTCGCGGGTGGATTCGCTATCATGGCCGAGGTCCGCGCGGGTGCGCGGCAGGATCGGTTCCTGTTCTCCCCCGGCCGACTCCCGTGACGGAGGGCCGGCTTCACGGCACCATGCAGACGTTCAAGGGCATCGCGGTCTCGCCGGGCATCGTGATCGGGCGAGTCTTCGTGCTCGACGACCAGCACCGTCGCATCCCCAGGCGGCAGGTGCGGCCCGAGGCCCTGCAAGAGGAGCACGATCGGCTCTGGAAGTCGCTCGGCCAGTCGATCGCGGAGTTGAACGGCCTGCGCGAGAGCACCCGCCGCCAGCTCGGGGACGAGGCCGCGAAGATCTTCCAGTTCCACATCGGGATGCTCTCGGATGCGAGCCTGACGCGCCCGATGCACGAGCGGATCGACCGCGAACAGGTGACGGCCGAGTACGCGGTGTACATGGGGTTCGACGACCTGCTGCGGCAGTTCTCGAAGATCCCCGACGCGAGTTTCCAGACCAAGGTCGATGACATCAAGGACCTGTCGTCGCGCGTGCTGACGCACCTGATTGGCGAGCACAAGCAGCGGCTGGACCGCATGGTCTCGGGGATCGTGGTGGCTCGCGACCTGACGCCGAGCCAGACGGCGGCGTTCGACCGGCGGCACGTGCAGGCGTTCGCGACCGATCTCGGCGGGCGGACCAGCCACACGGCGATCTTCGCCCGCGCGCTGGGCATCCCCGCGGTGGTCGGCGTCGGCCACCTGACCGAGGCGGTGTTCGACGACTCGGCGATCATCATCGACGGCGACCGCGGGATCGTGGTGCTCGAGCCGGACGAGCGGACCCTCGACGAGTACGAGGGCTACATCGAGGCGCGGCGCACGCTGACGATCAGCCTGGGCGAGGTCGCCAAACTGCCCAGCGTCACGACCGACGGCACGCACATCCAGCTCCTGGGCAACATCGAGATCCCCGACGAGATCACGCAGGTCATCGAGGCCGGCGGCGAGGGCGTCGGGCTCTACCGCACCGAGTTCCTCTACCTGGTGAGCAACGTCGAGCCGACCGAGGAGGAGCAGTTCGCGGCGTACAAGCGGGCGGTGGAGCTCAGCGCGGGCCGGCCGCTGACCATCCGCACGATGGACCTCGGCGCCGACAAGGCGACGCAGGAACGGGCCGACAACCCCGAGCGCAACCCGTTCCTCGGGCTGAGATCCATCCGCTACTGCCTCCAGAACCTCCCCATGTTCAAGACGCAGTTGCGGGCTCTGCTGCGGGCGAGCGCGCTGGGGCCCATCAAGGTCATGTTCCCGCTCATCACCAGCACCAACGAGATGCGGCAGGCCCGGTACCTGCTGAACGATGTCATGGAGGACCTGGAGGATGAGGGGCAGAAGTTCGACCGGTCGATCGATGTGGGCATGATGGTCGAGGTGCCCTCGGCCGCGCTGATGGCGGCGAGTTTCGCGCGGGAGTGCTCGTTCTTCTCGATCGGGACCAACGACCTGGTGCAGTACACGCTGGCGGTGGACCGGATCAACGAACGGGTAGCGAACCTCTACAACCCCGCGCACCCGGCGGTTCTGCGGCTTATCCGTGATGTCGTGCGGGCGGCGCGCCGATACAACGTCCCAGTATCCTGCTGCGGCGAGTCGGCGGGCGACCCTGAATACGCCCTGTTGCTGATCGGGCTGGGATTGCGTACCCTGTCCGCGACGCCTTCGGCGATCCCGGGCCTGAAGAGGCTCGTTCGTAAGGTTTCTGTACAGGATTGCGAGAAGATTGCCCGCAAAGCGATCTCGCTCGATTCGGATGCCGCGGCCACGGCCTATGTCCGTGACCAGGCACGAAAGATCATTCCCGAACTGATCGACGGGCGTTCCGCCGAGCAGTGACGGAGAGAACAACAGGTGCGGCGGGCCGCCGTTCGGCCCGGCCCACCGGGACAGTGACACGGGCGATCGGCCCGTGTGCCTTGAGAACCTTCCGAAGACCCACCGCGCGTTTCCGCTTTGGCAGGCTGGATCGTCGAGCAGATCGATGACGCCGCCGCGGGAAGAACGGTGAAGAGGAGGAAGGCGGAGAGCGCCGGGAGCGCGCGTGCCGGGGCCGATGGGCCTCGGGCAACGGGCGCACGGCATCCTGGTGGTTCGGTGCAGTCCGGTGGAACGCCTCGCCCGGTTTCCTGGGGCGCGGCATTGCGCTGTTGCGGGTTGCCAAGAGAAGTCCAGACGGTCGTAACCGGCCGGTTGAGCGTGCGTCCAAGCACCGCGCTCGCGGCGGTTGTGGGTCTGGGCGGGCGGCTCGCCGCGTTCAACGAAACGAACGAAAGGATTGGGTAGGAAATGGCCAAGAGCCAGATGGTGATCAACTACGTTCCCGGCGAGGAGTGCCGCGTCGCGGTCGTCTACGACGGCAAGCTGCACGAACTGCACGCCGAGCGGATGGACAACGTGAGCCACGTGGGCAACATCTACGTGGGCAAGGTGGTGAACGTGGAGGCGGCGATCCAGGCCGCGTTCGTGGACTTCGGGCTGGAGCACAACGGGTTCCTGCACGTCAGCGACCTGCACCCGCAGTACTTCCCCGACGCCAACGACGACACGACCGAGCGCGTGGGCAAGAAGACGCCGCGGCGGGACCGGCCGCCGATCCAGGAGTGCCTGCGTCGCGGCGACGAGGTGGCGGTGCAGGTGCTGAAGGAGGGCGTGGGGACCAAGGGCCCGACGGTCACGAGCTACCTGAGCATCCCCGGGCGGTTCCTGGTGATGATGCCGCAGATGGACCGGGTGGGCGTCAGCCGCAAGGTGGAGGACGAGGAGACCCGCCGCAAGATGCGCGAGATCCTGGATCAACTGGACCTGCCCGACGGGTTCGGGTTCATCCTGCGCACGGCGGGGATGGACCGCGGGAAGATGGAGTTGAAGCGCGACCTGGCGTACCTGTCGCGGCTGTGGAAGGACATGGAGAAGCGGTGGAAGGGCGGGAACAAGCCCCGGCTGCTCTACAGCGAGAGCGACCTGCTGGTGCGGGCCCTGCGCGACATCCTGTCGAGCGACATCGAGGAGGTGGTCGTCGACAACGAGGCCGCGCTGAACCGCGCGGGGCGGTTCCTGAAGATCGTCGCGCCCCGCGCGACGACGAAACTGGTGCACTACAAGGGCAAGACCCCGATCTTCCACGTGATGGGCCTGGAAGAGCAGATCCAGATGATCCACGCGCGCGAGGTGCCGCTGCCCTCGGGCGGCCGGCTGGTGATCGACGAGACCGAGGCGCTGGTGGCGATCGACGTGAACAGCGGCAAGAGCCGGGACGCGCGCGACGCCGAGACCAACGCCTTCCGCACGAACATGGAGGCCGCCGACGAGATCTGCCGACAACTGCGGCTGCGCGACCTGGGCGGTGTGATCGTCAACGACCTGATCGACATGCGGTTCGCCAAGCACCGGCGCGATGTCGAGACAAAGTTCAAGGACCTGCTGAAGAAGGATCGGGCGCGCTGGACCACGGCGCCGATCAGCGAGTTCGGCATCCTGGAGATGACGCGCCAGCGGATGCGCGGGAGCCACGAGAGCCAGCACTTCACGGATTGTCCGACGTGCCGCGGGCGCGGGCTGGTGCAGCGCCCCGACAGCGTGGCGACCGAGGGGCTGCGCGACCTGAGCGCGGTGCTGGACCACGACCGCGTGCACCGGGTCGAGATGGTCGTGAACCCGCGGATCGCGGGCGAACTGCTGAGCTCGAAACGGCGGACGATCTCGCGGATCGAGCGCGCCAGCGGCAAGCACGTGGACGTGCGCGTGAGCGAGGCGATCCCGGTCGATCGCGTGACGTTCTACGCCTACGACGATCGCGGCGCGGATATCGACGTCTCGCGGCTGGGCTCGCGCAAGCCGCGGGCCGACGAACTGGTCGAGTACGAACTGCCGCGTGCGGCCGCGAGCGACGATTGGGCGGCCGAGTCCGAGCCGGCCGAGCCGGAGCCGGCCGACGAACCGCAGGAACAGGTCGCCGAGGTTGAGCCGCACCCGATCGAGATCGACGAGGACTCGACCGAGCAATCGTGGGGCTCGCCGCGCGGCGGGCGCGAGGCCGATCGGGGCGAGGGCGGCGGTCGAGGCCGTCGTCGCCGAGGGAGGCGCGGGCGCGGACGGCGGGACGACCGGCGCGAGGGCGGCGAACCGCAAGGCGGGGAGCAGCCGACGCGCGGCGAACCGCAGCCGGCGGCCGCGGAAGAGGCGCCGATGGCCGAAGCCCCACAAGGGCGCGGGCCTGGTGATGGTCAGGCCGGCGAACCGGGAGAGGGCGGAGGCCGTCGCCGCCGCCGTCGTCGTCGCGGACGCGGACGAGGCCGGGGCGAGGGAGCACCGATGGAGGCCGCGGGGGCGGGCGGCCCGGACGGGCACGAACACCACGATGGTCCGAACTCGCCCGAGCCTGATTCGGGCCACGGCGAGTTCACGGCGAGCGACAGCGGCGAACTCGAAGTTGGCGCTACGGAGCACGCGAACCCGAGCGATGCGGCCGGGGACGATCGGCCGACGGAGCACGGCGAGCAGGGCGAGGGAGAAGGCGGCGGTCACCGCCGCCGTCGTCGCCGGCGCCGTCGCGGACGCGGTGGGCGTGGCGGTGAAGGGCAGGCCGGAGCGGGTGGACCGGGCGGCGAGTTCGCGGGCGGCGCCCACGAGCACGGCGACAACGGCACGCGCCACGCGGCAAACGAGCAGCCTTCGCGGGGCGAGCCGACGGGCGGTGCGCCGTTCGAGGACGATTTCGAGTCCGGCGCGGATGACGGGCACGACGGTCCGTCGAGCGCGGACGGCGGCGAGAACGCCGAACAGGATCATCGGCCGCAAGGCGGCGCGGAGGGCGAGGGCGAAGATGGCGGGCGTCGTCGCCGTCGTCGTCGCCGTCGCGGACGCGGCGGACGCGGCGGCGGAAGCGAGGGCGGAGGGGGCGGCGAGCAGCGGTTCTCGGGAGAGCCGGGCGGCGCAGATCACGGATCCAGCGGCGAACCGCGGGGCGGGCACGATCGGCGGCCGCGAGAGCGATCGGAAGATCGCGGACCTGGCGATCGCGTTCGTGGCGACGGCGGAAGGAGTGGCCCGCCCGCGGCGCCCGAGCGTGCACCGGCCGCGCCGACATCGTCGGCGGGCAAGCCCAAGCCGCGCGTGCTGTACTCGAGCCGGCGCAAACTCGCACCGGGCGAGAAGCGTGCGGGCGGGGGTGGGGACGAGTAGAGCGTGGGTTCCCGCCGCCGCCTGATGATCCTCGGAAGCACCGGCTCGATCGGCACCCAGACGATCGAGGTGGTCGAGCACCTTGCGCGGCTGGGGGGCGAGGACGGGTTCGAGGTCGTTGGGCTCGCGGCGGGGAGCAACGCGGACGCGCTGTTCGCCCAGGCGCGGCGGCTGGGCGTGCGAGACCTCGCGCTCGGCTCGCCGGGCAAGGCCTTGGCTTCGCCCGACGGCGCCGCGAAACTGCGCGTCGGACCGGATGCGGCCGAGCAACTCGTGCGAGAGGTCGAGTGCGACATCGTGCTCGCGGCGATGGTCGGCGCGGCGGGCCTTCCCGCGACGCTCGCGGCGGTCGAGCTCGGGCGCGATGTGGCGCTCGCGAACAAGGAGACGCTGGTCGCGGCGGGGGCCCTGGTCATTCCGGCGGCGGTCAGGAGCGGCTCGAAACTCCTGCCGGTCGATTCCGAGCACTGCGGGGTCTGGCAGTGTCTGGCCTCGATGTCGGGCGCGGAGGCACAGGCGGGGTGTGTGCCGCCGATGGTCTGCGGCGCCGAGGTCGCGAAGGTCGTATTGACGGCCAGCGGCGGGCCGTTCAGAACGTGGGACAAGGATCGGATCGAGAACGCGACGCCGCGCGAGGCCCTGAACCACCCGACGTGGAGCATGGGGCCGAAGGTGACGATCGACTCGGCGAGCCTGACCAACAAGGCCCTGGAGGTGATCGAGGCGCACTGGCTGTTCGGGCTGGAGGCCGATCGGATCGGCGTGCTGGTGCACCCGCAGAGCGTGGTGCACGCGCTGGTGGAGTACGCCGACGGGAACGTGATCGCGCAGCTCGGTCCGCCGGACATGCGTTCGCCGATCCAGTGTGCGCTGACCTGGCCGCGGCGAGCCGCGGGCGTTTCGCGCAAGATCGACTGGGCCGGGCTCTCGAGGCTGGAGTTCTCGCCGCCGGACCTTGACCGTTTTCCCGCGCTTGAAGCGGGGTTCGAGGTGGTGCGGCGCGGCGGGACGGCGGGGGCGGTGTTCAACGCGGCCAACGAGGCGGCGGTGCAGGCGTTCCTCGCGGGGCACGACATCGGGCCGGGCGGGAACGGCGGGCCGCGGCTGTGCGAGGGGCTGAGGGCGATCCGCTTCGGCGAGATCGCGCGGCTCTCGCGTGCCGCGATGGAAGAGGTTGGCGTGTCCGCGCTGAACTCGCTCGACGATGCGCTGCGGGCCGATGCGGAGGCGCGGCGGTTCGTGGAGCGTCGGATGGCGAGGTGACGACCCGATCGCGCGGACGCGCAACGCGATCGTAGCGACGCGGCCGAATGCCGAGAGCGACCGAAGCACCCCGCCCCCCCTTTCCGATCACGCTGATCCGGCTCGCCCGTCACCACCGCGCCGCGGGCGGCGAATGGCGGCGCCTGGGCCGGTTGTTCTCGATCACTCGTCCTTGTTTGCCAGCGGCTCGCTCGGCTTGGGCAGCTTGAACTCTTCGAGGAGTTTGTCGATCAGTTCGGCGTCCTTGGCGATGTTGGCCGGGTGCAGACCGTTGTGGCGGACCTTGCCCTCGGGGTCGATGATCGCGACGTGGGGGATGCCGCGGACGCCGAAGTCGGGGTTGAAGACGCTCTTGTCGCTGAAGGCGATGGTCCAGGTGATGTCCATGTCCTTGATGTACTGGGTCATCAGGTCATGTTCCTTCTTGGGGTCGCCGTCACAGTCGATCTTCTCGGTCTTCTTCTTGTCGTCGCCGATGCGGGCGATGTGGTAGCCCTGGTCGCTGGTCACGCCGACGACGGCGACGGGGTAGTCCTTGTAGCGTTCGACGAGCTGGCGGACCTTGGGGAAACTGCCGACGCACGGGCCGCACCAGGTGGCCCAGAAGTCCACGACGACCACCTTCCCCTTGAGGTCGGCGAAGGAGTTGAGGGGCGAGGCGGAGTTGGACCAGACGAACTTGATATTGGGCGCCGGGTGGTTGAGCAACTCGCCGCGGGCGAAGGCGGAGTTGCAGAGGTCCTCCATGTCCTTGAGGCTCTTGCGCACGCGAGCGGCCGTCTTGGGATCGTCGGCGTAGCGGGGATCGTCCTTGGTGGAGGCGGCGGCGGCCGCGGCGGCGATCCTGCCGCGCACGCGGGCGGCCTCGGCCTTGTCGAGTTTGGAGTCCTCGTCCGTGACGTAGTTGAGGATCCCGCCGAGGTTGGCGGCCGCGCTGGGGGAGAGATCGGAGTTGATGAAGGGTTCGACCTTCTCGAGGACCTTGTGCTCGGTCATCAAGGCCGGGCTGAGGGAGCCGGCGGTGCGGAGGATGCCGTGGCCCTTGCCGTTCTTGAAGTTGTCGGCGGCCTTGGGGTTGGCCAGGCCGCGGAGGAGGACCTCGGTCTTGGCGGCCAGATCGGCCTTGCGTCCGGCTTCCGAGGTGTCCTTGAGGTTGGGCCACGCGCCAAGCGCGAGATCGGCGGCGCGGGCGCCATCGACGGTGTCGAGCTTGCTGAGTTCGAGCAGGCGCGGGTGAAGGGCGGCGCGGAGCTCGGGGCAGGGCGACATGTAGAGTTTGGCCGCGAGCTTTTCGAGTTGCGGGACGGAGATCTCGTTCCACGAGATCTTGTCCAGGTTGGCCTTGATGGTGTCAACGGTGGTCTTGGCCTTGTCGCGGGGGTCGGTGATGTCCTTGGTGGCGTCGGAGACGGCGGCGACGAACGCGTCAACCTCGGCGTCGGTTGGAGGGGCGGCGAGGGCCGCGGAGCCGGCGGTGAGGGAGAGGAACGCGGCGATGGGCAGGGCGAGGAGTTTGCGTGGGCTGCGGGTCATGGGCGTCCTTTGTGAACGGGCGAGGCGGGACCGGGATCGGGCAGGGAAGTGTACCACAACGGCCACCGAACACAAGCGGAAATGTTCGGTATTTGGAAGATTGCGGTAAGTCCTTTGTGGATAACGGTTTGGGCGCAGAGAAAAGCCGACCTGGGGCGGTCGGCTTGGTGGAAAACGCGGTTGGGCGAACCCGGTCTACGGGTTGCTGCCTGGGACCGGCTCATGGCCGGGCTCGGGGACGGGCTCGGCGATGGGGCGACCGAGGAGGAGCACGGAACCTCCGCCGCCGCCGGTCTGGTTGTAGATGTACTGGGCGTCGAGAACCTTCTCGATGCGGAGGGCGGCCTCGGCGAGGTGGGCGAAGGTGTAGTCGTCGAGCCCGCTGTTCTTGCCGTCCTTGGGAACGATCTGGCGGATCTTGCCGTCGATCTCCCGGAGTTTGGCGACGGCGAGGTTGCTGACGGCCTTCCCGGCGGCGGAGTTGACGCGGTCGGGGGTGGTGAGGTCGATGAGGCGGGCGAGGTGCTCGCGCTGCAGGTTGCGGCGGAGGCTCGAGATGAGGGGGTTGCGGTTGGTGGGCGAGCCGGAGCGGCCCTTGTCGAGTTCGCTCCAGATGGCGCCGGCGACGGTGTTCATGAGTTCGGGCAGCGTGAGCGTGTCCTGATCGGCCGGGACGCGCAGCTCGTTGTCGTAGACGCGCTGCAGGACGGTGGGGTTGATCAGCAGGGTGATCGCGGTGGCCTGCACGCCGAGGATGCTGTCGTGGATCGGGAAGGCAGAGTCTTCCATGGTCTCGCGCATGCCGCCCTGGTCGGACCATTTGTCCACGGTCATGCGGCTGAGCATGTCGGGCGTGAGGCCGAAGGCCTCGTCGCGGAATGCGGACTCGATGCAGAAGTTGAGGGCGGCGCGCTGGTCGGCGGCGGGCACGACGGTGATGGGCGGGCCGGCGTTGGGGTCGCCCTTGCGGGCGCGCTGGACATGGGCCCCGCCGATCCACGGGGCCATGAAACTGAGGCACTGGAGCTGCTGGTTGAGGGTGACGAGGTAGCCGCGGCGTGCCTTGGCCCAGCTCTCGCCGTCCTTGACCCACTTGTCCAACATGCGGGAGCGGTAGTAGGAGACCAGGCGCATCTGGTTGTTGGCGTAGTCGAGGGGGTTGGCGGAGAAGTCGTAGCGGCGGGCGAGCGGGTCGGAGCCGCCGGTGTCCTCGTCGGAGAGGTAGGCGAGTTCGGGCTCGGCCGAGCGGGCGAGGATCTTCTTGAGATCGCCGGAGCCGTAGCCGTACTCGATGGCCCAGAAGTCGTACGCGCCGATCCCGAGCGGGGCGTAGTCGCCCTGCACGGGGCCGCCCTCGCGGTTGATGTTGACCGGCGTGTAATCCATGACCGAGCCGACAAAGTTCTTCTTGCCCTTGAACTCGTCGGAGTTGATCTTGCTGAGCGGGTAGAGGCTGGAGGCCTTGAAGTTGTGGCGGAGGCCGAGGGTGTGGCCGACTTCGTGGGCCACCAGATCGGTGAGGAGCGGGCCGACGAACCACTCGGGGATGCCGTCGAGGCGGTCCTCGGGCTCCTTCTTGGGCTCGTCCTTCTTGCCCTCATCCTTCTTTCCATCACCCTTGGGAGCATCGGCGGGGGGCTGCTCTTCGAGCATGTCGGCCAGTTCGAGGTTGAGGCGCATCATGGACATGCCCAGGGCCTTGCCGTTGGCGGCCTGGCAGAGCCCGTTGTACTGGCTGGTGACGCCGACGAGGCCGGGGGGCAGTTCCGATGCGCCCGGCGCGGAATCGAACAGGGCGTCGGCACCCGAGACGGGGCGCCCGCCGTAGCGGAGCACGCCGAGGGCGCGCTGGCCGCGGGCGGCGCGCTGGGCGCGCTCGAAGAGGACCTGCTCGCGCTGGACGGGTCCGACCAGTCGGAGGCGCGGGTCCCAACCGGGGTTCTGCTCGAGCCAGGCGAGGGTCTCGATGCTCATGCCCTGGGTGGCGACATCGGGGAGCAGTTCGTTGGCCTGGAACCAGAAGTGGCGGATCCAGCCGTCGGTGAGGACGACGTCACCGTCGAGGATCTGGCCGGTGCGCGGGTCGGTGCGGGTCGGGCCGACGGCCGTGCCCTGGTCGTTGCTCAGCCAGCGGACGAAGTTGTAGCGGACATCCTCGGGGTCCTTGTCCATGTGCGCGTTGGTGGCCTTGTCCTGGTAGTAGCACTCGACGGCGTCGAGGATGCCGACCTTCTCGAAGGCCTTGTTCCACTCGAGCACGCCCGCGCGGACCCAGCGGCGGTAGCGGACGGGGACGGTGTGGTCGATGTAGAAGACGATGGGCTCTTTGGGCGGGCTGAGTTTCAGGTTCGGGTCGCGCTTCTGGAGGTTCCAGCGGTTGATGGAGCGGACCCACTTCTGGTCGTCGCGGAACTTGCCCAGGTCGCGGTAGACGGTGGTGAAGTAGCCGATGCGCTCGTCGGCCTCGCGCGGCTTGTAGCCGGTGTTCTCGGGGAGGCGGCTGATGGAGTAGTGGAAACTGCGGAGCACGCCGTTGCCCGAGGGCATCTCCAGCGTGATCTCGATGTTCTCGGGGAAGGCCTTGGCTTCCTTGACCAGCGCGAGCCTGGTGTTGGCGTTGGCGGAGGGGTTGCCGCCCATGCCGCCGCGGCCGAAGAAGCGGCCGACCTGCCCGGCCAGGAGGTTGTCGAGGTCGATGACGGGCTGGCCGTTGGGTCCCATGCAGACGATCGGGACATCGAGCAGGACGCGGTCGGCGAACTGCTGGGCGACGCCGGCGGTGGACTCCTGATCGCCGGTGGAGCGGACTTCGAGGTTGGGCTGCACCAGCGCGATGTTCTTGTCGTAGCGCTTCCAGTAGACGAGGATGTCGTCGCCCTGCAGACCGGCCCAGGTGTCGCCGCTGGAGACGGTCATGGCGAAGAAGTGCTTCTGGCCCTGGTAGCCGCGGGGCAGTTCGGCGAGGAGCTGGTTGTCCTTCTCGCGCTTCCAGACGCCGTAGAGAGACTCCGCGCCGCCGGCGACGGAGACAACCTTCTCGTAGTCCTTGGCGACATCCTTGAACGGCGGGAAGTCGTCCTTCTTGGGTTCGCCGGGTGCGCCCGGGGGCGGGGCGTGTTCCTGGGCGAGCGAGGCCAGGGGCATCGCGGCGAGGAACATCGCGGCGAGGATCGCGCGCGGCGTGGGACGGGTCGGGCGTGTCATGCACGGACTCCTTAAATGATGCGGTGGCGGCGCGGGCCCGAGGCCCGGAGGAACCGTATTGAAGGCAGGGAACATCGACCGGAATTGCGGCCGGGCACGAAAGGGGCATACCCGCAAAACCGACCGGCGCGGCGGGCGCCGTGGGCACGAAGATGCGGATCGGGTAAGAATCCGTCGATCAAGGGGTCGTGGCGGAAGGGGATCGGTTGGGAACTGGATTGGCCGGGGGCTCGGATAGGGGGCAGTCTTGAGGATCGGGCAACCCGGCCCGACCGTGGAGGAGGCGATTGCGCTTGTTCAGGTCGATGATCGTTCGTGGCAGCCCGGCCGCGCTGGCGGCGGGGGTGATGGTGATGTTCGGGTGCCAGCGCGAGATGCGGGCGGCGGGCGGCGGGAGCGTTCCGGCGGCGATGAACCCGACCGATCCCGGCAACGGGGAGTCGATGCCCGCGGTCTCGCAGGCGACCCCGCCACGGCCGATCGTGCTGGCCCGGCCGGGAGCGGCCGCGTGGGGGTCGGCGGGGGCGGAGGTCATCGACACCCGGAAGTTTCCGGCGGCGATTCAGCCCGAGACGTTCATCGGCGAGCCGCGGCGGGTTCGGGAGGTATTGCCGCCGCACGAGAAGCCCGCGCCGCCCGGTGCGGGGGCGGAGAACGGGCTGGTTGCGGGCCGATCGCTGGACGAGCCGAGGACGACCCCGGGCCGGATGTGGCCGAGCGTGGGCCAGACGGGGTGGAACCCGCCGGACCCGACGCTGGCGGTTGGCCCGAACCACGCGGTGGTGACGGTGAACTCGCGGGTGGAGTTCTTCACCAAGGCGGGGGTGCGGACGTTCGCCGCGCCGCTGGACCAAAGCGGGAGTCCGGGGTTCTTCGAGCCGCTGGGCGCGGGCGGATTCTGCTTCGACCCCAAGTGCTTCTACGACCACCACGCGGGTCGGTTTGTGATCGTGGTGCTGGAGACGTACGGCTCGACCGAGGCGTGGGTGGATATCGCGGTGAGCGACGACAGCGATCCGAACGGGACCTGGTACAAGTACCGGACCAACGCGGTGATCGACGATGGGACGCGGACATACTGGTGGGACTTTCCGGGCGCGGGGTATGACCAGAACGCGTGGTACGTGACGGGCAACCTGTTCGGGCTGTCGTCGAGCGGGTACGGCGGGTTCGGGGTGCGGGTGTTCGACAAGTCGTCGATGCTCTCGGGCGGGACGGCGACGTACGCGACGCTGAGGCAGAGCGGGTACACGGTGCAGCCCGCGCTGCACTTCGGCGCGAACGTCGCGGGGTTCATGGCGACGGTCGAGAACTCGACGACGGTGAAGTTGTGGGCGGTGACCAACCCGCTGACCGCGCCCGCGCTGGTGAGCACGAACGTGACCGTCCCGGCGTACACGGGCGCGGTGGAAGCGCCCTCGCTGAACACGCTCTCGCGGGTCTCGAACGCCGGGATGACGATGCCGTACTGGCGGAACGGGCGGCTGTTCATGTGCCACAACGCGTCGGTGGGCGGTCGGAACCAGGCGCGCTGGCACGAGTTCGACACGGGCGCGTGGCCGGTGAGCGGGGCGGTGACGCGGCTGCAGTCGGGGAACGTGGACGGGGGCGCGGCGTACCACACGGTGTTCCCGGCGATCGCGGTGAACGCGGCGGGCAACGTGGGGATGTCGCTGGGGCTGACGGGTGAAGGGTTGCGCGTGGCGTGCGCGATCGCCGGGCGGCTGGGCACGGACCCGCCGGGGCGGATGGGCCAGTGCGTGATCGTGAAGCCGGGCGATGTGGATGCGGGCGGGCGCTGGGGCGATTACTACGCGGTCGCGGTGGACCCGACTGATGACACGACGTTCTGGGCCGTCGCGGAGTATCGCAACAGCGGCGGGTGGCAGAACTGGGTGGGATCGTTCACGGTGACGCCCGGCGCGGTGTGCCATCCGCTGGCGGACGATGCGGGGCTGTTCCAGATCGGCGTGAACGGGGCGCGGGCGATCGACGTGATGGCGAACGACTGGCACTCGGCCGGCGCGGCGATGACGATCACCGCGTTCGACGCGACCAGCACGCTGGGCGGAACGGTGGCGCGCTCGGTCGGCACGGGACCGGGCGGGCGCGACCAGTTGGTGTACACGCCGCCGGCCTCGCTGGTCGGGAGCGTGGGGTGGGATTCGTTCAACTACACGCTCGGCGACACGTCGGGCAACTCGGCGGGCGCGGCGGTGGTGGCGCAGGCGTTCTATCCGCCGAACTACCGCAACCCCGAGAACCCGGGCGCGAGCCGGCCGGGCGTGACGGCGGACTGGTACGCGCTCGACGCGGGGGTGAACTCGCTGCCGAACTTCACCACGCTGACGAGGTACGA
Organism: Phycisphaerales bacterium; assembly: GCA_020846975.1. Taxonomy (GTDB): domain Bacteria; phylum Planctomycetota; class Phycisphaerae; order Phycisphaerales; family UBA1924; genus JADLCX01. Next base: position 68,342 of record JADLCX010000038.1, read on the forward strand.
CTCGGACCTCATCCCGAGCCTGAACATCGCCGCGACGAACGGGAACATCTCGACATCCGGGCGCGCCGACAACCTCGGCGCGATCTTCGACGGGTACATCAACGTCGCCGCGAGCGATGTGTACCGGTTGTACATCACCTCGGACGACGGATCGAAGCTCTACCTCGGGAGCGCGCTCATCGTCGATCACAACGGGACGCACGGGATGACGGAGCGAGCCTCGGTGAACATCGGGCTCAAGCCGGGCAAGCACCGTGTGCGGGCGGAATACTTCGAGGCCGGCGGCGGGGCCGGCGCGATCGTGAGCTGGTCGGCGACGGGTCTGACCAAGGCCGCGGTGCCGGCCGTGGCGTGGTTCACCTATTGCGCGGCGGATTTCAACCGTTCGGCGAGCGTGACGGTGCAGGACCTGTTCGATTTTCTCGCGGCCTACTTCGCGGGCCAGGGCAGCGCGGACTTCAACGGCTCGGGCGCGACCACGGTGCAGGACATCTTCGACTACCTGACGGCGTACTTCGGCGGGTGTTGATTCGCCGACACGCGCCGATCAGAACCCGCCGCAGCCGGCGAAGTAGAGTTGGAGGTAGGTGAAGATGTCGCCGACGTTGACCTCGCCGGAGTTGTTGGTATCGGCGTTGGGAGAGTTCCGGAAGTAGTCGGCGAGATAATCGAATAGGTCCTGGACGGAGCGGCGGAAGTCGCCGTTCCAGTCGATGGTGCAGGGCTGGACGGTGAGGCGGACGAAGGACTCGCCGAGGGTGCCTTGTACCGGTGTGGGCAGGCTTTCGGCGGTGGGCGAGATGTTCATGAAGAAGAACGTCAGGCCGCCGCCATCACCCTGCATCTGGATCTCACCGTTGCAGGCCGTGGTGTGCAGGTCGGCGGAGAACGATCCCCGGCCCTGCCACCCAAGATCGGCGCCGACGAGCGGGCCGGCGCCGCCGGTGGGGCCTGCAAACTCGAAGACGAAGTTCTGGGCCTGAAACGTGCCGGCGGTGGTGAAGTTGAGCCGGACATGGGCATCGGTGATGACGCCGGCGATGGTGGAGGCGAGCAGGTATTCGCCGCCGAAGGGGAGCAGTTCGAGGCCGGTGAGCGTGAACTCGACGGTGACGGGCGGGGGCGCGGCGGGTGCGGAGGCGGCGGGCGCAGCGGCGAACGCGGCGACGGCGACGAACGGGAGCAGGCGCTTCATCGGATTGCTCCTGGGGATGAGAGGGTGAATATCAGGATGCGGCGGGGCGCATGAGGCGTCGGCGCCGGGCGGCCATGATCCAGAGGACGTACGCACCGGCGAGAAGGCAGATGCTCGCCCAGACGGCGCGCCAGACGGTGGGCCAGACCGGCCGGGGCGGAAGGATGGAGCGGGTGGATGGTTTGACGGAAGACTGGGCGGACGTTCCGCCGGTGATGGCGAGTTGGACGGTCGGTCTGGCTCCCGGGGTCTGGGCGCCGAAGACCAGCTGGTTCTGGAAGGCCGCGTCGATCCAACCCTGTCCCCAGCCGCCGTTGTCAACCTTCGCCGCGGCGAGGACGATGAGGTCGGCGAGGCGGTCGGCGGCCTCGGCGTTGATCGGGTTGGCGAGATCGATGCCCGTCGACGCGACGAGCGCGGCGGCGTCGGCCTTGCCGGGCTGCGCGCCGTGGGAGAGGAGCCGGCCGCGAGCGTCGAAGGCCTGGAATCGCGGCGCGACCGTGTCGATGCGCAGGTTCGGGACATCGGCCCGAAAGCCCTCGACTGTTCCGGCGGGATTGTCCGGGCGCGACGCGGGATCGAAGACGGCGATGATCACTGCTCCTTCAACGGTCTTCCAGGGCGGCGGGAAGGACGATTGATCGTGCGTGAAGTCCTCGTACACGGCGGCCGCGAGCGGGATGTCGGGCGGGGTTGAAACCAGGTTGGTGAGTTGAACGTTGGAAGTGCGGGTGGCGCGGACGAGGCGCGGCGGCCTGGCCGGGTTGGTCGTGCCGGTGTAGGTGCGCTCGAGTTGCTTGCCGATCTCGAGCCCGACAACCCAGACGATTCCGAGGAGCAGCGCGAGCGAGAGGGCGCCCACGAGCAGTCCGGGGCCGAGCCGGAGCACCAGCCACGGCGTCGCGAGGCCGACGTGCGAGATCTCGCTACCGCACTCGGAGCAGCGGGTCTGGGCGGCCGCCGGGTAGCCGCACCTGCCGCAGGCGGGGCCCGCGGCGCTGCGCCGGCCGCGGGGCAGAGAGCAGCATCGCCACACGCACCTGACCGCGACGACCAGGACGAACAGGGCCAGGAGGAGTTGGAGGATCTCGGTGCGCAGCATCGCGGGTAAGTTTACGGGATCTGTTGCGGATGCGGGTGCGGCGCGGGAACGCGGCGGATCCGACCTACGATTGCGGTGAAATGCCGATCCCCCGTATTGCCATTGTCGGCCGGCCCAATGTCGGCAAGTCGTCGCTGCTGAACATGATCGCGCACCAGAAGGTGTCGATCGTTGACCCGACGGCGGGGACGACGCGCGACCGGGTGAGCGTGATCGCGGACCTTCAGCCGCCGCACGAGGGGACGGACTCGACCCGCAAGATCACCGTCGAGGTGACGGATACCGGCGGGTTCGGGGCGTACTTCGACGATCAGCAGGGGAGGGGCCGGTTTGATGATGTCGGGAACGACCTGGCGCGGCTGACCGACGACATCGAGTTCCAGATCAGCGAGGCGGTGCGCGGCGCGGACCTGATCCTGTTCGTGCTTGATGCGCAGGACGGGGTGACCTCGCGCGACCAGGAGATCGCGAGGCTGCTGCGGGAGCGGGTGCTGGGGGGCGGGCGGGGGACGAAGATGCGCCGCGCGGCCGGGACCGACGAGGAGAACGCCCGGGCCGATGCCGAGGAGGCGGGCGCGAAGATCGGCCGGCCGGGCCTTCGCGTGGTGGTGGTGGCGAACAAGACCGACGGGCCGAAGTGGGAGGCGCACGCGTACGAGGCGGCCGCGCTCGGGTTCGGCGAGCCGATGTGCGTGAGCGCGAAGAACAACTACTTCCGGCGCGATTTTCTCGACGCGCTCTACGAGAAGGTGCGCGACCTGCCGGGCGTGACCGTGGGGCCGCAGAAGGACGACGTGCGCGCCGACATGAAGATCGCGATCATCGGCAAGCGGAACGCGGGGAAGAGCTCGCTGGTGAACGCGCTGGCGGGCGAGCAGCGGGTCATCGTGAGCGAGATCGCGGGAACGACCCGGGACGCGATCGACGTGAAGTTCGAGATGGACGGGAAGACGTTCGTCGCGATCGACACGGCGGGGCTGCGCAAGAAGAAGAGTTTCGCCGATCGGATCGAGCACTTCGCGTTCGACCGCGCGCAGCGGGCGATCGAGCGGGCCGATGTCGTGTTCGTGATGATCGACGCGACCGAGCCGGTCTCGCAGGTCGATCACCAGCTCATGTGGCTGGTGCAGCGTGCGTTCAAGCCGTGCCTGGTCGTGGTGAACAAGTGGGACCTGGTCGAGGGTCGCAACAACCAGCACGGCAGGCCGATCACGACGGAGAACTACGAGGAGTACCTGCGCAAGGAGACCAAGGGGCTGGAGTTCGCGCCCATCGCGTTCATCAGCGCCGACAAGGGCACGAACGTGCGCCGGACGATCCGGCTGGCGTTCGAGTTGTTGCGCCAGGCGGGCGAGCGCGCGAGCACGGGCGTGCTGAACCGCAAGATGCGGGAGATCCTCTCCACGCGCGGGCCGAGCAGCAAACTGGGGACGTTCGCGAAGGTGTACTTCGTGGCGCAGGTGGCGAAGCGCCCGCCCACGATCGTGCTGGTGGTCAACAACGATGCGCTGTTCACCAACAACTACCAGCGGTTCCTGCTCAACGCGCTGCGGCGGTCGCTGCCGTTCCCCGAGGTACCGATCAGGCTGATCGTCAAGAACCGCAAGCGGGCGCGGATGCAGGACCTGGCCACGGGCGAGCACCAGCGACGCAAGCTGGAGGCCGCGGGCGTGTCGCCGGACGATGCCAGGGCCTGGGACGGGCCGGCGATCATCGATGCCGACCTCGACGATGCGGCGTGGGAGGCGCACGGGGCGGAGGAGTTTGGGGAGGAGATGGACGAGGCGCGGGAGACAGGAGACGGCGGCGAGCCCGGAGACGATCTCGACGGCGAGACCGCGGACTTTTCGGAGGACATCCTGCTCGGCGCGGATGATGACGAGTTCGATTCGGGCGATCTGTCCGAGGACGATCCTGAGCCGCTGGGCTGACGGGCCTCGCGGCCGCGCCGGTCGTGGCCGGTACAAGCATGATGAATGGGACTGTCGAACGGGTGGAGGCGGTGGGGATCGCTCGACTCTCGAGCGCAAGGACGGGACACATGATGACGCGTGTCTTGACGGTTTCGGTCGTGGCGACTCTGGCCGGCATCGTGCTGGCGACAACACAGGCTCCGGCCCAGGCGCCTACGACCGGCGGCGAGAAACAGGCCGCGGCGGTGCAGACTCCCCCCGCGACGAAGGCCGCGCTCGAGAAGTCCCTCGCCGCCTACAAGGCCCTGACCTCCTACCGCGACAAGCAGCTCGCGAAGTTCGAGACGAAGTTCAAGCCCGGGACCGAGCCGAACATCCCCAAGATGCTCGACCAGGAATCGACCCTGGCGTGGGGCGCGCCCAACAGACTCGCGCTCAGTTCGCCGGTCGTGTCGATCCACTCCGATGGAAAACTGTTCACGTGCTCGATCCCGACGCTGGGGCAGTACACGCAGGAAGCCGTGCCCGCGACGTTCGATTCGGATGAGCCGATGGAGCCCGAGCGTGCGACGGCGGCCGTGTGGCTGGGGCAGCACGACATCGCCTCGCTGCTGATGCGCCGTCCGACGGATGCCGGCTCGCTGATGCGGAACGTGGAGTCGTGGGGCGAGGCCAGACCCGACACGATCGATGGCGAGGCGGGCCTGCGCATCGCCGGCACGCTCAAGAACGAGAGCCTCACCGGGATGGATGAGCCCGCGAGGTTCACGGTCTTCATCTCGAACGCGACCGGGCTGATCCGCGAGTTGCGCCGGGACATGACGCCGATGTACCGCGAGGCGATCGAGGGCTACGCGGAGGACAGCCCCGAAGACAAGAAGCCCGTGCTCGAAAGGGCCGAGTGGGTGTTCGCGTTCACCGATGTGAAGACCAACGAACCCATCGCGGACTCGGAGTTCGAGTTCAAGCCCGCCGAGGGCGCGAAGAAGGTCGAGAAGTTCGAGATGAACGGCGGCGGCGAGGGCGGGCCCGACCCGCAGATGGCGATGATCGGCAAGCCCGCGCCCGCGATCAAGGCCAAGATGCTCGACGGAACGGCGTTCGACCTGGCCTCGCTCAAGGGCAAGATCGTGCTGCTGGATTTCTGGGCGACCTGGTGCGGCCCGTGCGTGCAGGCGATTCCCAAGGTGCAGAAGGTCGCGGAGAAGTTCGCCGACAAGGGCGTGGTGGTGCTGGGCATCAACGGCGACGAGGGCGACACGAAGAAGGTGACCTCGTTCCTGGAGAAGAAGAAGATCTCGATCAGGCAAGTGATGGACACGGACGGAAGCATCGGGCGCGACTACGGCGTGACGGGGATCCCGTGCATGGTGATGCTCGATGCCCAGGGAGTCGTGCAGGACATCCACGTGGGCGCAGGCCCCTCGATCGAGAGCGAGCTGACCGAGCAGGTCGAGAAGATGCTCAAGGGCCAAGCTCTGCACACGCCGGAGGAGATCGCGGCGTTCCAGAAGGGAGCCGAGGGCGCGGCCGAGGGCGCGGTGGGCGCGTCGGCGGCGGCGCCGCAGACCGGTGCTGCGCCGGAAGCCCTGCGCCCGCTGAACGCCGAGAAACTCGCCTCGGGCAAGCGGCTGACGATCGGCGGCGGGTGGGGAGCCTTCTCGCGGGATATCGACGGCGACGGCAAGCAAGAGCTGCTCGCGCCCGACGCGCAGGGAGGCGTCTCGATCATCTCGGCCGATGGCTCCGCGGCCCGGACCGTGCACTTCCGCGGCGCGGGCCGGTTCAGCGTCACCTCGGCCGCGCCGGCGACGCTCGCCGGGCGCACCGGTTGGGTGGTCACCGGCTCGCGGTTCTCGGATGAGCCCGGCCAGGGCGTGGTGATCGGGTTCTTTGGCGAGGACGGCACGGCCGTCTGGCAGCACACGCCCGAGTTCGGATCGGGCACCAGCGTTCAGGCGTGGATCGACGCGGCCGATCTGGATGGCGACGGCTCGACCGAGGTCGTCGTGCTCGCGACCGCGTACGAGACCAGCGCCGCCGGACCCGGCGAGCGCGCGAACGCGCAACCCCGCACCACGCTCACGATCCTCGACGCCTCGGGCGCCGTCGTGAGCCGCCGGACCGCGGGCGAGTTCGCGTCGGGCATGTGGATCGCCGCGCCCGCGAGCCCGGGCGGCGCGCGGGCGGTCGTGGTCACGGGCGCGGCGGGCGCGGAGACGTACGTGTTCACGCCGAAGGCCGCGGCCGCCGGCGACGCCTCGAAATGACCGGCGGTGGGGATTGCCCGCCTCAGCGCGCGGCGACCCGCCCCTTGAGCCAGCGGGCGAACTCGTGGGCCACGGCGGCCTTGGACCAGCTCCGAAGCCGGATGCGTTCCTCTCCCGCACCGCGATCGATCACGAGCAGGACATCCTTCACGGGCCGCCTGTTGACGGTGGTGGTCGTGCTGGCCGCGACATCGACATCGCGGATGTCGTCGAACCGGACCTCGGGCTCCATCCCGCGCGGCAAGCGCGCGGGAGGGATCGTGATGATGCGCCCGGTCGGGTCGATCGTCAGGTCGTAGCGACCGGCGGCGATGCGCCGTGCCATCCACAACGCGGCGATCACTCCGCCGCCGAGCACGCCCGAGTAGATGATCACGAGCCGGTTGGGTGTGACCTCGAAGCCCAGGGCCGAGCCGCACACGACAATCGCCACGACCGACGCTCCGATCGCGCCCGCAAGGCCGATCAGCGAGGGCGGCAGGACCGCCAGCCGCACTCGGGTCACGGCCTCCTCGAACACACGCGGCGGGCCGGCAACCCCGCCGCGCAGGCTGAGGCGCCCGTAGATCGCGATCGCGGCGAAGAGCAGGTTGAAAGGGAGCAGAAGAACGAAGATGAACCGCGCGCTGTCGGAGAATCCGGGCTCGAGCACGGCCTCGCCCGGTGCGGACGGGTTGAAGTACGCGGTTACGGCCGATCCGACCGCGTACCGCGACGCGTCGGCCCGAGCCCGCGAAGAACTGGATGACGAGAACTCGCCGTAACGGATGCGAGAGCCTTCATGGACCGCCCCAGCCACGGAATAGGTGTAGCGAACGCGGGCCTTGTAGGTCCGCGAGCGGTGCTTGCCCCCGCCGCGCTGCGAGACCACCTCGCTCGATCTGATCGTGGCGGCCGCGGGCGTGAATCGCGCGGAGGCCGACGCGCGGAGCGAATCGTGGATGACCACCGCATCAAAGCCCAGCACGACCACCGCCCAGATGCAGACGAAGATCGCGCCGAAGACGACCGCGGGGCGCTTCGGGCGTGCCGACGAGAAGGGCGAATCACCGGACGGCGACATGGCGCGGGCCTACGACTGGTGCGCCGTCGACGGCGGCCGATGCTGGCCGTCGCCCTCGCTGTCCGGCCGCTTGCGCGCCGGCGTCTCGGCGGCCTGCTGACCGACCTTGCCCAGCGCGGGCGGGAGCTCGATCCCCGCCTGGTTCGCCAGTTCGTGCAGGCGCGGCAGCGCGCCGACCATGCCGCTGAGCCAGTCCGCGGTGGTGTTCCGCCCGGTTCCGTTGTGCGTCCCGTTCGCGCCGCCGGACCCGCTGTCCCAGACGGTGATCTTGTCGATCTTGAGGTTCTGGATCGCCTTGACCTGCGCCGACACGAGTTCGGGCAGTTGCTCGATCAGCAGCAGCGTCGGCCCGACCTGCGGGTTGCTGCCGCAGGCTTCGATCAGTTTGCGGTAGCCCTCGGCCTTGGCCTCCAGCACCTTCTGCGTGCCCGCGGCCTCGGCCTCGAACTTGGCCAGGATCGCGTCGGCCTCGCCCTGCGCCTCGATGCGGCGCTTCTCCGCCTCGGCGCTCGCGGCCAGTTCGATGCGCTTCTTCTCGACCTCCTGCGGCGCGAGCTGCTCCTTCGCCAGCCGGGCCAGTTCCTGCTCGCGCTGCGCGGTGAGGATCGCTTCCAGGGCCTTGGCGCTGGCCACATCCGCGCGCCGGCGCGCATCGGCACGGACCTCGGCCAGTTCGGCGTCCGACTTGGCGACCAGCGCGTTCGACGTGTTCTCGCCGGTGCGGGCCTTGGCCTCGGCCTCCGCCACGCGGATGCGCTGCTCCTGCTCGGCGAGTTTCTTGGCCGCGACCGTCTCGGCCTCGCGCTCCGCGGTCGCGATCTCGCGGACGCGCTTGCTCTCCACCTCGCCCTTGATCGCCTCGGCCTCCAGCGCGGCGACGCGGATGCGCTGCTGCTGCTCCAGCTCCTTCTGGCCCTGGATCGCCGTGGTCTGCTCGCGGGTGACGTTCAGCGTGCGCTCCCGCACCGCGATCGACTCGCCGGTCGCGCCCTCGCGCTCCGCCTGCGCGACCTCCACCTTCGCCCGGTTGATCGCGTCGGCCGCCGCACGCTTGCCGATCGCCTGGATGTACCCCGACTCGTCGGTGATGTCGCGGATGTTCACGTTGATCAGTTCCAGGCCGATCTTGTTGACCTCCTCCGCGACGTTCTGGTTGATCTGCCCCATGAACTTCTCGCGGTCGCGGTTGATCTCCTCGATCGTGAGCGTCGCGATCACCAGCCGCAACTGGCCCAGGATGATGTCCTGCACCAGCTCGCGGATCTGCAGCAGGTTCAGCCCGAGCAGCCGCTCCGCGGCGTTGTTCATCATCACCGGGTCGGTCGAGATGCCGACCGTGAACGTGCTCGGCACGTTCACGCGGATGTTGTTCTGCGACAACGCGCCCTCCAGCGGGATCTCGATCACCATCGGCTCCAGCGAGAGGTACGCGTAGTCCTGGATCAGCGGGATGACGAACGCGCCGCCGCCGTGGATGCACTTGCTGGCCTTCTGCCCGCGCACCTTGCCGTAGACCACGAGGATGCGGTTCGACGGGCAGCGCTTGTAGTAGCGCATCACGAACACGACCACGAACAGGAACCCCAGGATCACCGCGCCGATGTAGAACAGCACCGGCGGGATGCCCGTTCCGAAGAATCCGCCTTGCGCGAGCGTGCTGACCATGACCAACCTCCCTTTGAGGACGATGCGCCCACCGTTTCCGCCGGCAGTCTACCCGACCCGCACCGGCCGCGCGGCTCGCGCCGCTACGCCGGGATGACCCTCAACGTGTTCTGGCCGCTCACGCCCACCACGCGGATGCGCGCGTTGCGCGGCAACTCCTCGCCCTCCGAGACCGCCGAGTAGATCCGCTGGCGGTCATCGACCACCAGGCTGACCTGCCCCTGGCCCTTGCTGCCGGCGGGTATCGTGACATAGACCATGCCCTCCGCGCCCACCGCGGCCTCGATCGCGATGTTCCCGCTGGCCTGCAACTTGAACACCGAGGCCATCAGGATCGCCATGAAGTACATCATCGCCAGCCCGCCCGCGACCGCCACGCCCGAGATCAGCGGCATCGACCACTTCGTGCCCGACAGCGCCGCCAGCCCCGCCCACCCGAACCCCATCAGGAACGCCAGCACGCCCTGGATCGACAGCAACTTGAAGCCCGCATCCGCGGCGGAGTGGTGGTCGCCCGAAAAATCCGCGCCGTGGGCGTCGCCGAAGTCGGTGTCGAGGCTCGACCCCATGAGCATCAGCAGCAGCTTGAGGCCGAACAGCCCCGTGCCCACCAGCGCGGGAACCGTGAACCAGATCGCCGGACTCTCAAACAGTGCATCCCACATGCGGCGAGCCTCCTTTGGCCCACGGGGGGTGGGGCCGTTTGGCTGCTTGCAGATTCACCGTGTTGACCACACCTCCGGCGGCCGTGGCTGGAGCGGCATTGCTGCCGACACCTTGTTCTTAGGAGTCTCCGATCGCCAATTCCACACGTCTCCGGTTAGGCGAACGCCCGCCGCGTGCTCGGCGCGGCGTTCGGCCGGAGTTCACATGCATGAAAAGACGAACGGGCCGTGCCGGCCCGCTCGTCGTCGGTTGCTTTGTGAGAGCCTCTTCACGCCGCCAGATCGCCGTACCCATCATCCGCCCCGCGGTCCGGGTCGCCGAGCATCCCCCACTTGTCCTTGGGCAGGTGCCGGTGGTGGATGTGGATCACCCGCGCCAGTTGCGAGGCGAACAGTTCGCCGATGGTCTTGACCTGTTCCAGCAGGTTCGGCGTGTACGCGTTGCGCCGGTCGCGGAAGAGCATGAAGATCGCCAGCGTCTCGCCCTCGTGACGGCACGCCATCGCGGCCACGCCGCTGCCCTCCAGCCACTGGGCATCGTCCCCGATGTAGCGGTCCAGCCCCTCCTGCTCCGGCAGGTGCAGCAGGCCGTCGAGGTCCTCGAACCGCGGCGCGACGACGTTCGCCAGGTGATCGAGCAGGATGTCCACCGTGTCCTTCGGGCAGTCGTAGTTGACGTACGCGCCCAGCGAGTAGTCGCCGCTGGTCGTCGGCAGGAAGATCGCCGCGTTGGTCGGGCCCGTGCGGGCCAGCACGTACTCCAGCGTCGTCCGCAGGAGCGACTCGATATCCAGCTCGTTGCGGATGAGGCCCTTGAACTCGGTGGTGGTGGTTACCTGATTCATGTCCGCAAGCTCCTGGTACGCTTGCAGAAGATCGACGCTCAGAGACTCCACCTGTCGCACAACCTGCGCACGTGCGCTGTTCAGCCGTCGGCACAGGCGCTTCAACTTGACTATTCGCTCCCGTTGGCGCGCCGCCGCTGCCGCCCGCTCTCCCGCGGCCCGCACACGGCGCAGGAGTTCCCCATCTTCCGGCGATCGTTCGATGAAATCCGCCGCGCCGCCGCGGACGGCCGAAACCGCCTGATTCTGGCCCGTCTTGCCCGCGCCCGATCCGAGCGCGACCAGGCTCGCGCCCGCCGAACCCGCCGCCCGGGCCAGGTCCGTCACGACCGCGCGATCAGCGTCCGAGAGCTCAAGGTCCAGCAGCACAACGTCGAACAACCCGGTCGCGATATCGCGCCGCGCTCGCGCCGAGTTCGGGGCGATGCGTCCGTGAATGTCGGCGTTCAGAAGCTCCCGACGCACGCGCGCGGTCAGCGAGCGATCCGCGGAGACCAGCAACACGCGCGGGGCACGCTGTTCCGGACCATCCTCCGCCCCGGCGTCGGCGTGCCGCTCGTGCGCGTCGATGCCAACCTTGGCGATCTGGCGAGGTCGGGGGTGCGGGGGGTGTGGCGTCAGGTCCGAAGAGGGAGGTGTCACGAGTCGTCTCCGCGTGCACCCCGTACCCGCCCGTAGAGAGGCCCTAATCCCGCCCGCACCGCCAGATCGGGAACCCGATCGAAACCGTCGTGCCCCGCCCGGGCTTGCTGGAGAGCTCCAGCGTGCCGCCCTGAGCCTGCACAAGCCGATGCGCCAGCGCAAGCCCGAGGCCGGTCTGGCGTCCGGCGGGCTTCTGGCTGAAGAACGGGTCGAGCGCGTGATTGAGCGTGTGCTCGCTCATGCCCGATCCGTCATCCACGATCTGGATAACAAGTCGGTCGTCGTCGGGGTCGGTCTGAACACGGACTTCAACAGGTCCGCGCGGATTTGATTCGATGGCATTGACGACCACCTCGATCAGGGCGTCTGTCAGCAGATCCCGATCCACCCGCGCCGGCTCCTGCCCTTCGGCGATGGTCAGTTTCACCCCGATCATCGCCGCGGCCTTGGCGCTCCGCTCGGTGGCCGTATGGTCGTGCTCGGCGGCGCGGGCCTTGGCCCGCTTGATGACCTCCTCCAGCAGCGGGCGCAAGTCCTGCGGCTCCGGGCTCGGGTTCGGCGGCGTCGCGATCCGGTTCAGCCGCGCGATCAGCCCCGTCAGACGTTGGCAGGCCTCCACGATCGTCTCCGCCGCGGCCCGGTCGCGGTCCTCGCGCACGCGCTGCGACAGCGCCTGCGCTCGCGCGCTGATCACCGTCAGCGGGTTGTTCAGTTCGTGCGCCGCCCCCGCCGTCATCTCCCCCAGCCGCGTCAGCGCGCGGGTCTCGGTCAACTGCGCCTGCGCCGCCTGCAACTGCCGGTTGGCGTCGCCCAGTTCCTGGTTCAGACGCCCCAGCCGGGCGTTGGCCCGCAGGATCGACTCGACCAGCAGTTGCTGGCTCGGTTCGTCCCCCAGCCCCAGGTCGCGGCATCGCGCGCTGGTCGCCTCATAGAGCCTGGGGATCATCTTCTCGACCCGCGCGTAGTTGAACCCCGCGCGCTCGCACAGCCCGCGATCGTCGATCCCCACCGACAGGTTCCCCGACCAGCCCAGGTTCATCTTGCGGCAGATGCTGTCCGAGAGCGTGACCAGCGCGACCATCGTCCGGTGCTCCGTGCCCGGGATCGCGTCGAACGGCAGCCCGTGCAGCAGCATCACATCGCGGAAGATCCCCGGAAGCCCCCACCGCTCCGCGAGCTTGGCGCCCGCCGCGTGGTGGTCCAGCCCCACGATCGGCCGCTCGAAGTCGGCGATGTTGCCCTCCCGCTGCTCGGCCAGCTCGATCACCCGCGCGTACGCCCGCGGCAGCACCAGGTCCAGCGCGAGCTTCCCGAGGTCGTGCACCAGCCCGCACACGAACGCCTCTTCGCCGTGCAGTTCCAGTTCCGGGTGCTCGCGGCACATCAGGTCGGCGCAGCACGCGACCGCGATCGAGTGCTGCCAGAACCCGATTCGGTTGAAGCCCGCCGTGGGCGCGTCGCCCTTGCCGCCCTTCACGCCGCGCCGCGGCGCCTGGTTGCTCCAGTCGAAGATCTGCACGCTCAACACCAGCGACCGCACCGCCTCCAGCCCCAGCATCACCACCGCCATCTCCACCGTGGTGATCGGGTACCGCGTCCGCGTCGCGGCCCGCTTGCACAGGCTCAGCAGCCGCGCCGTCAGCGTCGGATCGGTCTCGATCAGCCGCACAATCTCCTTGACGTCGGCCTCCTCGTCGGCGCCCAGTTGCAGCAGTCTTGCCGCCACGCTCGGAAGCGTCGGAAGCACGTCCAGCTCGCGCAGCACCATCTCCGTCCGCCGCGAGACCAGGTCCTCCGGGTGCAGCGCCGACCCGGGCCGCGCCGGGACCGTCGCGCCCGCGCGCGATGCCCGGGCGCGGTTCCGCTCCAGCGGCCGCGCCGAACGCGGCATCGGGTCATACCCACCGGCGCCGTTCATCGTTCATCCTCTACAGCCCGACCAGCGACTCCAGCCTGCTCACAAACGCCCTGATGTCGAAGGGCTTGCGGACAAAGTCGTCCGCCCCGGCCTGTTTCAACTTCTCGATCTGGTCCTGGGCCACAACGCCCGACACAAAGATGATCTTGGTGCTCGCGAACTCGTCCCGCTCGCGCAGCCGCCGGCACACGATGTTGCCGTTCACGTCCGGAAGCATGAAGTCCAGCACGATCACGTGCGGGCGGAACGCCTCGGTCAGCATCCCCGCCTCGTACCCCGTCGAGCACGTGCGCACCTCGAAGCGAGCGTCCTTGCCCAGCAGGTCGTTGAAGACCTCCAGGATCTGCGGATCGTCGTCCACGACCAGCACACGCTTGGTCATCCGCGCGTCCAGCGCATCCACCGGGATGTCGTTCTCGCGCATGAACTTGATCAGGTCCGCGCGCGGGATCCGCCGGAACTTGCTCCCGGGAACCCGGAACCCCCCGAGCCGCCCCGAGTCGAAGCACCTGATGATGGTCTGCTGGCTGACCTTGCACACCTCCGCGGCCTCGCCGGTCGTGAAGATCCGCTTCTCGGTCCAGCTCTCGGGGATCGCCCCCGCGCCGGCCTCGTCCGCGTCCATCCGCGCGTGTGCGTGCGAGCTCTCGTGATGTCCGTGCTTGCCGTTCTCACCAGTCATTGTGAGGCATCCCTGCGGCCGGCTGAAATGTCCCGCGCGGAATCGCAAGGCGTCCTCCCATCCGTGGGCGAACGCGCCGACACCGCGCAACCAACTCCGCCCGCACGCGGCGGCCTGGGCCGCGCCAAGCGCTCCAGGCCATCATCGGGACCCATGTTCCCCAACTTGACGCCGCCCCCAGATTCGGAGTCATCAATCCGGTTATCGGGGCAGCCTTGCCAGTCCCCACGCCCAAAGCGGACCCTTCTGTACGGTTCGCCGCGGCCGCCGCCCGACCGACGCCGCGCCCCGCGCTGGACAACAAACCGTCCAGACGGTACAGTTCCGCCCCGCCAGCGCCCACCGCGCCCCGGGGCCCGACCATGCCGCCCTCCTCCCACGGCGCATCCTGCCGCGACCACCTGCTCAACTCGGCCGAAGAGGTCGTCCTGCGCGCGGGCGTCGGCGCACTCACGCTCGACGCCGTCGCCGCCCAGGCCCGGGTCAGCAAGGGCGGGCTGCTCTACCACTTCCCCAGCAAGGACGCGCTCATCGAATCCATGGTGAAGCGCACCTGCGAGAACTGGCGGACCGACTACACGCAGGCCATCGGCGCCGTCGACCAGGGGCCCGGGCGCGTCCCGCGCGGCCTCATGTCCATGTGCATCGGCTCGCCCGACAAGTGGACCCAGACCCTGCGCCGATCCAGCGTCGTGCTCGTCGCGGTCCTCGCCAACAACCCTTCGCTCGTCAAGCCCCTGCGCGATGTCTACCGCAACCTCTTCGACCTGCTCAGGCACGACCGCCAGTCGGCGCAGGGCGAACTGGTCGTGCTCGCGCTCAACGGCCTGTGGTTCGAGTTCATCTTCGGCCTGCAGGACATGTCCCCCAACCGGCTCCGCGGCATCCGCGACTCGCTGGAAACGCTGTTGAAAGACTCCGCGCCCGAACCGCGCGCGACCAGGAACTCCAAGCCCGCACGCCGCGCCACCCGCCGCGCGACGCGCCCATGATTCTCGGAAGACCGCCCGTGAAACCCAGAGCCATCATCGCCGCGATCGTCATTGTCGGAACCCTGCTGCTCGTCGCCGGCGGCCTGTACTACTGGCGGCATCAGAAGGATGTCGCCGCGAAGAACGCGCCGACGCTCGGCGAGCCCCCGCAATCCGTCCAGGTCGTCGCCGCCCGGATCCAGTCCTGGCAGCCGACCGCCCAGCTCGCCGGCACCGTCATCGCGCTGCAGTCCGTCACCCTCAGCAGCGAGGTCCCCGGCACCGTCAAGGAGGTGAAGTTCGAGTCGGGCTCCGTCGTCGAGGCCGGGCAGGTCCTGCTCGTGCTCGACGCCGCGACCGAGGAGGCCCAGCTCCGATCCGAGGAGGCCAGCGTCAAGGTCGCCGAAGCCGACGCCGACGTGGCCGACGCCGACGTGCGGCTGGCCGAGGCCAACATCGGACGCATCACGCAGGCGGCCGAGGCCAGGGCCAGCTCTCAGGCCGAACTCGACAGCGCCAAGTCGGCCCTCGACGCCGCGCGGGCACGCCGGGCCCGCGCCGCCGCCTCGCTCGAACAATCGCGAGCCCAGGCCGACGAACTCCGGTCCATGATCGCCAAGAAGACCCTCCGCGCCCCGTTCAAGGCGACCGCCGGCCTCCGCAACATCTACCCCGGCCAGTACCTCGCCGCCGGCTCGCCCGTCGTGGGCCTGCAGGCCGTCGCCGACCGCATCTACCTCGACTTCGCGCTCCCGCAGGAACTCGCCACGCTCGCCCGCCCCGGCATGAAGGTCATGGCCACCGCGCCGATGCTCGGCAAGGACCCCATCCCGATCGAGGTCGTGGCCCTCGACGCCACCGCCGACCCCACCACGCGCAACGTCCGAGTCCGCTCGATCGTCCCCAACACCAACCAGTCCCTGCGCCCGGGAATGTTCGTGGATGTCGTCGCCCCTTACGCGCCGGCCCAGGAGCGAGTCGTCGTGCCCGCCCAGGCCGTCCGTCGCGCCACCTTCGGCGACCACGTGTTCGTCATCGCCCCCGACGAGAAAGACCCCGGCCAGTTCCGCGCCGTCCAGCGCATCGTCAAGACCGGCGCCATGATCGACGGCGACCTGGTCATCCTCGAGGGGCTCAAGGCCGGCGAGCAGGTCGCCGCCAACGGAAGCTTCAAGCTGCACCCCAACGCGCCGGTGATCAAGACCGATGCGCCGCCCGCGCCCGGCTCCGCCAGCGCGAACAAGTAGCCCCGCCGCGCTCTCTCTCCCGGACCCCCTCCCACCAAGACGCCCACCCATGCGCTCGTTCACCGACACCTTCATCAACAAGCCCGTGCTCGCGGTGGTGATCAACCTCATCATCCTGGCCGTCGGCTGGCGCGCCGCCACCAACCTGCCCGTCCGCCAATACCCCCGGATCGAGTCCAGCTCGATCGTCATCACCACCGCCTACATCGGCGCCAGCGCCGAGACCGTGCGCGGCTTCCTCACCACGCCCATCGAGCGCGCCGTCTCGGCCATCGACGGCATCGACTACATCGAGTCGTCCTCGACCGCCGGCGTCAGCATCATCACCGTCCATCTCCGGCTCAACCACAACTCCAACGCCGCGCTCGCCGAGATCAGCGCCCGGCTCAACCAGGTCCGCAGCGAGATCCCCGCCGAGGCCGAGAGCCCGTCCATCCAGATCACCCGCACCGACAAGCCCCACGCCACCTTCTACATCGCCTTCAGTTCCGCCGAGCTCTCCCCGCCCCAGCTCAACGACTTCCTCGTGCGCCAGATCCAGCCCGAGCTCCAGGCGATCGCCGACGTCCAGCGCTGCGGCATCGAAGGCCCCCGCGAGTTCGCCATGCGCGTCTGGCTCGATTCGGCCCGCATGGACGCGCTCGGGCTCACCCCGCAGGATGTCTGGCAGGCCCTCGGCCGCAACAACTTCGTCGCCACCGTCGGCCGAACCAAGGGCGCCGATGTCCAGGTTGATCTCCTCACCAACACCGACCTCCGCACGCCCGAGGAGTTCCAGCAGCTCATCGTCCGCGAACAGGCGGGATCGATCGTGCGCCTGCGCGATGTCGCGACCGTCAAGCTCGGCAGCGAGGAGCCCACCGGGCAGGCCGGCTTCAACGGCAAGCCCGCGATCTGGCTCAGCGTCTGGCCCCTGCCGCGCGCCAACGAGCTCGACGTCGCCGCCGCGCTCAAGGCAAAGCTCGCCGAGATCGAGCCCAAACTGCCCTCCACCATCTCCATGAAACTCGCCTACGACGGCACCTACTACATGGAGAACGCCATCAGGGAGATCTTCAAGACGCTCGGCGAGACCATCGCCATCGTCGCCGTGGTCGTGTTCCTGTTCATGGGCTCCATCCGCACCGTGCTCGTCCCCCTCATCGCCATGCCCATCTCGCTCCTGGGCGCGTGCCTGGCCATGACGCTCTTCGACTTCTCGCTCAACCTGCTCACCATCCTCGCCATCGTCCTCTCCGTCGGCCTGGTCGTGGACGACGCGATCGTCATGGTCGAGAACGTCGAGCGGCACATCCGCCAGGGCATGAACAAGACCCAGGCCGCGCTCGTCGGCGCACGCGAGCTGCTCGGCCCCGTCATCGCCATGACCATCACCCTCGCCGCCGTCTACGCCCCCATCGGCTTCCAGGGCGGCCTCACCGGCGTGCTCTTCCGCGAGTTCGCCTTCACGCTCGCCTCCGCCGTCGTCATCTCCGGCGTCGTCGCCGTCACGCTCTCGCCCGTCATGAGCTCGGCCATGGTCCCCGCCGCGGGCCGCGAGAGCCGGCTCACCCGCCTCATCAACGCCGCCATGGACCGCCTCCGCCGCCTCTACGGCTCGGTCCTCGACACCACCCTCGACCTCAAATGGACCCTCGCCATCGCCGCGACCTTCATCGCCATCGCCGCCGCGCCGCTCTACATGCGATCGCAGAAGGAACTCGCGCCCACCGAGGACGAGGGGGTCATCTTCACCTTCGTCATGGCACCGCCCGAGGCCTCGCTCGACTACGTCGTGCGTGGCTTCAAGGATGTCTCCGCCGCGTTCGAGCGGGTCCCCGAGAAGCGGTTCTCCTTCCAGGTCGCCATGGTCAACCCGCCCAGCGGCTTCGCGGGAATCCAGACCGTCGACTGGGACAAGCGCAAACGCTCCACGCACGAGATCCAGCCCGAGATCTACGGCCAACTCGCCGCCATCGCCGACGTTCGCGCCTTCCCCAACCTCCCCAAGCCTCTCCCGGGCGCCGGACAGTTCGATGTCGAGTTCATCGTCACCAGTTCCGACGAGGCCGGAGATATGGCGCCCTACATGTTCCAGCTCGTCGGCGAGGCCTTCAAGTCCGGCAAGTTCCTCTTCGCCGACACCGACCTCAAGATCGACCTCCCCCAGGCCCGCATCACCATCAACAAGCAGAAGGTCGCCGACATGGGCCTGGACCTCGCCGCCGTCGGCCGCGACATGGCCATCCTCCTCGGCGGCGGCTACGTCAACCGCTTCAACCTCGACGGCCGCAGCTACAAGGTCATCCCCCAGGTCCCCGACGCCGACCGCGCCACCCCCGACAAGATCCTCAACATGAAGGTGCGCACCGCCACCGGCGGGCTCGTGCTCCTCTCCTCGTTCGTCACCATCGAGCCCACCACCGCCCCGCGCGCCCTCACCCGCTTCCAGCAGCGCAACAGCGCCAAGCTCTACGGCGGCCTGGCGCCCGGCGTCACCAGCGACGAGGCCCTCACCGCGCTCGAGTCCGCTTCCGCACGCATCCTCCCCGCCGGCTACGGCATCGACTACGCCGGCGAGAGCCGACAGGTCCGCCGCGAAGGGTCGAGCCTCGTCAGCTCCCTCGGCTTCGCGCTCGGGCTCATCTACCTCGTCCTCGCCGCCCAGTTCAGCAGCTTCCGCGACCCCCTCATCGTCCTCCTCGGCTCGGTCCCCCTGGCCATCAGCGGTGCGCTGGTCTTCACCTTCCTCGGCCTCACCACCATCAACATCTACTCCCAGGTCGGCCTCATCACCCTCGTCGGCCTGGTCGCCAAGAACGGCATCCTCATCGTCGAGTTCGCCAACCACCTCCAGGAACAGGGCCGCACCAAGCGCCAGGCCGTCAAAGAAGCGGCCGTCACCCGCCTCCGCCCCATCCTCATGACCTCCGCCGCCACCGTCTTCGGGCACTTCCCCCTCGTGCTCGTCACCGGCGCGGGCGCCCAGGCACGCAACTCCATCGGCATCGTGCTCGTCACCGGCATGACCATCAGCACGCTCTTCACGCTCCTGGTCGTCCCCTCGATCTACCTGCTCATCGCCGCGACCAGGAAGGCGCACGCGCCGCGGGCTGTCGGCAATCCTCCGGCATCAGCCTCCGCCAACGGCACGCCCGCGCTCGCATTGCCCGCGCACGCCTGACGCGAGCCGCGGGTGTTCACGCGGGCCACTTCAATGCCCGAACGCAGAAAAAGCGGAGGAAAGCAGAGGGATCAGAGAAGGACCAAGAGGACTCGCAAAAACCAGACTGAATCTCTCTGCTTCCTCCGCTGTTCTCCGCTTCCTCTGCGTACCGCATCTGTCTTCCGCGCGGCCTACTTCAACTCCTCCCCCACCAGCCCATGCAGCTTCTTGAGCTGCTCCGCGTGCCCGCGAGGCATCACCAGCGTCGCATCCCGCGTGTGGATGATGATCAGGTCCTTCACCCCCAGCGCCGCCACCGTGTGCGTCGGATCGTCCGACACCACCAGCGCATCCTTGCAGTCCACCATCACGCTCCGGCCCTCCCGCGCCGATTCGCCCCCGACGCGGTTGCCCGCGCTGTCCGCCGCCAGCGTCTCCCCGTAACTCGGCCAGCTCCCCACATCCAGCCAGTTCACATCCGTCACCACCGTGCACACCGCCGGCGCGGCCGCGCCCGCATCCCGCTCCTTGCTCGCCGGCTCCATCACCGCGTAGTCCACGCTGATCCGCGGCAACGTCGGGTACACCTCGTGAAGAACCTGCTTCTGTCTCTCCGTCCCCCACGCGCCCCGGATCTTCTCCAGCCCCTCGAAACTGTCCCCCTTGTACTTCCTCAGGCACTCCATGAAGAACCCGGCGTGAAACACGAACATCCCGCTGTTCCACGCGAAGTGCCCCGACTCGAAGTACGCCTGCGCCCGGTGCGCATCCGGCTTCTCGACAAACCTCGCCACCCGGTACGCCAGGTTCTTCCCGATCTCGCGCCCCTTCTGGTCCGTCAGCCCGTGCAGCGCGGGGCCTCGCTCCACGTACCCGAACCCCGTCGCCGCATACGTCGGCTTGATGCTGAACGTCACCAGCCGCCGCCTGTCCTGCTCCACCATGCCGAACGCCAGATCGACGCGCTGCTTGAACGTCTCCTCGGGGTTGATCAGGTGATCGGCCGTGAGCACGCAGAAGACCGCGTCCTTGTCGATCTTGCTGAACACCGCCGCGCCAAGGCCCACCGCGTTCACCGTGTCGCGCCCGCACGGCTCGCCGAGAATCTGCTCATCCGAGAACTCCGGCAACGCCTCCCGGATCGGCCCCCGAAACGCCTCCGCCGTGCAGATGTACCGACGCTCCGGCGGCACCAGCCCCTCCATCCGCCTCGCCGCGATCTCCAGCAGCGACCGCGCCCGACCGTTCTCCCCGGGCGCGGTCGGTGGGATCAGCGGGAGCAGTTGCTTCGGCCGCATCGTGCGGCTCATCGGCCACAGCCGCGTCCCCGCCCCCCCCGCCATGATCATCGCGTACCGCATGGCCGAGGGTAGCCGTCGCATCGGCGCCCCTGCCGATGCCGGCCGGCTCTGCGGCCGAGTGTCTTTCGCCGCGCCGTCGCGTCTCACCGCGCCGCGTACGCCGCCGTCAACAACCCCCGCGTCGTCGTCGGCGCCGCCCCGCCCGCCGCCACCGCCCGATCCACCGCCCTCGCCACCATCCGCTCCGCCTCGCCCGGGTTCTCCCCCAGCGCGATCAGCGCCTCCACCGTCTCGCGCACCGGCGGATGGGCCGCGCCCGCGACCGCCGCCGCCGCAACGGTCCCGTTCGCCCCCGCCTCGCCCAACCGCACGCGCGGCCTGCCCGTCTTCGGCTCAACCGTCGCCCCGCCCCCGCCCCCCACCGCCCCCGACACCGGCACGGGGGCCGCCGCCGCGCCCGCGAACTCCCCCGCCTTCCCCTTGAGTTCGTGCACGATCAACTCGGCCAGTTTCGGACCGATCTCCGGCAACCGCTGCAGCGCCCGCGTGTCCCGGTCGTGGATCGCCCGCGCGATCGCCCCCGGCTCCATCGCCATCGCCCGCAGGGCCCGCTTGTTCCCCAGCCCCTTCACGCTCGTCAGCAACTCGAAGAACTCCCGCTCCCGCACCGACGCGAACCCGATCAGCCGCGGCACAAAGCTCGACCCCTGGTTCAGCGATTCCATGTACTGCAACGTGTGCAGCACGACCACCTGCCCGACCGCGCTCGTCCCCCCCCCCTTGCCCGCCAACCGCTCCGACAGGAACGCCGGCACGAGCACCTCGTAGGCCGCGCCCTCCCCCACCGCGACCAGCGCCGCGCCCTTGTCCAGCGACTCGAGAATGCCCGAAATCCGTGCCAGCATGGTCTGGAGGGTACCACCCCAACCGCCCCCCCACACCCCGTTCCCGGTCCCACCACCGCCCTCCGTCACACCCGAGCACGAATCCCGCTCAACGTTTGCGGTACCCTGATCGTCCGGAGCGCATGTCCAGCTCGACCACCGGCAACCCCAACACCCCCTCCAACGGCGTGCCGTTCAACCGCCGCATCGGTCCCTACCTGCTCCTGCACATCATCGGCGAGGGCGGGTTCGGGATCGTCTGGAAGGCCGAGCGCGTCGAGCCCTACCGCCAGGATGTCGCGATCAAGATGATCAAGCCGGGCATGGGCTCGGAAGAGGTCCTCGCCCGCTTCGAGCACGAGCGCCAGGCCCTCGCCCTGATGCGCCACCCCGCCGTAGCCGCCGTCCTCGACGGCGGCGTCGCCCCGCCCGAACTCGGCGAACGCCCCTACTTCGTCATGGAGTACGTCCCGGGCACGCCCATCACCGACTACTGCGACCAGCACCGCCTCAGCATCCGCGCGCGACTCGAACTCTTCGCGCACGTCTGCGAGGGCGTCCAGCACGCCCACAGCAAGGGCATCATCCACCGCGACCTCACCCCGCGCAACATCCTCGTCGTCGAGCACGACAACAAGCCCCAGCCCAAGATCATCGACTTCGGCATCTCCAAGGCCCTCGGCCGACCCCTCACCGACAAGATCATCTTCACCCACGACGGCCGCATGATGGGCGTGCCCGAGTACATCAGCCCCGAGCAGGCCCAGGGCCTCGACGTGGACACCCGCGCCGATGTCTACAGCCTCGGCGTCCTGCTCTACGAACTGCTCACCGGCACCCCCCCGTTCGATCGCCACGCCCTCCTCAGCCGCGGCTGGGAGGCGATGCTCAAGTTCATCCGCGAGGCCGAGCGCCCCCACCCCAGCACGCGCCTCAGCAACCTCGGCCACAGCGCCGACGAGGTTGCCCACCGCCGCGGCGTCGAACCGCGAACACTCACCGGCGAACTCTCTCGCGGCCTCGGCTGGATCCCCCTCAAGGCGCTCGAACCCGAGCGCAGCCGCCGATACCAGACCCCCACCGATCTCGCGGCCGACATCCGCCGATACCTCAACGACGACTACGACCCGCCCTTCGGCGGCCGCGCCCTCGACCGCGCCCGTCGGTTCACCCGCCGCAACCGCCGAACGCTGGTCGTCGCGGGCGCCATCATCGCCGCACTCTCCGCTTGGCTGGCCGGAACACGCTACCAACTCGGCCAGACCCGCGCCGCGCGGCAGGACGCCGTCAAGGAAGCCGCCGCCGCGCGTCAGGCCGAATCCCGCGCCGAGCAGGAGGCCTACGACGCCCACATCGCCGCGGCCGGCGCGTTCCTGGCCGCCGGCGATGCCCAGGCCGCGCGCAACCGGCTCTCGCGCTGCCGCCCCGACGCCCGCGCTTGGGAGTGGAACATGCTCCAGCGCCGCGCGGGCGCGCACGTGCCGGCGCAGGACTTCAGCGAGCCGCTCGTGTGGGCCGGTTTCGACCGGCGCGACGGCCGCGCCGTCGCGCTCACCTCCGCCGCGCGCATCCGCCTCGACGGATCCTCGCTCGCCCGCGGCCCCGCCGATGCCGACAACCTCCGCTTCGGTGATGCCCAGCCGGGCACGATCCCGACCGACCAGCGCGAGCGCGCCGTCTCCGGCATGTCCCGCGGCGATCGCGCCCTGCTCCTGCGGACCGTCGGCGAGCGCCGCATCGGGTTGATGGTCCTCAACCTCGCCGATGGTTCGCGAACCCCGATCGATCTCGATCCCGGCCTCTCGCTCGCCGACCGGCCCGACCCTTGCGCCAGCGCCGATGCGGACGTCGTCGTCGCGCCCGTCTGGCAGACGCAGGCCCAGCCGGCGTTGCTCGTCACCGATTCCAAGCCCCCGCGCCTCATCCCGCTCGACAAACTGCCCAACCGCGTCGCCCTCTCCGCCGACGGCCGACACATCGCCGCCGCGTGGTCGCGCGTGGACTCGCCAACCGCCGTTCGTGTCTGGGCCGACGACTCCCCGGCCCTGTTGTTCAAGTTCCAGACCGACGCGATCGGCACGCTCAAGTTCCTCCACATCTCCGCCACCTCCGTCGCCGCCGCCGGCGACCGGGCCGTCGCCGTCTGGTCGCTCATGCCGGGCGCGCCATCCAACCCTCGGCTCGCGCCCGGCAACGCCGACATCGTGGCCTTCGATGACCGGCACGACTGGCTCGCCATCGGCGACGGACGCGACCTCCGCCTCCACAACATCCGCACCGGCGGACAGGCCCGCTTTCTCGGACAGCGCGACCAGATCACCTCCCTCGCGTTCTCCCCCGGAGCCGACCGCGTGCTCGCCGGCTCGCGAGACTCCTCGTTCGTGCGCCTCTGGAACATCGCGGCCGAGCAGTGCCAACTCGGTCCCTCCACGCTCTCGGGAGCATGGTCCGATTCGGCCGGCTCAACCCTGCTCTTCCTCGGAACCGGTCGCGACGCGCGGCTCTCCGTGTTCGACCCCACGACTCAACAGGTCTCGCCCATGTCCGTGGGCGATGCTTCCGATGTTCATGGATGCGCCCTGTGCGATGATGGCTCGCGGCTGGCGTTGCTCCGCTCCGGGCGAATCGAACTCTGGCAACTCTCGCCGCCCTCCCTGGTCTGCTCGTGGCCCTCGCCCGATGCGCCCGCCATCGATGCTCGCCAGGCCCCCGCAACCCCGGCCCAGCGTCTGGTCTTCGCCCCAGGCTCCACCACGAGCCTGTTCGTCGCCGGCCTTCCCGCGTCCGTCCCCAGTGGTCTGGAGACGCGCATCTTCCATCTCCACCTCGACGCCGCCGGACCGGCCTCCACCGTGGTCGCGACCCTGTCCCAGAAGTTCGCATCCGTGCCGACGATCATGTCCGCCCCCTCTCCGCACGGCGTGCTCGCCGCCAGCCTCGACAGGATGTTCGTCTGGACCGCGGGCTCAGGAGCGGCTCCTCGCTCGGTCGCCGGAGAAGCCGGCCCCGCGGCGATGGCCGTCTCCCCCGATGGCCGCACCGCCGCCGTCCTCGCCCCGCCCGGCCACGTCTACCTTGTGCCCACCACCGCCGACAAGTTCACCGAGCGACAGACCGGCCACCAGCCCCGCGGCCGCGCGATCGCCTGGATCGACGACACGCGCTTCGCCACCGGTGCCTCCGACGGCGGACTCATCATCTGGGCGGTCAACCCCCTGCGCGCCCTGTGCGTCCTGCGAATCGACACCGCGATCGTGGCCATCACCTGCCACCGCGCCACCGGAACGCTCTGGGTGATCGACGAATCCGGCCGTGCCCACGCGTTCGCCGGAGCCAAGCTCCCCTAGCGACCGCGCCTCCCCGCTCGCCCGTTCTCCACGCCCCGCCCGCCTCAGCGCGAGGGCCGCGACTTGCGTTTGCCGCCCTTCTTCCCCTTGGCGGCCTTCGCGACGATCGGGAACGGCAGCTTCAAGGCAACCAGGTTCTTCTCGACCAGTTTGCCGATCTTCTTGCCGCCGATGTAGCACTCCGAGCACGGTACGCCATCCTTACACGTGCAGCAGTACAACTTCTTGACCTGAACCAGGCCGCTCGGATCATCGGTGCGGATCGACACGCCCACTTCAACACAGTCCGCCTTCCGGTATTGCCTGAACCAACGCAGTTGCTCCAGCAGCAACCGGACAGTCATTCCGACCGCCATCTTCGCCGCTTCCTCATCGAACGTGATCTTGGTCTTCGCCACGGTGCCTCCCGGCGTTGGGTGCTTCAACCCGACCCCCCCAGCCGATAAATCCCCACCGGCCCGCCCCGTCTTTCCAGCGGAACCCGGTCAGGAGCGTACCGCATGTCCACGACGCGCGCGGCCGCGGCTTTGGCCACCGCCTCCAAACTCCACAGTCCTTCCACCACCCCGCCCCGCGGCGCCCCGCACCGAGAGGTCCTCCCCCGCACCGGCGCCGCGCTCGTCTGCTCCGCGCCCATGGTCGGCTGGCTCGCCTCCATG
Organism: Phycisphaerales bacterium; assembly: GCA_020846975.1. Lineage (GTDB taxonomy): Bacteria > Planctomycetota > Phycisphaerae > Phycisphaerales > UBA1924 > JADLCX01. Next base: position 93,856 of record JADLCX010000038.1, read on the forward strand.
ATCGCCAGCCTCCCAGATCCCCCCGTCATCGCCGGCTGGTTCGGCCCTTCCCGCGCCCACGACAACGCCACCCCCGACCTGCCCTGGCTCGGCGACCGCCACGACCTCCCCATCGCCTGCGCCCGATTCAACCTCCGCGCCCTGGTCGTCTGTACCGCAGGCCTCGACGAGCCCGCCGCGGCCGACCTCCTCGCCGACCTGCGCGATCTCCGCCTCGACCTTCGCGTCGTCCCCGGACCGGCCCAACTCCTCGCCCAGACCAGATCCGCCGCGCCACGAATCGAAGCCCCCACCGCCCCCACCCCCCCCCCCACGCTCAACACCCACCGCAACACCTTCACCGCCGCTCCCGCCATCGACCTCGGCGAGCTCATCGGCCGCCACCCCCACGCCATCGACCGCGACGCCGTCTCCCGGGCCCTCACCAGCAAGCGCATCCTTATCACCGGCGCGGGCGGGAGCATCGGCTCCGAACTCGCCCTCGTCGCCGCCGACTTCGCCCCCGAATCCATCGTCCTTCTCGAGCGCGCCGAAAACGCCCTCTTCGAGATCGACCGCCGCATCGCCCGCCGATTCCCCACCGTCGCCCGCCGCGCCATCCTCCACGATGTCGTCGACGACGAATCCACGCTCCGCCTCCTCGCCGACCTCCGCCCCCACGTCGTCTTCCACGCCGCGGCACACAAGCACGTCCCCTTGATGGAAGACCACCCCGGCCACGCCGTCACCAACAACCTCTTCGGAACCAAGTCCATCGCCGATGCCGCCGTCGCCTGCGGCGCCGAACGCTTCGTCATGATCTCCTCCGACAAGGCCGTCAACCCCACCAGCGTCATGGGCGCCACCAAGCGGATGGCCGAGATGTACGTACGCGCCCTCGGGGTTCCCCGCGCTTCCGACGCGGGCTCCGCGCTCGCCGCCACCCGCCTCAGCATGGTCCGCTTCGGTAACGTCCTCGGCTCGGCCTGCAGCGTCCTCACCATCTGGAGCAGCCAGATCGCCGAAGCCCTCGCCCCAGGCGCGGCCGGCGGTGCGCCCCTCACCATCACCGACCCGCGCATGACCCGCTTCTTCATGACCATCCCCGAGGCCGCCACCCTCGTCATCCAGAGCATGGTCGTGGCATCGGCATCCCTGCCGATGTCGGCCGGCTCCGCGGCCGAGCGAGCGAGCCCCGGCACCCCCGCCCCCACCCCCGTCGGCGTCTACGTCCTCGACATGGCCGACCCCATCCGCATCCTCGACCTCGCCTGCCGGTTCATCCGCGCCCACGGCGCGGCCCCGCGAATCGACACCGCCTCCGCCGCCAAACTCTTCGGCGCACCGCTCGCCGCGCAACTCTCGATCGACTTCCCACCCTCCGATTCCGACCTCGACCGCACCCCCATCGACATCGTCTTCACCGGCGCGCGACCCGGCGAAAAGATCCACGAAGAACTCGCCTACGCCGCCGAGATGCTCGCGCCCACCTCCCACCCCGGTGTCCGTTCCTGGGCCGGACCCGGCTTCGCCAACGACGATGTCTCAAGAGTCCAATCCATGGTCGCTGAAATGGCCACCCTCCGCTTCTCCGGCGATCGTGCGGCGATCGTGTCGGGAATCCGTCGACATGTTCCCGAAATGCGCCGATCCGCCACCTGACCTCCCACCTGCGTCGCAAGGGTGGGGTGGGCACCCGGCCCGCAGGCAACGCCCCCGGATGCGGCGGTACGTCGGCCCCCCCGCCCATCCGCCCTGCCCACCAACCACTCCTCCTCCGTGTTTGGGATATAGAAGGGCATCCCAACCCAAGTCCGCAGGTACGAGTACAATGGCCGCCGTCCGGCTATCGGGCGGACCATCGGACCGGGAGGGCTTTCCAGCGGGGTGGATGTCGGCGGTTCGTCGGCTTTTGACGCCCGCCACCGGTTTGTGCCGATGGGCCTGAGCTTCGCTTGATGTGTTCCTGATGGGGATGGGCCGCCAACCGGCCCGACGACGGGAGGAATCCGTCGCCCCGACCATGAGCAGGAGGCTCGGAAGACCATGCTGATGTCCATCCGTGACGACAACCTGATCCGCGCCCAGCAAGCCCGGACCGAAGCCGCCGGAATCCTCAAGGGCCTGGTCGAGGCCAAGGCCGCCTGCGAAGCCACCCTCGCCGGCGAGAACCGCTCCGACATGTTCAAGGTCGTCGCCGGACAGTCCAGCCTCGAATCCGCCATCGCCGAGACCCGCAGGCTCATCGAGTCCCTCGATCGACAGATCGACCAGGCCGTCCGCGATCTCGATGCCGAGGACCAGGACGTCTTCGCCACCGAGGGCATCGAGGCCGTCGTCACCGCCGGCCGACTCTCCCTCAAGTCGCCCCGATTCACGCAGGCCGCACGCGCGGCCGTATGAACCGCCCGCGGATCGCCCGGCGGCACGGGTGCTCCACGCCGAACGTCAGCGCCGTCGCCAGCGCAGCCGCGATCGCGATCGCCGCCATCGTCGCGCCCACGCGAGACCACCCCGCACCCAGCAGCCGCCCCATCACGATGTACCCGATGTTCTGGTGCAGCAGAAACATCCCGTACGAGATCGTCCCCAGGAACAGCAGCGCCGGGTTGACCAGCGGCCTCAGGTGGTAGTTCGCGGCCGCCCAGATCACGCACGTGTTGAACACGTACACCGCCGCCGCCGGCCCGTCACGCTCCGAGAAGATCTTCACCAGGCACAGCGCCATCAGCGGCGCGATCCACCACCGGGCCCGCCCCGCCGCCCGCGCGCGCCGCTGCTCGTGGATCAGCACCCCCGTCAGAAAGTAGACCTGCGCGCCGCGCGCCAGCCCCACGTGCTGCAGCGACCTCGCCACGCCCCGGCCATCCACAAACACCACCGCCCCGCGCAGCACGCCCTCCGGGCGCAGCATGTCGATGACCACCAGCAGCGCCAGAGACCAATGCAGCCACCGCCGCAGCCCCGCCAGCGCGAGCGCGCCCACCAGCGCGTAGAACTTCAACTCGACTTCCAGGCTCCAGTACACCCCGTCGATGTACGGGAACCTCACCCGCTCGCCCGTCACCGCCGTCGCCGCCGCGCCCAGCGCCTGCGGCATCATCGTCAGGTTCGCCGCCGCCGCCGCCGGCGTCACCCCGCGCCCGTGCAGGCCCAGCGCCGCCACCGTCGCGAACGTCAGCCCCGCCGCGCACCAGAACGCCGGATACAGCCTCGCGAACCGCCCGACCACGAACCTCCACACCCCCGCGCGCCGTTCCGACCAGCCCGCCCCCGCGTCCATCGATCGATCGAGCGCCCTCGGGATCATCAGCCCGCTGATGATGAAGAACACCGGAACCCCGAACGCGCGCAGCCACTCCCACCCCGCGCCGACCTGCCCCCCATCCTCCGTCGTGAACAGCCGGTCATACCGGAACGTGAAGTGGAACAGCACCACGCTCAGACTCGCCAGCCCGCGGATCGCGTCCAACTCCGCGATCCGCCCGTCCTGCTCCGACCGCGCCGGCGGAATCACGCATCGAAGTTGACTGAGCGCGCCACGCAAGGCCCGCAATGTAGCCCGCCGTCTCTCGCCCGGCCGCGCCGTTCGCGTTGCCTCTGGTCTTGGGTACCCCGCGTCTCCGGCGAGGGTCCTCGCCTTCGATGCCTCTGTCCTGCGCACCCCAACGCCCCGCGCCGAGTTCTTTGGTCTTCACCCCACGACACGACCACCTCCCCGCAACCGGATACGCTCGGCCATGCCCGCACCCGTCGATCTGCTCATCAAGCGCCTCTCCCCGCACGCCGCCCTCCCCGAATACCACTCCGCGCTCGCCGCCGGCCTCGATCTCGCCGCCTGCCTCGATGGCGCCGACAACCACCCCGGTATCGTCCTCGAACCCATCACCCGCGGCGGCATCCCCGTCCTCGTCCCCTGCGGCTTCGCCATGGCCCTGCCCGAAGGCTTCGAGGCCCAGGTCCGCCCGCGCAGCGGCATGGCCAGCAAGCACGGCATCACCATGCCCAACACCCCGGGCACCATCGACGCCGACTACCGCGGCGAGGTCAGGGTCCCCCTCATCAACCTCGGCCGCGAACCCTACACCGTCAAGCACGGCACGCGCATCGCCCAGATGGTCATCGCCCGCGTCGAGCACGCGCGCATCTCCGAGACCACCGACCTCGAAGCCACCGCGCGCGGTACTGGCGGCTTCGGAAGCACCGGGGGGCTCTGAATCACCCTCCCCGCGCTGCCCGGTTCGGGGCATCGGTCCGCGCTCTTTCTCGCCATGTACGCGATTTCTTCCACATTCCCTGTGGAATTCCCTTGACTTCCGCCGCAGTTGCAGTTGTAGTCAACGTATCGAGCCCGAAAGGGCCTTCCTGCCTTGAACACGCGTCGGGGTGCGCGGGACGCGTTGTTCGGGCCGTGCTCAAGCGGAGCGGATCGCTCGTCCGGGCGCCGTGCAGTGCGGCCGCTGTCCAGCGGCGCCGATCGTCCGTCGCCGCGACGACCGCACGCCGGTCGAGAGTGATCGAGAGAGATCGAAAGATCTGATCGAGAAAGGAGATCCTGTATGGAGGCTCAGAGAGCCGTGCGGCGGCTTTTCGCCGTCGCGGGGGTGGTGGCCTGCGCCGTTTCGGCGTTCGCCGAAGGTCCCGGAACCCAACTCAAGTTCAGCCAACGCCCGGCACCGAACATGGGGCTCAACCGCGGGTCCGACTTTGACGCCCGTTTCTTCCCGGGATTCCCGAACTGGGCCGTCGCCGACGACTTCCCCAACGCGCTCCCCAACGTCGGCATCCGCACCGTCCGCTGGTGGGGTTCTTACTTCGCGCCCGGAACCGAGCCCGTCCCCGATCCGACCAACCCCGGACGCTTCGTGCCCGTGACCGAAGAAGGCTTCTCGCTCACCTTCTTCCGCGACATCCCGGCCGGAGCCGCCGGCGGCTTCAGCATGCCCGGGCTCGACCTGGGCACCTACGTCGCGCCCGCTTCCTCCGTCCGCATCACCCCCACGCCCCTCATCGGCTGGGATCAGCACCGCGTCTGGCAATACGAGGTCGATCTCAAGAACACGTGCCTCGACCATCCCCGCGGCCCGGAAGCCAGGCCCGGCGAGTTCGTCCAGCTCGCCGACCCTATCTACTGGCTCTCCGTCTCGGCCTTCAACGGCGCATCCGTCGTCGTGCCCTCGCCCGGCGGCGACTGGTTCTTCGAGCCCAACAACGATCCGCCGATCACGTCCCACTGGTGGGGCTGGCACACCAGCCCCGACAACTTCATGGACCTCCCCACCATGGGCATGATCGGGATGCCCGCAGGATCGACCGACTGGCTCTTCGGCCCGTGGCAGCCCATCCCGCCCGAACACATGGGCGTCGGTCAGGCCTTCGAGCTCCTCGTCGTCCCCGCCCCCGGCGCGGTCCTCACGCTCGCCATCGGCGGCCTCCTCGTCCTCCGCCGCCGCCGCTGAACGCCCCGCCGTGGCATCGGCATCCCTGCCGATTGTCCTGTCCGGCGGGTCAACCCCGCCGGACAGGAGCGAGCAGGCCCCAGACCCTCCGAGCACATCGAAACCCCCACCTCCACATAAGCCCCGCGCGCCGGTC
>JADLCX010000039.1 GCA_020846975.1 Phycisphaerales bacterium
CGCCGTTCAGCTTCACCGTTCCCTGCTGCCGCGGCAACTACAACAAGTCCGCCCCCGGCCCCGGAGCGCCCGGCGGCGTCTCGGTGCAGGACATCTTCGACTTCCTCGCCGGCTACTTCGCGAACGATGCGTGCGCGAACGCCAACGACAGCGTCGGACCGAACAACGGCGTGTCGGTGCAGGACATCTTCGACTTCCTGGCCGCGTACTTCGGCGGTTGTTGAATCCATACCGCCTCGCGGCGGTTCCAGTTCGCATTCAGCGGCGTGGCCCCAGCCGGGCCACGCCGCTTTCACAGGCGGCGAAGGTCGTCGGGACGATCCGCATCCTCAAAGCACCACTCGCCCAGATCCACGAATGTGATTCTTGCCCCGGAGAGAACGTCTCGCAGCGCGTAACGCCCGGAAGCGACCGCCGTCCGAAGCACGCCCGCCAGGCTCGGGCGATAGACGCCCGCACACCATTGCACCTGATCGGTCCTCAACAGGACCGCGTCGTCCGCGGGGTTCAAGTCCGCGGCGGACCGCAATCGCCGGATCAAGTCGATGTCAATTCTCCAGACATCGCCCGGGAGGGCAAGCACAGGCCCGCACGAGTGTTCGAGCGCCGAGAGCAGGCCCCCCATCGGCCCCACTCCGGGGTATCGATCCGGGATCACCGTGTCCGCGCGTAACGCGACCAGAGGATCGCACTCCCCCACTACCGACACGACGCTCCCGAACTCCGCTCGTAGCACGTCGATCGCGACATCAACCAGCCAGCGCCCGGACAGCCCGGGAACAGGCTCACGCAGCTTGTCTCGCCCGAATCGCCGACTCTTGCCTCCCACGAGCACCACCGGCTGCATGTGCTCGCTGGGCTCAGTCGTCATGATGCACCACGCGCCCGGATCGGGATTGCGCATCCGGACGTCCGTCGTCCTGCACCTCGCCGCGCAGCGTCTCGATCGCGTGCGGCAGAATGTCGAGTATCGCCTCCAGGTTCTCGGTGGCCCCACGGGGGGACCCCGGAAGGGTCAGCACGAGGGTTCTGCCGATCGTTCCCGCTATACCGCGCGAGAGAAACGCCCGCGGAGTCTTCGCATAACACCTCATTCGCGCGAGTTCCATCAGGCCGCTGTGCAGCCGCTCCAGGACCATGAGCGCGGCCTCGGGTGTGACGTCGCGAGGCGCCAACCCCGTACCTCCCGTGCTCACAACCAGGTCGATGCGCTCCGATGATCGAGACCATTCGACGAACTTTGCCGCGATCACGGCCTTCTCGTCCGGCACGCACGCCGTCAGGCACACCTGCGCCCCGAGGCGCGTCCGCAGCATGGCCACGAGCGCCGGACCGGATGTGTCCGTCGCTTCTCCGCGTGAGCATCGGTCGCTCACCGTCAACACGGCCGCCCTGATCGACGATTCCACGCTCATCGAGCCCTCCCGGTCCCGGTTCGCCGCGGAGCCGTGTAATCCCCGCTCCTGCCGCCAGACTTCTCGAGCAGGCGAACCCCCATCACCACCATGCCCTTGTCGATGCTCTTGCCCATGTCGATCACCGTCAACGCCGCCGCACACACAGCCGTAAGCGCCTCCATCTCGACCCCTGTCCGTGCGGTCGTCCGGGCCTCGGCCCGCAACACCACGCGCCTCCCCACGAGCCGCGCAGTCACATCCACGAAGTCCAGCGGCAGCGAGTGGCACAGCGGGATGAGTTCATCCGTGCGCTTGGCGGCTTGGACACCCGCCAACTGCGCGACCTGAAGCAGGTTGCCCTTGACCAGCGTGTTCCGGCGGATCGCCCGGGCCAAGTCGCGGGAAACGACCACCTCGCCGCAGGCAACCGCACGACGCACCGTGACCGCCTTGTCGCCCACATCGACCATGCGAGCGACCCCGTCCACGCCTACGTGCGACGGACTCTGATGATCTCCCGAACCTTTCGTGCTGGCCCGACCCGGCATACCACACCTTTCGCGTTGCACTCGATTACCAGACCCACGGGTAGAACGGCCACGGGCCGGGTCCCGACAAGCCCGGTGGGACCTCCACAAACCCATCGCTCCGACACGCCGCGACGACATCTCCCGAACTGCGCCCATCCACCGGGATGGCCACCGCTCCGTGTGCTCCGGGGGATTGGCCGGCAAGATTGCTCAACCGCACCAGCCGATGCCACCAGAGCGGGATGCCCGGAAGGTCGTCTGCTTCCAACACAATACCCATCGGTCGGGTCGGTGTGGTCACGCCCGCGCGATGGGCGAGCACCGGGATCGCGATCCTTCTGGCCGTCACGAGCACGGAGAGCGGATTGCCGGGCAGGCCGAACACCGGTTGCCCGCTCGGCATGACGGCGCCCAGAACGGGGCGTCCGGGTCGCTGCGGTATCTTCTGGAACAGCACTTCGGCGCCCATGCCGCGCAGGCAGTTGGGCACGAAATCCCGATGCCCCATCGACACGCCGCCGCTCATCAGCACCGTGTCGGCGCAGGCGATGGCCCTCTCGATCCCTGCGCGAATGTGCCCCGGGTCATCTCCGATGTGCGCGTTCATCACGCACTCGAACATCGGACGACACCCGAGCAGCGCCCGCAGCCCGGGACCATTGCCGTCCCGAACCTGCCACGGCGTCGGCGTGTCTTCGATGCCGATCACCTCATCGCCGGTGGAAATCACCGCGACGCGAACGCGGCGGAACACGACGGGACGACCCACACCAAAGGTCGCCAGCGCAACCGAGACCGCGGGTGTAATCTCTCGCCCGCACGCGACGAACTCCGCACCCGGCTCCAGGTTCTCGCCGCGGCGTCGGATGTTTGCGCCGATCCGAACTTCGACGAGCGCTCGCCCGGAAAGCCGAAAGATCTCGCCCTCGACCTGAGCATCCTCAATCCTGATCACCGTATCCGCTCGTTCAGGAATCGCCGCTCCCGTGACGATTCGAGCCGCACAGCCCGGTTCCAACCCCGCCGGCCGCGATCCAATGCGGACTTCACCCCGGATCGGCAGGGGACCGCTTCGCGCTTCCTCGATTCGACACGCGAACCCATCCATCGCGCTCAGGTCCGCGGCGGGGCTGGGTCGGTCCGCCTTCGCGGGCGCGGCCAATACTCTGCCGAGCGCAGCCCCCAGTTCAACCTCCTCGACCCCGACGCGTGAGCATCGTTCGACCATCGCACACACCGCGTCGGCCGGCGACGTGACCATCGTCCCCTCACCGCTCCTCCGCCGCGAATCAAAGCCGGCTCCGCCCACGATGACTCCCAGGTTTGTTTCGTACCTTCCCGCACGCTCGTCGTGACGCCTCGCAACACCACAGCGTATCCTTCCGGCATGACCGTGAGCGTCCATCTGTTCGGTCCGATCGCCTCGGCGGCAGGCACGCCGTTGTGCACCATCGCGCTCGAAACCGACCGCAGCCCGGCCGCGGTGCTTCGTCGCCTGGGCGAGATCTGCCCGGCCATTCAACCGCTTCTGTCGGGTTGCCGCCTGGCCGTCAACTCGCGGTTCGCTTCGCCAGACACCGTGATCAGCAATCAGGACGAACTCGCGGTCATCGGCTTGGTGTCGGGCGGATGAACATCCACGTCCAACTCGTTGAGGGCCCGCTCGTGCGAAGCACGGCACCCGACGTTTGCCCGCCTGAAACGCGGACTGGCGTGGTCGGAGCCTGGCTGTGCTTCGAGGGCATCGTGCGGGCGTTGGAAGACGGTCGCCCGCTGCAAGGACTCGATTACCAGGTCTATGAACCCATGGCCACTCGCCAGCTCACTGAACTTGCGCAGGCAATCCGGGATAGTCACAACCTGCTGCACATTCGGGCTCGCCACAGCCGCGGGTTCGTTCCCGTTGGAGAGTGTTCGTTCCGGCTGGAGGTCCTCGCGGAACACCGAAAGCCCGCTCTCCGGGCCATGGACGAGTTCATCGACCGGATGAAACAGGATGTGCCGATCTGGAAACTGCCGGTCTGGAAAACCTGAGGTCGCTCAACCTCCGATCGCGGACATCGGTCGATCGGGCTGGGTAAAGGTGTCGGACGAAATCCCGTGACCGGCCTGCTTTGTCCAGACCGAATCGATGATGAATGCCCGGATTTGGCCGTCGCTCGCCCCACCACGCAGCAGCGGCCTCAGGTCCCACTCCGTCGTGCTGAACAGGCACGGACGCACCTTGCCATCGGCGGTGATCCGCAGGCGGCTGCACGCGCCGCAGAATGGGCGACTGACCGGGGCGATCGTGCCAACCCGTCCACCCCGGCCATCCGCGAACAGGAACGATTCCGATGTGCTCGATTCGTCATCTCGCCCGAGCGGTACGAGCGGATAGGCCGCCGAAACAGCGCGGATCACTTCTTCCGCGCTCACCACCAACCCCCGGTCCCAGGCGTGAGAAGAGTCCAACGGCATGAACTCGATGAATCGCATGTCCACCGCGTGCTCCCTGGCCAACCCAGCAAGCGGCACGATCTGATCCTCGTTGCGTCCACGGATGATGACCGCGTTCAGCTTCACGGGACACAGCCCGGCGTCAATCGCCGCGCGAATGCCACGAATCACAGCATCAACACGGGACGCTGATCGCGTCAGCGCCGCGAACGCGCCGGGCGAGACGGCATCGATGCTGATCGTGATGCGCGACAGGCCCGACTCCTTCCATCGATGCAGGGAAACAGCGTCGAGGAGCGACCCGTTGGTCGTGAGCGCGACATCCAACGCATCAGCGCCAGCGCGGAGCGATGCGACATCAGCGATGATCCCGCCGAGGTCGGGGTGCAGCGTCGGCTCTCCGCCAGTAAGCCTGAGCTTGCGGATACCCAGCCCCGCGCACACCCGAACGAGCCGTACCATTTCCGCGCGGGTGAGGACTTCATCCTGCCCGAAAAACCGGACCTCCGGGTCCATGCAGTACACGCACCGGAAGTTGCACCGATCCGTGATGCTCAGCCGAAGGTCGTGGATGACTCGCCCGTGCGAATCGCGTAGTACCCCTTCCCGATGGGCCTCGATGGGCGCGGGTGGAGGGTCGCCGCCCTGACTGGCCTTCGCCGCGCGCGGCCATGCGGACGCGGTCGGTGATCTCAGCGGGAGCATGGGCAGGGCGATCGACATCGTGCAGGCACCGGCCGGCGCCAACCGGAGGCACCGGTCCGGCGCTCGCCGGACAGCACAGGATATCGAGGTTGCCGAGGGCGAGCGAGCGGTGCCCGCGTGCGGGCTACTTCCCACCCCCCGTCGGGGTTCCACGCTCAGAAGCAGGCTTTCCGGCGGCCTCGTGCGTCGATTGCAGCTTCGCGTACCTCGATTCCAGATCGAGCGCGTAAACGGCCAGCGCCACGATCGACCCGACGAGCACGAGCAGGACCAGCGTCTGGACGGCGATCAGGCCCGGATTGCGACGCACAAAGTCGCGTGTACGAGCCCGCCACGCCTGCGGCCGAGCCATCAGGGGTCGTCGCTCGATGCACCGCACCACATCCGCCGCCAACTCGCCCGCGCTCTGATACCGCACGGAAGGTTCCTTCTGCATGCACTTGAGCACGATCGTGTCCACATCGAGCGGCATGCCTTTCACCAGCCTGGACGGCCTGGGCACCTCCGCCTGCCCGATGGTCTGCGCCGCGGTCGCGACGTCCGACTCCACTTCGTAGGGCAGTTTCCCGATCAGCATCTGGAACAGGATCACCCCGAGCGAGTACACATCCGTGCGCAGGTCCACGCGCGAGGCGATCCCTTCGGCCTGCTCGGGGCTGGTCCACGGCAGGGAGCCGACAAACTGCCCCGTCTGCGTCAGATGGCCGCTGCTGCCGCCCGCCGCGCTCGGCGTACCCGAGTTGCGCTCGACGCGAGCCAACCCGAAATCGAGCAACCTGGGCTCCCCGTAGGTATCCACGAGAATGTTCGCGGGCTTGAGATCACGGTGGATGATGCCACGGAGGTGCGCGGCGTTGACCGCCGAAGCGATCTTCTCGAAGAGCCTGAGCGTCTGATCGACCGTCAAGCCCGCCGTTTCGATGTAACGATCCAGCGTCACACCCTCCACGTAGTCCATCACGTAGTAGAACTGGCCCCGCCCGACTCCGCTGTCGATCACGCCGACGATGTTGGCGTGGTCGAGCAGCGCAAGGATCTCCACCTCGCGCCTGAAGCGATCGTGCTGCCTGGGATCGCCGTAGAAACCATCCCGTCGCACCTTGATGGCGACACGCCGTCCCGTCGCCAGTTGAACCGCTTCGTAGACCATCCCCTGCGCGCCGCTGTGGATGCGCCGCCTGACCTCGTATCCCTCGATCAGGTTCCCGATTACCTCCACCATCGGCGAGCGAAGCGGTCGGGTGCTCGAGTGGCCGGCGCGCTGGCCCTCCGGAGGGGGAGTGATCGCACGGCCGGAGTTCTTGGCGTCGAGGATGACCGCGAGGATCTGAAGTTCCCGCTCAAGCTCGGGCATCAGTTCGGGATGGTCCGCGATCACACGCGCATCGTCCAACGTGTCGCCGCACTCCCGTCGCGACATCGTCTCCTCGATCACACGTCGGATTCGGACTGAACGTTCGGCTCGTGACCGTAAATCCATGGCTGTAGGCATACCGGCTGCTCCAATAGCATAGAGCGGGATCCGGCTTTGTTCGTCCCGCGCGATTTGTGGATTTCGGTGCCACCCAGTCCGCGGTCCGTATCTGGCGATCAGCTGCGGCTCAGATACTTCGACCAGTCGCCGATCTCTTCACGAAGCTGCTGGATCGCTCGACAGAAGAGCTTTCGGACCGCAACCTCGTTTCGCCCGATTCGCGCCGCGATCTGGGCGTTGCTCAGTCCGAGCGTCAACCGCAGCTCCACGACCTCCCGATAGTCGGGATAAATCCGCTCAATGGCGGCCTGCACCGCCGCGTGCAACTCGCCGATTCGAGCCTGCCTGCTCGGGCTCGGACCGGCGTCCGCGAGATGAGCACCGCCATCCAGCGACCCGCCGGCGGCCGACAACGGAGATCCCAGCCGCCTGTCGGCCGGCGGGCGTTTCATCGCGCCTTCGCGCCTGACCAGATCGACAACCCGATGCTCCGCGATCTCGGCCATCCATGCCGCCCACGCGGCCTCAAACCTCGCACCCTGCGGTGCTTGGAACGTACCGATCCCACGTGCCACGCACGCGAAAGTCTCGGCAAGGACGTCCTCGCCCCAACACAGCCGTTCCAGGTGCGGCGGCAAGCTTCGTTCGATCTGTTCCAGAAGCGCGTCATGGGCCTGGGACAGCAGGTGGTCAAGGGCCACCTCGTCGCCGGCCTGGGCGCGACTCACCAGACCTGCCAGTCCGGTTTCGTGTACACCCGTTGGCCCCCGTTGCTGATCGCCGGTTGTCACGAGCCCTCCGCAGACAGAGACCCGCCCCCTTCCTCCGGCGACACCTGATGACGAACCGGGCTCAAACTCACCACTCCGGGCCGCCTGAATACCTGCCGAACACATCCGCCATCGCCTGCACCATTTCTCCAAGGGTGCAGTTGCTCAGCGCAGCGTTCACCAGTTCCTCCATGACGTTACGGTTCGCCCGGGCCGCGTCGCGGATCGCGTCGAGCGAGCGCTGGACCTCGCCCGCATCGCGGCGCTTCTTGAACGCCGCCAGCCGTTCGCACTGCTCGGTCTCGACCGTGTGCGGGATCTGGAGGATCTCGATCGGCCGCTCGTCGCTTCCTTCCGTGAAGGCGTTGACTCCGACGATGATCCGATCGTGCGCCTCGCACTCCTCGCTGAAGCGGTAGCTGGCCTCGGCGATCTGCCTGCGGAAGTATCCCCGGTTGATGCCATGCACGACGCCCCGCGAGTACGACGGTCTCGCGGCGTAGGCCGGGTGTCTGGTCAGATCGCCGGCGTCCGCCTTCGCGGCCGGAGTGTTCACGACCGGGGCCTTCTCACCTCCCATACGGTCGATCTCCGCGATCAGGTCGAGCGCACCGTGCTCCATCTTGTCGGTGAGTTCCTCGATGAACCAGCTCCCGCCGAGCGGATCGACCGTCCGGGTCACACCGGTCTCGTAGGCCAGAATCTGCTGGGTTCGCAGCGCTACGGTGACCGCCTGCTCCGTCGGCAGCCCGAGCGTCTCATCCATGCTGTCGGTGTGCAGGCTCTGGCAACCCCCCAGCACCGCCGCCATCGCCTGATACGCCACGCGGACGATGTTGTTCAATGGCTGCTGCTCGGTCAGCGAGCAGCCCGCGGTCTGCACGTGCGTCTTCATGAACATCGAGCGCTCGTTGGTCGCGCCGTATCGGTGCTTCATCGCGCGAGCCCAGATCCGCCTGGCCGCGCGCAGCTTGCAGACCTCCTCGAAGAACTCGTTGTGCGAGTTGAAGAAGAAGCTCAACCGTGGCGCGAACTCGTCGAGTTTCAATCCTCGTTCCAGGCACGCCTCGACGTACTCGAGCCCGTCGCGAAGCGTGAACGCGAGCTCCTGAATCGCCGTCGATCCTGCCTCGCGGATGTGGTATCCCGAGATCGACACGCTGTTCCATTTCGGCACGTGCTTCGACTGGAACTCGATCGTGTCCACGACCAGTTTCACGCTCGCCTCGGGCGGATAGATGAACTCGTTCTGGCTGTGGAACTCCTTCAGAATGTCGTTCTGCAGCGTGCCCCCCAGCGTCTCCCACCCGATCTTCCTCTGCTTCGCCATCGCCAGGTACATCGCCCAGATCACCGCCGCGGGCCCGTTGATCGTCTGGCTCACCGTCACCTTGTCGATCGGGATGTCCGCGTAGAGCCGGTGCATGTCCTCGATGGTGTCGATCGCCACGCCGCAGCGTCCAACCTCTCCCACCGAAAGCGGGTCGTCGCTGTCGCGCCCCATCAGCGTGGGCAGGTCGAACGCCGTGCTCAGGCCCGTGTTCGTCCTCGCGGCCCCACCGGCCGCACGCGCGTTCTCGAGCAGGTACTTGAAACGCCGGTTGGTGTCGTCGGCCGACCCGAAACCGGCAAACTGCCGCATGGTCCAGAGCCGCGTCCGGTACCCCTCGGGAAACAGCCCCCGAGTGAACGGATAGTTTCCTGCCGCTGAGATGTCCCGATCGAAGTACCGGAGCGCGGTCGGCAGCCCATCGGGCCCATAGGTTGGGTCCAGCACGATCCCCGAAATCGTCACCGCGTGCGGATCGACACCGGCGGCCGAATCGAGGCCCGGGCCGCTGATTCCACGCGACGAGGTTTGGGTTGCTGACGACAGGCTTGACTTCATGATCGGACTCCTCTTCCAGGGCTCGACTTGCGATCAAGTATACGTTCGGGGTATCTCCGAGGGAACAGAACCTGAGCCGTCCATGCGGCGTATGGGCAGTCCTCATCGCGTGTTTGGAGCCAGCACCGCCGATCCGGTCGGTGAATCGGGCCGACTTTATCGTTGATTGCCTCAGATGTGTGACCAACCGTTCCGCGCGGGTATGTTTGGGTTATCCGCCGCGGATCCGATCATCAGCCCATGGAGCCTGTTCCGGTGTCCAAGTCCGCCCCGTCTCCGAACACGTCCGCGGCCCGCAGCCCGGCACTCCGCACACTCACCCTCGCCGTTGTTACCGGACTCGTGAGTGTGCCTGTCCACGGGCAGATCAGCGTTGTGCAGGTGGCGGGCAACACCACCGGCAATCCGCTTTCACGACCCGTCTACCTCACGAGCGCTCCGCAGGACTTCCGCCGCGCGTTCATCATCGAGAAGCAGGGCCGCATCCGCGTGCTGGACATCACCTCGCCCGAGCCCACGCTCCAGGCGGACACCGCGCCCTTCTTGGACATTCGATCGCTGATCCCCACGCTCGCGGCCGGCAACAACGGCAACCAGGATGAACGCGGTCTGCTCGGCCTGGCGTTCCACCCCAGGTACATGTCCAACGGCAAGTTCTACGTGTACTACACGACCCTTCCGGTCGCCAATCTGCCCAACAGCGCGGCAAACTTCCAGAACGTCGTCGAGTACACCAACCGCAACCCACAGACTCTGACCCCATCGCCGCTGTCGAACATCGCCGACCCCACCAGCGCCCGGATCATCATGCAGATCCCGGACCCTCAGAGCAACCACAACGGCGGCTGGATGGCCTTCGGCCCGGACGGCTTTCTTTACGTTGTTTGCGGCGATGGCGGCGGTGCTGGAGACGATGAGCCCGGACACACGACCACCATCGGCAACGGCCAGGACACCGGCACACCGATGGGAAAAATCCTCCGCATCGACGTGAATATCGCGGCCGCGCCCCCCCAGGGTCCGTTCGTTCCTGGCGCGATCGCAAGCTACGGAATCCCCGCGGACAACCCCACGATCGCCGCCCCACCCCTGGCGAGCGGCAGCCGTCGCGAAATCTGGGCCTATGGGCTGCGCAATCCGTGGAGGTGTTCGTTCGATCGCGACACCGGCGACCTCTGGATCGCCGATGTCGGCCAGAACAACTGGGAAGAGATCAACTTCCAGCCCGCGTTGACGGCCGGCAACCTCGCGACGGTTGCCGGACGCAACTACGGCTGGCGGTGCTGGGAAGGAACCACCCTGTTCTCGACCAGCGGCGGCACTTGCCCGGCAAGTTTCGATTCCCCCGGCCTGACCGCACCGGCCGGAGTCTACATCCACGCCGCGACACTCCCCGGAACCATCCCTCCTCGCGCGTTCACTAACATCCTCGGCACCTGCTCGATCACCGGCGGGTACGTCTACCGGGGCTGCAGGATCCCGGAACTTCGAGGTCGATACCTGTTCACCGACTATTGCTCCGGTCGGATCTGGTCCACAACCCTGGATGGAAGCGGCGTGGCCACCCAGCCCATCGTCCACAGCGACGGCACTCCCAACATCTATTCCGGCTCGGCCCAAACCACCCCCCCGATCTCCGCCATGTCGCGGCCTACGACTTCGCTCGTCTCGTTCGGCGAAGACGCGTACGGCGAACTCTACCTGGTCGATCAACCCAACGCGCGGATCTTCAAGATCGTGCGCTCCGCGCCCGGCACAATCGTCAACGCCAACTGCGACATCACGCTCGACGGGTCGATCACCGTCCAGGACATTTTTTCATTCCTCGCCGCGTACTTCAGCCCGGGCTTGGGGGCCGACTTCAATCGCGACGGCAGCGTGAGCGTTCAGGATGTCTTCGATTTTCTGGAGTGTTTCTTCAGCGGCTGCACGGCCGCGTAGAGATCCGCTCCCACACCCATTCAAACACGTTCGACCCACGGTTTCCCGTGGGCGCAGGAGGAGAGACGTTGCTTCAGACCTTGTTCGGAATCCGCCCATCCCGATTCTTCAAGCCGGCCTACATCGTGATCGCGACGCTGGCGGCGGTTCGCTGTGCCGAGCACGCCGCCGCGCAGGTTCCGCTTCGCTCGCAGTTGATCGCGTCCGGCCTGAGCCAGCCCCTGGGCGGCTTTGCGATCCCCGGCGACACCAACCGGATGTTCGTCGTCGAGCAGGTCGGTCGAATCCGCATTCTCAACCTCACCACCAACACGATCTCCTCGACATTCCTCGACCTTTCGGCCTCGGGCCTCAACCTAACGGCCGCGAGCGGCGAACGCGGCCTGCTCGGCCTGGCGTTCGATCCGAACTACGTCACCAACGGCCGGTTCTACGTCAACTACACAACCCTCGGCAGTCCTTTCTTCACGCGCATCGACCGGTTCACCGCCACCGGCGCCCCCTTCGCCAATCAGGCCGCCGCGCTGGCCGCCACGACGGCCAACACCGCAAGCCGGGTCACGCTCTACACCTTCGAGCAGGATTTCGCGAACCACAACGGCGGGGCCCTGGTCTTCGGCACCGACGGGATGCTCTACGTCGGCGTGGGCGATGGCGGCAGCGCCAACGACCCGAACAACCGGGCCCAGAACCTCGCATCTCCGCTCGGAAAGCTGCTCCGGCTCGATGTCAACGACGCCAGCGCCGTGGATGGTGACGGTTTGTATGTGCCCGACGACAACCCGTTCCGTGCCAGCGGCAACCCCGCCGACAAGTTCTTCGCGTACGGCATGCGCAACCCCTGGCGCATCACCCGCGACCGCCTGACCGGCGATCTCTACATCGGCGACGTCGGACAGGACGCGCAGGAGGAGATCGACTTTCAACCCGCCCTCACCCCCCAGAACTTCTCGATGATCGCCGGACGCAACTACGGTTGGGATTGCCGCGAGGGATTGATCGCCACGCCCGCCACCGGCGTGGGATGCGATCCCAACGCCGGGGGTTACACCGATCCCATCAAGGTGCAACCCCACAGCGGCGGCGCGTGCAGCATCACCGGCGGGTACGTCTACCGCGGCTCGGCGATGCCCGAGCTGCAGGGCGCGTATTTCTACGGTGACTACTGCGGCAACTGGATCAGGTCGTTCCGTTACAACGGCACGACGGTCTCGGACGATCGCGACTGGACTTCCGCACTCAACTCGGGCCTCTCGCCGGCGCCCATCCAGGGCCTCTCGTCCATGGCCGAGGATGCGCAGGGCGAGCTCTACTTCATCAGCATCAACCTCGGCTCGATCTACAAGATCGTTCTCGATACCGCCAACTGCGGATGCCCCTGCATTGTCCAGCCCGGACGCCCTCTGGCTTTCAGCGACAACTTCCAGACCAACCAGGGCTGGACCACCACCTCGACCGCTGGCACGACCGCCGGGTTCTGGCAGCGAGCCACGCCTATCAACGACACATCGTGGGCCTATGGACCGTTCGGCGATTCCGACGGCTCGGGCCAGTGCTATGTCACCGACAACGCGGCCGGAAACTCCGATGTTGACAACGGCTCGGTGACGCTCACCAGCCCGCTCATGAACTGGTCGGCCGGCGACATCACCCTCTGCTTCGACTACTACCTGAACCTCACCCAGGCCGGCGCCGAGAACCCCGACGGCCTGTTCTTCGAGGTCTCAAGCAACGACGGCTCGACCTGGACCCGCGTCGCTTCATACACCACCAGCAACTCTCAGAGCTGGACACCCGTTGTGATCCAGCAGTCGGCCCTCACGACGCTCGGGATCTCCGTGACGAACGCCATGCGCGTGCGCTTCATCGCCGCCGACAACAACAGCCCGGATCAGTCGATCATCGAGGCCGGTGTCGACAGTTTCAAGGTCTACACCGCCGTGACGATCACCGATTGCAACGGCAACGGCATCGACGACGCCACCGACATCGCCAACGCCACCAGCGCCGACTGCAACAACAACAGCATCCCCGATGAGTGCGATATCGCCGCCGCGGTCGCCGCGGCCAATACCGCCGGCAACCAGAACCTCCGCATCGATCTCGATGGCGGGCCGATCGGCAACTGGTACGCCGGGCAGGGGTTCATCGGCACCAACTGTTTCGGCTGCCACGGCCCGCAAGGGCTCGGTGGCACGGGACCGAACATCCGCAACAAGTCCCGCATCGACATCCGAAACCGGCTTTATCTGATCGTCCCGCACCCGGGCGGCGGCTTCCCCGGCACAACCGCGCAGGACCATGCCAACATCGAAGCATTCCTCGCCGACGGCGGCACCAAGGGCCGGCCCGACGGCATCATCGATAGTTGTCAGGTGCTGCCCGATTGCGACAACGATACCGTCTCCGATGGCCGCGAGCTCCAGCTCCAGACCCAGATCGATCTCAACTACAACGGCATCCCCGACCAGTGCCAGTGCGAGTGCGACGTCAACAACAGCAACACGCTGACCGTCCAGGACATCTTCGACTTCCTCGCCCTTTACTTCTCCGGCAGCCCCAGCGGCGACTTCAACGGCGTCGGCGGCATCTCCGTGCAGGACCTGTTCGACTTCCTCGCCTGCTACTTCAGCGCCTGCCCGTAGCACCGTTTCCCCTCCCCGCGCAGTACCCGCGCCGCGGCCCCTGATGCCGCGGCGCCTTTGTTCTTTCCGCGGGCGATGCAAGAGCACGCCATCGCCGGGGCCCTCCGCTCGCTACCCTGCTCCTGGCTGTTCCGAGCCATCAGGATCAACACCATGACCACTTTGAGCCCCACCCAGCGTTCCACCTCATCCGCCGCGCCGAGCCTCCCGCCCTGCACCCACACTCCCGCGAAGTACACCGGTCCCTCCAAAGCCGAAGTTCTCGCCATGCGCAAGGAGTTCTGCACGCCCGCGCTCGTCACCTACTACAAGGACCCGGTGATGATCGTCGAGGGCAAGATGCAGTACCTCTGGGACGAGGCCGGCCGCCGCTACCTCGACGCCTTCGGCGGCATCGTCACCGTCAGTGTCGGCCACTGCCACCCGAGGGTGCTCGCGGCCGTCAACACCCAGAACGCGCTGCTCCAGCACACGACCACCATCTACCTGCATCCCACGATCGCGCAGTACGCCAAGAAGCTCGCCTCGACGTTCCCAAAAGAATCCGGGCTCACCAGCGTCTACTTCGTCAACTCGGGTTCCGATGCCAACGACCTCGCCATGCTGATGGCCCGTGCCCACACCGGCAACTTCGACTTTCTCGCCCTGCGCAACGGCTACCACGGCGGTTCGGCCGCGCCGATGGGCCTCACCGCCCACAGCACCTGGAAGTTCAACACGCCCCAGGGTTTCGGCGTCCATCACGCCCTGCTCCCCGATCGCTACCGTGGCCCCTGCGGATACGACGACGCGAACGCGGGCGTGAAGTACGCCGCGGACATCGCCGACCTGATCCGCACCGGCACGCCGGGCAAGATCGCCGGCTTCATCGCCGAGCCGATGCAGGGAGTCGGCGGCGTCGTCGAGATGCCCCCCGGTTATCTCCGAGCGGCATACGAGCACGTGCGCGCCGCCGGCGGCCTGTGCATCGCCGATGAAGTCCAGACGGGCTTCGGCCGCACGGGCGAGAACTTCTGGGGCTTCCAGACCGTCGGCGGACCCGGTGTCTATCCCGACATGGTCACCATGGCCAAAGGCATCGGCAACGGCTGCCCGCTCGCCGCCGTCGTCACGCGCCCCGAGATCGCCAAGAGCCTCACCAGCCGTATCCATTTCAACACGTTCGGCGGCAATCCCGTCAGCATGGCCCAAGGACTCGCGACGCTCGAAGTGCTGCTCGACGAAAACTACCAGGCACAGGCCAAGTCCAAGGGGGCACGCCTCTTCGCCGGGCTCCGCGATCTTCAGAAGAAGCACCCGCTGATCGGCGACATCCGCGGCCGCGGCCTCATGTGCGGCGTCGAACTCGTCACCGACCGCACCACCAAGGCCCACGCCACACAGCAGTGCGCCGCCATCTTCGAGCGTTGCAAGGACCTCGGCCTCTTCATCGGCAAGGGCGGCCTGTTCGGGAACGTGCTCCGCATCAAGCCTCCGATGTGCCTTTCCGAAGCCGATATCGACTTCATGCTCACCGTCCTGGATGTTGCGATCGGCGACACGGAACGAGCCTGATTGAGCCGACCCCGACAACGCCGAGTCCGCGGAGCATTCGCGGAGAGCGCGGAGAGAAACGCGGAGGGGAACATCGATGCCTGACTTCACACTCGCCTCTCCCACCGCCTTCCGCGTGCCCTCCGCGCTCTCTGCGTTGTCCTCCGCTTTCCTTTTTCTCCTCATCGTGAGTTGCGAGGGTATCCGCAAACAGCCGGGCCTTCTCGAGGCCGTCGGTGTCCTTCCGCCGCCGCCGACCGACCTCTCCGTCATGTCGTTCAACATCCGCTACGGCACCGCGTCCGACGGCGCCAACGCCTGGCCGAAGCGACGCGAGCTGCTGATGGACACCATCGCGGCGGACAATCCCGATGTGCTCTGCCTCCAGGAAGCCCTCCGCTTCCAGATCGATGAACTGCTCGTCGAGATGCCGTGGTACACCGAGTACGCCGTTGGCCGCGACGACGGCCGTTCCGCGGGCGAGCATTGCGCCATCCTCATCCGCGCCGCGCGATTCCGGCTCGACCGGTCGGGCACGTTCTGGCTGAGCGACACTCCCGACGTTGCGGGATCGAAGTCCTGGGGCAACGACATCACCCGCATCTGCTCCTGGGTGCGGCTCATCGAGAAGCCCGGCGGTCGCACGGGCGAGGGCGGACCCGGGGGACGCGCGTTCTACGTCTTCAACACCCACTTCGACCACCGCTCCGAGCCATCTCGACAGAAGTCGGCCGAACTGATCGCGCTCCGCATCGCCAACCGTGACCGCCTGAACGACCCCGTGATTCTCGCCGGAGATTTCAACTGCGGCGAGCAGAGCCCCGCGATCCGCTTCCTCACAGGACAATCACCCAGCCCGATCGAGCAGGGGACACCAACCGCCGGATGGGCCGGCCTCGCCGACACCTACCGCTCGCTCCACCCCGACGACGCCGAGGTCGGCACCTTCCACGCTTTCAAGGGCACGACCAGCGGCGAGAAGATCGACTTCATCCTCGTCTCTCGCGATGTGCGTGTGCGATCGGCGGCCATCATCCGCTCCCAGCGTGACGGGCGGTTCCCCTCCGATCACTTCGCGGTTATGGCAGACCTGACGCTCTCGGCCGACGCAACCGCGCCGCCGTACCGCTGAGTACACTTCGACGCGGTTCCCCAAGAGGAGTGATCCCATGCATCGCGCCGTGCCCCGCCATCGCCCGTGCGCAGCCGGCTCCCTGCTGGAGCGGCTCGAGCGCCGCACGCTGCTGTCGCTGAACGACTTCCCGGACATCGCTGACCTGCTGAGCCCCAGCGACACCGTGGTTCGCCTTCAGACCAACTTCGGCGACATCGACCTCGAACTCTTCGATCAGACCGTTCCGGCCACGGTCGCGAACTTCCTCGACTACATCCGTGATGGCGACTACGACAAGACGTTCTTCCACCGCCTCGCTCGCACCCCGCAGGACGAGCCCTTCCTGCTCCAGGGCGGGGCGTTCCGGCTCCACGGACCGATGACGACAGGCCCGTTCAACGGCGCACCGCCCGAGATGCAGGCCTGGGAGAGCATCCCGGTCGATCCGGCCATCGCCAACCAGTTCAACCAGCCCAACCTCGCTCGCACGGTCGCCATGGCCCGTGTGCCTGGCCAGGCGAACTCCGCCACCAGCCAGTTCTACATCAATCTCCAGGACAACCCGCTCCTCGACACCGTGGATGGCGGGTTCACGGTCTTCGCTCGCATCGCCACCGACGAGTCTTGGGCGATCGTGCAGGCCATCATCAGCGGCACAACGCTGAGCGATCAGGGTGGAGAGTTCACCGAACTCCCAACGAAGACCGCTTCGGCGTTCGACGGGACCGACGTCACCGAGGAACAACTCGTCACGATCCGCGACGTCGAGATCATCAAGCCCCAGGGCGGCGAAGGGTTCTACACGCACCGTGTCTACTACCCCGAGGGCTTCGCGGGCAGCAACATCAACGAGTTCCTGCCGCTCGGCAACCCGGGCGGCCCAACTCTGCAGTACCAGGTCATCGTCCGCGCCGAGACCAGAGACGCCATCCCCGCAGACGGATCAGACTTCTGGTACCGCGACAAGGTCATCGCTTCGGGACAGATCGGCTCGATCCGGCGGGCCGGCATCACCGTCAGCACGTTCGCAAACCCCGCCAACAACCTCGTGCCGCGGCAGGGCAAGCCCTACGCCATCGAGGTCTGGTCCACCGCGCCCGTCTCCGCGACGCTCAGCCACTACGACTTCGGCGCCTCCGCCATCGAGAACTTCACCCAGTCGCCCTCGACAACCTGGACCATCCCCGACATCCGCCGCGGCACCGATATCCGCGATTTCGTGGTCTGGACCAACACCGGCGAAACGCCCGCCTCGATCACCCTGAGCTTCCACTCATCCGACGGCGGCGCTCCCATCGTCATCAACACAACCACCGAAGCGTTCCGTCGCGGCGGCCTCAGCATCGGCGATGCAGGTGAGCTTGCCGACGGCGACTTCTCGCTCCAGATCACCTCCGACACGCCGCTGGTCGCGGCCGTTTCCCACTACAAGACCACCGGCGCGGATCGGGGCGGCGCGACGCAACTGGCCATCCCCGGCACGGGCTCATCCAGCGGTGTGCTCCCGCTCGCCTCCAACGGGTCCACGGGCTCGGGCGTCGCCGATACCGTGACGTTCTTCAACCCCGGCGCCGGCGCGGCCGCGATCACGCTCATCGCCAAGTTCAGCGACGGCTCGCCGGATTTCACGTGGAACCCCGCGGCCCTCATGCTCAACGCCGGAGGGCGGGCGTCGTACACAATCGAGGACTTCACGGAACTGCGGGGCAAGTCGTTCACCCTGCTCTATTCGTCCGCGGGCCAGAGCGTGTTCGCGACAACTCTGCACGTCGAGCACGACGATGTCGCGACCAGCGCGTTCGCCTACTCCGCATCAACCCGCCACGGCTTCGGCGAGGGCTTCATGAACGCCCAGCGCGCAGGCGCCGACCTCTTCGAGAAACTGGCGATCTACAACCCAAACGGCTCGACGCTCTTCAGCGGCACGGCCCAGCCGTCGCTGGTCACCGTCCGATTCCTGTTTACCGACGGCACGAGCATCTCCGACCAGTTCCTCATCGACTCGGACGAGAACCTGATTCTCGACCTGACGACCTACACGCCGCTGCTTCAACAGAGCGCCAATAGCCGTTACTACTACTCCATCGACATCACCGCCGACGTGGCCGTGGTGGCCGGGATGAGCCACTACGACACATCACTGGGTGGGCTTCAGCCCTCGGGCGGCGGCCTGACCAACGGCGCCGAGCAGGACGGCGCAACCCCGCTGGACACCCTGCCCGTCGCGCCTCTCTGGCTGCAACTCCGGATCGTGCCCCAGACCGGCGGGTTCGGTCCCGGCTCGCCGCTCACGACCGCCGGGCCGGTCAACGGCCCGGTGTCCCTGGGCACAACACCTCAGACGCGGCTCATGCGCTTCCGCGTCGATTACCGAATCCAGGACCTCGACCTCAACGACAATATCCATCCGGCGGGCTTGAGCGTGGCTGAGCTCAATATCGTCGGAGCCGGGACGGGCACCACCAGCGACACCACGGTTTCTCGCGCCACGATCTCCGCTTACGAAAACTTCCCCGGCGCGGCTCCGCCACCCGGCCCCACGGACACCGGCTTCGATGGCAACACGGGCGACGATGCCACCGCCGCGGATGCAAACGGGCGTGCCGGACTTGTCGGGCCATTCCGCAACGGAATGCCGGACCAGAATGACAACAACTATCCCACCAACGGCACGATCAGCGGACTCTCGATCAACCGGATCACGCCGTTGACCCTGACCCAGACCTCCCAGGGGCTGATCGGCTTCGACGACACCAGCGGCAACCCCGCCTTTCCGCTCACCGGCGACGAGTGGTACCCGCTCTACGTGTTCATGATCACGGCCGGCGAGGACTCCGCCGGGTCGGTGGTCTTCAGTGCTTCGTTCCCTTCCGACTCCAACACGGGAGCGGCGTTTGGGTATTTCTCCGACGGCCTTTCCGTCTTTCGGACGTCGCGTCTCGCGTACAGCGCGAGCATCACGGTCAATATTCCCGCCGTTTGACCCGCGACTACTTCTTCAGCATCCCCAGTTGCCACATCAGGAACATCCGCTGGTCCGCCGCATCACGGATGCGCAGGTTCAGCGGCTTGCCCTGGCCGTGCCCGGCCTCCCGATCGACCCACAGCAGCACCGGCTTTTCGGCCTGGTCGCTGGCGGTCGCCGCCTGCAGCGCCGCCGCCATCTTCCGGGCGTGCAGCGGGTGCACACGGCTGTCGTTCTCGCCCGCCGTGAGCAGGATCGCCGGGTACTTCGTGCCGGGCTTGATGTTCTGGTAGGGCGAGTATTTCCGGATGTAGTTGAACATCTCCTCGCCCTTCTCGGGGTGATCAACCGAGCCGTACTCGGGGGTCCAGTACTTGGCCATGAGGAAGTGCTGGTACCGCAGCATGTCCAGCAGCGGCACACCGATCACGACCGCGCCGAACAGGTCGGGCCGCTGCGTCACGCACGCGCCGGTCAGGAGCCCGCCGTTGGAGCCGCCGGTGATCGCGAGCCTCTTCGGGCTGGTGTACCCGTTCTGGATGAGCCACTCGGCCGCGGCGATGAAGTCGTCGAAGACGTTCTGCTTGTTGCCGAGCATCCCGCCCTTGTGCCACTCCTCGCCGTACTCGCCCCCGCCGCGCAGGTTGGGAAGCGCGAACACGCCCCCATCCTCGAACCACGTGAACAGCGTCGGGCTGAAGAACGGCGACTCCGAAACGTTGAACCCGCCGTAACCATTGAGCACCGTCGGGTTGTTGCCATCGAGCTTCAGGCCCTTGCGGTGCACGATGAACATGCTGACCTTGGTCCCATCCTTTGACGAATACAGGGCAACCGCATTATTGCCGAATAATGACTGAACGATGGTGATGCTGATCGATGCTTGGTGACACGGCGGAGGCCGTGGATCAAGCGGAGGTCAGGATGACCAACTCGGTGACTCGGCACTTCGC
>JADLCX010000040.1 GCA_020846975.1 Phycisphaerales bacterium
ACGAGGTCTCGGTGGTGCAGGATGCCGAGCGCGTGCTGCAACAGGCGCTCAAGGAAGGCCGCCTCACGCTCCCCGCGGGCTACTACTGGGAGTGGTCGGGCCAGTTCGAGAACCAGGTCCGCGCCACAGCGCGGATGCGGGTGCTCGTGCCCATCACGCTGGGCATCATGTTCGTGATGCTCTACCTGGGCTTCACCCGCTGGTGGATCGCCCCGGTCATCTTCTTCGGAGTGCTCGTCTCGGCGTCGGGCGGGTTCATCATGCTCGCGCTCTGGGGCGTAAACCTCTCGGTCGCGGTGTGGGTCGGCTTCCTGGTCCTGTTTGGAGTCGTTGACGACGACGGCGTGGTCATCTCGACTTACCTCGAAGGTGTCTTCAAGGACCGGCGGTTCAACTCCGTCCGGGAGATCCGGGAAGGTGTCATCGACGCGGGGCTGAAGCGCATCCGCCCTTGCCTCATGACCATCGCCACGACGGTGTTCGGCCTGATGCCGATCTTCTGGGCCACCGGACGGGGATCGGACATCATGCAGCCGATGGCGATCCCGTCGGTGGGCGGCATGGCGGTCAGCCTGATCACACTCTTCATCGTGCCGTGCGTGTTCTGCGCCGTCGAAGAATGGAAGTGGAAGCGTGCCCAGCGATTGGGAGCCGCGTGATGGGCCAGACGGCCAAGCCTGTGTCTCCGCCACCGCGAGGCGCCGATCCGCCCGTCATGTGGAACGCCATGCGTTGCGAAGACGTGGCGCACCGGCTGGGGGTCAGTCAGGCAATCGGGCTATCGGCCGCGGAGGCCGCCGCACGCTTGGCGAAGGTGGGACCCAATCTCCTTTCAGGTGCACGAAGGTCGTTCCTGGTGGGCGGCTCTCGCCTCTCCGTTCGCGGCCGTCCTGGTCATTCTGTTGATTGTCGCAGCGGCGGTCTCGGCGTTCCTCGGAGAGTGGGTTGACGCCCTCCGATCGGATGGGTGTCTCGAGCTCGGCATGATTTCGGGGGCCGTTAGTAGGTCGGACCGACCAGAGAGAGCGGGAAACCGGCGTTGGTTGGCCGCTGGCGGGCTCGTTCTCTGAGAGCCGGGCGACGAGCCACTCCGCAACGCCGCGGCGGGTCCAGTGCTTCTTCAGCCCTTGCGACGGTCGCACTTCGACCGGGGCGGCACTCCGCTCCGCCATGTAAACCCGGAGCCCGGGCAGGCTCGACGTCGGCGTCTGTGCGCCGGAGTAGTCGATGCCGATGTAGCGGCTGAAGTTGCACGCTGACGCGGCCTTCATGAGGACGCTCGATTCACCTTGGTCGGGGCTGTTTGGGATTGCGGTGCGTCGTATCGCGTGCGAGCGGGGAGACCGAGCAGGGTCTCGACTTGCCCGGCAGCCCGCATCACCTGGTAGAGGTCGAGGTGGTCGATCGTTGTGTGCTCGGACACGTAGTTCTTCAGGTAGGTCTCGGACTTCGACTTGACCTTGCTTCGCTCGCAGACAAGGAACGCCACGGACTCCGCTTCGAGCTCTCTTTGGGCATGGTCCATCGGCGGCCGCTCAGGGACATTGAGCTTCTTGTCTGGTCCCAGGTGCCCGAGGAAGAGATGACCAAGCTCGTGGGCCAGCGTCACAAACTGGGTCGCTGGCTCATGGTTGCGGTTGATGTGGATTCGGTACTGTGTGGGGTCCTTCTCACTGGTTCCGCGCTTGAGAACTCTGATGAGTCCATCCCACCCCAGCGCGCGCCAGAAGGGGTCGATGAACTGCTGGCGGATCTCGGCTTCCTTCGTCTCCTTCGACTTGTACGCCCTGATGTGGGCGCGGAAGTTGGCGATGAGGTCGGTGGGTGCGGCGCGGTGGTCGGGCATTCCGGCTCCTGAAGAAGCGAAAGAATAACCCCAAGCGTCCGCCGATGCCGGGGGCGCGTGGATACGCCGCCCGCGGGGCCGCCCCCCGGCACCCCCCGCTTGGATGTACGGGAGGTTGAGCACCGCGCGGCCGCGTCCGCGGCAGTCACCCGCTTCCCGGGCGCGGGCCGTGGTACACTGTCGGCACGCGGCCTCTCCCGCGGGAGTCAGCATGTCCGTCCCCAGCCACCTCAACTTCTACATCGACGCCTCCCGCTGCATCGGGTGTCAGGCGTGCGTGCAGGCGTGCACCGAGTGCGACACCCACAAGGGCGTGTCCATGATCCACCTCGAGACCGTGGACCGGGCCCACTCGACGCAGACCATCCCCGTGATCTGCATGCACTGCGACTCGCCGACGTGCGCCGAGGTCTGCCCCGCCGACGCGATCAAGCGCACCGCCGACGGCGTGGTGCAGTCGGCCCGCAAGCCGCGCTGCATCGCCTGCAACAACTGCGTGCTGGCGTGCCCCTTCGGCGTGCCCAAGATGCAGGTCGAGCTCGAGCTGATGATGAAGTGCGACATGTGCTACGACCGCTCGTCGGTGGGCCTGAAGCCCATGTGCGCCAGCGTCTGCCCGAGCCAGGCGCTCTTCTTCGGCACGCGCGAGGAGATCGAGGCCCTGCGGCCCCAGGCGGCGCCGATCGACCGCTTCCAGTTCGGCAACCAGACCATCACCACCAAGGTGAAGATGATGGGCCCGCGGAGCGTGGCGGGGACGCGGCCCGAGCACATCGACGTGACCGCCGCGCTCGACCCCAACCCTCCCGCGCGCTCAGTCTCGCTCGGCGTGCTCAACGCATCGCGGTAGTCGGCGTTCGTTCTTGCTCGGAGGACAGCATGGCCCAGGACAACCCCACCCCCCCAACCGCCCAACTCCGCGTGCTGACGCCCGACGGCCGCGCCCCCGGCGAGCAGCCGCAGTGGCGGCGCGACTTCCCGATCGACACCGCGCAGGACAACTTCGTCGCCCGGCGCGACTTCACCAAGTTCATGGTGCTCATCAGCGCGTCCTTCGTCGCGGGGCAGGGGTGGATCGCGTTGAAAACGCTGCGCGGCAGGCCCGGCGAGACCGGCCCGCGTGCCATCGCCCGCGTCGATGAGCTCACCGTCGGCCAGGCCGCGCTCTTCTTCTTCCCCGGCGAGCATGATTCGTGCCTGCTGGTGCGCACGGGCGAGGGCGGGGAGCGAGAGTTCCTCGCCTACTCGAACAAGTGCTCGCACCTCTCCTGCCCGGTGACGCCGGATGTCAAAGCGGGGTGCCTGCGCTGCCCGTGCCACCACGGCTCGTTCGACCTCGCTACGGGACGGCCGCTCGCGGGGCCGCCTCGGCGCCCGCTCGACCGGATCGTGCTCGACGTGCGGGATGGATCGGTGTACGCCACGGGCGTGGAGGAGCGAACGGTATGAGCAGGGCCGCCAGCACACCGTCCGCATCAACTCCTCCGCCGCACGCGCCCGCCGCCGCGCCGCCGCGCGCGGTGAGGGGGGGGATTTCGCGCAGCCGCATGACCGTCGAGACACGCACGGGGATCGTCACGGGGATCCTGTGCATCGTGCTCATCATCGCGCTGATGCAGCTGTGGCTGCTGACGGCGACGATGAACGCGTTTCTCGGGGGCGACCACGCGGTGGCGTGGCCGGCGCTGGGGGCGAGCATCGTCTGCCTGCTGCTGAACCTCGGGCTGCTGCGGTATCTGTACCTGCTGGAGAAGCCGCGATGAGCGGCACGCCCGCCGCGGGAGGGGGGGCGGCGAACGCCTCTTCCGGCCCGCTCGACCGCGCCGCCGCCGACCTGCACCCGGCGTACTTCGCGCTGGTGATGGCCACGGGGATCGTCTCGCTCGCCGCGTCGATCCAGGGGTACGCGGCGCTCGCGCGGGCGATGCTCTGGCTCAACATCGCGTTCTTCGCGGCCCTCTGGGTGCTCACGATCCTGCGGGTTGCCCGCCACCGCGCCCGCCTGCTGGCGGACCTGGCCGACCACAATCGAAGCGTGGGGTTCTTCACGATGGTCCCCGCCGCGTGTGTGCTGGGGACGCAGACGCTCCTGATCGGCCAGTGGCCCGCCGCGGCGTGGGGGCTGTGGGTCTTCGGGGCGGCCGTGTGGGCCCTGCTCACCTACGGCATCTTCACGATCTTGATCGTCAAGCCGAGCAAGCCCGCGCTGGCCGACGGGCTGAGCGGCGGGTGGCTCGTCTCGGTGGTGGCGACGCAGGCGGTCGCGGTGCTGGCGGCGCAGCTGGCCGGGCACGTGGGAGCGGCGAGCGGACACGCGGAAACCCTGCTCTTGGTCGCGCTGGTGATGTGGCTGGGCGGGGCGATGCTCTACATCTGGATCATCGCGCTGATCTTCTACCGCTACATGTTCTTCCCCTTCAAGCCCTCGGACCTTGCCCCGCCGTACTGGATCAACATGGGCGCGATGGCGATCTCGACGCTCGCGGGGGCGTCGCTGATCCTCGCGGGAGAGAAGAGCCCGCTCATCGCCGGCCTGCTCCCGTTCGTCAAGGGCGCGACGCTCCTGTTCTGGGCGACGGCGACGTGGTGGATCCCGATGCTGCTCATCCTGGGCGTGTGGCGGCACCTCATCAAGAAGTTCCCGCTCCGCTACGACCCGCTCTACTGGGGCGCGGTCTTCCCGCTGGGGATGTACTCGGTCGCCACGGCCCGCATGAACGCGGCGATGGACCTGCCCATCCTGGGCCACATCCCCGGCGCGGCGTTCTACGCGGCGATGGGCGCGTGGTCGCTCGCGATCATCGGGCTGGCACACCGGCTGGTCGCGTCAAGGCCCCCCGCGATTCCAGCCGCACGCCCGTGACGGGATCGCGCGGCAAGTTCGCCCCCACACCCGCGGCGTGAGCACCCCGTCGCTCACGCGCCGGCGCTAGAAGTTCTTCTCTCTGAACCATGCCCGCAGCGCGGCCGTGTACGCCTCGGGCTGGTCGTAGTTGGCGACGTGCGACGCATCCGGAATCACCACCACGCTGGCGCTGGGCACGAAGCCGGCGTAGTACCGCGTCGTCGCGGGCGTTGCCTCATCGTGCTCGCCGCAGATAAGCAGCGTCGGTTGTCGCAACCCGCGCAGCTGGGGCGTGACATCCACCGACTTGAGCGTGCCGGTGATGGTGAACTCGCTCGGCCCGCCCATGATTCCATAGACCGCCGCGCCCATGCCGGCCATCGCGCGGTTGAGCGGTTCGGGCCACGGATCGAGCCGGCAGACGTAGCGGCTGTAGAACAGGTGCACGGCATCCTGGTACGCCTTGCTGTCGGTCCGGCCGCTGCTTTCGGCTTCGAGGATCGTCCTGGACACGTCCGGCCCCAGCGCGGCGATGAGTTCACGCGAATCGGCGGTCCATCTCGGGATGCTGAGCGCCGGGCCGGCGAGGATCACGCCGCGCACGCCCGTGGGGGTCGATCCGCCCATGCCCGAGAGATAGTCCACCGCGAGGATGCTGCCCCACGAGTGGCCGTACAGGATCACTTCATCCAGCCCGAGGCCCGCGCGGACCTGGCCGAGTTCGCGCGCGAACCGCTCGCGCTTCCACAGCGAGAGATCATCGGGCCGGTCCGAACGGCCGCAGCCGAGCTGGTCGTAGAAGATCACCGGCCGCTCATCGCCCAGCAGTTCCAGGTTCTCGAGGTAGTCGTGCGGGATCCCCGGCCCGCCGTGGAGCACCAGCAGCGGCGTGCCCGTGCCCGTGCCGCGGACCGCGTACCACACGCGGCCGCCCTCGACCGCGAGGAAGCCCGAGGCGGGCATCTGCTGCACGGCCCGGGCCGAAGCCGAAGCGCGGGGACCAGCAGCGCACCCCGCGAGCGCGGCCATCGCCACCGCCAGCACGATGGAAAGTCGAACGGTGGTGCAGCGCACGGCGGTCGCCGCCGACATGCGTGCCGGAGTGACGATGTTGGCCATGCGGGAATCGTACCCGCCGACGACAGCGGGTCAGGGCTCCGCGATGATGAGGGACATTTCGGCAAGGACCAGGAGCCACCGACGCAGCGCCACGATCTCTGCACAGGCCTGCCGGCGCTTGCCAAACTGGCCACCACGCACCCCAGCCCCTCCCACCCGCCCTGGCACGAGGGCGGCAAAGCTGACGCCCAGAACTGCCAGATGCTCTGCAAGGACTGCAACCGGAGGAAGGCGAAGAAATAGCGCGGGCGCTGCGGAGGATCGTGCGCCCCACATCGCCCTCACGCCCGCGGCGTGAGGCCGCGCCGGTCGCGCATCTCGGCGCCGATGCGAGTGAGTTCATCCGCCGAGAGCACGCGCCCGGCCAGCGGGAAGACCGCGGATTCCTCGATGTGGATGTGCTCGCGGTAGAGCGAGCCGAGCGATCCGAGCAGCCCTCCCAGCTCGGTCGCCTGCCCCGCCGGGAGCACGCCGTCGCGCAGCCAGGCGGTCAGGAGGCCATCCACGCGGGCGTGGAGCGCATCGGCCCGCTCGTGGTCGGCGTGCAGGCGGTCGAGATCGGCGAGCGGGCCGGACCGTCCCGCTCCGTCACTCTCCACACCATCCCCGCCGGAGACCGCGGCCCGCACGCGGGGAAAGAGAGACTCCTCCTCATCGGCCGTGTGCCGCGGCGCGGCGTGGGCGAAGTACGCCCGGGCCTTGCGCACGGCCTCCAGCGCCTGGGCGTCCAGCGGCCTCTGCGCGCCCGCGTACTCGCGGGCCACGCGCTGAAGGATATCGAGAAACCTCTCGATCCGCCGGTGACAATCGGTCAGCAGCCCGATGGGCTCATCGAACCCGTGGTCGTGCCCGTGCGGCGAGTTTCCGAGGATGTTCAGTGATGGCCCCATGCCGAATAGTATTCGGGTGATGTCGCACGACGAGGCCGACAACCACTCCCCGGCGTCCCCGTCTTCCTGCTCCCCCGGCCCGCACACGCCGCCGCTCAAACGGCACGCGGCCTTGCAGCCCCTCTCCCGCGAGCACATGGGGGCCCTCATCCGCGCGCGCGACCTGCAGCGCGCTGCCGACGCCGACATCGCCGACCGCACGCGGGCCATCGCGGCGTTCCTGGATTCGTGGCGCACCGAGATCCGCGATCACTTCGACGACGAGGAGCGTCTGCTCCTTCCATTGGAAGGCTCGCCGCACCTTCGATCGCTGGGTGAGCGCCTTGTGCATGAGCACCGTGCGATCCGTGAGCTGGCCGCACGCTGCGAGCACGAGGCGATGGCCGTGGCCGCCGAGGCCGACACCGTGCGCCGTCTGGGCACGTTCCTGCACGACCACGTCCGCTGGGAAGAGCGCGAATACTTCGAGACCGTGCAGCGCGAACACCCGGGGGCGCTCGAAGCGATGGAGCACGAGGCCGCGGCCATCGAGCGGCGGCGTCCGCACTCGCGCGTGCGATCAACATTGGCATGGCACGAACGGAACGCCGAAGACCAAGGAGCATCACCCATGAGCGACGATCGGTTGAGAACCCCGCCGGTGGAACGATTCGCGGCAGACCACCTCGATTTCGACCTGCACGCCGAGGCCGCCGCGCTCGAGGCCGAGCAGGCCCCCACACGCCACGGCCACAGACAGAAGACGCTCTACAAGTGTCCGGGCCGGACCGTCGCGCTGTT
Source organism: Phycisphaerales bacterium (assembly GCA_020846975.1). Taxonomy (GTDB): domain Bacteria; phylum Planctomycetota; class Phycisphaerae; order Phycisphaerales; family UBA1924; genus JADLCX01. The sequence goes on from JADLCX010000040.1 coordinate 7,481, forward strand.
TGTTCTCAACCCCGGCGCGGCCCTGCCCGAGCACGCCGCGGCCGGCGCGGTCACCGTTCAGGCCATCGAGGGCGAGGTGGAGGTCCGCGTTCTCGGTGAGTCGGGCACCCAATCGCACCGCCTTTCGCCGGGTCGGTTGCTCGCGATGGCACCCGGCGTGCGCCACGACGTCCGTGCAAGCGGGCGTGCGGTGTTCCTGCTCCAGGTCTCGCTCGCGCCGGTGCACGGCGGAGCGAGACGCCGGGTGGGGGGGGGGGAGTGAAGAGGGTGTGGGGTGAGGGGGACCATTGATGGACGACAGGCCGGCGGCCATCTGGACGATCGGGCACTCGACACGGACCATCGAGGACTTTCTCGCCCTGCTCGCCGCCCACAAGATCGCCGCCGTGGCGGATGTCCGCCGGTTCCCCGGCTCGCGGAAGTGCCCGCAGTACAACGCGGACGCGTTGCGGGACTCGCTGCGCGGGGCAGGCATTGAGTACGTGCCATTCCCCGAACTGGGCGGACGCAGGCGCCCGCGCCGGGACTCACACAACACCGCCTGGCGCAACGAGTCGTTCCGTGGCTACGCCGACTACATGGAAACAGAGGAGTTCCACGGGGGGATCCGACGCCTGCTGGTCCTGGCGCGTCGGAAGCCGACGGCGATCATGTGCGCCGAGGCGGTGTGGTGGCGGTGCCACCGCTCCATGATCGCCGATCATCTCCAGGCGTCGGGTGTGCCCGTGCTGCACATCTCCGACAGGCCCCAGGCCGAGCCGCACCCCTACACCTCCGCGGCCCGCATCGTCAACGGCCGCCTGTCGTACGTCGCGGAGATGGAGCAGGGGCAGAAGGAAGCAGAATCCCCGACGCTGTGGGGCCGCGGCCAGAAGTCGGCGCGCCAAGAGCCAAAGAGAGGATCGCACGCAATGAAGGGCAAACTCAAGGTTGGCGACCACGTAACCTGGAACTCCGAGGCGGGGCGCGTGGGCGGGACGATCATCAAGGTGCACACGCGCGATTTCGACTACAAGGGCTACACCCACCACGCCAGCGAGGATGACCCGCAGTACGAGATCAAGAGCGACAAGACCGACCACATCGCGGCCCACAAGGGCGCGGCCCTGACCAAGACTCGCCGCTGACCGGCTCGCTCCACCGGCCGACAGCTTCGATACCAAGCCGGGCATCATGTCTTGCGTGGGCGGGTCGGCAGTCGCCACGTGATCGTCAGCGGCTCTGGGCGGCGCGCGCAAGCGTGTCGAGCTCCTTCAGCGTGAACCGCACGCTGAGAATGGACGGCCGCTCTCCAACGGCCCAGGTGCCGTAGGTCGTCGCGACGAGCGTTCTGTCGCCGAGCGATTCAAGGCCCGCGTAGGCGCAGTCCCAGTCCGTGAGGTTGTTTTTCAGGCGAACGAGGTAGGTTCGACCCGCGGTGGATGCCGCCGCGTCGGGCGCCAGTCGTGCGAGATCAGCCCACGCCCCCACCCACGCGACCCAGTCGCCCTTCCACGGGTCGTCCTTCGCCATGCAGCGGAAGGTCACGACCAGGCGGCCGTCCTTCCCCTCCCCGGAGGCGTACGCCGCGATGTGCCGGTCCCCCGTGAGGGGGGCCAGAGACGCCGGCAGTTCGACCGGCGCCGACCACGTCGCGGCCTTGTCCGTGCTGAACATCACGTGCGCGTTCTTCACCCGACGGTTCTCGCGGAGGAGCAGCGCGATCGTCTTGCCGTCGGGCGAGACCACCACGCCCGGCTCACAAAGGTGGATCTCCGACCCGCTCCAGATCGCCCTCGGCGCCGACCATGTTCCGCCCCGGTCGGTCGTGTCGGTCTGGTAGAGCGTGAACGTGCCCGCGGCCTTCCCCTTCGCGGCGATGAATCGCCCGTCATCGTGAAAGAACGCTGCGAACTTGCCTTCCCCGGTCCCCCCCGTCGCGGCCAGCCCGCCCATCGCGACAATCCCGCCGAAGTCGCCGATGGGCGACAGTTCCGACCAGGTCCGCCCGCCATCCGCGGACCTCGCCGCGCGGATCGGGTGGAGCCCCGAGAAGAGGATCAGCGACTCGCCCCGCTCGGTGCGGCCCATGCGGAACAGCGTCGGCGTCTCCAGGCTGGTGGCCCATGACTCGGGCACGGGCAGGCGGGCCGACCAGGTCTCGCCCCCGTCCTCGCTGCGCTTGAGCACGATCGGCCCCTTGCCGTGCCCCTTGGGGTACGCGGCGAGGATCGTTCTGCCATCGTCGAGCAGAACGGTGGAGACATGGCCGAGGTAGACGCTTTCTTCCTTGTCCACCACCGTTTGCCGCGTGGCATCGCGGTCGAGATCGATCCGCACCACGGGCGCATCGCAGGCGGCGGGGGAGATGGTGAGCGTATCAACGCCGGACTTCGGCGCTTGCCGCCCGCCACACTCCGCAGTCAAAGCGAGCCCCACGATCACGCAGGCCAAGTTCACCAAGCCTCGCTGGAGTGACATGCCGGATTGTACGGCGATCGGCGTGCGCATACGTCACGGCCGTAGCCGTGAGCGCGACGGCGCCAAGTCCCTTCAATGCACGCCAACGGCGAGCATGCGCCTCGATCAATCAATTTTGTTGGCGAGGCCCAAGCGAAGACGAACGCAGAATACAGTTGAGCGACCTCGGCAGATTGCTTGATTGCCCGATCGCCCGTTGGCTGCTGGGCGTGAGCGACGCGGCGTCCCGATGGATGGAGTTCCCTGCGACATGTCCCACGATCCGAGTCGCCAATCCGACCGGGAGAGCGGAATCCCGGTAGCCCCTTCGATTTCCGAATCGCTCAGGACCGTGCCGGCGCCCGACCCGGGCCCCAGCGTCAACCGGCGCGTGGTGTGGATCACCGCCCTCGCTCTCGCCCTCGGTATCGCGGCCGCGCTCATCGCCCAGGTCCTCATGCGGCTCATCTGGTTCGTGACCGGGCTGGCCTTCCACGGGACAATCTCGCTCCAACCGCAATCACCGCTCAACCACCACCTCGGACTCTGGGTGCTCCTCGTGCCCGTGGTCGGTGGCCTGATCGTGGGCTTCATGGCTCGGTACGGGTCCCGCGCGATCAGGGGCCACGGCATCCCCGAGGCGATGGAGCAGATCATCCTCAACGAGAGCCGTATTCCGCCGCGGATGACGTTCCTCAAGCCCGTCAGCGCGGCCATCGCCATCGGCACCGGGGGGCCGTTCGGCGCCGAAGGGCCGATCATCGCCACCGGCGGCGCGCTGGGCTCGCTGTTGGGTCAACTCCTCCACACGACGGCGATGGAACGCAAGACGCTTCTGGCCGCCGGCGCCGCCGCGGGAATGGCGGCTACGTTCGGCGCGCCGGTGGCGGCCGTGCTCCTCTCGATCGAGCTGCTCCTGTTCGAGTACCGTGCGAGGTCGCTCATCCCGGTTGCCCTGGCCAGCGCGACCGCAACCGGGGTCCGCATGTACTTCGATGGCGCAGCGCCCGTGTTCCCGATGGCCAACCTCCAGCAGCCGACTGGCGGCGCGCTGGGCCTTTACATACTCGTCGGTGCGGCCCTCGGGCTCGTCAGCGTGCTCGTCACCCGCGCCGTGTACGCCGTTGAGGACGCCTTTGAACGTCTGCCCATCCACTGGATGTGGTGGCCGGCCCTCGGCGGGCTGGCGGTCGGTGCGGTCGGCTACTTCGAGCCACGAACGCTGGGTGTCGGCTACTCCAACATCACCGACATCCTTTCCGGAAACCTCGCCGTCGCGGCCATCGCCGGTTTGGCTGTGTGGAAGTTCGTCTCGTGGTCGATCTCGCTCGGCAGCGGCACATCCGGGGGGACGCTCGCCCCGCTGTTCACCATCGGTGGGGCGCTCGGGGGCCTGCTCGGAATCCTGATGCGCGAACTCTTCCCCGGCGCCGGCGTCGATCCCAGGATCGCCGCGCTCGTCGGGATGGCGGCGATCTTCGCCGGCGCATCCAGGGCGATGCTCGCCAGCGCGGTCTTCGCGTTCGAGACCACGCTCCAGCCCTTGGGCCTGCTCCCGCTGCTCGGCGGGTGCGCGGCGGCGTTCCTCATCTCGTCGCTCCTGATGCGGCACACGATCATGACCGAGAAGATCGCCCGACGGGGAATCCGTGTCCCCGCCGACTACGAGGCCGATTTTCTGGATCGTCAGTTCGTCCGCGATGTGGCCGTGCGCGAACTGGTCACCCTGCGCACGACGCAGACGGTGGGCGAGATCCGCCGGTGGATCGCCTCCCACGCGCCGGGCTCGACGCACCAGGGATTCCCGGTTCTCGCCGAGGATGGCCTGCTCCACTCCGTGGTGACGCGGAGAAGCCTGCTCGACCCATCGACCGCGCCGGAATCCCGACTCGCGGACCTGGCCAAGCGCTTCCCTGTCATCGTGTACGACGACGCCTCGCTGCGCGATGCGGCCGATCACATGGTCCGGCACAACATCGGCCGGCTCCCGGTGATCGAGCGGGAGAGCAGGCGGCTCGTGGGCATCATCACGCGCGGCGACCTGCTGGGAGCGCACCGCCAGCGCCTGGCGCACAACACCGAGGCGCGGCGGCACATCTCCATCCGTGACCTCATCTCGCCCGGCGCGAAGTAGCCGCCGGTGACCCGCGGCCTACTTCAGCACAGACAGGTCCGCGCCGTGGTTGATGTGGAATGGTTGTCCGTTGATGACCAGCGCTGGGACGGACTTGACGCCCGCCTTCTCGGCCTCGGCGACGCGGCCCTTCTGCTGGCCCAGGTGGACGATCTCGACGTTGTACTTGGACCGGTCCAGCGCCTCGGCGACGGTGCGCTCAGCGGCGACGCAGACGGGGCAACCGGCGTGATAGAACGTGGCCTTCGTGCTCATGGTGAGTTTCCTTTGGGTGATGTGCGAACCGCGCGGCGTGAGTTCGATGCTCCGGCCCGGGGCCGCGCGCTCCCGGGTCCGTGACGATCCAATGGCTTGCCGTGGACAAACACCTCCCACAAACGCGGGCGGGTCGCGTCGTCGGCGGGCTCCATCTCGGCGCAGTCAACGCGCAGGTCGGCATCGCCGATCGGCGCGTCGATGTACAGGCAGTGGTGTGGTCGGGCCTCGCCGCGATATTCATTGGGGCGGAAGTACCTGCACTCCACGCACATCCGCGAGGTGGGCACCAGGCCGCGCTCCTGCATCGTGCGGATCATGCCCACCACGCCGCGGAGCAGCGTGGCTCGCTCGGGCCCGGGCATCGCGTCCACGGCCTCCACGATCGCCGCGGGCCAGTCGGACGCCTTCGCGGCCTCGCGTGTGCCGCGAGCGGTGAGTCTCAGCAGCACGGCGCGGCCGTCGGCCTCATCGGCCTCCTTGCGGAGCAGCCCTTTCCCGACCAGCGCCCCCACGGCCTCGCTCGCGGTCGCCATCGTGACGGCCAACCGCTCGGCGACGGCCTTCAGGCCCATCGGCCCGCTTGCTCCCGCGACGACAGCGAGGATCTGCGATTGCGTGGGCGTCAGGCTGCGCTGCCCCGAGGCGGCCCACTGAGATCGGCGGAAGACCATCGCGACCTTGGATAGGCCGGCGACGATACGCCCGCCCGTGGTCTGTTCGAGAGTTGTCGCGTCCCGCCGGGGCATGACGCCGGATAGTATGGAGTCCGAAGCATCGCGGTCAAGCATCACGCACCGCGCCGCCGATGCCGGGGAAACCTACCATGCGGATGCGCAGAGTGCGTTTGGGATTGAAGCAGTCGAACGAGTCAACCGAGGAGTCCGCATGACACTGTTTGCAACCGTGGTCGGCGTGCTGGCGAGCGGGCTTGGGCTTCTTCAGAGTCCGCCCGCTCTTGCTCAGGAATCACGATCCGGCGAGAAGGCGGCCGACGTCGGCGTCGAGGCCTACATCTACGGCTACCCGCTCGTCACGATGGAGGTAACCAGGCGGGTGATGACCAACGTGGCGGCCCCCCGGGGGGCGCACGCGCCGATGGGCCAGTTCCTGCTGATGCGGACCTACCCCGATGCGACATTCAAGGACATCACCGCTCCCAACGCGGACACGCTGTACTCCACGGCATGGCTCGACCTTACGAAGGAGCCGTACGTCCTGAGCCTGCCCGACATGGCGGATCGCTACTTCCTCATGCCGATGCTCAGCGGCTGGACCGATGTGTTCGAGGTTCCCGGCAAGCGCACCACCGGTACCAAGACGCAGGCGTACGCGATCACCGGCCCGGGCTGGACCGGGGAATTGCCGGCGGGGGTCAAACAACTGAAAGCCCCGACGAGCATGGTGTGGATTCTCGGCCGGACGTACTGCACCGGAACGCCCGAGGACTACAAGGCCTGCCACGCGATCATGGACAAATATCAACTGATGCCGCTCAGCGCCTACGGCAAGCCGTACACGCCGCCCGCCGGCAAGGTCGATGCCGCCATCGACATGAAAACGGCGGTGCGTGACCAGGTTCACAGGATGGGCGCGGTGGAGTACTTCACGCTGCTCGCGAAGCTGATGAAGGACAATCCGCCCGCCGCGGCCGATGCGCCGATGGTGGCGAAGCTGGCGACGATCGGCCTGGTGCCGGGCACGGACTTCGACGCGTCGAAGCTCCCCGCGGATGCCGCGAAGGACATTCCCGCGACGGCCCAGAAGAAGATCATGGGCCACTTCAAGGATGCGGGCTCGCACGACAACGGTTGGATCTTCACGACCAAGGCCGGCGTGTACGGGACCGACTATCTGCAGCGCGCGTTCATCACGGCCATCGGGCTTGGCGCCAACCGGCCGCAGGATGCCGTCTATCCCACCTCCGACGTGGACGCCGACGGCAAGCCCTACAGCGGGGCCCACAACTACGTCATGCATTTCGCCAAGGGTCAGACCCCGCCCGCTGACGCCTTCTGGTCGATCACCATGTACAACGGCGAGTACTTCTTCGTCGACAACCCGCTCAACAAGTACACGGTCAGCCCGCGCAACGCCCTGAAGTACAACGCCGACGGCTCGCTCGACCTGTACATTCAGAACCAGTCGCCGGGCGAGGACAAGGAAGCCAACTGGCTGCCCGCGCCCAAGGACAAGTTCATCCTGATGATGCGGCTGTACTGGCCCGGGGCGTCGAATCCGTCGATCCTCGATGGCTCGTGGAAGCCTCCGGCGGTGAAGGCGGTCAAGTAACCAGCCGATGCGTCAAGCCGCCGCCCCCGGGCGCCGAGATTCCGATGACGGACGTACCGGCGCGGATGTGGCACCGAGCACACCGAAACCGGCCCCGGCTCATCCCTCGTGACGACTGAACCGGAGCCGTCTTTGGCTTTATGGGGGTGCGGGGGCGAAGCCCCTGCATCGCACGTCCCGCGTCGGACGCATCCTCACGCCGCCAACTTGACCGGCGTGGTGACGCTCCCCTTGATGATGCCCGTGATCGCAAACCCGCCGCCTCCGGTCCCGAAGTTCACGGTGAACTGCGCCGGGTTGCCGCGCGTGGTGGAGCGGACGGCGGCGACCTCGTACGTCACGGGCGTTGATCCAGCTGGCAGCGTGTCATCGGTGAACGACCGCACGCCCGTCGCGCCGACGAACGTGAACGCCCCCCCTCCGCCCGTCGCGCCACCGATCCGCCACTTCACTTGGTAGATCGTGCCGACGGTCCCACTGGGGTTGCCGCACTTCCACTTCAGTTCGAGCGAGCCGTTCTGCCAGAGGCCCACGGTGAACTCGAAAGGCGTGCCGTGGATCGTCAATCCCCATCGCGGTTGTGGTGGCCGTCCGTCCGCCCGCGCCCCTCTTCCGCATCGCCCAGTTGCAGAGGCACACCCAGCGCGGGGATCGTCGTTGACTGCGCGCCGGGGTCGTAGGCCCGCAGCAGCGCCGCGGTCCACGCGCCGATGACCATGAGAAAGATCGCCGCAGCCAGGGGGCGCGCTGAGCGGATGCCCGCCAATTCCTCGGCGTTCTTGCGCCCGTGCACCATGCTGCTGCCGATGTTCTCGCGGTGCCGCAGCGTGTGGATGACCAGGCCCAGCACGTGCGCGCCCGACACGCCGATGAGCGCGTACACCAGCACCTCGTGCACATCCTTGACGCCCTCGTTGCCCAGCCCGAGCATCACGCCCGTCACCGCCAGGCCCAGCATGATGGCCAGCATCGCGATGGCCGCGTATGCCGACCCCGGGTTGTGGCCCGCGTACCGCCCGGCGCGGCCCGTCGCGACGCCCTTGAAGTACCCGACCACCGCGCCCGGGCCGTACGCCAGCGACCCGAACCGCGCATACCGCGTGCCGACCACGCCCCACACCAGCCGCAGCACGACCACCAGGCCGAGCACCAGGCCGATGATGCCGTGGTAGGGGAAGAGCGGGCTGTGCTCGCCCAAGCCCAGGGCGATCACCGCCGCCGCGATGAATCCTGCCGCAAAGAGCCCGTGGAACAGCCGGGTCGGGACATCCCAGATGAGCGTGCGTGGCATGGTGCGGCTCCGGGGGAGGGGGGAACGGGGGGGGAACGGGCCGGAAACGCGGGCGGAATGCCCGCGCGACGGCATTCTAGACATTATTATAGGGATTTACGCCGCCCGGGTTTCACGGGTTCGCTCAGACTTCTTCCAGCGTCGCCGTGAAGTGTCGCAGGACCTCCGGGGCCTCCACGATGCGCAGGCCGCGCAACTCGTCGCGACGTGCGAAGACCTCCTCGCACGCCTCGGCGACATAATCGAAGTGGCTCTGCGTGTAGACCCGCCGCGGGATCGCCAGGCGTACCAGTTCCATGTCGGGCGTGCGCCCGGGCCCGGCCATGAGCGAGCCGATCTCGCAGGCACGGATCCCCGCGGCGCGGTAGAGCCCGCAGACCAGCGCCTGGCCGGGGAAAAGCGCGCGGGGGATGTGGGGTGCGAAGTGGGCCGCATCGATGTAGATCGCGTGTCCGCCCGCCGGCTCGATGATCTGGATGCCAGCCCGCAGCAGCCGCTCGGCCAGGTACTCGAGGCTGCGGCAGCGGTAGGCGAGGTAATCGTGATCGACGACCTCGGTGTACCCCTGTGCCATCGCCTCCAGGTCGCGCCCGGCAAGGCCGCCGTAGGTCACGAACCCCTCGGTGAGGATGAGCAGGTTGCACGCCCGCCGGAAGAGTTCCGGCTCGCGGATCATCAGCAATCCGCCGATGTTCACAAGGCCGTCCTTCTTCGCGGAGATGGTGGCGCCGTCGGCCAGGGCGAACATCTCGCGAGCGATCTCTTTGACCGTGCGGCCCTCGTACCCCGGCTCGCGGGTCCGGATCAGCCAGGCGTTCTCCGCGAAGCGGCACGCGTCGATGAACAGCGGGAGGCGGTGGCGGTCGCACACGGCCCGGACGGCGCGGAGGTTCTCCATGCTGACGGGCTGACCCCCCGCGGTGTTGTTCGTGACCGTCATCATCACCACGGGGATGCGCTCGCGGCCCGTGCGCACGATGAGGGCCTCAAGGGCCGCCACGTCCATGTTGCCCTTGAAGGGGTGACGCGAACGCGGGTTCGCGGCCTCGGCGATCGGGAGATTGACCGCCTCGGCGCCGGAGTGCTCGATGTTGGCGCGGGTCGTGTCGAAGTGGGCGTTGTTGGGGACGACCTTCCCCTTGCCGCCGATGAGGTCGAAGAGGATGCGCTCGCTGGCCCGCCCCTGGTGCGTGGGCAGGACGTTGTCGAACCCGGTCAGGTCCTTAAGCACATCGCGCAGGCGGTAGAACGAGTCCGACCCGGCGTAGGACTCATCGCCGCGCATGATGCCGGCCCATTGCTCGCTGCTCATCGCGCTCGCGCCCGAGTCGGTGAGCAGGTCGATGAGCACATCGCGCCCGCGGATGAGGAACGGGTTGAAACGGGCCTCGCGGAGGATCTGCTCGCGCTGGTCGCGCGTGGTCATGCGGAGGGGCTCGACGGCCTTGATGCGGAATGGTTCGATGATGGTCTTCATGCGGTGCTCACGGGCAATATGTGGATGCAAGGGTCCACTGTATCGCGCGAGCCCGGCCGGGGCGATCCAGGCCGGACCGTCTGCCCTGTCAGGCTGGCCGCGGCGTTTTCGGGCGAAGCGTGGCGGCGAGCATGGCGAAGATCTTGCCGATGCCGGGGACGGCACCGAAGGAGGTTTTCAGCCGCCCGCGTCCCCGTCCCTTCTCCCTCTCCCGCATCCTCCGCCGCCCCCCAAGCCGAGGACATCGCGCAGGAGGCGTACGGGCGGGCCTACGCGCGCCGGAGCCGATTCGAGGGCCGCGCGAGCGTGGCGACGTGGCTCACGCGGATCGCCTTCCATGAGACCCTTCGTCGTCGTCGGCGCCGCGCGAAGGAAGCGGCTGTGCTCCGGCGGATTGGACAGAGCTGGGAACAAGTCGTTCGCACGACCGAGGAAGTGGAGATGTCCGGCGACCCCCACGCTCGAAACTCGCTCAGTCAGGCTCTGGATGCCCTGCCCGTGCGCATGCGGACCGTCGTCATCCTGCGGCTGGCGCAGGGGCTGAGCACGCGTGAGACCGCGGCCTGCCTGCGTCTCTCCGAGGCGAACGTCAAGGTCCTGCTCCACCGCGGCACGCGCGCGCTCCGCGAAGCGAGGGGAGCCGAACCGGTGGAGTCTCTCCGTGAGCAGTACGCCTTCGGCGCGGAACGGTGCGACCGCGTGGTCGCCGCGGTCTTGCATCGCATCTCGCGTTTCTGAACCGGTTCGAACCCGCTGCAACGTCGGCCGCGGCGGCGTGCGTCACGGGCCGGGCGCGACGGCGTTGGCCAGCCGGATGTCGTCGATCGTGTAGTAGCACCGCGGGTCGAGTTCGCGCGCCAGACGCACCACGTGCCGCGTCTTGGCGCGGCCCACCTGCACGAACAGCATCGTGATCGCCCCGTCGCGCCCTTCGCCCTGGAACTTGGTCACGCCGTAGCCGCCATCCAAGAGCCGCTCGAACATCGCCGACCCATCCCGCGTGAAGATGCGCACAACCTGTTCACCGAAAGGGAGCCAGCGCTGGAGCGTCACGCCGATGTAGTTGCCGGTGGCCGCGCCCAGCGCGAACGCGAACCCGTAGGCCGGCTCGGCGCGGATCTGCGAGACCACCGCCGAAACGGCGAAGACCCAGATGGTCATCTCCAGCAGCCCGAAGACCCACGCCAGTGCGCGGTGCCCATTCACCACCGCCAGCGTGCGCATGGTCCCCAGCGAGACATCGCCGATACGAGCGAGGACGATCGCACCGCACCCGAGAATCACGGCCGACGTCATGCCTGTGTGGCTCCAGTTGGGGAGACGATGCGGCGTCGCAACGCCCCCGTGCACCGGCACGGCGCGTGCCGCATCACCGATCGTAGTGGCGTTCTCGTTCGGGCTGGTACTCGATCCGTTCCACGGTTGCTCGGCGCGACACGCGGCCACCCGCACACTCGACGACCTCGCCCTCGCGCGCACCCAGCAACGCCGCCCCGAGCGGCGAGAGCACGGAGAGTCCGCCCGAGTCGGAGTTCGGATAGGCCAGTTCGTACATGTCGGGCGCCTCGTCCCCGGGATGGCGCACGAGCACGCGCGAGTTCATGGTGACCACATCGGGCGGCACCCGGCGGGGCGGGACGCTCCGCGCCCGATCCAAGAGCGCTCGGAGTCGCAGCACCGCAGCATCAATGTACCTGCCGGTGAGCAGGGGCTGGAGCCGGGATACGTCCAGGGAACTGACGATCGGTTGCACGCTCACGACGCGCTCCTTGCGTGCCCGGCACGCCAGAGAGGGGAACACTTGAACAGTTGAACATACCGCCGCGATCCGCTAAAGGTGCAGGTCGCCCGCGGCCTCGGGCTGGTACAGCACGCCGAGGATGTCGCAGGAGCGTTCCGCCCCGCCCGGCACGCGGAACGTCACGGGCTGCCCGACGCGGCAACCCAGGATCGCGGCACCCAGCGGCGCAAGCACAGAAATGCGGTCCTCCTCCGTGTCGGCCTTCTCGGGGAAGACCAGCGTCATGGTCCAGGTGCTTCGGCCATCGCGCAGGCGGATGCGCGAGTTCATGGTCACCACATCGGACGGGATCTCGCGTTGCCCGACCACGACAGCGCGGTCGAGTTCGGTCGCGAGTGTCGCCAGGTAGGGTCGATCGCGGTCATCGCCGCCGCCCGCGCTGCGCGACGATGCGATCAACTCGCGCAGGCGATGCATGTCCTGCTGTGTGACGTGAATGGTGCGATCGTTCATGGTGAGCTCCTGCGGCGTGGATTGGTGTGTTCGGCGTGGACGACCCGCGGCTCAGGGGAAGATGCCGCGCTCGGCGTAGACCTCTTCGATCCGCCGCAGGGCCACCGCGTAGGCGGCGGTTCGCCAGTCGAGCGACTTCTCCGCCACCATCCCCTTCACACGGGCGTACGCCCGGTCCAGGATCTCCCGCAGCCGCCGGTCCACCTCCGCGGCACTCCACGCCGCGCCGCCGCGGTTCTGGAGCCACTCGAAATACGACACGATCACCCCGCCCGCGTTGCAGAGCACGTCGGGGAGCACATCGATCTTCCGCTCGCGGAGCACCGCATCGCCCTCGGGCGTGGTCGGGCCGTTGGCGCCCTCGGCGACCAGACGCACATCCAGCAGACGCGCGGTTGTCTCGGTGATCTGGTTCTCCAGCGCCGCGGGGATGAACACATCCGCCTTCACGCCGAAGAACGCCTCCTTGGAAATCGCCTGCCCAGCCGGGAATCCGGCGACGCCGCCTGTCTTTTTGGCATGTTCCGCCAGCGCATCGGCGTCCAATCCGGCAGGTCCGGAGGCTTTGATTGCCCCGGTCACATCCTGCGATGCGAGCAGTTTCGCGCCCTTGCCCTTGAGGATGCGGGCCGCCCACGCGCCCACCTTGCCGAAGCCCTGCACGGTGTACGACAGGTCGCCGACCTTCACCTTGTGGTCCGCGGCCCACATATCGATCAGATCGACCACGCCCTGCCCGGTGGCCTTCTCGCGCCCCACCGACCCGCCCGCGCTCACCGGCTTGCCGGTGACGACGGCAAGGGCGCGGTAGCGTTCCTGCGGGGGCAGCGTGGCGGCGTAGGTGTCCACGATCCACGCCATCGTGCGGGCGTCGGTGTTGACATCCGGCGCGGGCACGTCGTACCCGGGCCCGATGTTCGCGCCCAGGGCGTAGACGAATCGGCGCGTCATCCGCTCCACCTCGCGCCGGCTCAGCGTCGCGGGATCGACCTGCACGCCGCCCTTGCCCCCGCCGAAGGGAATGTCCACCAGGGCGCACTTGATCGTCATCCACGCCGCGAGGGCTCGCACCTCGTCGAGGCTCACATCCGGGTGGTAGCGGATCCCGCCCTTGAACGGCCCGAGCACGTTGTTGTGCTGCACGCGGTAGCCGGAGAACATCTCGACCCGGCCGTCGTCCATCTTGACGGGGAAGTTGACCGCCACCTCGCACGCGGGCGCGGCGAGGATCTTGCGGACCTCGGGGGCCAAACCCGCGGCCTCGGCGGCGAGGTCCATCTGTGCGCGGACTCGCTCGAAGAGTTTGGGGTGGTCGCCGGGGTGCCGGGGCGAGTCAACGCCGGAAGCTGAACCAGCGCAGCACGCGCGAGGAGTGGGGGAGGCGGTAGGGGTCAGCGTGGACATGACGATCGATCTCCGTTTCGAGGGTTTACAATAGGCTTGGCAAACCGCGTGCCAATGCGCGTGTGCCTCGTACACTGCGGGAGCGGCGATCGGCATGGGGAGGCATAAGGAGAATCGAATCGCAGGGCGTTTTGCTCCACGCGTGGCGTACGCTTCGTCGGTGGAGGGTCACGCGTGCGGGCGAGGCGGGGCTTGGCGGGGGAGCGGTGGCGCACGCCGCACCGGGCCGGGCGCGGCCGCGTGGATGCCCGCATGATCCGGCCTCTGGCACATCTCGCGGTCTTCGCGGCCGTGTACGTCACGGCCGCGGTCGTCTGCGCGGCGCAGGTTGTGGGCGCAGCGCACGCGCCCACGCCGGGCGTCCTGCTCTTCGCCTGGAGCACGGCCCTCCTCGCCTACCTGCTCGACCGGATCAAACTCCGCGATGCCTGGCTCGACCCGGCGGATCGCGACGCCCACCCCGAGCGCTTCGCATTCCTCTTCGCGCACCGGCACGCGGCCCGCGCGCTCATGCTTGTCGCTGCGGTCGCGTCGGCGATCTCGGGATGGATGCTCCACCCAATCGCCGCGGCGGGGACGGGAGCGACCGTCGTCGGCGTGTTGGTCTACGCGGGCCGGCCCCGCGCCGCGGGCGGCCGTGCCCGGGTGAAGGACCGGTTCATCCTGAAGAACCTGTTCGTGGGCGCGGGGATCGCGGGTTTCGCGGTGCTGATTGTCTGCCTTGCCGCGGAACGCGCCGCAGGCGCGGGCCGCGCGGATTGCTTCACGCTGATCGTACCGCCTTTCCCGCCGTTGCTGATCGCGCTCACGCTCGCGTACCTGACACTCCGCGTCTACGCCGACGCGGTGCTCTGCGACATCGACGATGAACCCGCCGACCGTGCCCACGACACGCGCACGCTCCCGACCCGCATCGGCGGCGAGGGCGCGTGGCGGGCGGCGATGTGGCTGCGGCTGGCGCTGGCGGCCTCGCTCCTGGTCTGGCCCGTCGGCCCCTTCGCGGCCCGCGCAGCGTGGGCGGGCTTTTCCGCGCTCGGCACGCTCGCCCTGCGCTGGTGGCGGCCCCACCGGGTCCGCGACCTGGTGGATGCCCGCTTCGGCATCGAGGCCGCGAGCGTGTGGGCGGTGCTGATCTGTTGCGGTGAGTGACCCGTCAATCCAAGGGAACAGAGTCGGCGAATAGGCATGGAGCCCCAGCCGCCCGGCGCTACTCGCGGCCGTTGCCCTCACCCGCCACGTCCGGTTCGTCGATCCGCCATATGGCCGATTCAACGCGAGAATCGTTCGTCAAGGCGCCGGCGATCTTCTCAACGGCGTGCGAGTCCGCCGCGGGGCTCACGAGCTCGGCCGTGATGGTGTGGTGAACGGTTTCCAGCGCATCACGAGCCTTGGTGCGGCGGATGCTCTGGAGAAGCACCGAGCCCCGGCTGACCTCCGCCAGGATCAAGTCGCGAACCGCATCGTCGTCGCTCGCGGAACAGACGATCGTGAGCCGGTATCGATCCCGGACGCCGGCGCCGGGCTTGCGCTGCTTGTCGATGGCCTTGACGAGCGGGCGCACCAGCGTGTTGGTCAGCAGAATGAGGAAGGTGCAGATGACCGCGGCCACGAGTTGGCCCCACCCAGCCAGGGCGCCCACGGCGGCGGAGCACCAGACCGTTGCTGCGGTGTCCAGCCCCCTGATCGTCGCCCCGTCCTTGAAGATGACACCCGCGCCCAGGAACCCCACGCCCGAGACCACGGCGGCGGCGACGCGGCTCTGGCTGTCCTCGTGCGGCACGAACGCGCCGATGGTCACGAACGCGGCCGAACCCAGGGCGACCAGGATGTTGGTCCGCAGCCCCGCCTTCCGCTGGTGCACTTCCCGCTCGAAACCGATCATCCCGCCCAGGACGGAGGCCACAACCACGTTGGCAGCGAAATCCTGGAGGTCCATTCGGGCGTGCAGTCCTTCGGTGAGGGCAGTGTATGCGAAGAAGGGCGATGCTCGCCACCACAAACTGGGACTACACCCGGGGCTCGACTCCGGCGTTTGCACGGAACGGGCAACCGGCCGAATCACGGCGCGGGTGAACGAGCGTCGGCGCCGACGCGTAGGGTTCGCGACCTGACCGACGCCCGATTTGGTATCGATGGCGCGGGCGCGTGGGTGATTCCGCAACTCGCGCCCTGACCGGCACGGGGCACATCGTCCGGATCCCGATCCTACACCGGCTCGAAGCGCGCCTGGAAGAACCGCAGCACCTTCGGCTCGTGGGTGAACCTCAGCCCCCGGACCTCGCCGCAGCGCTCGTGCAGCTCGATCACCGACTCGGCCGTCACGTCCATGTGCGCCTGCGTGTAGACGCGGCGCGGGACCGTCAGGCGGATCAGTTCCAGTTTCGGGTAGATGTTCGCGCCCGTGTCCGGGTCGCGCCCGCTCGACACCGCCCCGCGCTCCATCGCCCGCACGCCGGACTCGACGTAGAGCGCGGCGGCGAGGGCCTGCGCGGGGAACTGCTCGCGCGGGATGTGCGGGAGCATCGCGCTGGCGTTCACGAAGACCGCGTGCCCGCCGACGGGCTTCACGATCGGCACGCCCCCCGCCTCGATCATGTTCCCGAGATACTCCACCTGCCCGATGCGGGCGCGGACGTGGTCCTCCTGCACCGACTCGCGGATGCCGATCGCCATCGCCTCCATGTCGCGCCCGGCCAGGCCCCCGTAGGTGTGCAGCCCCTCGAAGAGCACGACCAGCCCCCGCGCCTGTTCCGCGAGGTCGTCGTCGTTCACGCACAGGAAGCCGCCGATATTCACCAGCGCATCCTTCTTCGCCGAGCAGGTACACCCGTCGGTGAGGGAGCAGATCTCCCTCACGATGCTCCCGATGGAGCGGTTCGCGTACCCGGCCTCCCGCTGCTTGATGAAGTACGCGTTCTCCACCGCCCGCGTCGCGTCGAGGAAGATCCGGATCCCGTGCCTTCGGCAGAGGGCCGAGACCTCCTTCACGTTGGCCACGCTCACAGGCTGGCCACCCGCCATGTTCACGTTGCACTGCAGGCAGAGGTAGGCGATGCGGGCGGCCCCGTGCTTCTCGATCGCCGCCTCGACGCGCGCGAGGTCCACGTTCCCCTTGAAGGGTGAGGGGTCCGTCGCGTCGTGGGCTGCGGCGCCGATCACGTCGATGAACCGCGCCCCGGCGAGCTCCTGGTGCGCCTTGGTGGTCGTGAAGTACATGTTCCCCAGCACTACATCCCCGGGCTTGATGCACATCCGGCTGAGCAGGTGCTCGGCCCCGCGCCCCTGGTGCGTGGGGATCAGGTGCTTGTAGCCGTACACCTCGGCCACCGCCTCCTCGAGGTGGTAGTAGTTCGCCGACCCGGCGTACGCCTCGTCCCCCATCATCATCCCGGCCCACTGCCGGTCGCTCATGGCGGAGGTTCCCGAGTCCGTCAGCAGGTCGATGTAGACGTCCTCGCTCTTCAGCAGGAACGTGTTGTGTCCCGCCTCGCGGATGGCCGCCTCACGCTCCGCGCGGGTCGTCATCCGCAGGTGCTCGACCATCTTGATCTTGTACGGCTCGGCCCAGGAACGTCTCGCCACGGCAACCTCCTCGATCCCTCGGTTCGTCGCGTCGCCCGGGTCGAGCGAGCGCGGTTGCACGGCTCACCGCGCGCCCAGCGCCTCCTCCAGCTTCACCGCCATGGGGAAGAGGATGCTGTTCTCCTTGTGCACGTGCGTGTGCGTGTCGCTTTCCAGTTCCGCCAGCCCATCGAGCATCGCGCGGTAGGTGTTGCACGCTTGGGGCGGAGGCTTGAAACCGCGAGTCAGCTCGCGCATTTTCTCGAGCGCGGCCCCCGAGTCCTCATGCTCGGCCATCATCATCCGCACCGGGTTCTTGATACCCGAGCAGATGGGGGAGTGGGCGGCCGGGGCCTGTCCCGAGGCCAAGGCCCGGATCCACGGGAAGAGGATCTTCTCTTCCTTCATCATGTGCTCCATCATCTCGGCGGCGAAGGTCGCGTAGACATCGCGAAGTTCGACCAGCGTGGCGTCGCTCGGGCCGTGGACCGCGGCGACCTTGGCCGTGAGTGCCGTCAGGCGCGGCAGCTCGCGCTTGAGGTATTCGTGGTGCGTTCGCTCGACGTGGTCGGCCAGCGCCCCCGCGCCCTGGGCCTCCCAGTCCGTAACCGCCTCGGACCCGCGGGCGGCGTCCGACGCTTCGAGTTCCGCGAGCACGGACCCGGTCTGGAGGCCCTTGGCCGCGCACGCGGCCTCGAGGGTCTTGCCCCCGCCGCAGCAGTAGTCGATCCCCACCCGCTCGAAGACTCGCGCCCGGCTCGGCCGTTCGGTCACCATCTGGCCGATGGTCGCCTGTGCGTTGATGGTCATGTCGTTGCTCCCGTATTCGGTTCATCGGACCCGCGCCGTGCAGGCCGCAAACGAGTGTAGGACGATAATAATCGATATCAAGGTCCACAACTAACAGGCCGTTGAAAAAAACCCTCCGAGAGGGCGCAACCGGATGGGCGTGTCGTGCGAAGATGGTGGCATGAGAGGACGCATCTCCGGCCAGTCGAACCTGTTTGTCAAGATCAACCTGGAGGAACTGG
>JADLCX010000041.1 GCA_020846975.1 Phycisphaerales bacterium
CCCCCCCCCCCCCCCCCCCCCCCCGCGCGTGGCTCGCCGGACGTGAATCCCGCCGGGGGGCGCCACCGGAACATCCAGACCCGCGGCGGCATCGAACCGGTAGAACCAGTACCCGGACACCGTCACGCGGCCAGAGACCGTGCGGGGTTTGCCCCCCTTCCCCCCTCCCCCCCTCCTCCCGCCATCCCCCCGTCCTGCACCGATCGATGGAGCCGACGCATGAAAGCAGCCTTGATCTTCGCCGCGATTCTGGTCGTTTCGATCGGAACGGGCGCGGCGGTTTTCGCGTACTCGGCGATGCGGCAGCCTTCCGTGCCGGACGCCAAGGGCAAGAGCCAACCGGATATGAAATCAACGACGCCGTCCAAACCCTCCGACGCACCATCCGGCCCGCGATACAGCAAGTCCGGGTATGACATCACGCCGTTGACCGAGGCGGGAGTCGAGGAGCTTGCTCGCAAACTGACACCCGAGCAGCGGGAGATCATGCTCGCCAAGGGGACCGAGCGGGCGTTCTGCGAGAAGACTCTGCACGACAACAAGAAGGCCGGGACGTATGTCTGCCGCCTGTGCGCGCTGCCGCTGTTCTCGTCGGATGCCAAGTTCGATTCCGGCACGGGTTGGCCGAGCTTCTACCAGCCGGTGGACAAGGACCACGTCCGGTACAAGCAGGATGAGAGCCACGGGATGTTGCGGACCGAGATCATGTGCAACCGCTGCGGCGGGCATCTCGGCCATGTTTTCGAGGATGGGCCGAGGCCGACGGGGCTTCGCTTCTGCCTGAACTCGGCCTCGCTGGAGTTCTTCGAGAAGAAGGACGGCAAGATCGAGTTGCCGGCGGCGGCGCAGCCGGTGAAGGTTCAGGCGGCGTACTTCGCGGGCGGGTGCTTCTGGGGCGTGGAGGACCGCTTCCAGCAGTTGCCGGGCGTGATCGACGCGGTGAGCGGGTATATGGGCGGCAAGAGCAAGGATCCGACGTATAAGCAGGTGTGCAACGGCGACACGGAGCACGCGGAGACCGTGCGCATCGTGTTCGACCCGGCGAAGATCAGCTACCGGCAACTGCTGGAGAAGTTCTTCAAGTTCCACGACCCGACACAGCTCAACCGCCAGGGGCCGGACTTCGGCGACCAATACCGCTCGGCGATCTTCACCGTCGGATCCGAGCAGGCCGCCGCGGCGAAGTCGTTCATCGAGGAGCAGGCCAAGACCGACCGCTTCAAGGGTCGCAAGATCGAGACCGAGGTTCGAGATGCTCAGAAGGCGGGCAAGTTCTACGAGGCCGAGGAGTATCACCAGGACTACCACCTCAAGCACGGCGGGCACTGCCCGATGCCGGGGGAGTGAGGGTCAGCGAGGGCACGATTCCGTTTGGCCGCACGCCAGCGATACGCGAGAGTCATTGTGAGGCGGCAGTCCCGCACTCGGGGCAGATGATCGGCGCTCCGTCGCGTGCGACCGCGCCGCGAAGGTCGTAGCGGCAGCGGGCGCAGTGGCCGGGAAAAACCCGCCTTCGGCGGAGGGCCAGGCACGCGACGGGGGCGACGCTCGCGAGGGTGGCCAGGAGCCAGAGCCGCACCCCGCACACCGGCCCCGGCGCATACCAGCCGAAACGCCATGGCGGCCAGGTCGGGAACATGTTGTCCACGGTCGCCCACGCGAGCACTCGAGAGTTGGGGTCGGAGTTGGGGGCGGAAAAACTCCCGGTGTACACCAACATGCTGTGGAGGAACAGGCCGCCGCGCCCAAACATGAAGTGCGTCTCGTCACGCTCCTGGGACGGGCGCGAGCCGGCCATGGCGGCTCGCGGTCGAGCGGGACCGGCGCTGAAAACGCTCCACTCGACGAAGTACGACAACCCGCAAACCGCCCAAGCGCCAATCGCGAGCACAAGCGACGAGATCGTGAGCAGGCGGAGACGGGCTGCACGCACCGCCGCGCGCACCGCCCTGTCGTCATGGTCTGCTTGCGCCGACAGGGACGATCGTGTATCCTGCGAGGATGAGCTCATCCGTTCACCTTCTGTTTCTCGCCACCGCGACCCTCGCATCGCTGCTTGGCTGCGCTCAATCTCGTACGCCCGCACCCACTCACCTAGCGTACGACCGGTCGAGCATCGTCGTCCTTGTCCAGACCTCCGCCGGCGACATCACGCTCGAGCTCGACCCTGTGAACGCGCCGATCTCGGTCGGTAACTTCCTGAACCACGCGGCCAAGGGGGACTATGACGGCACGGTGTTTCACCGCGTCATTCCGACGTTTGTGATCCAGGGCGGCGGATGGACGTTTGACCCGGCGACGAAGATGCTCGCGGATCGCGGCAAGGCCGAGAAGGATGCCGGGCGGCCGGACGGCACGATCATCAACGAGTGGCGGAACGGGCTGAAGAACGTGCGCGGCACGATCGCGTGGGCTCGCGAGAGCGACCCGGACACGGCGACGCGCGAGTTCTACATCAACGTGGCCGATAACCCGAAACTCGACACGGCGCGGGAGAAGACCGGGAACGCCGGGTACGCGGTGTTCGGCCGCGTGGTCGCGGGGATGGACGTGGTGGATGCAATCAAGTCCGGGCGCACCGAGGCAAGGCCGGACATCGTCTCGGATGGTGAAGGGCTGAAGGATGTGCCGGTGGAACCGGTCACCGTCCTGCGGATCATCCGGGAATAGCCGTATGTTAAACCAAGCGGAACCCCGGGCGCCTCATCGACGCTGGATGGGCCATCCGCAACTTTCGACACCGTGTTGTCCCCTCTTTGCGGTTTTGCGACAACTCATGGCAACCGCTCTCCAACTGGTGCGTTGTGCCGGGTGCGGGTGGGCTGTCCGCGGCGTGAGTCGCGGAACCGCAACACGAAGGGATGAGCCATGCTGAGGTCTGTGATCGGTTCGACGATGGCGCTGTTGGTGATGGCGGGAAGCGCGTCCGCGAGCGCGTGGATGCAGCCGCCGCCGGATGTCGGACAGCCACCCGTCCCCACCCCGCCACGCGGCGAGTTCGCGCCCGACCGTGATGCCGAACAACCACCCGGGCCACGCAGGTTCAGATCGAGGATGGAGGGCGCGGACCCCGGTGCGCCGAGCGAGCGTGCCGAGCGTCCGCGACCTCGCGGACGCGGACATGGCCGGCGCCCGCACGATGATCTGGCGGATCGGCGCGGGCCGAGGTGCGCGTGCTTCCGAGATCGCCCCGGCCCGCCGCGGGGTCGCGTCGACGGTCCCCCGCACCACGATGAACTGCGCGGGCGACCTCCGATGCCGCCCCGCCCCGACTCGATGGGTCCGGATACCCCGCGACGCCGCGGCGAGATGCGCGGCGGTCCAGAGCGCGGTGGGCCTGGGGGATTCGGTCCGGGCCCGCGCGGCCCGGGCGGACCCGGCGGCCGCGGGTTCGGTCCGCCCGAACCTCGCCCGCTTCCTCCTCTCGGCGCGCGCGGCCAGCGCGGCCCGGAGTTCGATCGTGGACATGGCGAGTTCGACGATCGCGCGTTCGCTCCGCGAGGCGGGCCGGGACCGGGCCCTCGGGGCCCGGAGGGCATGAGACCGCGCCCGAATCGCGATGATGGCGGGCCTCGCCGAGACGGACCCCGGGGGCCGCAACGCGGTGACGACCGGTTTGATCGCTCCCCGCGCGAGACAGAGCCTTCGGACAAGGCCCCAACTCCCGCGAAAAAACCCGGAATGGACGCGGCTCGCGATGGCCATTGACGGATGATCGACCAACCCGATCGTTCGCGGTCGAGGCGTGATGCCACGACCGCGGAGGGCGAAGGACGATGCGGACCCGCGCCGTCCTTCGCCGGTCTTCGGCCCGTACCCTCCGGCGATGAGCGAACCCTCGATCCGAATCCGCGCGGCCGCGCCGAGCGATGTGCCGTTGATCCTCTCCTTGATCCGCGAACTGGCCGAGTACGAGCGAGCGCCGGAGCAGGCGGTGGCGACGCCGGAGTTGATCCACCAGCACCTGTTCGGCGCAGGGCTCGGGCGCGGTCCGACCGCCGAGTGCGTGATCGGCGAGATCGGCGGCCGCGCCGAGGGGTTCGCGCTGTTCTTCCGCAACTTCTCGACGTGGCTGGGTAAGCCGGGGCTCTACCTCGAGGACCTGTTCGTACGTCCGAACACTCGAGGGCGAGGGCTCGGCAAGGCTCTGTTCCTGCATGTGGCACGGCTCGCGCTCGAACGCGACTGCGGCCGCATGGAGTGGTCGGTGCTCGACTGGAACACGCCGGCGATCAACTTCTACAAGTCGCAAGGAGCGACCGCGATGGATGGGTGGACCGTGCACAGGCTCGACCGACAGGGCTTGGAACGACTCAAGCACTCTTCGCGGGCCTGATGCTGATCTCGATCCGCTCGGCATCGAGCGAATCGGCGTCAAAAACGACAACCCCGCGCCGAGTTCGACGCGGGGTTGCACGATTCAAGGTGACACTTCACTCCGTGATCAACACGGAGCGAAAGGGCTTACCAGCCGCCGCGGCCTCCGCCGGAGCGACCACCTCCGCCGCCGCCGCCACCCGAGCGGCCCCAACCGCCGCCGCCACCGCCGCCGCGAGCGCCCTCGGTCTTCGGACGGGCCTCGTTGACGGTGAGGTCACGGCCATCGAGCTTCTTGCCGTTCATGCCCTCGATCGCGGCCTTGGCCTGGCCGTCGTCGGACATCTCGACGAAGCCGAACCCGCGCGGACGGCCCGTCTCGCGGTCCATGACGAGCTGAGCGGAGGAGACGGTTCCGAACGCCTCGAACGCCTCGCGAAGAGCGGCCTCGGTGGTGCTGAACGAGAGATTGCCAACGTAGAGCTTCATATGCTCTCCAGATTCCTTGCCCGAAACTTGCTTGAAACCGTGCTGAAACTCGGGCGAGGTCCGGCGTCGGCTGATTCAAAGCGAGCCGTCCAAGGCGGACGACCCAGATCTTCGACCAGCTTGATTATAGCAAGGGTGTCACCGGGGTAGAAGGAAACAACTTACCCCTCCACCTATTGAGGGGAATGCACTTGGGCGGTCATTTTTGGGGGTGGACGACCCAGGGCAGCACCGCGCCGGCCCTTGGTTCCGCGACCTGAAAATCCTTGCCCAGAAGTGCCGCAAGTGTCGATGCCACTTGGGATTGCGTCACGCGCGGACAGTTCATCCGCTCGCCCAGCGCGGGCGTATCGGGCCCGAGAACCGCGATCCAGATCGCGTCGGAGCCGGGGTGTCGGGGTCCGTGATTGCACCAATCTCGGTGCGCCTGGGCCGGCTCGGGACCGCGAACATCGCCGCGGCCGTGGTCGGGACAGACAATCAGCGAGGTCTGGTCGGCGTACTCCGGGATGGACTGGATCGTGGTCCAAAGTTCCTGCAAGTAGCGATCGGCGCGGGTCGCGGCGTTCAGGTAGTCGCCGTACCGGCACTCGTGGCCCCACTCGTCGGTCTCGCCGAGGCCGAGGAACACGGCGCGCGGTTTGTTCGCCCTGATCCACTCCATCGCGGGGATGAACACCATCGAATCAAACGCCGCGCCACCCCAGCGGTACGGCGTCTCGGCGCGGACACGGTTCATGGTTTCGATCACCGGCGTCAACTTGCCGCACGTGATCGGCCCGCAGCCGTTGTCCACCGGGAACTCGCAGCGCTCGGTGTTGAAGATGTAGGAGAACATGTCCCACGCGCCGAACGCGGCGACCCTGCCGCGGAACTCGGGTTGCCCGTGCAGCCATTCCAGCACCGTGGGATTGGGGTTCCAGACCTTGCTGTTCCCCTTGATCGCCGGCTCGGCAAAGCCGCACAGGGTCTCGGCGTAGCCGGGATAGGAGACACCGATACCGTTGGTGACATCCGCTTCGGAAGCCTTGTAACGGTTGCCGAAGACCTGGCCCTGCGACGCGATGGTGGTCCAGAAGAACGGCATGAGCACGGCGCGTCGCTCCTCCGGCGTGTCGCGCCAGTATGTCCGCTTCACCGCATCGGCGTCGGCGACGTGGTTCTCCTTGCTGATGAGCGCTTCATCCGCGCCGGAAAAGACCTCCTGCCAGCGCAGGCCGTCGAGCATGACCAGAAAGACGTTGCGGGTCTTGAGCGCGGGCGCGGGATGGGGCGACTGGGCGCCCACGCCGCGAGTCGGCACGAGCGTCACGAGCACGACCAGAACGAGCAATACACGCATGATCGACTCCTCGGCAGGCCCGTCAGCGTAGCGGTCCAGTCCGCAGCCCAACGGCCTGCCTATCGCCGCGCGGCCCGGGCCGGGCGGTAAACTGTGCACATGGAACGCCAGATGCTCCTGAACCAGTGGGACGAGTTGTGGCAATCGGGCCTGTGGGCCGCTCCGCTCTCCAAGGCGGTCGAGGACCTGACGCCCAAGCAGGCCGCGTGGAAGCCGGATGTTGATTCGCTGGGCGGCGAGAACGCCCGCGTGCACTCCATCTGGCAGCACGTCAACCACATGCTGTTCTGGCGCGAGGTCGCGCTGCGGCGGACGATGGGCGGGCCGTCGCCCAACGAGCACGAGGTGGCGTCACGGAACTGGGATGCACCGGAAGGCCCGCTCGAAGTGACGGAGTCGAACTGGTCGCGGACCTGCCAGCAGCTCGCCGATTCGCAGCAACAGGTGCACGGGGCCCTGGCCGATCCCAATACGCCGATCGAGCGGCTGCGGTACCTGATCGCGCACGACTGCTACCACCTGGGTCAGATCATGATGCTGCGGGGGATGATGGGGTTGAAGGCGATCGAGTGATCGCGAAGTGTCGGAGGAATCCACGGTGAGTTACAGCCGGAGCCGGGCCGCGTGCCTGTTCACCATCGCCGGACTCTTGAGCGTGACCGGAACGGGTTTCGCGGATGCCGCCGGCACGGGCCGCGCGACCGCGGACGCGTGCTGCGAGGCGATGATCATCGTCACGCCCCGAGCGTTCCGGGAGGAAGTCGATCGCTATGTCGCCGCCGTGGAGCCGCGAAGGCGTCAAGACTGCCGCTTCCAGATCGATGTCGCGGAACTCGAGACCATCCTCGACGCGGCGACCACCGGGGACGATGCAGAGAAGGTCAAACGCTTCCTCGTGGCCCGCGGCAAGCGGATCAACGAAGCGAACGATACACGCGGCTGCCGGTTGCGCTACGTGCTGCTGGTCGGCGATGCCGACATCTTCCCCGTCCGCTACATGTGCTTGGACCGCAACACCGACGCCGCGTTCAACTGCGCGTTCTATCCGAGCGATCTGTACTACGCCGACCTGTTCAAGGCCGATGGGTCGTTCGAGGACTGGAACGCCAACAAAGATGGCTTCCATGCCGGCTACTTCGGCGAGGTCCGCGGCGAGCACAACAAGTCCGACCCGATCAACTTCGACGGCATCGACTACAAGCCCGATGTGGCCGTTGGGAGGTGGCCGGTGAGCCGAAAGGCCGACCTGCGAACGGTCATCGACAAGACGATCGCCTACGAGCAGGGGTTGCTCCAGACCCGCTCCTCGGAATCGCCCCGAGCCAAGGCGACCGCCGCCATGATCGCTGTCGGAGGCTGGGTCGAGAACACGGGCCCGATGGACGCCATGGCGGCCAGACTCGGCGAGAGGTGGCTGATCGAGCGGCGGTACGAGGGCCGCGGAGATCAGGGCAAGCCCCCCACCGCCGACGAAGTCGTCTCGCTTCTCAACCAGCACGCGCAACTGGTGTTCCATAGCGGCCACGGAGGGCCCGACGGATGGGAGCGATCGCTCGGGGTGCGCAACATCCCGGAACTCACCAACGCCGCGCACCCGGCGATCGTGCTCAGCGCGGGCTGCTCTACCGCGTATTTCGCGACGCTCCCGCCGTACGAAGCGTACTTGGACGCCAACGGGGTTGAGCACAAGGGCACCGACGAGGGCGAAGTGTTCACATCACCGCCGCCGCCCCCCGGTTGCTACGCCGGGGGCGCCCACAATCGCACCGGGTTCGGCGAGGCGCTCCTGCGCGACGGACCGAACGGAGGCGCGGGCGCCGTTGCCTACTTCGGCTGCAACACCGGCAGCCAGCCGTGCGGCATGACGCTCCTCGAAGGGTTCGCCGACGCGATCGGCTCATCCAGGCCCGGCGACCCGCCCAAGCGCCTCGGCGACTGCTGGATCCACGCCGTCAACTACTACCACGAGCACCAGCGCCTCACCGAGCTCAAGCCCAACAACGACTGGTACCCGCCCAGCATCTTCTTCCAGGGCATGAAGTTCATGCTCTTCGGCGATCCCTCGATCCCGATGCCGTAGCGGTGGCATGGGCATCCTTGCGTCTGGGCCGCTTCGACCGCTCAATGCGGTCGAAGCGGCTTTCCCGGGTTGCTTGTCCGGCACCAGAAAACCGGCAAGGACGCCGATGCCACGCAACAATGCGGCATGACGATCTCAAACCTGATGGAAGCGATCGAGCGTATCGCCCCCCTGCGCCTGGCCGAGGAGTGGGACAACGTCGGTCTGCTGATGGGCGATCCGGCCGATACCCTGCGCGGCCCGGTGCTCCTGACCATCGACCTCACC
Source organism: Phycisphaerales bacterium (assembly GCA_020846975.1). Lineage (GTDB taxonomy): Bacteria > Planctomycetota > Phycisphaerae > Phycisphaerales > UBA1924 > JADLCX01. The sequence continues at coordinate 8,496 of JADLCX010000041.1, forward strand.
GAGGCCGTGCTGGATGAAGCCGCCGGTCTCGGCGCCCGCGCCATCGTCGCGTACCACCCTCCGATCTTCGGTCCGCTCAAGCGCATCATCGGCGGCGAGTCTGCCAGCGGCAATCAGCGCGTCGTCCATCGGGCCGCCCGTGCCGGGCTGGCCGTCTATTCCCCGCACACCGCGCTCGACGCCTGCGCCGGCGGAGTCACCGACTGGCTCGCCGAGGGATGCGCCGGTCCGGGCGGCGACATCCGCGCCCTGCGGCCCGCGCTCGGCACATCCGGACAGGATTTCAAGATGGTGACGTTCGTGCCCAACGAGCACCTCGACACCGTGCGCTCGGCCCTGGCCAGCGCGGGCGCGGGGATCATCGGCGAGTACGAACTCTGCGCGTTCAACTCGCCCGGCAACGGCACCTTCCGCGGCAAGGCCGGAACCAGCCCCGCCGTCGGATCGCCGGAGGTCTTCGAGCAGACGCTGGAGCAGCGGCTGGAGATGGTCTGCTCGAAGCGCGCCCTCCCGCTCGCGCTCGCCACCCTCCGCGAGTTCCATCCGTACCAGGAGCCCGCCGTCGATGTCTACCCCCTCGCCCCGCGCCCCGAGCGCGGCCTGGGCGCCGGCCGGCGCGTGCAACTCGACCACGCCTGCACCCTGCGCGAACTCGCCGACCGGCTCAAGAAGCACCTCGGTGTCCGCGCCGTCCACGTCGGCGGCGAGCTCGACGCCTCGGTCGAGCGGATCGGCGTCGTGCCCGGCGCGGGAGGCTCGCTCGCTTCCGAGGCCGCGTCCGACGGTTGCCAGGTCTTCGTCACCGGCGAGATAAAGCACCACGAGGTCAACGCGCTGCGCTCGCGCGGCGTCGGCGTCGTGCTCGGAGGTCACACCGCGACCGAGCGCGGCTACCTCCCGCGGTTCGCCGAACTCCTGAGGTGCGAACTCGGAGGCGACACGCCGGTCGTCGTCAGCGCCAACGACCGCGATCCGCTCGTGCTGGTCTGACCTCGCGCACCACGCCCACGTCACGACCCCAGGTCGAGCTCGCCCGAGTCGCTGAACGAGGTCGTCGGCACGCGCACGCCCGCGTCGAACAGCAGTTCGGCGATCTGGCCCGGCGCGACGTAGGTCACCTCGCCGGAGACGCGGTACGGCACGCGACCGCCCGAGGCGAGTTCCGGGTGATCCGCGAGTTTGACGACCGCCGGCAGCACAAACCGCTGCACGCCCATCCGCCGCAGCGTCGCTTCCGGGGAGCGCGTCCCCTCGAACACCCGCTCGCCGCCAAGTTCGACGGTGTACTTGACCGTCCGCAGCGGCAGCCCGGTGTCGTTGCTGTTCTCGCCATCAATCGCGAACGCGAGTTCCAATCCTTCGGCCGATCGCTGGCCGACAGCCGCCGACGCAACGGTGAGTTTCGGGCTGGTCACCGATGTGCAGCCGACCAGCAGCCCGGACGCAACACCCACCGACACCAACCGGACGGGAAGTAGAGCCATGCCGCAGTCTATCAGACCCGCGACTTGTCGGCGAGGGCGCGACGGACCCGCCCGAAGTCGCCGTCAATCCGCCATGCGGACCCACTGGCCGACATCCGCCTCGTGCATCGTGTGCAGGGCCGGCGTGAGTTTCCAGGCCTCTTCAGAGTAGTTGATCCACCGCACCAGCAGCCACGTCAGCACGATGAAACTGACCCAGCACGCGATCTCCGCGCAGCGGTGGGTCCGATACTTGCAGAAGATCAGGCACGCGAACGCCACGCTCGCGCACTTCCAGACCACCAGCAGCGTCTGGGAGCCGTGCTCCATCACCAGCCGGGCCAGCGGGTTGCCCTCACCCATCCCGCCCGACCGCAAGAACGTCATCGTGATCTGCAGGTCCGCGAGGCTCATCATCACGATGGCGACCGAAAGCAGGAACACCCGGATCGGCCGGCGTGAGACCACACCCACCGCGCCCGCGAACTCCCGACCCCCCACCGCCTCCCCCGAGGGGTACATCCGTCCGGCTTGTCCCGTCCGCAATCCATGGGTGAACATGGCAGAGTCATCCCAGGTTGACGTTCCAACCCCACCGCCCGGAACGGGCGATTTCGCGGAGCATTGGGCATCGGCCATCCGCGTGGCAGGATTCAGGCAACCGGCCACCAACGCGCCTCATAGACTGGGGGCTGGTGCCGAGAACCGTGAGACGCTCCCGAGCGTTTCACTGGGGGGGCACGAATCGGTATCGGACATCCGCCCGCGTGCGTCGGCGGATCGGGTCATCGCGGCCGTCCTGGCCGCTGTTCTCGGAGGTTCCATGGCTGTCTGGCCGCTCGGCCGAACCCGCTTCCTCACGGCACGGACGCTGATCGTCCTCGCGGGTGTCGCCCTCCTCGGCCAACCCCCGGTCCACGCCCAGCCGCAGGTCAACCCGGTCTACGTGGACGACTCACCCGCGGCCGCCGACACCCTCGCCCGCGTCAAGGACCACGTCTCCTCGGGCAACCTCGACGAGGCGGTGCGCGTCCTGCAGGTCCTGCTCGAAGAGCACGGCGATCGCATGTTCGGGCCGACCGACGACCCCGAGGTGTTCATTGCGGTCCGCGCCCGCGTTCACCAGGTGCTCCAGGACAACCCAACACTCGTCGCCCGTTACCGAACGTTGCAGGGCCAGCGCGCCGCGGCCGAGCTCGCCGCCGGCAACGTCTCCGCGGTCGAGCGGATGTTCCTGCTCACCGAAGCCGGCTTCGACGCCGCGCTCTCGCTGGCGCAGCGCCGGCTCGAGAACGGGCAGTTCGAGGCCGCGCGGCTCGTGCTCGAACAACTCGAACGACACCCCGACCGCACCGGCGCGAGGGCCGATCGCGGCGCATCGCTCCTGACTCAGGCCGCCGCGTACATCGACAGGCCCGACGTCTGGACCCGCACCGAACGCTGGACCCGCGAAGCCGGGCGGACGCCCGGCGCCGACCTCCGCAAGGCTCTCTCGTGGCCCGAGACCGCCACGAGCCGCGGGCAGTCTCCGCTCGACAAACTGCCGGACCTCTCGACCGACGGCCTCATCAGCAAGCCGCTTTGGACCATCGCCATCGGACCCGGAAACCCCTCCGCCGTGGACCTGCCTGCCAACACCGGCATGGGCGTTCGCGGCGCGGGCAACATTCCCGCGGGCGCGACGCTGCTCGAAATGCTCCCGTCGGTCTGCGGCGACCTGTTGATCGTGAACGACGGCGCGGTCGTCAGCGCGTGGGATCGGTTCACCCTCGCCCCTCGCTGGACGCTCCAGCCCAACGGCGCGACCTCGCAACCCCGCGTCGATGACGAAGAACGCATCTTCGGCATCCCGCGCCGCGCCGTCTGGGGCAGCCAGACGATCGCCGACGCGCTGACCGTCATCGTCCGCGGACGCTACGGCGCGGTCGCCACCGGGCGCGACGGCGGCGCGGGACGCGACGGCGACGACCGCGTGCACGGGTTCGACGCCCGCACCGGCCGCATCCGCTGGACGCGCCTTCTCAGCGAGATCGATCCCAACCTCGCCGAGAGCGCGATCCGCGGCCCGATCGACATCGACCAGGGCGTCGTCGTCTTCGCCGCGAGAAAACACCTTCCCGACCGTCGGCTCATGAGCCTGACCCTCGTCGGGCTCGACGCCGACTCGGGCGCGACGCTCTGGACACGGCTGATCGGCAGCGCGGGCTGGCTCCCCTTCGCCGCGCAGAGTTTCGGGCCCGAGGGATCGACAATCGACCGGGGCATCATCTACCGCACCGACCGCCTCGGCATCGCCGGCGCTGTCGAGGTCGTCAGCGGGCGCACGCTGTGGGCGCGCCGCATGCCCACCGACTCCAACACGATGCAGCAGAGCGACCCTCAGGCCTGGGAGATCAGCCGCCCGGTCGTTGACGACACCCAACCCGACAAGGTCTCGCTCATCGTCATCGCCCCCGACCAGCGCCGGATCGTCCGCCTCGACGCCGCGACCGGCGGCGAGGTCGCCGAGTGCACATCCAACCGCTTCGGCCAGCCGCCGCCGGCGTACCTGCTCAGGGTCGGCCGGATGCTCGCCGCGGTGCCGTCCTCGGCCGCGGGCGCGCCCGGCAACAACCGCGTCTACTTCGCGCCGATCGGTTCGTTCGACAGCGGCCAGATCACCTCGACACCCGCGTTCGACCCGCCGGGCGTGTGGGGTCGCGTCAGCATCATCGGCGACAAACTCCTGGCGCCGATCGCCGGCGGGCTCGCGGTCATCGATCCTCTCCACGCCTCGGGCCAGCCGGTTGTTCAGGCCCTCGATGCGCCCGGCAACATCCTCGCGCTGGGCCGTCAACTCCTGGTCGTGGACGACTCGAAGGTCCACAGTTACCTCCAGTGGGAAACCGCCGACGCGATCCTCAGCGAGCGCATGAAGGCCGACCCTCGCGATCCGACGCCCGCGGTCACGTTCGCCGAACTGGCCTACCGCGCCGGTCGCCCGCAGCGCATCGGGGCGAGCGTTGACGCGGCGATCGCGGCCATGACGCTCGACCCCGAGTCCGAACGATCGCGGGCCTCACGCACCCGGCTCTTCGAGAGCCTCAACGAGATGGTCAACTCGGGTCTTGAACCGGCCGACCAGCCCGGCAAGCCCGCCGTGCCCGAGGCGAACGCCGCCGCGCCCCAGCACTCGCCGCCTCGCATCACCGACCGGGCCCTGCTGGCCATGCTGATCGATCGCATGGAGGCCACCGCCGCAACGCCCGACGACCGCGTCGCCGTCGCCATCGCCGGCGGCCGCCTTGCCGAACTGGACGTCGCCGCCTCCCCCGCGAACGCCCCGGCCGACGCGGCCACGCGCGCCGCCTCGCTCTACCAGCGCGTCCTCGATGATCCCCGCCTCGCGGTCGCCAACTGGCGCGGCGGGGGCGTGAGCGTCCGCGGTGAGCTCGAGGCCGCGCGAAGGCTCGACCGCCTCATCGCCGCCTTCGGCCCGACCGTCTACGCCGCGCAGGACGAGGAGTGCCGGCGCAGACTCATCGAGGCCGGAACCTCGCCCTCGCCCGAACTGCTCGAACAACTCGTCGCACGCTTCCCCCTGGCCACCAGCACGCCCGAGGCGTACCTCAAACTCCACACCGCGCTCCGCGCCGGCGACAGCCCCCGACGCGCCACCGCCGCGCTCGAGACGGGCCTGCGCGCCGCCCAGCGCATCAAGGCCGCCTCGCCCGCGGCCGTCGGCGAACTCGGCGGACGACTGCTCTCCGAACTCCGCGCCCGCAAGCAGGATCTCGCCGCCTCAACCGTGCTCCGCGCCATCAGGGATCGTTTCCCGGGCCTCGTGCTCACCGTCGATGGTCAGCCGCTCGACCTCGCCGCCGTCGAGGCCGAGATCGCCGGCCGCCTCAGCGCCGAGGTCCGCTGGCCCGCACTCGGCGAGCCCACTTCCGCGCAGGTTCAACTCATCCAGGGCAGCGCGCTGCTCGAGCCCCTGCTGCGTGACTCTGTTCCCAACGTCTCCTCGTGTCTCGCCATGGAGACCGAGCGAGATGTCGCCGTCTGGACGCGATCGGCCGACAACGGCCAGCTCAGCCGAATCTGGTCGCGCCCCATCGACGGCCCCGGCGCCGCGCTCATCAGGTCCACGCCAGACGCCGCGTACATCCTCTCCCGCGGCAATCGCGCCGCGGCCGTCGAGAAGGTCGCCCTCACCAACGACGCCCGCGGATGGAAGACCGACCCGATCTCTCACCTCTTCCCTCCCGACGATTCCACCCGTGGCCTCAACCCCGCCGCGGGCGTGATGGCCGACCTCTTCGAGACGCCCGACGACGGCCTTGTGCCCGCCGATGACCTGGTCGTCGTGATGGACGAGCGCACGCTCGTGCTCGTGCAGCGCGGCGGCCGCGCGTGCGCGATCGACACCGACACGGGTGAGGTGCTCTGGTCCGCCGCCACGCCCGTGGCCCGCGTCTACGACGCCCAGGTCGCCGGCGGCACGCTGGTCATCGCCGGCGATGCGGGCCGACCCGACGGCGCGGGCGCGATCAACGACGTCACCCCGACCATTCAGGTGATCGACGCCCGATCGGGCCGGATGGGCCAGCGTCTGGGCGATCTCGACAGCCGCGTCCGCTGGGTCAGGCTCATCGATCAGGGCGCGGGCGGCACACTCATCACCGGCCTCGAAAACAAGGTCGTTTCCATCGACCTTACCACCAACCAGCGCAACTGGACCATCGAGAGCGCGGAGATCATGCCCGCCGCCGCCGCGTGGGTCTTCGGCGATCGTCTGCTGCTCATGAGCACCGACCGGTCGCTCTGGCTCGCCGCGGTCGGCACGGGCCGCCTCAACCTCAAGCCGCTCGAAACCCCGCGCAGCCACGTCCAGGACACCCGCGAACTCGACGCCTTCCTCACCACCGCCAGCGCCGACGGTCCCTTCGCGATCTCCACCCAGCAGGGCGTCATGATCTTCGGCCCTTCCGGCGAACTCGACGGCATCGACGGCCTCGGCGGCGCGGCCGCCATGATCCCGCCGCTCCCCGCACAGAACCGCGTCGCCTCGATCGAAACCACCTCCAGCGGCCGCGGCGAGGACGGCAGCATGCAGTTCTCCCTGCACATGTTCGAGAACGGCGGCGGCATGATGGTCTACAACCACGCCATCCTGCTCGGCGCCCGCCCCTCCGCGATGGCGCTCATGGACGGCAAGATCGCGTTGACCGCCGGCGCGGCCACCGTCATCCTCGACGCCCCGGCACGGGCCAAGTAGCGGCCATTTTCCACCCGAAGAACCCGCCGCCACGCCACACGCCAATCGAAGCCAACACCCTGATCAGGGCACATTCGCCTTCCAAATCGGGGGTGGTTTTATACCCTATTCAGGCCAAAAAACGAAATTGTCCGCACAAAATACGAATAATCGCTTGCAGCGTCAAACGGTTTTTGTTATGCTATCGTATACCGATCATGCGGCCCGCACCCTCCATCCCCGCCACCCCCCGCGATTCATCCGAGGTTGTACTTCAGGATGCACCAGATCGCCCGCACCCCGTCCTTCCACCCGATCTTCTTCCCCTCCTCGTAGGTGCGTCCGCTGTAACTGATGCCCACCTCGTACACCCGGCACCGCAGCCGCGCCACCTTCGCCGTGATCTCCGGCTCAAACCCGAAGCGGTTCTCCTCGATCGTGATCTTCTGGATGATCTCGCGCTTGAACACCTTGTAGCAGACCTCCATGTCCGTGAGGTTCAGGTTGGTCAGCGCGTTCGAGAGCAGCGTCAGCACCTTGTTGCCCACCGAGTGCCAGAAGTACAGCACACGGTGCGACTCACCGCCGATGAACCGCGAGCCGAACACGACATCCGCACGTCCATCGAGAATCGGCTGAATCAGCCTCGGATACTCGTTGGGGTCGTACTCCAGGTCGGCATCCTGGATGATCACCATGTCCCCCTTGCACGCCGCGAACCCCGTCCGCAGCGCGGCCCCCTTGCCCTGGTTCTGCTCGTGGAACAGCAGCGTGATGTCCGGCTGCCCGCGCAGCGTCTCCAGCCTCCCACGCGTGCCGTCGCGCGAGCAGTCGTCAACGATCACCAGCTCCTTTTCCACACCGACGGCGCGCACACGCTCGATCAGCGAAAGGATCGTCTGTTCCTCGTTGTAGACTGGGATGACGACGGAGAGCTTCATGCCGCAGGCCGAGTATACCGGATCGAACCCGACGCACGCACCCGGCCATCGCCCGGCGCTCGCGGCCGTGGTCCTGTTCACGCTTGCCTCGCGACTTCTCTATCTTCCCTCCGCCGTCATGGGCTTCGACGGGCCGGAGTACATCAACGCCCTGAAACTCGACCACACCTTCAACGTCCCGCCCCCGGGCAACATCGGCTACGTCCTGCTCGGCAAGTTCTTCGGCCTCTTCTCTTCCAGCCCCATCATCGCCTACGCCCTGGCCGGCACGCTGCTCTCTTGCGGGGCCGCGGCGTACATCTACCTGTTCGCCCGCCTGGTATTGACACACTCCGCGCAGGTATCGCGGCTCTCCGAGCCGCGTTGTTGCGAACCCAACCCACTCCCTCTCTTCACCACTCTCGCCGCGATCGCCAGCCCGATGGTCTGGTACCACGGCGTCATCATGCAGTCCTACATCGTCTGGTTCGCCGCGCTGCCCGCGATCGGCTACTACGGCCTGCGCCTCATCCGCGAACGGTCATGGCGGATGGTGGTGGCCGCAAGCCTCGCCACCGGCATCTCCACCATCCTGCGTCCCGATCTGGTGATCTTCGGCGGCCCGCTCCTGGGCGCGTGCCTGCTGGCGGCCTGGCAGCGCTCAGGCTGGCGCAGACAGCATCTCGCCTGGTTCCTCGCCTCCGCCGCGATCTGCGCCGCCTGCTGCCTGGTCTGGTTCACCATCACCGCCTCGCTCATGGGCGGGGCCTCCAACTACCTCGCCGCCGTCCGCGCCAAGAACGAATGGCACGAGCACTTCGGCGTCGCGCAGAAGGGAGCCTTCGAGGGCCTGGCTCGCAACGGTGTGAAGTACATCACCTTCCTGCTCTGGGGCGCGAACCTCGCCCTCGCGCTCGCCGCCATCGCCCTGGTTCGCTACACCGTCCGCGCCCGGACCCACGCCCGTGCTTGGCTCCTCGCCATCGCCTGGGCCGCGCCGTCCCTCTACTTCTCCTGGATCATCTTCATGGGCAACGCCGGGCTGATCCTCCCCGTTCTCCCGCTCGTGTTCATCGCCGCATCCGCCGGCGCGGCCTGGATCGTCGGTCCACGCCGCGCCGTCTGGCTCGCCGCCGCTCTCGCCATCCTCAACATCACGCTGTTCGCCTTCGTCCCACTCCGCTACCCCTCCGACCAGCGCCAGGCCCTGCTCAACCACATGTTCTTCGGCTACTCCGGCCCCGGCCTCCGTCAGACCTACACCTACCAGCTCGAGGACTTCGGCATCGACCGCTCCCTCGCCAACACCATGCAACAGTTCAAGAACCCCGAGCCCCTGCCCAAGCACCCGACCAACCCCTGATCCGTGCTCCCACCCGTTGCCTACCGCCTCCCACTTCCAGCTTCCTGCTCTATCCCCCATGGACCACTTCGCCTACACCGACGGCCGCCTCCGCTGCGAGAACCTCGACCTCATCGAGGTCGCCTCGCGCTTCGGCACGCCCACCTACGTCTACTCCCGCGCCACGCTCACCATGCACTACCGCAGGCTGGCCGAAGCCTTCGCGCCCCTCAAGCCCCTGATCTGCTACAGCGTCAAGTCCTGCCCGAACATCAACATCCTCCGCGAACTCGTCGCCCTCGGTTCCGGCATGGATGTCGTCTCCGGCGGCGAACTGCACCGCGCACGCCTCGCCGGATGTTCGCCCGAGAAGATCGTCTTCGCCGGCGTCGGCAAGACCAGCGAGGAGATCGCCGACGCCCTCGGCGAGCCCGACGACGATGTCCGCGGCCCCGACGCCCCCGAAGCGGCCCCCATCGGCCTGTTCAACGTCGAGTCCGAGCAGGAGCTTCTCAACATCGCCCACATCGCCACCGCCCTCAACCGCCCCACGCGCGCCGCGCTCCGCGTCAACCCCGATGTCGATGCCAAAACCCACAAGTACACCACCACCGGCACCGCCGAGAACAAGTTCGGCGTCGATCTCCGCCGCGCACGCGATTTCTTCCGAAAGTACGCCCGCCACAACCACCTCCGCCTCTGCGGCGTCCACATCCACATCGGCTCCCCCGTCGCCCAGGCCGCCCCATACGTCGAGGCCATCACCCGTGTGCTCACGCTCATCGACGAACTCGCCGCCGAGGGCATCGTCATCGACACCCTCGACATCGGCGGCGGCTTCGCCGCCGATTACCGCACGGGCCAATCGCTCGCCGCGGCCGACTACGCCGCGGCCATCGTCCCGCTCCTCCGCGAGCGCGTCGAAAGCGGCCGGCTGAGGATCATCCTCGAACCCGGCCGTTTCATCGTCGCCAACGCCGGCGTCCTGCTCACGCGCGTGCAGTACGTGAAGTCTTCCGGCGCGAGGAAGTTCATCATCTGCGACGCCGGAATGCACACGATCATCCGCCCCGCGCTCTACGAGGCCTTCCACTTCGTCTGGCCCGCCAACGTCTCGCCCCAGCACGAGCCGCCCGACGGCGTCCGCGCCGACCAACTCGACCTTCCCGGCCTTGAACGCTGCGATGTCGTCGGGCCGATCTGCGAGTCCGCCGACTTCCTCTGTCAGAACCGCCTGCTCCCGCCCGTGGCCCGCGGCGACATCATCGCCGTCTTTGCCGCCGGCGCCTACGGAATGAGCATGGCCAGCCGCTACAACAGCCACCCGCTCCCCGCCGAGGTCCTCATCGACGGCCAGCACGCCCGCGTGATCCGCAGGCGCGAGTCATACCACGACCTGGTGAACGCCGAGTGAAAGGAGGGGAGGGGTGCGATGACCAGGCGATTCCAACCCGCCGTTCCGCCGGCCGCGCGTTCAGCAGCCGCCGAAATACGCCGTGAGGAAATCGAAGATGTCCTGCACGCTCAGCGTGCCCGAGCGGTTGACATCCGCCGCGATGTCGCCCGCGAAGTACGAGGCGAGGAAGTCGAAAATGTCCTGCACGGTGACCGTTCCCGAGCAGTTGTGGTCGCCCATGCAGACGGTCACCTGAATCCCGTTGCTGGTCGTCGTCCCGCAGGAGTTGGTGACCATGCACCGGTAAAGCCCGTTGTCGTGCGAGGAAGCGTTCTGAATCGTGAGCGTGGCGGCGCCAACCCCGGCGATGATCGACCCGGTCGTCGTCAGACCATCGACCAGCGCGGGCTCGCCCTGCCTGAACCAGTGGTAGACGGTCGCAGCGGGCGAAGCCGAGAAGTCGTTGCTGAGATCGACCAGCGCGCGGGCACACGCCCGCCGGTCCAGCAGCGGATCGCGGAACACCGGCTTCCACTGCGTAAGCGCGGGGTAGATCGTCAGCCCGTTGAGCGCGTTGCCCTCGACCAGCGCTCCCGACGAGTGGACCGCGATGCTCCGCGCATACTGCGGGGAGTCCAGTTCAGTGATCCTCACCGGCCGCTGCGGCCGGGCGAGGTCGATGATGCTCGAGCCGTTGATCGTCGGTGCGTAGGCCCTGCCGCCGACGACCCGCAGTTCGTCGCTCCCCCCGATCGACGCCTGCCCGATCAAGAGCGGCGTGGCCGGGAGCAGGGCATCGACGATCTGGAACGTGCCCCCGGAGTTGACGTACACGGTCGATCCGCCCGCTGCGAGGGACCGGGTCTGCGTGCTCCCGGGCGTGCCGACCAGCCGCGCGACCGGCGCGGCCGGGTTGCCCAGGTCGTAGATCGACAGCCCCCGGTAACTGTTGGCGAAGTAGGCCCGCGAACCCCAGAACGCGACGTCAAAGAAGTAGTCGTCGTTGTCGATCGTCGAGCGCAGCACCGGCGCGGCGTCGTTGCTGACATCAACGATGTCCGCGGACCCGCCGCTCTGGAGGTTGCAGAGCACCGCGGTCGAGCCGTTCAGACCGATGCGAACCGTCTCGAACGCGCCGGGCGGGTTGAACGAACTTCGCAGGATGGGCACGGACAGGTTGGAAACGTCATAGATCCTCATGCCCTCGAACCCATCCGCGATGTACATCCGATTCCCGGAGACCGCCACGCTCTGCGCGTCGCTCGACGGCGCGAGCGACCGTACCTGCGGCGCGGCCGGGTTGGTGATGTCGATGATCCACACGCCGATGCGCCCCGCGGCCACGTACGCCGTGTTCCCCACCACGGTCACGCTGTCGGCGCGGCCGGGAGCCGTCAACAGGTTGCTCATGTAGCTCGGGGTCGCCGGGTTGTTGACGTTGAGGATGTACAGCCCGGCCTCGGCGCACGCCAGTTGAACCCGCGAAGCGCCAACCGCCAGGTCCGACCCCATCCCCACGGTCGAGTACGTCCCGATGACCGTTGGCGCGGACGGATCGGCGAGCGACAGCACCTTCAATCCGCTCCCGCTCGATGCCGAGAACGGGGCCTGCGTCGAGGCGAACAGCCACCCGGCGATCGCCAGCCCCGTGATGTCGCTGCCGACGCTCCGCGTGTTGACCAGTTGCGGCGAGTCGGGGTTGGCCACGTTGTAGGTGTACAGGATCGTGCCCACGCCGAGGTACACCCGCTGGTTCGCGCCCGCGATCGAGTGCTGGAACCCGTAGTTGCCCGCGCCCTGCCACGTACCCCGCTGAACCGGCGCCGCGGGGTTCGAGATGTCGAACACCCTCAGCATCTGCACCTGCGGGCTGAACATCACCGTCGAGGTGACGAGAAGATCGCCCGCGATACCGATCGCCCCTCCGAACGTGCCGACCGTCGAGAGCAGGGTCATCTGCCCGAACGCTCCGACGGAATAGATGTACGTCGCGCCCGCGTGAACGCACAACCGCGGGTTGAACCGCTCGCCCGTGCGGACAAGCTCGGTAATCGTCTCGAACGGCCCAAGCGGCAACTGCGTGACCAGCAGCGGCGCGGGCGGCGACACGCCCACATCGAACGACGCAACCGTGCGTCCGAACGAGACGAACGCCACGCCCTCGACCACCGCGATGTCGGAGATCAGTTCGCCGGCATCGACCGTGCCCGCGACAACCGGGGCGAACGGATCGGTCAGATCGACCACATCCAGGAACTGCCCACGCGATACCACCGCCCTGGTCGAGGTGTCGTACGCGACCTGCGTGATCGCCCCGCCCATCCGCACGATCGGCGTCGGCACGCACTGCGCACCCGCCGCACGGGCAAGCAGGCCCACGAGAACGAGCCATGCGCACATACCGATCCGGGCCGTCGCTCCATTCAACACACCGGGTTGTGCTTGCATATCCCCGATCGCTCCTTTGTCGTTCCGACTCCCCACGCCCTCCGAAGAGCCCGAGCCACACGCGAAGCGCAGGATGCGGCCGTCCCCGGCCACGATTCCGCAAGAATCGAGATTCCAGCCTCCTGAACGCACCACCGGCCGCACGTCCGACGATCGCTATTCTCTCCTGCAGTCCCCGCTCCCCACGCGCCGTCCGATAAGGGCCCTCTCCAGATCATGCCAACACTGAACGGCCAACCCTTGCTTCTTCCTCGGCCACGCGAGTGCCGGCTCAGCGGTGAGACCCGCCCGATCTCGCCGGAAACGCGCCGTTGGATCCGCGACCGTTTCACTTCGTGGCGCCGCTGCACGGCGTCAGGACTCCCCGGCAACCAGATTCGGACCGCCATCCAGGGGGACGAGCCTTCCTCGCAGTGGTACCGCATCGACTTGCACGGGTCGGATGGGGCGCTCGAGGGTCGTGTGACCGTCGGATCGCCTCATGGTCTCCGCAACGCCCTCGTCACGCTCAACCAACTCCTTGATCTCAACAACGACCGGCTCCCCTGCGGCACGATCGAGGATCGACCGGCCTTCGCCACGCGCGGCGTGATGCTGGATGTCTCCCGCGACAAGGTCCCGACACTCGGCCGACTCAAACAAACCGTCGATCTCCTCGCCTCACTCAAGATCAACCACCTCCAACTCTACACCGAGCACACCTTCGCCTACCAGGGCCACGAGGAGGTCTGGCAGGACGCTTCTCCGTTCACTCCCTGCGAGATCCGCGATCTCGATACCTACTGCTCCGCCCGCGGCATCGACCTCGCCGCCAACCAGAACTGCTTCGGCCATCTCGCCGTCTTCCTCAAGCGTCCCAGGTACAACCACCTCGCCGAGATCGAGGGGAACGCACACTGGAAGTTCATGCACTACGACCGGTACGGACCGTTCTCCCTCTGCCCGCTCCTGCCCGAGAGCGAGACTTTCATCCGCGGGCTGCTCGGCCAACTGCTCCCGTGCTTCTCCAGCACGCTCGTGAACATTGGCTGCGATGAGACGTTCGATGTCGGTTGGGGCCGCAGCAAGGAGTTCGTGGCACGGGCCTCCGGCCCGTGCTCCGTCGAGTCGGACGCGGAACATGCCTCCTCGCAATCGCGCGCACGCGCCGACCTTTTCTTCGAGTTCGTGAACAAGGTCTGCCGCATCGCGCACGAGCACGGCAAGCGCCCGCAGTTCTGGGCCGACATCGCCATGTCGCACCCCGACATGCTCGGCAGACTTCCGAAGGACGCGATCGGCCTCGCCTGGGGCTACGAGCCCGATGCGAAGTTTGCCGAAGAGTGTCGCCACCTCCGCGACCACGGCATGGAGGCCTGGGTCTGTCCCGGCACATCGAGTTGGCGCACGTTCACCGGCCGCACCACCGAAGCCCGCGGCAACATCGCCGCCGCGGCCGAGCAGGGCCTGGCCAACGGCGCGACCGGGTTCCTGATCTGCGATTGGGGCGATGTCGGCCACATGCAGCAGTGGCCCACCACCCTCGCACGCCTCGCCGACGCGGCCGAGGCGGCGTGGAGTGGCACGGGCCTCCGGCCCGTGAGTCATGATCACGCCGCATCGACGCACATCTTCGGCGACCCCAGCGGCGAGATCGTCCGCTGGCTCAACGAGTTCGGCGATATTGACCTGTCGCTGCGTCAGTTCTGCAAGCTGCGCAACGCCTCGGCCGTGTTCAACGACCTCTTCCCGCCGGTGCCTCCGCAGCCCGGCCGCCGCTCGATCAACGCGCCCCTCGAAGAGTTCCTCAAGGTTCGCCAGACCTTCAACGCCCTCCCGCAGCCGCCGCGCTTGGCGGACCATCTGTTCAACGAAGAGATCGCCCACGCGATCGAGTGCGTCCGCCTCTGCATCGAGCACGGTGTGAGCTGCCGCCGCACCGCCGATGGCTTGCAACCACACGCGGATGATCGCTCCATCCTGCGCGAGATGGCCGGGTCATGCCTCCGCGAACATCAAAGACTCTGGCACATCCGCAACCGACCCGGCGGCTTGCATCTCTCGACCCGCCACCTCCAGCGCGTCATCGACGACCTCTCCCGCCAACCCTGACCGTCCTGGGGTTTCTCACTTCGTCCTAAGATTCCCCGTGAAAGCCGTGCTGCCCAGTCCCTTCGACGTTCCCGCCGCGCGGTATGCGTCGGTGTGCGAGGCCGCGCGGCTTCCCGGCGGCCGCGCCGGCGCCCTCGACCGTTACCAGCGGCTGTTCCGTGAGGGCGTGCGCGCTCAACCCGGCCTGACGGTCGAGGTCGATCCGGTCACACGCACGCACGAATCAGATAGCGCCGAGGGACGTGTCGTGAAGTTCGCGCTCGCGCTTCAGCCCCGCCCCGACAAGCCCGGCGAGAGACTCGAAACCGAGTCGGTCGTCATCCCGATGATCGGCAAGAAGCGAGTCCTCACGCACACCCTGTGCGTCTCGAGCCAGGTCGGGTGCGCGATGGGTTGCACGTTCTGCCAGACCGCCCAGATGGGCCTCCTGCGAGACCTCACGACCGCCGAGATCGTGCAGCAATGGTTCGCCGCTCGGCACCTCGCGCCGAACCCGCAGGCGGGCACGGCCGGCTTCGACACCATCCGCAACGTCGTCTTCATGGGCATGGGCGAGCCCATGGACAACCTCGCCGCCGTGATCGATGCGGTCGCCGTGCTCACCGACCACCGCGGCCCGTGCCTGCCGATGAGCAAGGTCACCATCTCGACCGTCGGCCGTGTCGATGGGATCGCGCGCCTCGCCGCGAAGGTCCGCGAACCGGGCTGGCACAGGCTCAACCTCGCCGTCAGCCTCAACGCGCCGAATGACGAGATCCGCGCCACGATCATGCCGATCAACCGCAAGTACCCCATGCGCGAGCTGCACCGGGCGCTCGAAGAGTGGCCGATCTACGGCGCGGCCAAGATCTGCTTCGAGTACGTCCTGATCCCCGGAATCAACGACCGCGAAGAGCACGCACGCCAACTCGGCGACTTTGTTGTCGGTCGCGGCGAGTATGAAGGCCGGCCGCCGCTCCCCGGCCTGGTCAACCTCATCCCCTACAACCCGCGCGACAACTCGCCGTGGAACGCGCCGACCGAGGACGACGCCGATCGGTTCCTGCGGTGGCTGCTCGACGCGGGCACCTACGCCAAGCGCCGCCGCACCAAGGGCCGCGACACGATGGCCGCGTGCGGCCAACTCGGAAACCCGGCGCTCCGCAAGCCCAGGCGCGTGCAGATCACGGTTCCAGCCTCGATGCCTTGATGCCTCGTTGGCTTGATGGCTTCTTGTTCTCTCAGAACCCGCCTCTTGTTACGCCTCCGACGTTCCCACGCAGGTGCGCGGGGTTGATCGTCCCCACAACAACACTCGACACGCCGGGAACCGAGAGCGCAAACCGCAGCGCATCGCCCGGATCGGCGGCGTGCCCGCTTGCCAGCGCCTTCTTCACGAGCAAGCCGACGCCCCGTGTCCGAGCCGCCTCGATCACCGGCCGCGACGACTCATCGCCGCGGTTCAGCGTCACCATCACCGCACCGCACCCTCGCTCCAGCGCGGCCGTCGCGCCCGCCGCCGTCTTCGCCGAGAGGCCCCACGCCCGCACCTCGCCGCGCCGCACCGCCGCGTCCAACTCTTCGGCCCCGCCGGACTCTCGCACGATCCACGCATCGCGCCCGTCCGAGTGCAGCAGCACCAAGTCCAGCCGCTGAACCCCGAGCCGCTTCAGGCTGCGCTCCACGCTCGCGCGGACCGCCGGCGCCGAGAACACATGCCGCGACGCCCCAGCCCGCGCGTCAAACTCCTCGCCCGCCTTCGTACACACTACCCAGCGTTCGCGCCCCCCGAACCATCCGTTCGCCGACATGATCGCGCCGATCCGCTCCTCGCTCGCGCCGTAGGCCGGCGCGGTGTCGATCAGGTTGATGCCCAACTCGGCCGCGGTGCGGAACAACTCGGCGACGACCGCATCATCCGGCAGCGCGAAACCATCCCCACCGGGGTACTTCACGCCCGTGTTGCGGCCGATCTTCACCGTACCCAGCCCGAGCGGGCTGACCGACAAACCGGTTGTTCCGAGCGGTCTCAGGACCATTCGACCTCCGCGTCGTTCCACGGAAGCGCCGCGACCCGCGGCCGCGGCCAATCCGCGAAGACGGACTCGATCTCCGGCACCGCACCGCGCCCCGGCACGACACCGCCGCCCGCGAGCCACTCCGACACCCGCCGCGCCACCAGCGGCGCAAACGCCAGTTTCGTCGGCCACACGCACAGCACGCCGCCGCTGTCCTGCATCACCGGCCCATCCGGGCGCCCCCCCCCGCCCCCGCCCCCACCCCCAACCCCGCCGTCGTGCCGACGCCCCTCGGCGCGATCGACGCGCAGCGTCGCCCATTCGGTTCCCGACAGGTCCACCCACGGCACGCACCGGCTCAGTTCGGCCTTCGATGCGGCGATCTGATCCTCCCGCGAGCGAGACACTCCGTCCTCGGCGATCGCCCCGCCGATGTACCACACCGTGCGCCCGGAGGTCTCCATCTGCGAGGTGATCGTCACGCGCGGCTTGTCGGAAAGCCCGCCGCCGAGGCAATGGCCGAAGACTGCCGGCAGCCGACCGCGGGCCATCACCATGTGCAGCGGCCGCCGCTGCATCGCCGCCGGTTCGCCGGGCTCACCGTTCCGCCGCCGCGCCCGTTCCGCCAGTTCGACGTTGCCCGCGCCGGCGGTCAGGACGATGCGCCGGGCCTCGATGGCCGCTTCCCCTTCCGCGCGCCGCAGGCCCACAGCGTGACCATCGCCGGTCGCCGTGAAGCGCACATCTTCCGCGCGCAAGATCAGGCCGAGCAGCGGCGCAGCCAGCGACTCGACCAGCGACGCCGGATCGAGCACCGGCTCGGCGACCGTGTAGATGTTCACGCCGCGCGGCGCGCCCCGCGCCCAGTCGGGCCGATCCGCATCCGCGACACGCTCGACCGGCGTGCGGATGGCCTTGCTCGCCGCGACACCCACCAGCCGCGAGCCGATCCCGGTCGTCGTCCAGAGGTGCTGGTGCGGCGAGAGCACGCGCGCCCGGGAAAGATCGACGCTCGCGCGGCCTTCGAGCGACATCCGCCACTGATCCGGCATCTCAGCGATGGCGCGGCTGGCGGCGGAGGCCGCGCCCGAGAGCGCGTATTTCACGCCCCCGTGGATGATCCCCTGCGAGGCGATGGTCTGGCCCGCGCCGAGCTCGCGAGCCTCGATCAGGAGGCACGAATACCCCAGCCCGCGCAGGTGCGCGAGCGTCCACAGCCCGGCGATGCCGCCGCCGAAGATCACGGCATCGACGGCGATCCTTGAGATCGATCGTGGAGAGGAGGACGACACGGATCAAGTCTACACCATCGAGCACGAGGCGCACGCGAAGACTCCGCCCGGGCTCGCACGCCCAGCGAGGCGATCGCGCGGACATACCGTTGCGGCCGTGCGTGCGTCCGTCGATTCCAACCGGTTGGCGCGGCTCGGGCGCCTGCTCGCGTCGCGCTGGACGATCGCGCTGGCCGGGCTGCTGACGGCGATGCGCGAGCTCGACCCGCGCGCGGCGGCCCTCGGGCTAGTCAGCGCGGCGTGGATGTGGTTCTGGTTGGAGTTGCGGGATGGTCGGCGCCTCGCTCCGATGGAACGGCCCGAGTTTGTCGCGGAGTGGCGGCGACGGCTGGCCCGCGGCGGGGAGAGAAGGCACGGCTGGTGGGGCTTGGGCATCGCGCTCCTGCGGCCGGACCTGCGTTCCGAGGTCGGTCGCGCTGTGGCATCGGCAGGCCCGTCCCGGCTTTCGATGGCGGCGGCGCTCGTCGTGCTGGCCGCGCGACAGGTCGCGTTGCTGACGATCGGCCATCGGGTCATCGCCATGATCGCGCCTGGCTCCATCGAGCAAGCGGGCCCGCCGCGCATCGCGCTCGCGCTCGCCGCGGCCCGCCTCGCGATCGGGCTCGCCGACCGGCTCATCACCATCCCCGGCCGCGACTCGCTCCGGGCGATGCTGGTCCGCGCCACGCGGTTCGAGTTCTGGCCGACATGGTTGGTCTACCTCGGGCTCGCGCCGATGTTCGTGCGGTGCGCGCTCAAGGCCCGCCACCCGCTGGCCTTCACAGCCTGCAACCCCGGGATCGAGAACGGGGGCGGGTTCGTCGGCGAATCCAAGTTCGGAATCATCGCCGGGCTGCGCGAGGGCGCGGCGGGTGCGAGGCTCGACCCCGCGCTGGTCAACGCCTGTTGCCGCACGTGGCCGATCGAGACCGGCCCCGGCCCCGAGCCGGCCCCCGCGCGGGCCGCCGAGGTCGATGCGCTGGTGCGCGCGGCCAACGCCGACCTGCACTTTCCGGTCGTGCTCAAGCCCGATGTCGGCCAGCGCGGTTTCTCCGTGCGGGTGGTTCGCTCGCGACGCGAGGCCGAGGAGTACTTCCGACTGGTCCCCGGGCGTGCGCTCGTGCAACCCTGGCACCCCGGCCCCGGCGAGGTCGGGATCGTCTGGATGCGTCCACGCGACGGCCACGAAGCCGGCTCGATCTACTCCATCACGCTCAAGGAGTTCCCGTTCCTTATCGGCGACGGCGCTCGCACCGTCGAAGATCTCATCTTCGCCCACCCGCGCTTCCGGCTCCAGTCCGCGACGTTCCTGCAACGCCTGGCGGGCCGGCGGCTCGACGTTCCCGCGCTCGGCGAGCGGTTGCCCATCGCGCTTGCCGGCAACCACTGCCAGGGCACGCTGTTCCGCGACGGCGCCCACCTCGTCACATCGGAACTCGAACGCGCGATCGGCGACCTCTGCCGCGCGTTCCGCGGCCGCGCCGAGCGTGACGGCCTCGACGCGGTCCGCATGGACATCCGCTACCGCTCGGAGGATGACCTCCGCGCCGGGCGGCTCGACCTCGACTCGATCATCGAGTTGAACGGCACCCTCGGCGAGACCACCAACATCTACGACCCCGACAAGGCGATCGCGTGGTCGCTCCGCCAACTCCGCGGCCAGTGGGAGGCCCTGTACGCGCTGGGTCGTGAGCGGATGGACACCGGCGTGCAACCGCTCTCGATCGCGCGCTTGCTCGCGATCATCCTGCGTCACCGACGCGAACTGCGAGGGTCGAGGCTTGCGGATTAGTACTCCGCGGCTTCCTCGTCTTCATCATGGTCGATCCGCTTCGTGCCGCCACGATCGCGAGCTCGGACAAACACGAAATAGCTCCCGTCCTCACCCTCTACTCGTGCGTACTCGTCCCACTCCTCCTGCGCCGACCGAGCATGGGCAATGAACTCCTCGCTCCAGCCCGTCCGCTTCCCGCCCTTGCTTCCCGCGATCGGTCCGACTCCCGCAACCGCGATGTCCGCCGGACCGAGCAGATTGAGCGTTTTGTCACGATCGCGTCGTGAGGTGATACTGCCCGCGCGGGCGGGGACACGATCACGGGTCATCCAGAGATTCAGCAATCCGCGATTGACCGCTCCCGCCCCTCCCCCGACGACGATCCACGCATCCGAGCCGTCCGGAGATCGCGACGCATCGATAGCCCTCACAACCGCGCGATACGTCGCGTCAATGGTCTCGGCTCGTGCATCGGCTTCCAATCGCGAGTCGGCGGTCATCATCCGCGGAAAGGGCCACGCCAGCGTTGCCGCCGCGAACGCCAGCATCGCCGCCAGACCGAGTACCATGGCCGATCGGCGTCTATCCCGCCCGCACACGCAACCCACCCGCCAGATGTACACGATCGCGATCGTGGAACAGAACACCAGCCCGACCTGAAACGCCGCCGCGAACTCGCGGATCTTCATCGGGTTCACGGCGGCGGGCACATATGCCGCGGCGAGAAGCGCCGCCAGCGCGACCGCGCTTCGCCGCGCTGCGGCCCTCGCACGAGCGGCGACCACAAACCCGGCCGCGCAACACGTGACCATCCACACCCGTGCTGGGCCGAGCATCGCGCGTCCTCCGCCGCCCAGCAGGTGAAAAGCCGCGTGCTCAACAACCGTGCCGTGCCACCGCCACGCACCGCTCTTGTCGCCGAACATGTTGCGTGTGATGTACCGGACGATCTCCCCGCCCGCGATAGCGTAGTGCGGCCCGGAAACGACCTGCACACCCGCGCCCACGAGCAGGCCCATGCGCACGGCATGACCAACAAGACTACCGCCGCGTTCGCACCGCACGCGCCACGCCCTCAGCAGCACCGCGATGCCGCACAACCAGAGTGTGGCGGGGAAGATGGTCGGCTTGGCCCAAAGCGCAAACCCCCAGATCATTCCATTTGCCACCAGCCACCACCACGGTTTGCGGCGAGCATCCAGCACCAGCAGCATCGCCGCGATCATGGCCGCGATCGCCGCCATGTAGTCGGGCTTGACGATCTCGATGCTCCACATCCAGATCGGCGTTGTGGCGCACAACGCCAGCGTGACCAACCTCATCGGCCATGCGACACGGCGGGACAGCCACCAGACGAACCCGAACGCACCCAGCAACGGAACCGCGCCCGCGGCGTGCGCGCACGCCTCATCCATACCGCCGATGATGAAGGCCGCGAAGACCGTCGCAACGATGAAGGGGGCGTGCGGCGGGTGCTCCAGGTAGCGTTCGAGGATGCCGGCCGCCCCATCCGTTCGGAAAGCTCGCACCCAGACAGCGCCCTCACCCATGTAGTTCACATTATCCACGACCGCGAAGGTGCTCAGCCGGCCGTGCCGCTGCGATTCGCCGATCGTCAGAGCTGTGACCACGATCGCCGCGACCAGCGGCGCGAGCCACCACAGCATGTGCACGCGATCCGCGATCCGCGATCCGCGATCCGCGATCCGCGATCCGCGATCCGCGATCCGCGCAGGATATTACTGACGCTGACTCTCATGCATCCCCTTCCAACTCGCCCGGTACCTCGTCGCCATCGCCCCCAGCGATCCCGGCATGATGCGCACGCTCCCGACAACGGTCATAAAGTTCACATCGCCCCCCCAACGCGGCACGAGGTGGACGTGCAGGTGGCCGGGCACGCCCGCGCCGGCGGCGCGGCCCTGGTTGATGCCGAAGTTGATCCCCTGCGGGTCGAGCGTGCGCTGCATCAGGTCCGCCGCGACCTCCGTCAGCCGCCACAGCGCGGCGCGCTGCGCGGGCGTGTAGTCGAGCAGCGTCGGCCGCGCCTCGCCCAGCGCGGCCAGCAGGTGGCCGTTGGCGTAGGGGTAGGCGTTCAGGAGTATGAGCCCCCCATCGGCCGCGCTCGCCGCGCTCTCGCCCCGCCGCACGATCACGTGATTCCGCTCATCGCCCGCGGGGTCGAGCCAGTAATCGCGCAGGAAACTGCCGGAAGAGGATGACGGCGGGCCCGACTTCTTCTCAGCCGCCGAGGTCGCTTCGAGGTACTCCAGCCGCCACGGGGCCTGCAAGGCCGGCGGACCCGGAGGCGCGGCCGCATCGGATCTGGGATCGGGCATCGCACAAGGCTACGCCGTTCCGTCGCACGCGGCGGCACAATCCGTCCCTGACTCTCACCGGTCTGTCCCGGCCTCAACGCGGTTCACCGATCGGCAAGAGACCTCACCGCGGAGCCGCGGAGGGCGCGAAGCAAGCCGCAGAGCCACGGAGAGATCAGCCAGTCGCACGCGCTACCGGCACAAGGCGATCGTCGTTGGCGCCACAACGGAGGCCGTGCGCCGGCGGACAAGGCTCGTGCGTGCGACGATGAAGCCTGCGCAACGGCCGCGGGGCCTCAGGAACCGCGATTGGACATGCGGTGCCACGCTCCGGCCCCCCTCCCTACACTGCCCCCCTTCACCTTGGAGCCATCCTTCATGTTCGAGTCCATCCGCCCTGTTCCCGCCTCCGGTCACAAGTCCCCGGTGAATGTCATCGGTATCTTCAAGGACAAGAAGCTCGATGAGGCCGGCAAGGCCCTCGACAAGTCCTCCGGCGGCGCGGTCTCGGCGGCGATCGCCCGGGGCGAGTGCACGGGCGAGTCCGGGCGCATCGTCGAGGCCCACGCGCCCGGAAAGAACGACCGCCGGATCATCATCGTCGGTCTGGGCAAGCGCGAGACGTTCACCGTCGGTACGCTCCGCGCCGTTGCCGCGGCGGTCGGCCGCCGACTGGCCGTGACGCGGGACGCGGGCGTGCACTTCGATCTGGAAGGGACGCTCAAGGCGGCGAAGAAGGCCAAGCCCGGCGCGGCCGGCCGCGCGATCGGCGAGGGCCTGGGCCTGCTCGGGTGGAAGAGCTGGAGGTTCAAGGGCACCGCCGCGGGCAACGGCGAGAACGGGCCGCCGAAGCGCACGAGCCTCACCGTGAGCATCGCCGGGGTCGAGTTCGCCCAGGGGCTGGCGCGCGGCCTGGCGCTGGCGGCCAGCGCCAACCGCTGCCGCGACCTGAGCGAGACCCCGCCGAATATCGCCACCACCTCGTGGATCGCCGACCAGGCCCGCAGGCTCGCCCGCGAGACGGGCCTGTCCTGCCGCGTCTTCGAGGGCAAGGAACTCGAGAAGGAGAGGCTCGTCGGCCTCATCAACGTCGGCAAGGCCAGCGAGAACAAGCCGTGCATGGTGCGGCTGGAATACACGCCCAAGGGCGGCGGCAAGAAGCACAAGCCCGTCGTGCTCGTGGGCAAGACGATGACCTACGACACCGGCGGCCTCTCGCTCAAGATCAACAACGGCATGGTGGGCATGAAGCGCGACAAGGACGGCGGGTGCGCCGTGTTCGGGGCGATGCACGCGATCGCGACCGTCGTCAAGCCCGACCGCCCCGTCGTCGCGCTGCTGGCCGTGGCCGAGAACTCGATCTCCGACGAGGCCTACCGGCCCGACGATGTGCTCACCTACCGCAACGGCGTCACCGTCGAGATCACCAACACCGATGCCGAGGGGCGGCTGGTCCTCGCCGATGCCCTGATCTGGGCCTGCGAGAAGGAGAACCCCGAGTACATCGTCGATCTCGCGACGCTCACCGGCGGTGTCGTCACCGCGCTGGGCTCCACGTTCGCCGGCATGTTCTGCGAGGACGACCGCCTCCGCGAGCGGCTCGACAGGGCCATGCAGACCAGCGGCGAGCGCTGGTGGCGGCTGCCGATGGACCCCGAGTACCGCGACATGATGAAGTCGCCCATCGCGGACATCCTCAACTCAAACCCCAACCGCAAGGCCCACCCGATCCAGGGCGCGGCGTTCCTCAGTTACTTCGTGAGGCCCGAGATCCCTTGGGCCCACATCGACATCGCCGGCGTGCACGCCAGCGACAGCGACTCGGGCTGCTTCGTCAAGGGCCCGACGGGCTGGGGCACGCGGCTGCTGGCGGACCTGCTCGATCAATAGATCGATCACCCTGAAACCATTGGCCCGTCGGCCACGAGCGTCAGGATGCCGGCAGCAGGGATATCTCGCAGTTCATCGCCGCGGACCTGCCTCGCCGCCGCGAGTGGATCGTGCACGCTCGCACCGACCTTGATTGCTGGAGTCGATTGAACCACGAGGCTCCCTCGCAGCCGCCGTGCTGCGCCGCGTGGCGATCGATCCTCGCTCGCCCGGTGGATGAGGTCTGCGAAGTCCTGACGGCTCGGACCGACGAGAGGCAGCGACTTCGGTTGTGCCGTGTCAGGTTCGATCGATTGACGGCCAAGCCATGTTTTTGGCGGCCGCGATGGGCCCCTGGGATCTATCATCCCGCGGCGTGTCCCAGCCTTCGACCGCAACAAACCCGAACATCCGCACCGAACCGCTGCACCCCGCGCGGCCGATCGTGGTCGCGCCGCACCTTGCGGGCTTGGCCGCACCGGCCGCCTCCCCCGGCTTCCTGTTCTTCGGCGCCTGCCGCCGATCCGGCACCACGTGGGTCGCCTCGCTCCTCAACGCCAACCCCCAACTGCACATCCGCAACGAGGGCTGGCTCTTCAACGATCGCGGCGGCTCCTTCGACACCTGGCTGGACCACGACCGCTTCAACGCGTGGGCATCCGGCCCCGAGGCCCGGGGCACGTGGCTGCGCGACACGACGCCCGCCGAGGCCGCGCGGCTCATGCAGCAGGCCATGCTGCGGACGCTCTTTCAGGAAGCCACCCGGCGCGAGGCGTGGAAGGACTGGTCGAGCCTCCGCTGGTGCGGCGACAAGACCACGATGTTCTACAACTCGAACATCGATGCGCTCGCGACCATCTTCCCGCCCGAGCCGCCCGCGGCGGGCAGCCCTCGCTCCCCCGCTCGCTTCCTCTCGATGGTCCGCGACGGGCGCGACTGCGTCGTCTCCAACCTGTTCCTCATCTTCCGCGAGCAGCGGTGGGACAAGCTCCCCGCCGATGCCCGCCCTTACGCGATGCGGGCGTTCGAGTTCCACGGCAAGGGTGTTGGCAAGCCGATCCCGCTCTTCGATCCGCCGCTCCTGCGGTTCCTCATCCACGAGTGGATCGCCGCCGTCGCCGGCGCCCGCCGCGCGGCCGAGATCTACGGACCCCACGGCGGCTTCCATGAGGTGAAGTACGAGGACCTCATCGCCGACACGCCCGCGCACCTCCGCGATGTCTACCGCTGGCTCGGTGTCTCCGACGCGATCACCGACGCCCGCCTGGCGGAGATCATCGATGACTGCAAGTTCGAGAACTTCTCCGGCGGCCGCAGGCGCGGCGAGGCCGACCCGCTCGCCGAATGGCGCAAGGGCATCTCCGGCGATTGGCGGAACCACTTCACCGAGGATGACAAGCGACTGTTCAAGGCCGTCGCCGGCTCCCTGCTGGTCGAACTCGGCTACGAGCGCGGTCTCGACTGGTAAGCGATCGCCTGGTCCGCTCTTCTCGGTAACCTGTCCCCTGCAACCTATCCACTCTCCGCTCCCGTGATCGACCCCCGCTCTCCCAACTACGCCTCGCCCCCGTTCTCGCCCGAGCGAGCCCCGTTCGCGTACGCCCCGCGCACGGAGGTCCCCGACCGCCTGAACGCCGACCTCGCCGAGCCCCCGCGCACGCCCGCGGTCACGGTCATCACGCCGTTCTTCAACACCGGCCCGGTCTTCCACGCGACCGCGGCGGCCGTGCTCGGCCAGTCGCTCCAGAACTTCGAGTGGATCATCGTCAACGACTGTTCCACCGACCCCGCCGCGCTCGCGACGCTCGCCGAGTACCGCCCCGGCGGCGCACGCAACCCCGACAGCGATCCCCGCATCCGCATCATCGATCACGCCCTCAACCACGGCCTCTCCGCCGCGCGCAACACCGGCTTTCGCTCCGCCCGCGCCCCTTTCGTTTTCCAACTCGACTCCGACGACCTCATCGAGCCCACCACGCTCGAGAAGTGCGCCCTGTTCCTCGAGGCCAACCCCGGCTTCGCGTTCGCCAAGGGTTTCAGCGTCGGATTCGAGGGCCAGGAGTACCTCTGGGAGAAGGGCTTCCACGACCGCGAGCGGTTCCTCCACCAGAACCTCGTCACCGCCACCGCGATGATCCGCCGCGAGGTTCACGAACGCATCGGTGGATTCGATGAGACCATCCGCGGCGGCATGGAAGACTGGGAGTTCTGGCTCCGCGCCGCCTCGTTCGGCCAGTGGGGCGCGACCATCCCCGAGTTCCTCGATTGGTACCGCCGCCGCCCGCCGCAGGTCTTCGACGCGTGGGCCAACCTCAAGTGCGAGGAGGCCAACCGACGCTTCAAGGAGTGGATGCACCGCGAGCACGCGGCCTTGTTTGAGGGCGGTTTCCCCGATCCGCAGCGCCCGTGGCACATGCCGCACGAAGCCCTGTGGCAAGGCCCGTCGTTCCACAACCCGCTCGCCAAGCCCGAAGGCCGCAAGCGGCTGCTCATGATCATCCCGTGGTTCCGCATGGGCGGCGCCGACCGCTTCAACATCGACCTCGTCAAGTTCCTGACCTCCGCGGGTTGGGATGTCACCGTCGTCGCCACGCTCTCTTCCGGCACCGGCACGCAATCCCACTTCGGCAACGGCCACCCCTGGCTCGCCGACTTCGCGAGGTTCACACCCGACGTCTTCATCCTGCCGCACCTCGGCCAGCCACCGCAGTTCCCCGCGCTGACGCGACACCTCATCGACTCGCGCAGGCCGGATGTGGTGATGGTCACCAACTCCGAGCACGGCTACGCCATGCTCCCCTGGCTTCGCGCCGTCTGCCCCGAGCCCGTCTACGTCGATTTCAACCACATGGAGGAGCCGCAGTGGAAGGCCGGCGGCCACCCGCGCCAGGGCGCGGCCTCGCAGCCGCTGCTCGATCTCAACATCACCGTCAGCCACCACCTGAAGCGCTGGATGTGCGAGGCTCCCCGCAGCGCCGACCCCGACCGCATCGAAGTCTGCCACATCAACGCCGATACGCGGAAGTGGAAGCCCGATGCCGACCTCCGCGCCGACCTCCGCGCGCGGCTCAGCATCCCCACCAACGCCGTCGTCATCCTCTACGCCGCCCGCCTCTGCGCCCAGAAGCAACCCCTCGTCTTTGCCGATTCGATTCTGAAACTTCACCACCGCTTCGCCATCTCCCACGAAGGGGGAGGACCGCTCCATCGCGCCAGCGATGAAGCAGGAGGGGGCGCATCTTTCCGCCAGACTCCCATCCACGTCCTCATCGCCGGCGACGGCGAACTCGAACACCAACTCCGCCAGGCCCTCGCCCCACTTTCCCCTCTCGATTCTCGCCTCACGGCTTCTCACCCCGACTCCCCCTCACCCCAACACCCCGCCAGCCTCTCCCTCGCGGTCCACTTCCTCGGCGCCGTCCCCACCGACGACATGCCCGGAGTCATGGCCGCATCCGACATCTTCTTCCTCCCGTCGCAGTGGGAAGGCATCGCGCTCTCGATCTACGAGGCCATGGCCGCGGGCCTCGCCATCGTCGGCGCCGCCGTCGGTGGCCAGCGCGAGCTGGTCACGCCCGACACCGGCATCCTGCTCGACAAGCCCGCGGGGAGGGGGGGGGACAACCCGGATCTCGAAGCCGCGAACTACGCCGAAACCCTCGCCGCGCTCATCACCGATGAACCACGCCGGCGTGCCCTCGGCCTCGCCGCCCGCCGGCGCATCGTCGAGCACTTCGAGCTCGACAACATGGGCGCCCGCATCCTCGCCCTCTTCGACCTCGCCGCGCGGCACAAGAGCCTCACCCCGCGCCCCGCGCTCGACGCCCACCTCGCGTCCGAGCTCACCCGCGCCGCCATCGAGAGCCTCCGCGCCCAGGACCTCGCCGACTACCTCTGGCAATACCGCGTCCGCTGGTACGACCTGCAAGCGCAGCATCGCGACATTCCCGCCGCCGACTCCTCCGACTCCGCGGCCGAGCACGCCCTCCGCTACATCGAATCCTCAGCGCTCTACCGCCTCGTACGCTCATGCAAGCGGATCCCCCTCTACGGCCTCGTCGCCCGCGCCCGCTTCGGCGCTGCGTGGCAGCACGAACTCGAGGCCTTCAACTCCGCACCACCCGCCGAGCGCCTCGACCGCATCCGCAACAGCGCCGCCTACAAGGCGATGGTCACCGTCAAGAAACTCCCGCCGGTCAAGGTCGTCTCACGCCTGCGCCACGGCCGCGATTACCGTGACCAGATTCCGAAATCCCTTCGCAACGATTGAGCACACGATGCCCCCCACCCCCCACCCCCCACCCCCCCCCCCAAACGAACACAGTCGCCTGACCAAGAACGTTGAAGAGACCCGCAACTCGCACTCTCAATCGCGTTACTTTGCCAACGCCGAGCAGTACATGGATGTGCAGTGGCGGGCGAAGATCGAGCCCCGAATCCGTGACGGCGATTTCTCCAGCACGCTCGACCTCGCCTGCGGCCACGGCCGAAACGCTGCAAAGCTCCTGCCCATGTGCAAGGAACTCTGGCTGGTCGATGTCAACGACCACTGCATCGAGGCCTGTCGCAAGCGCTTCGTCGATGCGCAGACCGTCGCCATCCATTACCACGTGAACGACGGATGCTCGCTCTCCTTTATCCCCGACGGCCGGCTCACGTTCGTCTACTCGTGGGATGCCATGGTGCACTTCGACACGCTTGTCGTCGAGAGGTACATCCACGAGTTCGCACGCGTCATGGCCCCCGGCGCCCGCGGATTCATCCACCACTCCAACTACGGCGCAGCCCATCCCGACTCCAACTGGCTCGACAATCCACACTGGCGCAGCAACACCAGCCGCGACGATGTCGCTCGCTACATGACCGCCGCCGGGCTTGAGATCGTCTCGCAGGAACTCATGCCCTGGGGCCATGATGCCGACCTCGATTGCCTGACCCGATTCCGCAAACCGGGCTGACTTGACTCGGTCCTCGGCCCTAACCCCTCGGCCCTTCCCCCCTCCCCCCCCTACCGCATCGCGTGAAAATCAAACCACGCGTTGCTCACCACACCGCTCATCTTCACCATCCGCTTGTGCATCAGGTAGATCTCGGCCGCGCTCTCCAGGTCCATCCACTCTCCCGGCGCCTCCTCTCCGAACGGCCCCGATGAGTGACCCTTGAACTGATACTCGAACCAGCCGACGCCGCCCGCGCCCTCGCGCGGCGGGTCCGGCAGCTTCTGCGTCCAGTTCAGGTTCTGGTTCACGATCTTGAACCTCGTGTACCCGATCGCCGACAGGATCGCCGCGTACTCCAGCTTGTGCGCCTCGCACGAAACGTGCGTCGGGAGGATCTCCCGCTCGACTCCCATCAACCCGCGCAGCGCGGCGTGGTCGCCCCCCTCGATGTCGATCTTCACGTAGTGCACGCGCCTCGATCCCGGCGCGGCGGGCGCACCCAGCCCGTACCGAACCACGCGCGTAAACAACTCATCCAGCCGCACCGTCGGCACGCGGATGATCTCGTGCCGCGTCCCGCTCCGTGCCCCGTAGGTCCTGTCCGTCGAACCCCAGTCGTCCTTGTCGAGGTTCACGTAGAACTCGATCTCCGGCTCCGCGAACGACCGGTCCACGATCGCCGCCGCCACGATCTCCAGCCTTCCCTCCGCGATCGGGCCCGCGAACCGCTCTCTCGCCTTCTCGACATGCCGCGGGTCCGCCTCCACCGCCACCACATCGAACCCCTTGCGCAGGTAGAAGTCCGTGTCCTCGCCGTGGTGCAGCCCGATATCGAAAATCACCGGCCGCAGACCGTTCGTGGGATTCACCGACGGGCTTGAGTTCGGAGCGTCGCTCATGATGCGGGGGGAAACCTTGCGGACCGGCATCGGGTACAACCGGCACGAACCGGGCGGCGATGCCCACCGAGCGGTCGAGGGTAGGATCATTCCCGACCGAGTTCGCGTCCGGCGGATCGAAGTCCGTCGGACATCCCGGTGTCGAACACGGAGCACCCGCGTGACCCACAGGCTCGGCCGATGTTCTTTGATCGTCTCGATCTGGATCGCCCTGCCGCTCCTGACCGGCTGCTACACATCATCGGAGTCTCGCGAGATTCGGACCGAGCGGCCCGCCGCGCTCCCCGCCGACGCCTGGCCCGTGCTCGACCCCGCGCCCGCCGAGGGCCTCCGCGACGCCACGCCCGAGATTGTCCCGTGGTTCGCGCTCGCCCCCGGCGTGAGCGCCGACTCGCTCTCGACCGAAGACCGCGCCCGCCTCGCCAAGCCCGAATACACCGTGACCTGGAACCAGGTCTGCGGCCGCGAGCCGGGGCTCGGCCTGCTCCGTGTTTACAGCGAGCCCGACGAACCCGCGCCCGCCGACCCCGGGTTGGCCCGGACTCAGGCCCAGTTCAACGACCTGCTCACCGGGCGGTTCGAGTTCAACGCCTGCTTCGTCACCTCCGACCTGGTCCAAAGCCCGGGCTGGCTCGAGGCTCAGCGCGGCGAGAACAATCACGCCGGCTTCGGCGGCGGCACACTCGCCGGCGAGTCCGGCAAGCTCACCCTTTCGCAACTCGGCACCACGCTCGGCCTCGAGTCCGGCGTGCGCATCGAACTCCCCACTTCCCCGCCCGCCGTGCCGCCGCGAGGCCTGATCCTCTACTTCTGCACGCTGTTCCCCAACGAGTACGAGCACGCCGCGGTCGAACGCTTCCGCGAGCACGGCTGGGCGGTCGTCTGTTTCGACACCTCGATCTCGCCCCGGATGCCGCGCGATCCCGAGGCCGTCGCGCGCCTGCAGGACCTGCGGGCACGCAAGGCCGAACTCGAACGACAGAACTCCGAGTACTTCCGCGTCACCACGCGGCTGCACACCCCGGAAGAAAACGCCGCGATGCGCGGGCGCACCGCCGAGTACATCGCGCTGGTCGGCCGCATCGAGGACATCCGCCGCGGATGGCTCACGCTCAAGACCGAGGATCAGGTCGAGCCCGTCGCCGGCCGGGCCGCGGAACTGGTCGATCGGACCATCGCCGAGAACGCCTACGCGGCGGAGGCCGTGCTCGAATATCTGCGGCGCGAGCGCCCCGAGATCCCGCAATCCCCGCTCGTGGTCGTGGGCATGAGCGCGGGCTCGCTCGCGGCCCCCGCCGTCGCCGCACGCCTCGCCGCCCGCGTCAGCGCGGTGGTCCTCGTGGCCGGAGGCGCCGACCTCTTCGACATCGCGCAGCACAGCACGCTCAAGCGCGTCGGCATCACGTTCCGCGCCGATGAGCAGACGCCCGCTCCCGAGAGCCTCATGCCCGCGCTCCACGCGGCCTACCTCCGCCGCACCCGGCTCGATCCGTGGGCCGTCGCGCCGTCGCTCGCGCGGACGCCCGTGCTCACGATCTTCGCCCAGGGCGACGGCATCGTCCCCACTTCCAACGGCGATCTCCTGTGGGAGCGTCTGGGCCGGCCCGACCGCACCACCTTCCGCCTCGGCTACACCGAGCCGCACTACGAACTGTTCTACTGCCTCTCCCGCCACGCCGGCGAGATCGCCCGCTGGATCGATGTCAAGTCGCGCGACCCGGTCGCCCGGGTCTGGTCGGAGTAGGTTACGGGCTTGGTCACTCCCTGCGCCGAGCGCGGGGTCCGGCACGGGTCACGGCGCGGACAGGTCCGGCTTGACCTCGGGAAACCCCTCGATCGTCCCGCCGTTCCTCAGCGCATCGCCGATCTGTCGCTCGTACTGCTTCACGAACGGGAGCAGCCTGGGGTTGTCGCTCGGATCGTGCCGGTACTCGCGAGCCTCCGGGTAGGTCTCTTCCAGCGGTCGGCCCTGCACGAACTCGCGGTACAGCATCACCGCGCCGCTGGTCCGCTGCGCTCCCGCCGAACAGTGAACCAGCACGGGCTGCCGCGTCGGGTCGCGCATGATCCGCAGCGCGGCGAGGTACGCGTTCGGATTCCCGGTCCCGTCGCCCTCGAGCGGGAAAACGAACCGGTCTACGCCCAGCGCGGCCGCCGTCCGGGCCGCGGCGCGATCGCCCGCGGGATCCTTGTCGTACCCGCCGAGGTCGATGATGGTGCGGATCCCGTGCTTCTCGTGCACGCGCTTGGTCGCCGCGGGTGTCAGTGCGGCCGAGCGGTACACTCTGCCCGCATCGACCTCGCCGAAGTTCCGCGGGAAAACGTCGTGACGGAACCAGCCGAACCAGGCCCACGAAGCGAGCCCGATCGCGACCACCGCCGCCGCGAGCCGTTGTGTCGTGCGGGACTTCATTGCGTCCAGCATCATAGAGGCCGTGCCGCTTACCATACCATCGCATGGACGCCCAGCCCCAACCGAGCCGAGCCGCCCGCGCCGCAGCGAAGGCGGCCAACTCCGGGTATCCCGAGTCCGTCACACGCCTGATCGAGGAACTGGCGCGGCTGCCGGGCATCGGTCGGCGGAGCGCCGAGCGGCTGACCTTCCACATCCTCAAGGCCACCAAGCCCGAAGCCCTCGCGCTGGCCGCGGCGATCGGCGATGTCAAGCAGCGCGTGCGGCACTGCCATGTGTGCTACAACCTGATGGACACCGCGAGCGCGGAGGGTCATGGGCTCTGCGCGATCTGCGCCGAGCCCGAGCGCGACCGGGCATCGGTCATGGTGGTCGAACAGCCCAAAGACCTGATCGCGCTGGAGCAGACCGGTACGTTCAAGGGCCTGTTCCACGTGCTCATGGGGCGCATCAGCCCGCTGGAGGGCGTGCGGCCGGGCGACCTGACCATCGCCGACCTGCTGGGCCGCATCGACGACCCGGCCCACAATCTGGACACGCCGGTGCGGGAGGTGATCCTCGCGCTCAACCCCACGCTCGAGGGCGACGGGACCGCGCTGTACCTGGCCGGCGAACTCGAACGCCGCGGCGTGCGGGTTACGCGCCTGGCGCGGGGTCTGCCGACCGGCTCGACGCTGGAGTTCGCGAGCAAGGCGGTGCTCGCCGACGCGATCGAGGGCCGCAGACCGATGATCTGACCGGCCTAACCTCCCCCCGATCCCATGCGTTTTGACGCCTCCCAACAGATGCGGCTCGGCCAGCACATGAAGCTGGCGCCGAGGATGATCCAGTCGATGGAGATCCTCCAGATGCCGCTCACGCAGCTCGAGGAGCGGATCGCGCAGGAACTGGAATCCAACGTCACGCTCGAGATCGATGACGAGGCGCCGGCGGGGGGCGTTGAGGCTCCCGAGGGAGCGGGCGCGGCCGAGCGCGCGGGAGAGATCGATGGGCCGATGTCGGTCGATGAGTCGAGCGGGCGCGACGACTTCGAGCGGCTGGAGTCGTTCGAGTCCGACAACCCGGAGGTGGCCGAGAACGCCTACGACGAGTCCCTGCACGACCGCGCGGGCAAGGACGAGTACCCCGACTTCGAGCGTATGGCGGCGCGGGCCTCGCCGGGCGGGGACGGCGGTTCGGACGCGAAGATGCTCGCGATGAACAACACCGCGAGCCGCGCGGCCTCGCTGCAGGAGCAGCTCCGAGACCAGTGGCGCCTGGCCGATGTGGATGAGGACCTCGCGTCCCTGGGGGAGCAGATCATCGGGTTCATCGACGACGACGGCTACCTGCGCGAGCAGTCGGCGACGATCATCGACCGCATGCCCGCGACGGATGCGCGTTCGCGGCCGAGCGTGGAGAAGATGGAGCGGGCGTTGCAGGCGGTGCAGCTCATGCTCGATCCGCCGGGCGTCGCGGCCAGGAGCACCCGCGAGTGCCTGCTGCTGCAGGTCGATGCGATCCTGGACCAGCGGCGCGGCGCGACGGACCAGACCGACCGGGAGGGGTGGTCGGTGGTGCGGCGGCTGATCGCCGACCACCTCGACGACCTGGCGCAGAACCGCCTGCCGCGGATCGCGGAGAAGACGCAGCTCCCGATGGACGCGATCCGCAGCGCGATCGAGAAGATGCGGCTCCTGAGCCTGGCGCCGGCGCGTCAACTGGTCGAGGATCCGCCGAGCGTGATCGTGCCGGACGCGATCGTCGAGTACGACGCGGATGCGGACCGGTACGTGGCGTACCTGAACGACTCGCGCCTGCCGAACCTCCGGATCAACCAGGAGTACGCGCGGCTTGCGAAGGACCGCGAGTCGCCGACGCAGACGCGCGAGTTCGTGAAGAAGAACCTGAGCAACGCGACGTGGCTGCTGGACGCGGTGGAGCAGCGGAGGCGGACGCTGCTGCGTGTGATCAACGTCGTCGTGCAGGCCCAGCGCGAGTACTTCGACTACGGGCCGCAGGCGCTGCGGCCGTTGCCGATGACGCAGGTGGCCGAGCAGCTCGGGGTGCACGTGGCAACCGTGAGCCGGGCGGTGGCGGAGAAGTACCTGCTCACGCCGCGGGGCGTGGTGCCGCTGCGGTCGTTCTTCAGCGGGGGAACGCAGACGCAGTCGGGCGAGGAGGTCTCGTGGGACGCGGTGAAGGCCGCGCTCAAGGACGTGATCGACGCGGAGGACAAGTCGTCGCCGCTGTCGGACGACGCGCTGGCCGAGGAGTTGAGCAGGCGCGGGATCGACATCGCGCGGCGGACGGTGGCGAAGTACCGCGACCAGTTGAGCATCCCCTCGGCGCGGCTGCGCAAGGCGCACTGAGCACGGTCATTGCCGGAGGCCTTCGCGCGGGATGAGGACGTCACCCTCGCGGCGAACGATGAAGAAGTGCGTGGCTTCGGCGACCACCGGGTCGTGCGGGTCGGGCTTGGGGTCGCGGCGCTTGTCGTAGCAGACGTACGCGCCCTTCGGCGGCTCCCACCTGCGGCCGGTGTTGGGATCCTCGATGAGGTTGGGCCAGACGCCGGTGCGGATGTAGAGCGGCGCGCTGTCGTACCGCCACATCGAGGCGTTCCAGAACTCGCCCTCGGGGTGGTTGCGGATGAATCGCTGGAGGGGGCGCGTGTCGGCGGCGCGGGCGTTGCCGAGCTCGAAGCGCGTGCCGGTGACCAGCACCAGCGCCAGCCCGAGCGCGGCGACGGGAAGTCCAAGTCGCACGGCCCAACGCTGCGCAGCGCGCGGAAGGACGGTCGAGAGCCAGAGCGCGGCGATCCAGGCGAGGCCGGGGTAGACGGGGATCAGGTACCAGGGCTTCTTGTCGCCGAAGGCGCAGAGCGCGAGGAGCAGGCCGCCGGTGTAGATCTGGGCGAGGAGCCCGCCGCGGATCGCTGTGCGGCGGCCGAGTCGCCGGCCGCGGAGCCACCACACGAGCGCGAGGAGGACGCACGCGAGGATGGGCCAGTACCACAGCGCGTAGGTATCGAACCACTGAACGCCGGCTGCATCGCCGGTGTTGAGGATGTGGCGGAAGTACCACCACCAGGGCTCGGCAGCGAACTGCGCGCCGGTGGCGCGATCGAGGGACTCGTGGAGGAAGTAGCGGTCGATGAAGGGCCGGCCGTGGATCGCGTACATGCTGACGTGCCAGGGCGCGGCGATGGCGATGGCGAGCGCGGCCGCGGCGGGGATCCACTTGACAAGGTGGCGCGCGATGAAGTAGAGCCAGATACCCGCGAGGACGAGCGCGATGAGGCCGAACATCGGCTTGACCAGGAGGGCGAGACCGATGGGGAGGCCGGAGAGGATGATCCAAGCGCGTGCGGCACGGGGAACCCCGTCACCACGCGCGGATGCGCCGCGGGTTCTGGCACCCGAACCCACACCCTGGACGATCATGCGGATCCCGGCGAGCATGAGGGCGGTGTGCATGAAGTCAAGGCGGAAGCGGGAGATGCGCCAGATGTACTCGGCGGTGAGGGCGAGGAGGATCCCGGCGAGGAGGCCGACGCGCGGTCCGTGGAGTCGGCGGGCGATGGATGTGGTGAGGACCACGCAGGCCAGCGCGGCGAGGAGGTTGGGGAGTCGCAGCACCCAATCGGCCTCGCCTATGCACTTGACAAAGAGCGCGTGGGTCCAGAACGCGAGCGGGGGCTTGTTGAAGTACGTCGCGTTGGCCTGCATGGGCGTCCACCACTCGCCGGTGCGGGCCATGCGGAGACTGACGGCGGCGTAGAGCCCGGCGTCGTAGAGCCAGGCGCGGAAGAGGATTCCCGGGAAGTAGAACGCGAGTGCGAGGACGAGAGGGACGGCGTAGGTGAGGAGCGTGAGTCGCCTACGCGGAGATGGGGAAAGGGCAGAGAGCAATTGAAGAAATACAAAGGCGCCCGCCCCGGAGAGACGGGGTACCCAAAGCCTTCAGGCCGTGCCGGCGAGCTTGCGGACGGTCATGTCGAAGTTGTGGACGAGCTTGGCGCGGAGGCCGTAGACGACGGCGATCATGATTCCGGCGGCGATGAGGGCGCCGATGAACAGCCCGACGCGTGCGGCACCGAGGCCGCCGGACTGCTTGATGGTCTCTTCGAGACCGGGATCGGGCATGATGCAGGCGAACAGGAGCGCGCCCGGGCTGAGGGGCGTGAGGACGGGGCCGATCATGTTGAAGGTGGTGCCGGCGGTGTAGGCGCAGAAACCGAGGACCGCGGCCATCGCGCCGACGATCAGGACCGTCCAGACGACGCTGCCGATGGAGCCCTTGCTCTTGATGGACCATTCCAGACCGATCATGCAGCACAGGGCGATGAAGGGCACGGAGACGATGGCGGTGAGGATGGCGGTTTCGGGGAGGAGCGCGGGGATGCTCACGGTGCCGCCGGCGACGGTGGCGAGGGCCATGTTGGTCGATACGCCGCCGGCGCGCTGGACCATGCCCGCCTCAACCAGCAGGGTGTAGATGCCCGCGATGAGGAGCGTGCCGACAGGGACGGCCAGGAGCGGGATGAGGTAGGCGACCATGCCGCGGACCTTGCCGCGGAGATAGGCGGAGGGGGTGAGTGGCGTGGTGAGGAGGAGGTCGAGTGTTCCATCCTCGCGTTCGCGCGCCACGGCGGTCGCGGACATGTTGACCGCGATGAGGGTGATGACGGCGAGCTCGCCGAGCGTGGTGGCGAGGAGGATCTGTCGGAAGACGGGCGTGGCCATGGCACCCCCCGCGTACCAGAGAACCAGACCGAGACCCCAGATGCCGCCGAAGGCGATGAAGGACCATCGCGCGACCATCTTGCCGAGCGTCGCGTTTCTCGCGGCGGCCTCTCGCCAGGCGATGGGGTTGCTCCAGACGGAGCGGGCGGGTCGCGAGTCGGCTCCGCTGGCGCCGAGCCCGAACATTTTTCGGTACCAGGGCACTCCCCCACCCCCCCCACCGGAGCGGCCGCCGAGCCCGCCCGCACCGGCGATACCGCCCGCGCGGACGGTGAGCGTGGAAGCGGCGATGAGCAGGACGCTGATGGCGCACGCACCGACGCACCAGGTGGTGACGGGTCGGACCAGCAGCCAGGCGTGGATGCCGGTGAACTCACCGGCGGGATAGGACTTGTAGCCCGAGGGGTTGAGGAGGGCGTACATCGCCAGGAATGGGTTGAGCGCGGCCATCTCGGAAACCATGCCGGGGGCCGCGTAGATCCAGTCGATGGCCCAGGTGATGGCGATGTACGAGACGACGGAGATGTAGAAGGTGAAGACGGCACGCTTGCCGACGAGGCGGCTGACGGACAGGGCGATGGCCATGGCGCCCACGACGAGGGCGGCGGCGGCGGAGACGAGGTAGCTGGCGAAGATCGAGGAACTGGGAACGCCGCCGAAGTACTGGGTGAGGGCGAAGAGGGGGAGGCTGCTGAAGAGCAGGGCGAGGATGAAGAAGAGTCGTCCGAGCAGATTTCCGAGGACGATCTCGCCGGCTCCGAGGGGGGTGGTGAGGAGGATGTCCCAGGTGCGGGGGTTGGCTTCCTGGGCGATCGCGCCGGCCATGAACACCGGGGCGAGGAGGCAGATGAGGGCGACCTGGATATAGGCGACGACCTCGAAGGCCTTGCTGGCGGAGGCGGCGAGCTCGCGGACGCTGAACGTGGAGCCGGAGCGGATGATGAGGAGGTAGAGAAGGGCGAGGACGAGGACGCCGAGGTAGACAGAACGGATGAGGAGGTGTCGCCGCCGGCGCGATCCGCCCTGGACGAGACGGACGGCGATGGGGTTGATGGGTCCGAGACGGAGGAGCCAGCGGAGGACGACGGGCATGATCGCAGTTTATCGGGGGCGGCGGAGACGGGTTGCGGGGGAAGGTGACGGGGTGTCGGGGTGAGGGGGAGTCGTGGTGTTGTGGACCGGACAATCCAGACGGCAGCGCGGCGTGCGGTTTCGGTGTCTTCGCCGGACGGCATGATTTCGGCGAGGCGATGGAGGGCGGCGATGCGGAGTTGGGCGGAGATCGAACCGACGCAGAGGAGGAAGAGCTCGCGGACACTGGCGAGCGAGCCTTGCGCGAGGTCGGAGTTCAGGAGCTCAACGAGTTGGGGGAACTTGAGCGTGTGCGCGTAGGCGATCTCGCCGAGGGACATGGACGAGTGCAGGAAGTTGCTCAGAGCCCTGGACACGGCATCCGGTGCGGTGGCCGAAGTGGCATCGGGCCTGAGGTGGGAGAGGGGCTCCATACCCGAAAGAATACCATAAATCAGAGTTTTGTCAACGCAAAAGTTTGGATTATGATAAGTATTTAGGAGACAATGGGTTAGGGAAATGGAAAGCTGAGGGTGGCGCGGGCGATGCCAGCGTTTTGCGTTGGCTATCGCTCGAAGGCCATCGGCAGGGAAGCCGAAGCCACGGAGGGCGTCAGAGGTTGAGGCCCATCTCGATGGATTGGGTTTTCAGGCCGCAGGTCGTGAAGAGGGCTCGTGCGGAGTCGTTGAGCGCGGCGGTTTCGAGGCGG
The DNA here is from genome assembly GCA_020846975.1 of Phycisphaerales bacterium. Lineage (GTDB taxonomy): Bacteria > Planctomycetota > Phycisphaerae > Phycisphaerales > UBA1924 > JADLCX01. The sequence continues at coordinate 47,380 of JADLCX010000041.1, forward strand.
AGTTGGGAGAGGCCGCGGGAACGGGCCCAGGCGATGGCTTCGAGGGCGAGGGCGCGGCCCAGGCCGCTGCGGCGGTGGGCGGGCTGGACCCAGAGGTCGTGGACGAAGGCGAACTCGCGGGTGTGGTAGATGGGGATGTTGGGCTCGGTGGTGGCGACGAGGAAGGCGACGGGGCGCGGGGGCGCGGCCGCGGTGTGGGGCGCATCAGCGACGAGGAGGAGGCTGCGCGGGTCGGCGATGCGTTGGGGAAGCCAGCTCTCGTAGCGGTCGAGGACATCGGGCAGGTAGTCGAATCGGGCGGGGTCGAGGCGGGTGTGGAAGGCGCAGATGTCGGTGACCATGGGGAGGATCGCGGGGAGATCGGCCGGGGTGGCGCGGCGGGGGACCGTCGAGATCATCGGGCGGATCGTACAGGGTGCAGGGTTGGCGCGCCGGGAGCGGGCGGAAGGCGGGATGGCGTCGCTGGGCGTACCCGTCACCCCGCGCGTGTGCGCCGCGGGTGGTGTCACCCGAGCTTGTGACGCCGGGTTCAGTGCGCGACGGGGCATCCCGTGGTGGGGGCTCCGCCGAATCGCGCCCGCACCGCCCACAGGTCGGGCCAGAAGGGCTGCATGAGGGTGGAGGCGAGGTACTGCGCGCCGGTGGAGCCGCCGGTGCCCTGGACGGCGGGGCCGACGATGCCGCCGATCATGCGCTCGACCATCTTGACGTGGCCGAAACGCCAGATCTGGAAGCACTTGTCGAACTCGAGGAGATGCTCGGCGACGCGGAACTGCGCGTAGTATCGCTCGCCCCCCCCACCCTTGCGCGACTCGTCCTGCTTGCGGTAGACGACCTCGAGCGAGTTGACCAGCGATTCATTGAGCGCGTGCGGCCGGGTGGTGTCACGGGAAAGGAAGTCACGCGGGATGTTGAAGACGTTGTGGTCCTCTCGCGCGAGGTGGCGGATGAAGTGGTCGTAGGGTGTTGGCCTGTCGAGGAACTTGGCCATCTCGACACGGGCCGCATCGTCGCTGCCGACGAGTTGCAGCATCTTCGGGTCTTTCTTGCCGCAGGTGAACTCGAGCTTGCGGAACTGGACCGACTGGAAGCCCGAAGCCGGCCTGAGGGCATCGCGGAACTTGGCGAACTCGGTGGAGAACATGGTCTCCATGAGCGGGAGTTGCTCGATTACGAGGTGCATGATCTTGTGGATGCGCTCGAAGAGTTGGGCGGCGCGGAGGGCCTGGTCGTGGGCGAGGTGCTCGGCGACGCCGTCGAGTTCGTGCAGCATCTGCTTGAACCAGAGCTCGTAGACCTGGTGCATGATGATGAAGAGGAGTTCATCGCGGTGGCCGAGGCCGGTGCGCGGATCGGCGTAGACGGGCTGCTGGAGGTCGAGCAGCTCGGGCACCTTGAGGTAGGAGCCGTAGGTGCGGTGGGTGGAGTGGTAGATCGGGTTGGGTGGGACGGGGGTGGACATGAGCAACAGTACCGCGACCGTGAGGGAGCGGCCCTGGGCGCGGGGTCTGCGGGAGTGGGCGTGAGCGAGCGAGGGCACGGGCACGCTCGGTCGGGGCCACGCGGCGGCTCGCGCTCCCTGACGGTTGCCCTTTCCGTGCTGAGCACCCGTGTCCGCTCCCGCACGGTCGCGGTTCGGATGCGGCTTCGGGTGGATACGCTGTGGTCATGGACCTGTCGCTTTCACACCGTCGTGCCCTGGTCTGCGGGGCTTCGCAGGGAATCGGGCTGGCCGCGGCGGAGGAGCTTGCGCTGCTCGGCTGCTCGGTCACGCTGGTAGCGAGAAACAAGGAAAAACTGGCCGCGGCGGTGGCCGAGTTGCCCGCGGCGAAGGGCCAGAGCCACCGCTGGTTCGCGGCGGACTTTGCGGACCCATCGGCGGTGCGCGAGGCGGTGCGCACGGAACTGAGCCATCAGTCGGCGGCGGGCGCGTACACGATCCTGATCAACAACACGGGCGGTCCGGCGGGCGGGCCGATCGCCGAGGCGAAGCCGGAGGAGTTCACGGCGGCGTTCAACGCGCACGTGCTGTGCAATCAACTGATCGTGCAGGCGCTGCTGCCGGGGATGAAGGAGGCGAAGTTCGGCCGGATCGTGAACATCATCTCGACGAGCGTGAAAGCGCCGATTCCGGGGCTGGGCGTGAGCAACACGATCCGCGGCGCGGTGGCGAGCTGGGCCAAGACGCTCGCCGGAGAGTTGGGACCGTTCGGGATCACGGTGAACAACGTTCTACCGGGGTTCACGGAGACGGAGCGGCTGGGGTCGCTGATCTCGGGGCGCGCGGCCAAGGCGGGCAAGACGGAGGCGGACATCAAGAAAGAGATGGTCGCGACGATCCCGGCGGGGCGTTTCGCGCGGGCCGAAGAAGTGGGCGGGGCGATCGCGTGGCTGTGCTCGCCCGCGGCGGGGTACGTGAACGGGATCAACCTGCCGGTGGATGGAGGGAGGTTGCAGGGGTTGTGAGCGGTGTTTACGCGAAGCGGGTCGCGGCCCGTCCGCTATCGCTCAGAACTGACCCGATTTGTGGGCGATCACCAGGGAGCCTATCGCTCATGTTCGATCGAGCCTCAGTAATACACTGGCTCCATGCACACGCCCCCCCTCGCAAACTTCATCGGCGGCCGGTTTGTGCCCGCCAAGTCGGGACAGACGCTCGAAGTCTTTGAGCCCGCGACAGGCAAGGCGGTCACGACCGCGCCGGATTCGGATGCGGGGGATGTGCACGAGGCTGTGCAGGCCGCGGAGGAGGCTTTCCCCGCGTGGAGCGCGATGGCGGCGGTGGAGCGCAGCAAGCGGCTGGTGAATCTGGCGGACCTGATCGAGGCGAACCTCGACAGGCTCTCGCGGATGGAGTCGATGGACACGGGCAAGCCGGTCGCGCTGGCCCGCTCGGTGGATATCCCGCGCTCGGCCGCCAACTTCCGGTTCTTCGCGACGGCGGCGCTGCACACTTCGAGCGAGTGCCACGACTTTGATGGGGGCGGGGTTCCGGGCGGGCTGCGGGCGCTGAACTACACGCTCCGCAGACCCCGCGGCGTGGCCGGGCTGATCTCGCCGTGGAACCTGCCGCTGTACCTCTTGACATGGAAGATCGCGCCGGCGCTCGCGACGGGGAACACGTGCGTGGCCAAGCCGAGCGAGGTGACACCGATGACGGCGCACGCGCTGTGCGAGCTGGCGGTGGAGGCGGGGATTTCTTCGGGCGTGTTGAATGTCGTACACGGGCGCGGCGTGGATGCGGGCGGTTCGCTGGTGAAGCACGCGCGCGTGCCGACGATCTCGTTCACGGGCTCGACGGCGGTTGGGCAATGGATCGCGCGGGAAGCGGGCGGGATGTTCAAGCGCGTGAGCCTGGAACTGGGCGGGAAGAACCCGTTCATCGTGTTCGAGGATGCGCCGATGGAGGGGCCGGAGAGCGCGGTGGCGTTGGCCGTGCGCGCGGCGTTCACGAACCAGGGACAGATCTGCCTGTGCGGGTCGCGGGTCCTCGTGCACAAGTCCCTGCATGATCGGTTTGTCGCGGGGCTTGTGGAGGGCGCACGCGCGCAGATCGCGGGCGACCCGGCCGACGAGCGCACGCGGCAGGGTGCGGTGGTCAGCGCTCAACATCTCGAGAAGGTCCGCGGCATGGTCGAAGCGGCTCGGGAACTCGGCGGACGAGTTCACTGCGGCGGAAAGAGCCCCGCGCCCGGCGGGTTGCCGGAACGGTGCAGGGGCGGGTGGTTCTACGAGCCGACGGTGGTCACGGGCCTGCCGCAGGATTGCCGCGTGGTGCAGGAGGAGATCTTCGGGCCGGTGGTGACGGTGCAGGCGTTCGAGAGCGAGGAGGAGGCGGTCCGGCTCGCAAACGGGACCAAGTACGGGCTGGCGAGCGTGGTGGTGACGCGCGATGTATCCCGCGCGCATCGCGTGGCGGGCGCGCTCAACGCGGGGGTCGTGTGGGTGAACTGCTGGATGGTGCGGGATCTGCGGACGCCGTTCGGGGGGATGGGCGCGAGCGGGGTTGGGCGCGAGGGTGGGGTGGAGGCTCTGCGGTTCTTTACGGAGGGGAGGAATGTGTGTGTGCGACTTTAGAACACGGAACGCATGAAGCGTGCGGTCGATCACGAGCAATCAACGGAGTGGTGAGATGTCGAACCGAGAACTGGAGCAGGCCTTCCACGCCAGAATGATCCAAGTGGCCGAGATGGCGAAGTCCAAGTACCGCTACGACCCCAAGCGGTTCGTGCAGATTGTGATGCAGAAGGGTGGCATCGGCGCTGCCAGGCAACTGCTCGAAGGCGATACTCCGGCGGAGGGGTTTGCAACCCTGTTCGAGCGAGGACAGTACGAGGGGCTCGCGATCAGCCTTGAGGCCGTGGTGTCGATCGAGTCTCGCTGGCATCCGCTGTTTACCGCGGCGGAGATTGCCGAGGCGCGACGACGCCTCCTTGCAGTGAAGTTCCCGTTTCCGGGTTCCATCGAGAATGTGGACGGGCATTGCACCCGCGCCCCCGAACCCGTCGGCGCCTATCCCCCATGCCGCCGGGTCGGCAACCTCCTGTTCATCTCCGGCCAGGGTCCGCGCCAGCGTGGCAGCAAGGACATCCCGGGCGTCAGGCTCGACGCGGCCGGGAAGATGCTCGACTACGACATGGAGGCCCAGGTCCGGGCCGTCATGCAGAACGTGCGGTACATTCTGGAGGAGAACGGGTCGTCGTGGGACAGGATCGTGGACATGACATGCTTCCTCACGAACATGGAACGGGACTTCGCGGTCTACAACCGGGTGTACGCCGAGTACTTTCCGCCGGGGCCGAGCCAGCCGTGCCGGACCACGCTGGGGATCGCGTCGCTGCCGCAGGCGGGGAGCGCGCCGATCGCGTTCGAGGTGAAGGTGATCGCGGAAGTGAACCGGCGGTGCGGCAATGGCTGAGAGCACGATGAGAAGCGACAAGGCGTTCCCGCGGCTGGCGACGGCGTTGGCGATCGGGGCGCTTGTCGCCGGCTGCGCCAGCCGCGCGCCGGTGGTATCAACGCCCGCCGCGGCGGTCGTCGGCGAGTCGCCGACGCCGCACGAGGCGTCGCACGAATCGGTCTTTGCCGCGGGCAGATCGATCCTCGACGGGTTCGACCTCGCCCATTCGCTCGACCACTGGGCGTCGGGCGACCGGGTGCTGCTGGGCCTGCGGACCACCAAGCGTGGGCAGGAAACGATCCGCTACCTGCTGATCGAGCTCACGGGCGAGGAGGCCGAGGGCCCGCCCATGTCGTTCTCGGCCTCGCCGAAGAACCGGCGCAAGTTCGAGTTCTCTTCGCCCACGATGCGGACGCGCCTGTCGCTGTTCGATCAGACCGGCGCGCCGCTCAAGTCAACCGTGGGCAGGTTTCCGAAGGGCCTCCTCGGGTACGGCCTGATCGATGGCGTGTCGCACTCGGTCGATCACCCCGAACTGCGCGGGCGCGAGGACCTGACCGAGGGCCTGAGCGAAGAGGAGTTCGATCGCACAATGCGCGGCTGGCTCACGCTGTTCAGCTTCTCGGGGTCGATGGGCAGGAAGGGGATGTTCCGCGACATGCTGCAGGATGTGGTGGCGCGGCCGTCGATCCTGGCGTTGATCCTGAACCCGTCGGTCTCGCTGGGGTTCGGGGAGGAGTGGCCCACGCGGTGCGACTCGCGCGAGGTCGGCGCGATCCGGCTTGAGACCGTGCGGGTGCCGCTGGAGTGCGAGATCGCGGGCAAGAAGGCCGCCTACGCCTGGGTGACGGCCACGCGCCCGATCGCCCCGCTCAGCCTGTGCGGGGGCGTGCTCGAAGTCCTGGTGAAGAACGGCGACGACCCCAGCAGCACGATGGAGGTGCGCCTGTTGGCGGCGCGCCGCGGCGGAGTATCGAACCTGGAATAGAAGTGCACCGGAAGGCGGGTCGGCATTGTCGCAATCACGGCGACGCGCAGAGAGCGCTGAGGATCGCGCCGAGGGCAAGAGAGAGAGCGTTTGGCAAGCCGGATGACGACGTTGTCCAAGTTCTTAGCGTAAACCGCTGCGGCCTCTTCGGCTCGTCCTGTGGTTCGATGGGCACAAGGCGTTGTGCGTTTTTTTGAGCGCATCGTGGCGGGTTGCAGGTTCGGGCGCGTCAGGGTGAGCACCACCGGGGGCGGCGGTCGCGGGAGAGAGGGGTCGGAGACGACGCGATGAACCCGACGAGGCGCGAGTTCGTGAAGGTGGCGATGGGGGCGGCAGCCGCGGGCGGTCTTGCGATGCGTGTCAAGGCAAACGATCCGCCGGCGTCAGACAGGCCGACCGACAAACCCTCGGCGAATCCCGGCAAGGCCAAGGCCGACAAGCCCCTCAAACTGCTCATCCTCGGTGGCACGGCGTTTCTCGGCCCCGAGGTGGTCGAGGCGGCGACCAGCCGGGGTCACACGATCACGCTGTTCAATCGCGGCAAGACGCGGCCGACGTTGTTCCCGGGACTGGAGAAACTGCACGGTGACCGCGACCCGGACAAGGGCGACGGGCTGAAGGCCCTCAAGGACCGCCGGTTCGACGCGGTCATCGACACCTCCGGCTACTACCCGCGCCATGTCAGAGCATCCGCCGAACTGCTCGCACCCGGCGTCGACCAGTATGTCTTCATCTCGTCGATCAGCGTGTACAAGCGCAACGACAAGCCCGGGTCGGATGAGTCGGCTGAGCTGAGCACGATCGCGGATCCGACGGTCGAGAGCATGGGTTCGCAGTCGGAGAACTATGGGCCGCTCAAGGCCCTGTGCGAGCAGGCGGCCGAGAAGGCCATGCCCGGACGCGTGACCAACATCCGGCCGGGCTACATCGTCGGTCCGGGCGACTGGTCGGGGCGCTTCAACTACTGGCCGCTGCGCATCGAGAAGTCCGGGGGAGGTGGGCAGGAGGTGCTCGCGCCCGGCAAGCCTGAAGATCCGATCCAGGTGATCGACGTGCGCGACCTGGGCGAGTGGATCATCCACTGCATCGAGAACCGAACAATCGGGGTCTTCAACGCCTGCGGCCCGAAGGACCGGCTCACCTGGGGCAAGGTGCTCGATGACTGCAAAGCCGCGACGAAGTCCGACGCGAAACTGGAGTGGGTTGATCCCGCGTTCCTCGAGAAGCATGGAAAGCCTGGAGACTACTTCCCGATCTGGCTCAACCCGCACGGCGAGACCGCGGGGTTCCACTCGTGGAGCAACAAGCGAGCGGTCGCGAAGGGCCTGAGGTTCCGACCGCTGGGAAGCACGATCGTCGATCTTCTGGCGTGGTACAAGGCCCTGGAGCCCGACAAGCAGGCGCGCTTCGTCGCGGGGATCTCGCGCGAACGCGAACTCGAACTGCTCAAGTTGTGGAATGAACGCACCGAGCCGGGCTGATTCGAGGAACGGGCGAGGTGATGGCTACCAGCCGAAATACGTTCGTCCGAGCGACCGGATTCCCGCCACGATCAGTCCGAGCACACCCGTGCACGAGACCAGCAGCACGACAAACGCGCCGGCCCTGAACATATCCAGCGGTCCGAGGATCGGCTCGTGCGTGATCGTGCGCAGGTATCGCTTGCGCCGTGCCGCGCCCTTGACGCGAGCATCGTCGAGCTTGATGTTCCGCAGAACGTCGTAGCGTGTGCCGCACTCCGGGCACCGACCGAGAAACGCGAGTCCGCGCAGGTTGTACCAGCACGCGGCGCAATGAACCTCACGAGAGATGGTGGCGTGGGGTGGGGGCCGACGAAAAGCCGGCCGTCGCGACCGCGGCACAGGCTTCGCGTCGGGCTCGATGTCCAGGGCTTGGCGCACGTGAACTTGTACGAGGCTGATGCCCGACCGGATGCGGGCGGCGCGCGCGGTTCGCGGTAGCCGGATGTTCGGAGACCCGGCCGCGGCCCGGTGCGCCTGTTGCTACTTCTTGTCCGACTTTGGCGGCGGGGCGTAGAGCCGAACTCCCGCGGCCGTGCCGAGCGCCAGGTACTTGCCATCGCCGCTGAGCACAGCCGAGCGGACGGGCACGCCGACATCAAACTTCAGCAGTTCCACGCCCGTCACCGCATCGAGCAGGCGAGCCGTGCCGTCGATCGAGGTGGTCAGCAGGCGGCGCGAATCCGGCGAGAAGCTCAGCCCCTGGATTCCCTTGGTGTGCCGTTGGAACTCGTAGACCCGTGTGCCGTCGGTCCCGAACAGGTAAACCGACTTGGAGACCGAGCCACGGCAGCCGGTCGCGAGCCACTTGCCGTCGGGGCTGAAGGCGATCGACATGCAGTACGGCGAGCCCCCGCCGAGTTTGGAGCCCGCGCCGGCCACGGCGGAGCCTGTCGCCGCGTCGAACATGTCGCATGCGGCCGTCCCTCCGAGCGCGATCCGGCCTCCGTCCTGCGTGAAGGCAGCGGGTCGGCCGAAGTTCAGCGCGGGCGCGAGCGCGGCCACCTGCGTGTACGCGACCTTGCCGGCCGCGTCGGGTGGCTGGGCCTTCCACAGCGTCGCGTTCTTGCCCGTGGTCACCGCGACGATCTTCGATGCGCCGCGATCCACCGCGAGCGACGCGATGAACTGCGCTTCCTCGCGAAACTTGTCCACCAGTTTCCACGTGCCCGTCTCGAACACGCAGACCCCGCCGTCGCCCGATCCGGTCACGAGGCGAGAGCCGTCGCGGGTGAACACCGCGTGAAAAACCGATCGCAGCGCGGGCCGGTCCTGCTCCGGTGGCTTGGGCGGCTCGGGCGCCTTGTCGGCGAACAGCGCGTGCATCGCGTGAACCTCCGTCCCGGTGGCGAGGTCGAAGATGTGCACCTTCGCATCGGTCCCCCCGAACGCGAGCCAGCGCGACGACGGATCGATGTCGATATTCACACGCGATTCAGCGCCGCCCACCAGGGTCCAGCCCTGTCGAGCCTCGGGAGAAAGCCCGGTGTGCGCCGCCGCGTACCTGGCCCACGCCAGGATGTGCGACGCCTCCCACCCACGCCCGGCCGACGGAGACGATTCGATGAACGCTTCGGCGCGGTCCGAATCGCCCGCCGACAGAGCCGCCCACGCCTGACCGAGGAGCACCGAATAAGTCTCGGCCGCGGTAACGGCGGGATCAGGGCTGGCGGCCTTCGCTTCCGGCGGTGGCGGAGAACCCGGCTGGACCTGCCCCGGAGTGGCCGCGGGCTCCGGCGGCGCGGCCTGCCTCGCCCCCACCGGAACCACCATCATCCAAGCGAGCGCCAAAGTTGAGCACATCATCCGGAGTTCTCCTGCGAGAGTGTACCGCCCGGCACTACTGTTCGCGCGCTCTTATGCAGCGCGCCGCCCGCGTTGAACGATCAACAGGCATGGACCCCACCTCGACACCCGCGCCGTTCAGCCCGACCGACCCGAACACCGAAGGTCCAGCGCGGCCGCGCTTGTGGCTGGCCGCGCTCGCACTCCTGCTCATCGGCACGGTCTGGTTCATGCAGCGGCCCGCGCCGGAGAACTCGGCCGAAGCCCAAGACGCCAAGGTCGGACTCAACGTCAAGGCCCCCACCTCTGACCCGCTCATCATGATCGGCAAGCTCGTTCTGGCCTGGGGAGAAGTTCCCGAGTTCCAGGGTGCGCTCCGGTCTCAGGTTGACGGCTCGGGTCTCGGCGGCGGCGAACCGGCGTGGGACGTTCGCGAGGCCATGCTGCTCATCGCCGCGGGCGAGGCGGATGCGCCGGGCGCGCCCGCCGGCGCGTTCATGGCTCCCAAGCCGCGATCAATCAGCGAGCGACTGGATGCCGCCGCCACGGCCTGCGATCCGGCCTCACCGCTGCTCGAAGACATCGGCGTTGCGAAGTCCATCCTCTCCGCGATGAGCGATGCGCCCGAAGGCACGGCCCGCCGCGCGGCCGCCGCCGCGGCCATCAAGGACCTTACCGCGACCCAGACCGCCGCGCTCCAGAACCGCCACGGTTGGTTCGCCGAGGCCCTGCTCGCCGCGGGCGACCCCGGTTCCGCCGTCATCGCCCAGGCCAAGCGCCAGTCCACGGTGTTCCTGACGTTCGCGGTCATCGTCGGTTGCCTGATGCTCCTGGCTCTGCTCGCCGGCTTCGGTCTGCTCATCACCGCGCTGGTGCTCCTGGTCAAGGGCAGGCTGCGGTCAAAGTTCGTCCGTCCGCCGCCGCTCGCCGACGATCAGCCCGCCTGGGCCGCCCACGTCTGGCTCGAGACCGTGTGCATCTTCGCCGGCGGCTTCCTGGCGATCAAGCTCGCCCTGCTGGCGCTGCACGAGTTCGACGCCTCCGAGCAGGCCATGACGATCGTCGCTCTGGGCGGCAACTGGCTCCTGGCGACCGCCATCTTCTGGCCCGTCGTGCGTGGCATGAACTGGCGCATGTGGCGTGAGCGCATCGGCTGGCGCGCCAACCGCCCCGGCCCGGCCGGAGTCGCCGCCGAGGTCGGCTGCGGCGTGCTCGGCTACTTCTGCGCTCTGCCCGTCATGATCGTCACCGTCATCCTGGCCTTCGTCATCGGGCTGATCTTCAAGGCCCTCACGGGCCAGGAGCCCATCTCGCCCCGCCAGATCAACAAGGTCGAGGAGTTGCTCAGCACCGGCAACATCTGGATCACGATCATCGTCGTGCTCCTCGCCGTCATCTGGGCCCCGATCGTCGAAGAGTCCATCTTCCGCGGCGCGCTGTACCGCCACCTCCGACGCCGCTGGTCGGTCGTCCTCGCCGGGCTCATCACCGCGCTGGCCTTTGCCGCGATGCACCCCTACGCCCTCCTCCAGATGGTCGTCGTGGGCGCGCTCGGCCTGGTCTTTGCCATGATCCGCGAGTGGCGGGGCAGCATCATCCCCTGCGCCACCGCCCACTTCATCCAGAACGCCGTCGCCGTCTCCGCGATCTCCGTCCTGGGCCCTCTCATGCGGGGGTGATGCGGGCTCCACTCGGCCTCGCCATGCGAACCGTGGGCCTCATCGCCGCGGCAGGCCAGGCCGAAGTCGGAACTCGAAAGGCGGACCTCGGAGTTCGTAACTGAGTCGCGATCCGGAGCGTTGCCAGAGGCACTTTGCGGCTGTTCGTTCTTCGCTGTTCGCTGTTCGCTTTGCCTTTGGCCTTCCCATTCCGAACTCCGCACCCCGCGCTCCGAGTTCCCCGCTCGCCTTTACTTCCTCCCATGTCCACCCCCCCCCACTCCCGCCCCATCGCCGACCCCGACCGCATCGACGCCCTCCTCGATGACCTTTGCTCGCAGATCCGCAAGGGCTCCAAGGACCCGGCCCAGATCGCCTTCATCGGCATCCGCCGCCGCGGCGATGTTCTGGCCGAGCGCCTCGCCAGGAAAATGAACATCGCCGATGTCGGCTCCATCGACATCACGCTCTACCGCGACGACCTCAGCGAGACCGGCTCGATGGCCCGCGTCGGCAAGACCAACATCGGCTTCTCCGTCGAAGGCCGCGAGATCATCCTCTGCGACGATGTCATCATGACAGGCCGCAGCGTGCTCGCCGCCATCCGCGAGATCCTCGACTTCGGCCGCCCCAGCCGCATCCACCTCTGCGTCCTGGTCGAGCGCCCCGAGCGCGAGATCCCCCTCCAGCCCGAGTTCGCCGCCGTTCGCCTCACCCCCGGCCCTACTGAAAAGATCGATGTTCGCCTCATGCCCCAGGACGACTCCGACGGCATCAGCATCAACACCCGCGCGTAGCCGCGCTCACCAGGCGTAGAGCCGAGGGGCGCAAGCTGCCGGCCGCCGCGCGGCGGGAATTCCATCCACATTGCGTCACCTCGGCATCCCGACCCTTGCGCTGAAAACATGGACGTGATGAGCCGGGGTGAGGGGGTGCGATACGGGGTGGTCTTGACCCCATCCTCGGTCCAGTTCGGATGAGAGCCAAGGGCTTCAACCGGCCAGACTAGCCTGGCCGGTTGAAGCGACTCACTGGGGGCCAGGTTGCCCAGAGCGCTGTGGGGTCTCTGCTCATTGTAATCCGTCCGCCACGCCTCGATGGTTTCCCGGGCTTCTTCCAGCGATTCAAACCAGTGCCCGTTCAGGCATTCGGCCCGTGCCCGCGATCGCCCGGCAATCTCGCACGCCGCGTGGCGCGGGTGTAGTCCAGGTTTGTGGTGGCGGGTACCCCGCCCCCAGTCCTCGCACCCACAAACTTGGACTACACCCCGCAGCACCGACGGCTCGTCAGTCCAGGCCCGCCGCGGCGTACACTCCGCTTTGATGACCGAAGACGCCGCCCCCGCTCCGTGGCCCTACCGCGCCCTGCTCGGCCTGCAAGACCTCTCGGCCGAGGAGATCCGCACCATTCTCCACACCGCCCGCTCGTTCGCCGAGGTCTCCGGGCGATCGGTGAAGAAGGTTCCCGCGCTCCGCGGCAAGGTCGTCGCCAACCTCTTCTTCGAGGACTCGACCCGCACGCGCCTGAGCTTCACGCTCGCGGCCCAGCGGCTCAGCGCCGATGTCATCGACCTGACGGCCAGCACCTCCTCGGTCAACAAGGGTGAGAGCATCGACGACACCGCGCTCAACATCGAGGCCATGGGGGTTGACTGCCTGGTGGTGCGCCACCGGGCCGGCGGCGCGGCCGCGCTGGTCGCCCGCGTGGTCGATTGCGCGGTCGTCAACGCCGGGGATGGCCGCCACGAACACCCCACGCAGGGCCTGCTCGACATCTACACGCTCATCGAGGCGCAGATGGCCCGGCTCCCCGCAGGCCCGAGCCCGGCCCGCCAGCGGCTCGATCGCTTCGACCTCACCGGCGTCCGGGTCGCCATCGTCGGCGACATCGTCTCCTCGCGCGTCGCCCGTTCCAACATCGCCGGACTCACCAAGCTCGGCGCCGAGGTGTTGTGCATCGGCCCGACCACGCTCGCCCCGCGCTCCCTCGAATCGCTCGGCTGCAAGGTGGTCCACGACTTCGATGCGGTGCTCTCGGAGGTCGATGCCGTGAACATGCTCCGAATCCAGTTCGAGCGGCACGGTGAGGCAGGTAAAGCGGCGGGCCCGCCCGGCAGCAAGCCCGAGCCCGCCAGGGCCGAGGCCGCGGCCTCGCCGGCGTTCCCCAGCATCCGCGAGTACGTCCAGTCCTACGCCCTCACGCCGCAGCGCGCCGCGCGGCTGCGCCCCGGCGCGATCGTGATGCACCCCGGCCCGATGAACCGGGGCATCGAGATCGCCGACGAGGTCGCCGACGGTCCGCGGAGCCTGATCTTCCGGCAGGTCACCAACGGGCTGGCCGTTCGCATGGCCGCGCTCTACCTCTGCACGGGTGTGGCCGAACGCGAGGAGGCGGCGCGGCTCGCCGCGAGTCGAAACTGAACGTCCCGAATCCGAATCAACAGTGGAGCCGACCGTGGCCAGGCAGACCCCGAGAATCCACGACGACAACCCCGACCCCGCCGGGCGAGGGCGCGGCGCAATCCGCCGCGCCCCGGTCTCGGGCGATGTCGTCGGTCGCCGCTCCCGCCCCGGCCCGTACGACGACGAGGATGACGACGGCCCGTCGGCCGCGGATATCGAGCGGTTCGGCGATGTCACTCGACGCTGCCCCGAGTGCGGCAAGGACGTGTTCGACGAGTCGGCGATCTGCTACCACTGCGGCCACGCCTTCGAGCGCGGTCGGGATGCCGGATCGGGGCGATACAGGCTCTGGGTCGTGGCCACCGTCGTTGTCCTGGTCGGCATCTTTGTGTTCGCCGCGTTGCGCGGGTTGATCTGATCAATGGATAGCGCAATCACGGGGGCGGGTCTCAACTCTCTCGGAGGGCCCGAAGATGACCGGCTCTCGCCGCCCAACCCCGTCGAGTCCACCGAACCCGCTGGCGCCCGGGTGGTCCATCACCTGTCCGCGCTGCGGCGCTCGCAAGCCCTACCCCGGGTTTCGCCTCGGCGCGGCGAGCATCGGCGAGCGCGTGCTGTGCTTCTGCCGCGCGTGCGGATGGTTCAGGATGGGGAGGGTGGAGCGCGTGCCGGGCGCTTGAGCGCCACTCACTCGCTGATGCCCAGGTCCGCCTTGGTAAACAGCGCCTCGAACGGCACACCCGCTGCCTTCATGTTCTCGGCCGCACCCTCCTGCCGGTCGATCGTGGCGATGACACCGAGCACGTTCGCGCCGAGATCCTTCAGCACGTTGACCGCTTCGAGCGCCTGGCCTGCCGTGGTCGCAACATCCTCGAGCAGAACGACACCGTCGCCTTTCTCCAGCTTGCCCTCGAGTTGCTTGGCCGTGCCGTAGTCCTTCTTCGCGTTGCGGACGAACAGGCACGGCAGGCCGGTCTTGAGACTCGCGGCCGTCACGAGCGGGATTCCCCCGAGCTCCGCGCCGGCGAGTCGCGTGATGGACCTGCCCGTGCGACGCTCGATACCCGCGATCCGTTCGGCGAAAAGGTCGGCCAACTCACGGAGCACTTCCGGCCGCGTCGAGAAGAGGTACTTGTCGAGGTAGTAGGAACTCGTTCGCCCCGAACGGAGTGTGAAGTTGCCCCGCAGGAGCGAGGCATCGGCGATCGCGCGGGCCAGTTGGTCTCGGTTCATGGCCGATCATAGAGGCACGGCCGTCGAGCGCGGGAACCGTGAAACCGCGGGTGTTGGATTTCCCAAGAGTGTCCGTACCATCTGGACATCAAGGGGCCGCACCATGCGCACGCTCTTTACCGCCATCGTGTTCATCCCGTGTGTCGCGCTCGCCGATCCGCCCGCGTCCATCCCGCAGAAGGATGCGCTCGCGGGGCCGAAGGTCGGTCGCAAGCAGGCCGACGATCGGACGCTCGTGCAACGCGAGTTCGACGGTCGGCTCAAGCGGCTGGAGATCGAGCCCGTCGGCGCGGCGGTCGCGCTGCTGGGCCTCTCGCCCGAGGAGAAGCAGGCCGCGGAGAAGGTGCTCGTGCAGCGCAAGACCGCGCTCGACGCGCTGATCCGCGACAACATCCCGCTGGTGCTGCGGCTCGACGGTGCGTTCAAGGGCGCCGACGGCGGGCAGGGCCAGAAGGCCCTGCAGGAACTCTTCGAGAAGGCCAGGCCGATCTTCGAGAAGGGGCTGCTGATCGATCAGGTGGCCGGGGCCCTGACGCCCGCCCACGCGAAGGAGTTGCGGCGCCTGCACGCCGAGTACATGGCCGCGGCCGTCGAGGACCGCATCAACCGCGGCGAACAGAAGGACCGGTTCGGCGCGCGGGTGGCCGAGGGTTTCACACACTTCCAGCTCGAAGTGGAGGACTCCGGAAAGCGCGTCTTCGAGAGCGGCGACAAGGAGTTCAAGGAACTCGTGCACAAGCTCGACCTGACGGCCGAGCAGGAGAGCAAGATCCAGGGCATGTTCCTGGACCTCTACGCCAACTCGATGGGCAAGCCCGACAAGGGCAAGGCGGCGGTCGTGATGCTCAAGTCGCTCGGCCTGCTCACCGAGGAACAGAAGGTGAAGCTGCGCCAGATCATCGCCGAGGAGGCGAGGAGCGCGGCGAAGGCCAAGCGCGCGGCCAAGAACCCCGCGGGCAAGTGAGTCACTTCGTGACGATGCTCACCATCTTGCCGGGGACCACGACCACCTTCTGAACCGCCTTTCCGGCGATCGCGGCCTGCACTCCGGCATCGGCCATCGCGACCCGCTCGATCTCGTCCTTGCCCGCGCCGGTGGGGACGTTGATCCGGGCCTTGACCTTGCCGGCGACCTGCACGGGAAGCTCGACGGTGTCATCGACGAGCATCTTCGGGTCGGCCCGCGGGAAAGGCTCGTGCGCGAGCGAGGCGGGGTTGCCGAGTTTGTGCCAGAGTTCTTCGGCGATGTGGGGCGCGTAGGGCGCGAGCACGAGCGTGAACATCCCGAGCTGCTCGCGCGTGAGCCCCCCCTCCCCGCCGCTCGCGGTCGCGGTGTTGACGAACTCGATCATCGCCGCGATCGCGGTGTTGAACGCGAGTTTGGGCGTGTCGTGCTCGACCTTGTGGGCCGTGCGGTGGAGCTGCTTCTCGACCTCGGGGTTCGGGGAGGCCGCGAGGCGCAACTCGCCGGTCTGTTCATCGACCGCGACGCGCCAGGCCCGCTGCAGGAAGCGGTAGATGCCGACGGCGTCCTTGGTGTTCCACGGCTTGCTCGCGGCGAGCGGGCCCATGTACATCTCGTAGAGGCGGAAGGTGTCGGCGCCGAACTGCGCGATGATGTCGTCGGGGTTGACGACGTTCTTCAGGCTCTTGGACATCTTGGCGACGATCTGCGTCAGTTTCGTGCCCTTGCCGCGCTCGATGTACTCGCCCTCGCGCGGCTCATCGACCTCGTCGCACGGGACCAGGCTCCTGTCGGGGCGCTGGTACGCGAAACTGGTGATCATGCCCTGGTGGAAGAGGCGCCCGAACGGCTCGGGCGTCGCGACCTCGCCGAGGTCGAAGAGCGCCTTCTGCCAGAAGCGCGAGTAGAGCAGGTGGCCGACGGCGTGCTCGCTGCCGCCGATGTAGAGGTCGACGCCGCCGGTGTGGTGGATTCCGGCCTGCCACGGCTCGCCCGATCCCTTGATCGCTCGATCGCCGGCCCCCTTCTTGCGGCTCAGCATCCAGTAGCGATCGGCCTCGTGCGAGACGAAGCGGTCGTTGTTGCGGGCATCGCAGTATCGCAGGAAGTACCACGAACTCCCGGCGGAACCGGGCATGGTGTTGGTCTCGCGGCGCACGGGCGTTTCGGGCGGAAGGACCTGCGGATCGACACCCGCCTCGCCGGCGGTCGTGTTGACCCACTCGTCCGCCTTGGCGAGCAAGGGTTGCGGGTCGTCGCTTTCGACGGGCGAATAGTCGGCGAGCGAGGGCAGTTCGACAGGGAGCGCGCCGGGGCTGACGGGGTAATGATTCCCCGCGGCGTCGTAGACGATCGGGAATGGCTCGCCCCAGTAGCGCTGGCGGCTGAAGGCCCAGTCCCGCAGCTTGAAGTTGACCTTTCGCGTGCCGCGGCCGGACTTCTCGAGCCAGGCGGTGATCGCGATCTTGGCCTCGGGCGTGGGCAGACCGTCGATCGAGCACTCCGCGCCGCGGGAGTTGACCGCGACACCGTCGCCGGAGAAGCACGAATCCCGCGTTCCGGGCTCGCCGCCGCTGAGGCGCGCTGGCCGGTCGCCCGCGTCGAGCGGGCGCACGACCTCGACGATGGGAAGCCCGAACTTGAGCGCGAAGGCGTGGTCGCGCTCGTCGTGCGCGGGCACGGCCATGATCGCGCCGGTCCCGTAGCCCATCAGCACGTAGTCGGCGGTCCAGACGGGGATCGGCTTCCCGGTGGCGGGGTTGGTGCAATGGAGGCCGGTGAAGACGCCGGTCTTGTCCTTGGCATCGGCCATGCGATCCACCTCGGATCGGTTGCGCGCGGCCTCGACGTAGGCGCGCAGCGCGGCGGAATCCGCGGCCGCGCCGGGCCTGCCCAGCGCCATCTTGACCAGCGGATGCTCGGGCGCGACGACCATGTACGTGGCGCCGAAGATGGTGTCGGGGCGGGTGGTGAAGACTCGGAGGACTTCGGAGTTTGTACCGGCCACCGGGAAGTCGATCTCCGCCCCCTCGCTCTTGCCGATCCACTCGGCCTGCATGGTCTTGGTGGATTCGGGCCAGTCGATGAGCGCGAGATCTGCGAGCAGGCGGTCGGCGTAGGCGGTGATGCGGAACATCCACTGCTTGAGCGGCTTGCGCAGGACCGGGTGGCCGCCGCGTTCGCTCTTGCCGTCGATGACCTCGTCGTTGGCGAGCACGGTCCCAAGCGCGGGACACCAGTTGACGGTGGTCTCGCCGAGGTAGGCCAGGCGCTGGTTGTCGATGACGGCGCGGCGCTGGCGGGTGTCGAGTTCGTGCCAGCGGTGGGTGCCGACCGGCTCCCCGCCGAGGATCGGATTGGCCGCGGCGAGACCCACGTGCACAAGCCCGCCGTCGAGACCAACCCGCAGGTCGCCGGACTCCAACTCCGCGATCAGCTCAGAGATCGGCCGCGCGCGACCCTTGCCCCCCACCCCCCCCATGCGGTTCGGCGACTGCGGATCGAACCACGCGTCGTACATGCGCAGGAAGATCCACTGCGTCCACTTGTAGTACTCGGGGTCGATCGTGCCGAACTCACGCGACCAGTCGTAACTGAAGCCGAAGCGCTTGAGTTGGCGCCGGAAGTTGTCGATCGCCTTGCGCGTGGTGACGGCGGGATGGACACCGGTCTGGATCGCGTACTGCTCGGCCGGAAGTCCGAAGGCGTCCCAGCCCATCGGGTGGAGCACGTTGTGGCCCTTCATCCGCATGAAGCGCGACACGATGTCGCTGGCCGTGTAGCCCTCGGGGTGGCCGACGTGCAGCCCCGCGCCGGAGGGGTAGGGGAACATGTCCAGGCAATAGAACTTGGGCTTGCTCGAATCGAGCCCCCCGCCCGGCTGACCAGGGTTGGGCGTGGTGAACGTGCCTCGATCTTCCCAGTGCTTCTGCCACCGCGTCTCGATCTCTCCGGCAAGCGTGGCGTCATAGCGGAACGGCAGGGCGTCCTCTCCGGGTTTGCTGGATGCCGGCTTCGGGGTGCTCGGATTGGAGGTCGTGGGTGCGGACATGGCGGGCCCTAGGAAGGGAAGTCGGGATTGGGAAGTAAAGGACGGAGGATGGCAGGAAGACGGCAGATCCGTAACCCTGGACCGTCGGTGCTATAAGGCGAATTGCTTCGAGCAAATCCCCACAATAGGGGGGTTTACTCTCACCCGTGAGATCGAGAATCCTTACAAAATATGAACATTCTGGCCATTGACCTTCCGTCCGCCGGCCCGTTTTGCTATACTTCGGCACGTGGCCCTCCGAGCGGAGAGGCCGGGTTTTCTTGGGGGTTAGAGGGGGAGTTGGTGCGATGACTGGGCGAAATCTCGACAGCGAACATCCGGGATCTTCCGGCCGCGTGGGCGGCAGGCAAGATGTGGGTGTAGCCAAAGTCGAATGGGTGGATGCGGGTGGCGCGTTATCGAGCGCGGAATCGTCGTACGTCGAGAGGGCTGCGACGCGGGCGGCCGCGGAGTTGGGTGTGAGCGGTGAGGTGCGCGTTCGGATAGTTCGCGATGCGGAGATGGCCACGGCCCACGAACGCTACAGCGGCGTGGCGGGTACTACGGATGTGCTGACCTTCGACCTTCGCGACGCGGGGGAGCGGGCGACCTCGCCGATGGCGATGGATGTGGACATCCTGGTGTGCGTGGATGAGGCGAGGCGCGCGGCGAAACTTCGCGGGCACCATGTTGAGCAGGAACTGGCGCTCTACATCGTCCACGGGCTGCTGCACTGCCTGGGTCACGACGACCACGACGAGTCGGCGTACGAGCGGATGCACGCGGCGGAAGATCGGGTTCTGGAGATGATCGGTGTCGGGCGGGTGTTTGGCGGGCCGGCGCGTGAAGAGGGGGTGAACTGAGGTGGTGCAGACGACCGTCCTGATCCTGGCGGGGTGCCTTGCGTTGAGCACGCTTTTCGGCGCGCTGCACTCGGGGTTGAACGACCTGTCGCGGTCGGCGCTCGAGGCGCTAGCGGCACGAAAGCGCGCGAGGCGGTCGAAACTGGCGGGGATCGCGCGGATCAACGCGGATGTGGAGGCGCACGCGCGGTCGATCGCGCTGGTGCGGATCATCTGCACGCTGGCGATGGGCGTGATCGCGGCCTCGCTGGTCTCGCAGGTGCGGGGCTCGCCGCGGATGGGCTGGCCGGACGGTCTGATCGCGGTGGCGGGCACGGGGCTCCTGGTGTGGCTGTGCGGGATCGTGGTGGCCGAGAGCCTGTCGCGCCACGCCGGCGAGCGGCTGGTGTACCACTTCTCATCGCTGATTCGCGCGGCGTATGTCGTGCAACGCCCGTTCGCGCCGATCTCGGGGGTGGTGGACGCGACGGTGCGCGCGGTGATGGGCGTGAAGGAACGGAACAAGGGGGAGGAGATCGAGCAGGAACTGCTCGATGTCGTGGAGGAGAGCGAGCGCGAGGGGCAGATCGACGAGCGCGAGCGGGAGATGATCGAGGCGGTGGTCGGGTTCAAGGACCGCACCGTCGAGCAGATCATGACGCCGCGGAACGAGATCGAGGCCCTGCCGCTGACGGGCAACTTGGGCACGATCACGGCGTTCGTGCGGAAGGCGCGGCACTCGCGCGTGCCGGTGTACAAGAACAGCCTGGACGAGATTGTCGGGTTCTTCTACGTGAAGGACCTTCTGCAGTGGCTGGCGGGCGGGGGAACGCGGGTGAGCGGCCCCACGCCGTCCGGCGGGAACGCCGGGGGATTTGACCTTCGCGCGATCCTGCGGCCGGCGATGCTGGTTCCCGAGAGCAAGACCATCCGCGCGCTGGCGGAGGAGTTTGTCGAGAAGAAGGTGCATGTCGCGGTGGTGGTGGACGAGTACGGCGGGACGGCGGGGATCGTGTCGCTGGAGGACATCATCGAAGAGGTGTTCGGCGACATCCAGGACGAGTACGAGCAGGCCGCGGATGACCCGCCGCGGATCGAGGTGAGGGCGAACGAGCGGGGTGATGGTGGCGTGGCGGAGATCGACGGCCGGGCGTACATCGCGGATGTGAACGCCGCGCTGGAGCAGTTGAGGGTAGAGGTGCCCGAGTCGGACGAGTACGACACGCTGGGCGGGTTCGTGCTGAGCACGCTGGGTCGGATGCCGGCGCAGAACGAGAGCTTCACGTTCGGCGGACCGCGGGTGAACAGCGCGGGAATCGGAGGCGACCCGGGTGGTCACAGCGCGGGCGGACCGCGCATGGTGGTGACGGTGCTGCAATCGACGCCGATGAAGGTGGTGCGCGTGCGCATCCTCGTGCCGAGCGAGCACCACGAGGCGGCGGCCGCGGAACCACCTGTCAGCGAGGCCAATCCGGCGTGAGTTCGGTGTCGGCCGAGGGGCGCTCGAGTTTGGGAGGCTGTGCAATGGCGCGGCGGGCGGCGGACATCGGGCCAACGATGGGGGTCTCGGTATCGAGATCGATCCATCCACGAAAGGATGTCAACATGCTTGCTCGGACACTGTTGGTTGTTGCGGCGGTGGTGGTGCTGTCGGGATGTCAGGCTCACAAGCGCCCGCGCGCGACGGCGGCGGAGCCCCAGCCGCAACTCTTCCAGGGGATGGGTTCGTACCGGCGCGCCGTGAGCACGATGAACGCCGAGGCGCAGTCGTACTTCAACCAGGGGCTGAACTTCGCGTACGCGTTCAACCACGACGAGGCGATCCGA
This sequence comes from Phycisphaerales bacterium, assembly GCA_020846975.1. Taxonomy (GTDB): domain Bacteria; phylum Planctomycetota; class Phycisphaerae; order Phycisphaerales; family UBA1924; genus JADLCX01. Next base: position 68,530 of record JADLCX010000041.1, read on the forward strand.
TCGTTTTCGGAGGCCGCGCGTCTGGACCCCGGGTGCGCGATGGCCTGGTGGGGCGTCGCCCTGTGTCACGGGCCGCACATCAACAACGCGGCGATGACACCGGAGGCGGGCCACGCGGCGTGGGCCGCGCTGGTGAAGGCCCGGCGGGCCTCGGAACACATCTCGCCGGTCGGGAAGGAACTGATCGCCGCGCTGGGGGCGCGGTACGCGGAGACGCCGCCGACGGATCGCACCGGGCTCGACGCCGCGTACGCGAACGCGATGCGCGAGGTGTGGAAGAAGCACCCGAACGACGCGGATGTGGGGTGCCTGTTCGCGGAAGCGATGATGGACCTGCGTCCGTGGGACCTGTGGCAGGCGGACGGCCAGCCGCAACCGGGGACCGAGGAGATCGTGGCCACACTCGAGAAGGTGCTGGCGATCAACCCGATGCACCCGGGCGCGAACCACCTGTACATCCACACGGTGGAGGCATCTCCCGCGCCGGAGCGGGCGGTGGCCTCGGCGAATCGGCTGCGCACGCTGGTGCCGGCGTCGGGTCACATGGTGCACATGCCCTCGCACATCGATATCCGCGTCGGCGGGTGGGAGCAGGCGAGCGAGGCGAACCGGAAGGCGATCATGGCGGATGACCGTTACCGCAAGCTCTCGCCGCGGCAGGGGTTCTACCGCGTGTACATGGCGCACAACCACCACTTCCTGTCGTTCTCGAGCATGATGCAGGGGCGGAGGAAGGAAGCGCTCTCCGCGGCGAAGACGCTGGTGGCCTCCATTCCCGAAGACTTCAAGAGCCAGAGCCCCGGGCTGGTCGATCCGTTCATGTCGATCGTCGGCGATGTGCAGATGCGGTTCGGGATGTGGAGCGACATCCTGAAACTGCCCGAGCCGGAGGCGCGGTTCCCGGTGTCGCGGGCGATGCGGCACTTCATGCGGGGCGTGGCGCAGGCCGCGCTCGACAATGTCTCGGACGCGAAGGCGGAGCGAGACGCGTTCGCGTCCGCGGTGGCGGCGGTGCCGGAAGAGGCGATGATGTCGATCAACAAGGCGCACACGGTGCTGGCGATCGCATCGCACATGCTGGATGGCGAGATCGCGCTGGCCGAGGGCGACAACGCGGCCGCGATCGAGGCGTTCGGCAAGGGCGTGGAGATCGAGGACCGGTTGCGGTACATGGAACCGCCGGACTGGCTGCACCCCGTGCGGCACCCGCTGGGCGCGGTGCTGCTCAAGACGGGCGCGTACGCCGAGGCGGAGGCGGTGTACCGCGAGGACCTGCGGCGCTGGCCGGAGAACGGGTGGTCGCTGTTCGGACTGGCCGAGGCTCTCAACGCGCAGGGCAGACTGGAAGAGGCGGAGTCTGTGCGGAAACGGTTTGAGCGGACGTGGAAACGTGCGGATACGGACATCCATGCGAGTTGTTTGTGCGTGAAGGCGCGGGAGTAGGCGAGGAGGCGCGTCCCGCCTCGGAGAGGCGGGGTACCCTCTCGTCCGATGCCCCTGAAGCTTTACAACACGCTGACCCGCACGATCGAGCCGTTCATGCCGCGCGATCCCGCACGGGTGACGTTCTATACGTGCGGACCGACCGTCTACGACTACGCGCACATCGGGAACTTCCGGTCGTTTCTCGCGGCGGATGTGCTGCGGCGGTTTGTGGAGTCGCCCTTGTGCGAGGTGACGGGCCGTGACGGGAAGGCGGTTTCCGGGCCGCGGCGCGTGGTGCACGTGATGAACATCACCGATGTCGGGCACATGACCGACGATGCGGATGGCGGCGAGAACGGGGAAGACCGGATGGCCGTGGCGGGTCGGCGGATCGCGGAGGCAAAGAAGAGCGGGAGACTGCCGGCGGGGGTCAACATCGACCCGAGCGACCCGTACCAGATCGCGGCGTTCTATGGCGATGCGTTCGTGGACGATGCGAAGCGGCTGGGGCTGAAGGTCGCGGTCGAGGCCGAGAAAGAGCCGGGGCTGATGCCGCGCGCGACGAAGCACATCGACGGGATGAAGCGGGTGATCGATGCGCTGATCGCGCGCGGGCACGCGTATGTCGGGGGCGCACCCGGGCGGAAGGCCGTGTACTTCTCCGTCGAGAGTTTCGAGCGCTACGGGGCGCTGAGCGGGAACACGCTCGAGGCCCTTCAGTCGGGCGCGGGCGGGCGCATCAGCGAGGGGAACCAGCAGGAGAAGAAGCACCCGGCGGACTTCCTGCTGTGGAAAGAGGATGCGGCGCACGTGATGAAGTGGCCCTCGCCGGGGGGGATCGAGGGGCAGGGGTATCCGGGTTGGCACATCGAGTGCACGGTGATGAGCGCGCGGAGTCTGCTGGGCGAGGCGGAGTTTGACCGGCTGCTCGGTGAGGGCGGGCACACGCCGGACCCGGCGATCATCGACATCCACTCCGGCGGTGAGGACAACATCTTTCCGCACCACGAGTGCGAGATCGCGCAGTCGAGCGCGGCGTTCTGCGCTGATGCGGGGCACGGGACGTTCGCGCGGATGTGGTTTCACCCGCGGTTCCTGTTCGTCGAGGGGGCGAAGATGTCCAAGAGCAAGGGCAACTTCTTCACGGCCCGCGATCTGTTTGCGAAGGGGTACGAGCCGGCGGCGGTGCGGCTGGAGCTGATCAAGACGCACTACCGCTCGAACGCGAACTTCACGGAGCAGGGGTTGAGGGACAGCCAGCGGATGGTGGAGCGGCTGCGGCGGTTTGCGGAGAACGGCGCAAGCGACGGCTCGGAGAGCCGTCATGCCGGCACGGTGGAAGGGGCGTTTGCGGAGGCGATGCACGAGGACCTGAACATCGCGGGCGCGCTCGGCGAACTGAACAAATGGTTGAACGAGACGCCCAGACCGACGGCGGCGGACCTGGCCGCGTTGAAGCGGATCGATGCGGTGCTGGGGCTGTTGGAACTCGAAAAGCCCGCGCAGGCGCAGACCGAGCTTGGGTTGTTCATGGACGGACTCGCGCCCGACCCGTCGGTCATCGCGAAGTTGCAGGAGCGCGTGGACGCGAAGAAGGCCAGGGACTTCAAGCGATCGGACGCGATCCGCGATGAACTCGCCGCGATGGGGTACGCAATCAAGGATGTGGCGGGGGGGAAGGTGGAGGTGAGAAGGAAGTAGGCGAGGGGGTGTGCCCGTCACCGAGCTCGGCTGTGCCGCGGCTCGTGGCGCCCGGCGCGGTTGGTCGCGCCCTTCGCTTCCTACCATCACCCTCCGCATGACCCGCCGTCCGCCCCTCACCCTCTGGCTGCACATCCTCTGGGACCTGTGGCGGTTGATTCTTCTGACCTCGGCGGTGCTCGTGACGGTGATCGCCTTCGCCGCGGCCGTGAAACCGCTGGCGGATGGGAAACTGGGGCCGGTCGATACGCTGCGGTTCATGCTGCTGGCGATGCCGCCGATGCTGCAGTACGCCTTGCCGTTCGCGGCGTGCTTCGGGGCGACGCTGGCCTACCACCGGCTGACAGCGGACAACGAGGCGACGGCGGCGTACGCGGGGGGGATCAGCCACCGGTCGCTGATCTTTCCCGCGCTCGCGTCCGGTGTCGTGCTGGCGATGCTGCTGCTGGTGCTCTCCAACCGAGTCATCCCGGCGTTTCTGCGCCAGATGAGCGAACTGGTCTCGCAGGACATCTCCAAGTTCATCGTGCACCAGATCAAGTCGGGTGAGGCGGTGCCGCTGGGGTCGGACAAGCGGCGCTTCCTGTTTGCCGATGAGGTCGTTGAGCAGGGCGCGGATGCCGAGACGGGCGCGTTCCAGAAGTTGTGGCTGGGGGGGCTGCTCCTGGTCAAACTCGACAAGCAGGGCGAGGTGGAAGAGCAGGCCTCGGCGCGCGAAGCGACCGTGTGGCTGCGGCGGGTCAACGCCGCGACGGAAGAATCGGAAACGAGCGCGGGGCCGATGACCGAGGTGGTGATCCGGCCGCGGGATGCGGTGTTTCAGCGGAACGACAAGCGGGGCGAAGTCGGGCAGACGATCCAGCCGTTCCTGATCCCCAACTCATTCACGGACGATCCGAAGTACCTGACGGATGCGGAGCTGCGGGCCCTCAAGGACAAGCCGGAGCGGATCCAGGATGTCGATCGTCGCCGGCGCGAACTGGCGATGACGCTGGCGCAGTTCGAGGCGATCGAGGCGATCCGCGAATCGCTCCGAGACGCGTCGGCGCGCGTGGAGTTCGTGGATGCGCTCGGGCAACGGGTGGTCTTGAAGGCCGGCGAGATCCGTGCGCGGCGGCTGGATGTCGAGGACCAGACCGGTGGATCCGCGGGGACGCGGCGCGGACCGCGCGACATGAGCCGGTACCAGGTCTTTCCGCGTCAGCGCGGCCAGCCGATCGTCGTCGAGCGGACGCTGGGCGACGGGACCATTCAGAGCCAGCGGGCCAACTCGGCGGAGCTGCGCCTGCCGAAGCCGTCGAGCGTGGCGGCGGCCTCGCCGGTGCTGGGCGGCGGGGCTGGGCCTCAGCGGGCGAGCCGCGCGAGGGTGTCGATGACCCTGCAACTGATGGAGGTCTCGGCGCAGGACATGGACGAGAACGGTGAACTGCTGGCGCCGGTGATCGATGACAGCGGCGCCGAGATCCGGGCCGCGCCGGGCATCATCAGCGAGTGGACGCTGTCGGAACTCTCGCTGGTGCGGGACCCCGCGGAGGACCTGATTGCCGACGGCACGTACGCGCTGCTCTCGGCCGCGGACGAGCGGCAGCGGGAGCGGGCGGTTGAGCGGGACGTGATCGTGCGCGCCAGGGACGACCTGCGGCGGCACGTCGACGACCTGATGCGCGAGGTGCTGAGCAAGCAGCAGGAGCGGTTGGCGATGTCGGCGGCGTGCCTGGTCATGGTGCTGATCGGCGCGACGATGGCGCTCCGGCTGCGGGATTCCCTGCCCCTGGCGGTCTACCTCTGGGCGTTCTTCCCCGCGCTGGCGACGGTGATCACGATCAGCGCGGGCCAGCGCATGACGCACGGGAGCGGGGCGGCGGGGCTGCCGCTGCTGTGGGCGGGTGTGGCCGCGCTGGGCACGCTGGGCGTGGTCGAGTTCGTGAAGCTGGTGAGGCACTAGCGATGGCCGATGGCGGAAGCGAGACGTCGGGCGTTGCGGCAACGGGCGCGGGTCGCGCGCTCGCGATGCCCGCCGACCCCGGCGACAAAGCGTCGCTCGCGCGATCGAGCGTTTCTTCGCTCACGACCGCGTTGGTGTTCATCGCGCTGATCCTGCTCGCACGCATCATCTACACGGGCTTTTTCTGCCCGTACGACCTTGTCGAGGACGAGGCGCACTACTGGCTGTGGTCCCGGCACCCGGATTGGTCGTACTACTCCAAAGGCCCGGGGATCGCGTGGGCGATCCGGGCGAGCACGATGCTGTTCGGGCACCAGGAGTGGGCGGTTCGATTGCCAACGGTGATCGCGAGCGCGGCGGGTGCGCTGGCGTGCGCGGGGCTTGCGCGCGATGTCGCTCGGCGGGCGTTTGTCGATGACGGATCGGTCGCACGGCCGTCGTGGGCGGCGGTGTTCGCGGCCGCGGCGTACCTGCTCGCGCCGGCGTTCCAGGTCACCGGCATCCTCGTGACCATCGACGGGTGCTACCTGGCGTGCTGGGCGTGGGCGTGCTGGATGGGCTGGCGGGCGCTCATGGAGCGGTCGAGGCCGGCGTGGCTGTTGCTGGGCGCGGCGATCGGCGTGGGGTTTGTCTTCAAGTACACGATCCTGCTGCTGGTCCCGGGGCTGGCGCTCTACTGGGCGTTGAGGTCGCGACGGCTGCGGATGTGCCCGGGCTGGGGCGCGTGGATGACCGGCGCACTGGTCGTGGTCCTGCTCGGGCTCGCGCCTGTGGTGTACTGGAACTACCGCGAGGACTGGCCGACCGTGCGTCACCTTGTCGGGCACCTCGGGCTTGAGGGCGGCGATGTTCCGATCGCCCCGTCACCGGCGAAGCGCGGGTACGACCCGGCGTGGACGCTCGAGTACCTGAGCGCGCCGATCGGCATGTTCGGGCCGGTGCTGGCGCTGGGCGTGGTGGCCGCGCTCCGGGTATTCCGGCGGAAACAGGCGACAACGCCGATCGGCGGCGATGCGCGCCGCCTGGGCGCGGCGTTCCTGCTCTGCTGCGCGGCGCCGATCCTGCTGTTCTACCTGGTCGTGTCGTTCATCGCCGAGCCGGAGCAGAACTGGGCCATCGCGGGGTTCGTGAGCGTGGTGACGCTCGCGGGGTGGTACGCGGCCGATGAACTGGCGAGGCGAGCCGCCGGCGCCGACCGGCCGCACCTGACGGCGCCTCCCGCGCCTCGAACCCGCGTGGTCAAGGTGCTGTGGCGGTTGTCGATCATCTACGGCGTGTGCGCAGCGCTGATCCTGCACCGTGCCGACCTCGCGGCGGCGCTGGCCAACCGAGCATCGTCGCTGCCGCCGATCGCATCGGCGATCCGCGCGGTCCGTGGCCGCGATGCCGGGCCGGTGGTGCCGGGCCGGTTGATCGGGGCGAAGCAGATGGCCTTGCACGCGCGGCGCGTCATCGAGTCGCTCGATTCGCAACAGACGGGTCGAACCGGGAGCAAGCCCGTCGTCCTGATCGCCGAGCATTACGGGCGAGCGAGCCAGTTGGATTACTACCTGAACCGCCCGATGCCCGGCGCGACCGCCGGGACGGGCCGCGGGGTGGCGGTCTTCAGTGCGCAATCGGTCATGGGCGGACGCCGCAGCCAGTTTGATCTGTGGCCCGACCGATCGCTGACCCAACCCGGCCTGATCGGCGCGGATGCGCTCCTGCTCTCGAACGACAAGCCGCAGACGGTGGCGAGGTGGGAGCGGATGTTCGAGCGTGTCGAGCCGCTGAACTCGACGCGGACGGATGATCCGCGCAAACTCGAAGGGGAGCACAAGAAGGACCGCGTGGCGTTCATCGGGCGGGGATTCCGAGGAATCGAGGCGCTCACGCACGCCCCGGAGGGCGAGCGGGGCAACAATCAGGAATCGAAGTGAGCACCGCGATCGTGATATCCCCGCCCGCCCCGAACGTGTCTTCAACGAACGCGGCCGCGCCGCCGCCCGCGGGCGCCGGGACGGCACCCTCACCGCCCGCGCGACCCGCCGGAGCAGCGACCCCCGGACGCGAACGCCTGGTCGCCCATCCCCTCGCGTGGCTCGGCGTGTTCATCATCGCGAGCGGCTGGGACCGCGCCGCGTGGCTGTTTGTGAAGACACGCACCATGCCCGTGACCGAGCGATGGGAGGCGCAGGGCGCGTTCGGCTCGGTCGGGTCGGCGATCTACCACGCCGTCAAGCACTGCGGCACCGTGTGGCTCCCCGCGGCGGTCGCGGCGGCGATCATCCTGCGATCGTTCGTGCAGCCGGACACCACCCGCGTCAGGCGAGCGATCCGCGTGGGCACGCTGCTGTTCTTCTGCCCCGCGGCGGCGGGGCTCGCGGCCGAGGCGCTCAAGCTCGTGCTCCGTCGCCAGCGGCCGGAACTGTCGGACGGCTGGTACGTCTTCCGGTTCGCCGACTTCTGGAACGGTTCGGGGCTGGGGCTTCCCTCGAGCCACGCGGCGCCGGCGGCGGCGTTCGCGTTGGCGTTGATCACGGTCTGGCCGCGGTGGTGGGCGTTGTTCGCGCTCGGCGCGGTGCTGTGCGGCGTTTCTCGCGTGTTGGCGGGGGCGCACTTTCCGAGCGATGTGGCGGCCGGCGCGTTCGTCGGGCTCTTGCTGGGTCGGGTGGTGATTCGGTTGGACCTGCGGAACAACCGCGGACGGCCGCTCGCCGCGGCGTAGGGCCGCGCGACGCCGCGAACAGGTGTGCACACCGGTGTTCTCGACACTCGACCGCCACATCGCCCGACAGTACCTCTTCAACGTGATCGCGTTGATGGTGGTGCTGTTCTCGTTCGTGGTCATGGTCGATGTCGCGCTCAACATCGGCCGGTTCCTGAACCGCGCGGCCGAACTGCACCGCGATCAGCCGCTGGGCGCGCTCCGCAAGACCGTGGTGACGGCGGCGCTGGTGGTCGATATCTGGTGGCCGCGGCTTCTGCAACTGTTCAACTACACGATCGGGCTGGGGCTGATCGGCGCGATGGGGTTCACGTTCACGCAGCTCGTGCGTCATCGCGAGATCGTGGCGATGCTGGCGGGCGGGATCAGCCTGTTCCGGGCCATCCGTCCGGTTCTGCTGGTGGCCGCGCTGATGATGGGTGTTCGGACGATCAACCAGGAGCTGGTGATCGCCAACCCGCGCATCGCGCCGTTGCTCGGGCGTGACCCATCGGAGGCCGGCAAGCGAGAGTTGGGCGAGTTCCAGGTTCCGCCCACGCCCGACGGGCGCAGGCAGGTGCTCTTCGCCCGCAAGTTTGATCCACGCACGGCGACGATGCACGGTGTGGAACTGTGGCGACGCAACGACAAGGGCGTGGCGACCAGCCGCGTCAGCGCCGATGAGGCACGCTGGATTGCCGGAGGCGCCAACCGCGGGTGGTCGCTGACCAACGCGACGGTCACGCGGCTGGACCTTGGCCGTCCCGGCGAAGGCGGGGCCCGCGCGGGCGAGCCTGCGCCGTCCATGCTCGATACGGACATCGAACCATCAACACTGCTGTTCAACCGTTTCGCATCGTTCAGCCAGAGCCTGTCGTGGGCGCAGATAGGTCGCATGCTCGAGAGTCCGCAGCTCAAGCCGGAGATGCGCGAGAAGCTGCAGCGCATCCGCTGGGGCCGAATCTCAACGATGCTGTCGGCGATCCTGTCGCTGCTCATCACCATGCCGTTCTTCCTGATGCGCGAGCCGAAGAACATGCTGGTGCAGTCGCTCAAGTGCGCCCCGGTGGGGATCGTCTCGCTCATGGGCGGCGTGCTGCTCGCGGCCATGCCCGTGCCGGGATTGCCCGCGGGGTTCGCGGTGTTTCTGCCGGTCGTGATTTTGCTTCCGGTGGCGATCGCGGTACTGAGCACGGTGCGGACGTAAAGGCAAAGCGAAAAGCGAACAACGAACAGCGAACAGCCAGACGGGACCAAAGCAGCTTGTCCCTCTCCGGCTGTTCGTTGTTCGCTGTTCGTTGTTCGGTGTTGCCTTTGTTTCCTCCCTCTGCTGTGGTCGTCTGAATACCATGCTGCACAAGATGCCCAAGCCACACGACCAACCAACCCCGCACGGCATCCGTCTCCAGCGCGTCATGGCCGATGCCGGCGTCGCCTCGCGCCGCGACTGTGAGGAGATGATCACACGCGGCCTGGTCGAGGTGAACGGGGCGATCGTGGATCACCTGCCCGCGTTCGTGAACCCCGCGAAGGATCGCATCGTCGTCGATGGCCAGCCGCTGAAACTCGCGCGGAAGTCGCCGGGGGGCGAGAATGCCGCGGGCCGGCTCGCCGGCCGCGTGTACGTCATGCTCCACAAGCCCGACCGCGTCCTGTGCACGACCCGCGACGAGGTGGGAGACTCCAACGCCGGCGCGAGCTTCGGCGGCGGCGGCGCGGGCGGGGCACGCACAACCGTGACCGATCTCGTGCAGCACCCCAGCGGCGCACGGCTCTACCCCGCGGGCCGGCTCGACTACCACACCACCGGCCTGGTGCTCATGACCAACGACGGAGTGCTCGTCGATCGCCTGACGCACGCCCGCTACGGCGTCACCCGCACCTACCGGATTACCGTGAAAGGGCGCGTCTCGCAGGAACTCCTGCGCGATCTGCGGCGGCGTCTGGGCGTCGAACGAGCGCCCGCGCCGACCGATCGCGATGTTGCCGGGCGCGTGGCGGGCGGGCGGCGCATCAACGGCGAAGACCGGACGCCCGACTCGGTGCGGCTGGTGCGTGAGCCGGGACAGATGACGACGATCGGCCGCGACGGCGTGCGGACCGAGGTCCCTTCCATCAACTCGGTCATCGAGATCACCCTGCGCGAGGGCCGCAGCCGGCAACTCAAGGCGATCCTCGAACAGATGGGCGCACTCACCCGCAAACTCACGCGGACGGCCATCGGCCCCTTGCGGCTGCGCGGCGTGGCGATCGGCCAGTGGCGCGACCTGACTCGCGAGGAAGTGGACACGCTCATGCAGAGCACGGGGCTCACGGGCGGACGCGGCGGGAAGCCCGCCGACAAACGACCGGCACGAGAGGGACCGGCTGGGGGCGCTGGCAAGCCTTCTCGCACACGCGACGGCCGCGGCGATCGGGGTCCGGGCCGTGATCGCGCGCCGGGCCGCGGCCCCGGCGGGTCGAAAGGACACGGCGGACGGAGAGGACCCGCGGGCGGGCGCGACCGCGGACGGCCCAAGGGAGGTCCGAGGTCGTGATCCTCCGCCGCCGCAGCACCACGGCCGCCTCGCCCGCGCTCGATCCGACCGTGCAGGCCCTTCGCGGCGCGGCCGCCGATGCCCAGCGTTCCCGCCTCACGCAGATGGCCGCGGCGCTCAGTTACCGCGCGGTGTTCGGGATCGTGCCCGTGCTCGCGGTCGGCCTGTGGGTGCTGCACAACGAACTCTCGCCGCAGGAACTGGAGGGGTACGTGGGCAAGGTGCTGGAGACGCTCGGGCTCTCGGCGATCTCGATCGACCCCGCGGCCGTCGGGCCGCCCGCGCCGCTGCACGCTTCGACGGGCGGCCAGGCCGCGACACTCGCCGAGTCGCAGTCGCTCAAGGCCTGGATCAGCGGGTTTGTCGATCGGCTCAACGGCATCTCGTTCCGCGCCATCGGGCTGGTCGGCATGGGCATGTTGATCTACGCCGCGGTGTCGATGGTCGTCGAGATCGAGCGGGCGTTCAACCAGATCTTCCGCGTGCCCCGCGGTCGGTCGTGGTCTCGCCGGATCGTCAACTACTGGACGCTCATCACCCTCGGATCGGTCGGCCTGATCGCCACGTTCTACATGCAGCAGAAACTCAACACGCTGGTCGGCGATTGGACCAGCGGCCTGGGATGGGGCGCCGTCGCGCTCACCGTCGCCGGTCTGAGCATCCAGATCATCGTCTCGGCCTCGGTCCTCATCCTGCTCTACATGGTCGTGCCCAACACGCGCGTCCGGTTCTGGCCCGCGCTGTGCGGGGCCCTGCTCGCCGCGGCCATGTTCGAGTGCAGCAAGTTCGCCTTCGGCAAGTACGTCGAGTTCTCGGCGGGCCAGAGTTACACCCGGCTCTACGGCTCGCTCGCGCTCATCCCGCTCTTCCTGCTGTGGGTCTACTTCACCTGGATGATCGTGCTCTTCGGGATGCAGCTCACCTACCAGTTGCAGCACGGACGCGCCCAGACCCGTGCCCAGCCCATGAGCGAGTTCGGCCCGTCGGTCGCCGAGCCGACGGGCGCGCTGGTCGTGATGTCGGCCGCGGCCGCGTCGTTCGCCGAGGGCCACACGGTCGATGCGCCCGCGCTGGCACGCCGCACGCGGCTGGGCGATGGCGTCGTCCGGCTCATCCTCGCCGCGCTCTGCGACCGCCGCCTGCTGCACCGGCTCGAATCCGAAGCCGCGGGCACGGGCACCGCCGCCGCCGAACCTACCTACACGCTCGCCCGCTCGCCCGAGACGATCCGGGTCTCCGAACTGCTCGAAGTCGGCTACGAACTCGCCCGTCGCGGCGGCGAACTCGCGGCCGGCGAAGAGAGCCCGGTCGTCACCCAACTCCGCCAAGCCCACCTTGCGGCCGCGGGCGAACGGACGCTCTCTGAAACGCTCAAGGCCGGTTCTCCCTCCCCCACGGCTCCGTCGGCCCCGCACACGGAGCGCAGCGCCCCCGGCCCGACCCGAACGGTCGGCAACCGCGAGCGGGAACCGGGAGCATCCCGGGGTGCGGATAGTCCTGCGTAGCGGTTCGGGGCGGGGAGGGGGAGGGTGTCTTCACCGACCTACACTTTGCGAGCAGCGAAAGGACGACTCTTGAGCCGAACCCACCGCCATTGCCCGAAACCCGCCCGCCGCGCCCCCGTCGTGGCCGCCGGCGCGCTGGCCGTCGTGCTGGCCTCAACGTTGACCGGCTGCTACGAGCGCGTCGTCAGCGCCCACGGCTTCGGGGCGGATCAGTACAACGTCTCGGAGCCGTACCAATCGCAGAGCGCGGTGGATGACTGGCTCTTCGGCAAGCAGGAGCGGACGAAGAAGACGCTGTTGCCCGGTGAATGAGACGCCCTGAACCTTCCGCGACTTCCAATGTCTTGATCGGAGCGATTGCGCATGGGCCTCGAAGCCGCCATCCCCGTTGACGGGTACCTGACCACCAACCTCCAGCGCGTCATCAACTGGGCCCGCCGGTCCAGCCTTTGGCCGATGCCCTTCGCCACCGCCTGCTGCGGCATCGAGCTCATGGCCGTCGCCAGCAGCCGCTACGACGTCGCCCGCTTCGGCATGGAGCGGATGAGCTTTTCGCCCCGGCAGGCCGACCTCTTGATCGTCGCGGGCCGGATCGCCGTGAAGATGCTCCCCGTGCTGCAGCGCATCTACCTCCAGATGACCGAGCCCAAGTGGGTCATCTCGATGGGCGCGTGCGCCTCGACCGGCGGCGTGTTCGATACCTACGCCGTCGTGCAGGGTTGCGACCAGTTCATCCCCGTCGATGTCTACATCCCCGGCTGCCCGCCGCGGCCCGAGCAGTTGCTCGAGGGCATCATGGCGATCCAGCGGCACATCGACAACGAGGGCATCCCGCCCACCGGCCCCAACGGCAGGCGCGTGCCCCTGGGCATCGTCGTCGAGCCGACCCACAGCGTGCGGCCGCAGCCGGTGGGGTTGACGGTCGGCGGGGCGTGAGCCGACACTTTGACCACCACCCGGCGACTCACCGAACAGCGGGTGGAGCCAAGTTCCACGCGATCAATGCAGTCCCCAGTCTGCGTCCGCGCGACCCCTCCTCAATCAACACTTCCGCGCTCTCCGGATCTGCGCTCCCAACAGGTGGTCGAACGCTCAACCTCCAAGAGGTCTCCGAGACGCGATCTAACCGCATTTCTGGCAACGCCGCGCCCTGCGACTCGCCTGCGAACCGAACTACCGGCTCGGATTTCAAGCCAGAGATGATCATGTGCTTCTCTTCGAGGCTGTCGCCGGATGCGTTCGTCCACGTCAGACCAACCGGTTCGACATGTACCGCGCTGCCGGCTCGCACGTGCACGGGCACGATGATCTCCGCCGTATCCGACGCCGTGCGGATTCGGACGATGTGCACCGAGCGGGCAGTTACCGCGGGCGGGAATGTCACCGTTACAAGCCGCACGGCGCCGATCTGCACTCTCTCCTGCTCGCCAATCTCGACACACGCCGGGCCGTCAACCTGAACCGCGGGCGGGTCGAGTTCGCCCCCGCCTGCTCCTGCACCGCGATCCTCACCACGGCCTCCTCGCCCAGTTTGGTGTACGCCACCGCCCGCTCCGGCACGACCACCACGGTTGACCTCACCATGTATGTCAACGAAACCACAAGCGGCCACCGATTCACGCCATCAGTCGCGAGGATCGTCGCTCCGTGACCTTGAACCGCCCCTCCCGGTCCGACCCGCGCCCGCAACGTGAGCCGCTTGGACTCGCGCGGCCCGATTGAGTCTGCCTCCAACTCGGCCTCAATGCAACCGCAACTCTTGGATTGCACAGAAACCGTGATCGGCTTCGACCCGGAGTTATGGATGGTGTAGTCCGCCGCGAGTGAATCACCGACAAGGCAGTCGCCAAAGTCTGTCGTACCTTTCTCCTCAATCCAGACCGCCCCATGGACCGCTTCAGGCCGCTCGCGCTGAGTGGGTCCGCTCCTGCGTCACGAACCGCTGGCTCCGCGGCGACTCACGTACGGCCGCTCCCGCGACTGGTCGCTGATGGAACGCGTCAAAAAATGACACTCCGCTCGGGACAGTCATGTGGGCAGGAGAGAGACCTTGATTCACGGACACGTCGCGGGCACGAACCCGAACCGTTCCCACGCCCAGGGGCTTCGCAGGGATGCCCTCCTCGCCATAGGCCTCTTTGACCGCGGCCCGGTAAAGATCGCGATGCTTGAGGTTCAGGGGATCAGCCCTCTCCGTCAAGCCGACACGATTCAGGCTCGCGACGAACTTTTCGAGCTGCTCTTCCGTGCTTCCATTCTGGAACGATCTAAGTTCCCCGCCTATCGGCACCCAGTGACCGCCCACACGCTCCCACTGCGTTACTTCGTGATCGGCGACACGCGCGTTACTGAGTACGTCGTTCATCCAGAACTTGCTCGGCAGGAACGACTTTGACGCGTCGAGGGTAACACCGACTCTCGCCATGTAGCCCGCGATGTTTGTCACGCCCTCCAACACGGGATTGCCTTCCGCCGACCAATCACGAACCACCAGCGACTCACCGTCGAGCAGGAGCTCGGAGAGGGTTCGATGGTTCAGCGGATCCAACCTGCGAAACAGCAGGCAGTCAATTGACGCGTACATCTGTCGCTCAAACCGGTCGGGCGGCCGGACGATTCCGCTGCCTGCATCAGGGTCCCAGGCGTAAATAACCAACGGGTCCGCAGAAACATAGGAAGACCGGGTGTGGACAAACGGCCCGTCATCAAGGACTCGCCCACACCACCGTCCGATCCAGTATCAACGACCGCGATCGTCGCACCCCTGCGAGGCCGTCGCCAAGGCCATCTCACCCTCGATCGGGTCCGTGATAATCAGATCCTGAGTCCAGTTCAGTGACCGCAGCGATGTATCGGCTATGGCCGCGGCGCGGACGAGCGCATCGGCCGCGGGTTCGTGAGCAGGACGAGTTCCCTCAGGCTCTCCCATACCCAGAATCAAAACGATGGCGGCGGACGCCAACACGCTCCCAATCATGGCCATCCTCATCTCAGGAGCAATGAAGCATCAGGCAGATTGATCCAGTCGGCGTGGTCGTCGGAATCGTGCAGTAACAGCCACCAGGCGTCGGGTACTGCTCGCTGCCATCGTCCTGACGAGGAAATCACCCCGACCAGCCTCGCTACTTCTTCGCCTCTTCCTTCGACGGTGGGGCCGCGGCTTTGTCCAGCAGTTTCGTCAGGGCTTCGCGATCGGCGCGCGTCAGCACGCTGCCCGCGACATCGCCCAGCCACTTGATCGCCGCGGCCGTGTCCGCGGAGTCAAACTCGAGGCCCTTGCCGGCCTCGGCGGTCGGCTTGCCCTCGGCATCGAGAACGGTCGCCCATGGCGGGCTGGCCGTGTCGCTCGCCTTGATGCGCTTCAGGGCCGACTGTCCGGCGATGTGCCGGTCCACATCGATCTTCCGTAGCACGAACGCCTTGTTCAGGATCGACTCCGCCTCGGGGTCCTTGACGAACTTGTCCCACACCTTGCACGAATCGCTCGCCCACAGGTGGAAGTAGATAAGCACCTTCTTCCCGGAGCCCTTGGCCCTGGCCTGCGCCTCCGCCACGAGCATGTTCGCCACCTGCGGCGTGGCTCGCCCGGCGGAGAGGTGGTTCAGGATGAAGTCCCGGTTGAAGACCCGGTCCGGCGGCATCATCGGCTTGTTGACCATCGCGTTGCCGCCCTGCGCGGCGATCGCCTCATCGGCGCGGGCATCGACGATCGTCAGCGCGGGCGCGCCGAACGCGGGCTTGCCGTTGGCCGGGTCGCCGGGGTCGGTGATCGGCGTTTTGTATCGATACGCCAGGTCGATGTTCTTGTCGAACTTGCCGATATCGACCTTGATCCACACGTACTCGGTCTCGATCAACTGCTTGAGCACCGGGTCGGTGTTCAGAAGTTCGTTGAGGTACGCGCAGAACTCGCACTTGTTCTCGCCCCACATGATCAGCACGCGGCGGTTGTCCTTCATCGCCTCTTCGCGGGCCTGCTTGATCACCTTGGCGGCGTCGGCCTTCTCGTCGTAGAGCGTCAAGGGCAGCGTGAACCGGCCGCCGCCGCCCTCGACCTGCTTGACATCGCCGGGCTGCTTGGGCGCCTCGGCATCGGGCTTCTTCTCAGGCTGCTCCGGCGGCTTCTCCGGCGTCGAGAACCGCTGGCCCATCGCCGATCCGGTGAGCATCAGCGCACCGGCGATCAGCCCGATCACGTTCCGCATCTTCAGACTCATGTGCATCTCCGTCTCACGCACGCGTGTGTGGTGTACCTACTTGCCCGCCCCGCCCCCGCCAATCCCCCCGCCTCCCCCACCCCCACCGCTCGCGCCCTGGGTTTCCAGCGGCGCGACCAGTTTCAAAACGATCGACTCGAACTCCTCGTCGGTCATCTTGCCGGCCGCCGCGGCCCGCATCCATTCGGTCACGGGCTTGCCGCTGTCCCGCGGATCGAAGCGCGGCATCTTCCCGATACCCGCCATCGGCTTTCCTTCCGCATCCACGAACGTCAGCCAGAGCGATGGTGAGCCCGTCGGCTCAGGGCCGGAGAGCTTCTTCTTCAGTTCCGCCGCGCCGGGCGTGCGGCGGGTGTCGATCCGGCACAGCGTGAACAGCCGCACCAGCGCGGAACCGGCGACGCGGTTCGCCACGGCGTGGTTCCATGAGTCGCAGGGCGCGCACCCGCTCTCGCCGAAACTCACCAGCAGCGGCCGTCCCGACGCCTTGGCGCGGGCCTGGCCTTCCGCCAGCAGCGTCGCCGCATCCGGTTGAGGGGCCTTGCCGCTCTCGAGAAACTTGGCGATCGCCGCCGAGTCGAAGCAACGCGGCGGCAGCGGCGGCTTGAGGATCGCATCCCTCCCCGGCAGCACCCCGACGGCGGAATCGCTCCTGGCATCCACGATCGTCAGGTTCGGAACGCCCAGGGCCACGAAGTCCGTCTGATAGTGCTTCCCGAGTTCGACGTTCTTCTCGAAGCGGGCCGTATCCACGAGCACCAACTCGAACTCATCGGCCACCAGCGTCCTGAGTCTGGGGTCGGATCGGAGTTGGTCGTGCAGGCAGCCGCAGAAGCGCGCCTGGTTGTCGCCCCACAGGATCAGCACGTTGCGGTGGTTGGCCTTGGCCCGTTCCCGTGCGGCCTGCACATCCGCGACCGCGTCCGCCTTAGGGTCGAACAGCGTCGTCCCGGTGTGCTGAGCCGCCGGAGCCGCGGGCTGCTCGGCCGAGCCGCCGCTGGTCTGGCCCCACGCCGCGGCGGCCGCGCCGATGGCCGCGCTCGATCCGACAACCCGCATCCAACCCCGAATCTTTGCCATGCCTGCGTTCTCCGTTCGTTCCGGGAATCGAGCGACCATGCCCCGAGCGGGGATGATAAGTGCCCCCGCGAACCGAGCGAAACGCTCGATCGCCGGAAACCCGGAGGCCGGTTCCGAACAGAATCTTATCGGCGGTCGAGCCCCGGCATCATGGCTTACCGACAGGCTTGGGCTCCGTTTCGGCTCTCAGCGAGGCCTCGATCGCCGTGGCCTCGTCGTCGGTCATTTTCGGGGCCACACGCCGGAGCATCGCGACAAACCGGGGGATCTCCTCGCCGGTGGGAAAGCCCAGGTTGTCGTCCTCGCTCCCGACGACCGGCGCGAGTCGCTTGTCCTGGGCATCGCAGAACAGGTACCACGGCGAGACCTCCGCCTTGTCGCCCGCGAAGACATCCATGAGCTTGAAGCCGTCGGTCATCCGATTCACGTCGATCCGCGTGACCACGAAGTGCCGGTCGAAGATCGGCCTGACTTCCGGCTTGGCGAGCCACGCTCTGAGCCGCACGCACCACCCGTCCGCGACCTCGTCGAAGATCAGGAGAAGGGGAAGGCCGCGCTCCTTGGCCTTCGATCGGGCATCGTCGAGCACCCTCTGCGCCACCAGCGGCTCGCGCTTCTGTTCCAGCAGAAAATCCTCGAGCAGCAACTGGTTGAAGTCGTACTGACCGGCCGCGAGTTTGCGCGTGTCCTCCATGCCCTTGCTCGATCGGGCCAGCACCTGCTTGCCGGCCTTCTCGCCGAGCGAGTCGATGACCGTGAAGTAGGGCATCGCCTTCTTCCCGGTCTCCGGGGCGGGGTCCGCGCCGTAACTCTGGCACAGGGCCATGTTGATCGGGCCGATCGTCGGGTCGGCGATGTCGGCCCACACGACCTCGTAGTAGTAGAGCAGCGCGGTGCGGATCGTCGGTCGCTGCACGTATTCGAGCATCTTCGGCGCCCACACACTCGCGTTGTCGCCCCAGATCACCAGCACTCGCTTGTTGTCTCCCGCGGCCCGCGTGACCGCCGCCTCGATCGCCGCGCGAACATCCGTGTCGGCGTTGAACGGCCGCACCGGCGTCTGCCGCTGGACCTTCGGCGCGGGTCTGTTCAGGTTGGTCCGCGTGGGTGGCGCGGGAACCTGCGGCTGTGCGGCGGGCTGGGCGGGCGGCGCCGGCGCCTTGTCCTGCGCGCGCGATACGCACGCGCACGCCATCATCACCGCCGCGGCGGCCAGTTGTCCAACGTTGAATCGACACATCGCAGGCTCCCTCCCGCGGCCTTGCCGCGTGGAACGCTCGACCGGGACCGATCAGGAGACCTGCATCGGCCGTTCCCGCTTGTATGGTGATGGCCCGGCCTAGTTGCCCCGGCGCGATCCGTAGTCACGGTCGTCCCAGGTGTTGATATCGATAACTTCCGCGCTGGGCTTGGCCCTGGCGTGCCCGTCCATGAACGCGAGGTTACCGGCCTTTCCGTGCTGCTTCGGGTTGATGCGCTGGGCCGAGCCCGGAACGATCTGCGACTCCGCCCAGATGTCGTAGTACTGCGACCGTTCCACATCGCGCGTCCCGGTCGTGTTGACCAGCGCGAGCAACTGCCCGTCCGGGTCGTTGGCCAGTTCGCCGATGTAGGCGGTGTCCTCGGGGAAGTGGATGCGGGCAAAGGGCGTCGGACCGCGCCGGTAACGGTGATCGGCGAGGACCACGGGCGCGGGGTCGACCTGCCCGGCCGCCAGGAACGGCGTCGCGTTGCACACGTAGTTGATCCGGTGCCCGTCCTTGTGCCGGCCCGGGTCGAGGTAGTACGGCGCAAGCTCGAACGCGTCGTCCAGGTCCTGATCCGACGGCACCCGACTGTCCAGGAACGGCCGCAACGCCACCGCCCAACTCAGGTACAGCCGCTCGTACTGCGGGATGATGTCCACCGTCCCCTCGCGCGGCACGACATCCTTGTACTCGTTCAGGTACTGCCCCATCGCCGCGAGAATCTGCCGCTGGTTGCTCAGGCAGGCCGCGGACCGTGCCGCCTCGCGTGCCGCGCCCAGGGAGGGCAGCAGGATTCCCACCAGCAGCACGATGATGCCGATGACCACGAGCAGTTCAATGATCGTGAACCCGCGCCCGGTCAGCCCACCGCGGTCGCGCTGTCGGCCGCGCGGCGCCACACACCTGACATGCCTGAGAGACATGCCCACAAACTAGCACGGACCGATAGCCAATGCTAGATGCAAACGATGAATTACCAAGAACTTACCGATTCCGGGGAGGAGCCCGCGCTTACTTTGCGCCACCGGTTCCGGTGGCCGCGCCCGCGCTGATTCCGGGCTGAAACTCGGGAACCGGCCGGAGGATCGGGTCCAGGCGCCGGCTGTTCCACGGCGGAGCCGGGAGCGTGTTGGCGAGCTGCCCGCCCTCGACCCCTTCTTCCATGATCCCCCACTCCATCGTGTCGGGCGTCGCGCTCCCGGGCACGCCGGTTCCGGGCAGGAAGTGGATCACAAGTTGTTTGCCCACAGGCACTTCCACGCTCCAGAGCTCCTGGCCGGTTCGGGTATCCTTGAGAATCACGGTCCAGGGTTGGTAGGGCCGGCTCACGTAGCAGTACTGATCCTCGCTCCAACCCAGCCCGCCTTCGGAGTAGCAGCCTGAGGCGGCCAACACGCCCGCGCCGAGAACACCGAACGCGCAAAGCCTGCGGAACCGATTGAGGGGAGTCAGATTGCCCAGCATGACGTGGATTCCTGTGAGAACTCGCGCCGAGGCGCGCCGAAAGTCGGGGATCATTGGTGGAGAATAACCACCCTGGGACCTTGAGGAAAGTGCCTGTCCTTCGCGCGGGATCGCGGCAGCGGGCAGGATATCGTCCCGGTGGTCCGGTCGCGATCATCCACAAGGGAGCGATTCGATGGCGGGTTCGTTCGACACTCCGTTCCGAGTCGGTCACGGCTACGACCTGCACCGGCTGGAGCCGGGAGGCCGTCCGTTGGTCATCGGCGGGGTGCGCATCGAGCACGACCGCGGCCCGATCGCCCACTCGGACGGCGATGTGCTCTACCACGCGGTGGTCGATGCCCTTCTGGGCGCGATGGGGATGCCCGACATCGGCCAGATCTTCCCCGACAACGCCGCGGAGAACGACGGGCGCGACTCCGCCGACTTCATGACCGCCGCGCTGGCGAAGGTCTACTCGGCGGGCTTCGAGGTCAGCAATCTCGACGCAACCGTGATCCTCGAGCGTCCACGGATCGGCCCCGTCAAGGACCAGATGCGGGCCAACCTCGCGCGGCTGCTGAACACCCACACCGGACGGGTGAACGTCAAGGGCAAGAGCCACGAGAAGGTCGATGCCGTGGGCGAAGGGAGGGCGGTCGAGGCCCACGCGGTGGTGCTGTTGTGTCGTCGGGCCTCACGCGGAACCTGACCCGTCCGGGCCGGGCCGCTGCGCCAGGAACCGCCGCCGAACCATGCCACGCATCGCCGCGTCGGTGACGCCGGGCATGGTGTTGGCGATCGCCATGCCCGTGCGGACCAGCCACCCGCGAACGCCGGTCCAGACCTCCGGCCGCGGGCGGCGGAGACAGGCCACCGTTCGGGCGGCGACGAAATCGGCCGACTGCATGAACCAGTCGGGCGTGTGCTCGTTGGCTTTCTCCTGGCCGCTGCGCTTCGCCATCGTGTCGAAGAACTCGGTGCGCGTCCCGATCGGGTGGACGGTGCTCACGTGAACACCGCGGGGCTCGAGTTCCAGCCGCATGGCGCGGCCGACGTGGTTCTGAGCCGCCTTGGTCGCGCAGTAAACCCCGACGTAGGGCACCGCGAGCTTCGCCAGGCACGATGAACAGATGAGGATGTGGCCCCGATCCGGGCCGGGGTTGCCGAGCATCCGCGCGAGGGCGGGCCGGATCGTGTTCATCGTGCCGAAGAAGTTGGTCTCGAACATCGCCCGCAGTTCGGCGTCCGACGTATCGGCCATCGAGCGCTCTTCGCCGTAGCCCGCGTTGGCGTAGACCGCGTAGATCGAGCCGAACCGGCGCACGGTCTCATCGACCAGCCTGCGGCAGTCGTCCTCGCGTGTGACATCCATCGCGACGGCCGCGGCCCTGCCGCCCATCTGTTCGATGCGCTCGACCACAACATCGAGCTTGTCCACGCGCCGCGCGCCGAGCACGACCGGCATCCCGGCGCGGGCGCACATGATGGCCGTGGCCGCGCCGATGCCGCTGGACGCGCCGGTGATGGCGATCGGCTTGCTTGCGAGTGCGATACCCATGCTCGATTCGACGCCGTGCGGTTACTTGCCGTCGATGGCGCGCTCACCGGCCTCGCCGGCGTTCTGCACATCCTTGCCCGCGCCCTTGACGGTCTCGCAAGCGGGCATGAACGCGGACACACCCGCAACGAACAGGAGAGCGGCGAGGGGAAGGGCCAGACGACGGGTGAAGGTCTTCATGGGTGAATACTCCAAGTACCGGGTGAAGCCCGGAGTTCACACATGATACCAGAGGCCGGCGTGCGTGCGCGGGATCGAAGGACCGCACCCCGGTCGAGCATTGGAAGTGAACGGGTGGCCGTGCGCCGTAGAATCGCCCGATGCACAGCCTGTTCGACGAGCGCCGCTACCTGATCCCGTTCCGTTCGGGGCTGCTGCCGCAGATCTTCACCGACACGTTGGTCATCGGCGCGGGTGTGGGCGGCCTTCGGGCCGCGATCGCCGCCGCGGCGAGCGGGGGCGAGACCATCGTCCTGTGCAAGACCTCGGTGGAGGAGTCCAACACCGCCTGGGCGCAGGGCGGGATCGCCACGGTCGTCGATGAGAAGTCCGGCGACTCGTTCGCCTCGCACATCAAGGACACGCTCGATGCGGGCGCCGGGCTGTGCGATGAGCCGGCGGTGCGCAGCATCGTCGAGGCCGGCCCGGCCCGCATCAACGAGCTCGTCAACTGGGGCATGCGGTTCGATCTGGGTCCGAGCGGCAGGGTCTCGCTGGGGCAGGAGGGCGCGCACACGCACGCGCGCATCCTGCACGCCGACGGCGACGCCACCGGGCGGGAGCTCGTCCGGTGTCTGCACGAGCGGGCCCGCGCCACGCCGGGTCTGCGTCTGTTCAGCAACTGCTTCGCGCTCGACCTGATCACGCCCAGCAACGAGCCGGGAGGGGGCGCGCCGGTCATGGGCGCCATCACCCATCACACCAAGTACGGCCTCCAGATGATCTGGGCCAAGACCACCATCCTCGCCAGCGGCGGCGCGGGCGTGGTCTTCCGCGAGACCACCAACCCGCGCATCGCCACCGCCGACGGGCTGGCGATGGCCTACCGCGCCGGCGCGGCGGTGCAGGACCTGGCGTTCATCCAGTTCCACCCGACCACGCTCTACCTCGCAGGCCGCCCGCGCAGCCTGATCACCGAGGCCGTCCGCGGCGAGGGTGCGCACCTGCTCGACCAGGCCGGGCACCGCTTCATGGTCGAGGCCCACCCGCTGGCCGAGCTCGCGCCGCGCGACGCCGTCAGCCGCGCGATCCTCCGACGCATCGCCTCGCACGGGGGCACGCACGTGTTCCTCGATGTCCGCCACCTCGGGGAGTTCGACCGGCGCTTCCCCGGGATCGCCGCGCTGCTCGCCGATGTCGGGCTCGATCCGGCCACGGACCTCGTCCCCGTCAACCCGGCGATGCACCACTTCATCGGCGGTGTCGTGACCGATCTCGAAGGCCGGACCAGCCTGCCCGGCCTGCTCGCCGTCGGCGAGGTCGCGAGCACGGGCCTGCACGGGGCCAACCGGCTGGCGAGCAACTCGCTGCTGGAGGGCCTGGTGGTCGGCGAGGCCGCCGGCCGTCTCGCCGCGGCGAACGCCGCCAGGACCCTGCCCGCGCCCGTGCCGATCATCTCCGACATCCGGCCGAGCGACCACGGCGAGATCGACCTGGCCGATGTCAAGAGTTCGCTCCGCAGCGCGATGTGGCGCAACGCCGGCATCGAGCGCAGCGGCCCGCGCCTGGCCGATGCCATCGACATGATCGACTTCTGGGCCCGCTACACGCTGGACAAGATCTTCGACGGCCCGGAGGGGTGGCAGACGCAGAACATGCTCCTGGCCGCCGCGCTCATCGCCCGCAGCGCGGCGTGGCGGACCGAGAGCCGCGGGGGCCACTGGCGGTCGGACTTCCCGGAACCGCGGGAGGAGTGCCGCGTACACGATCGGTGGGCAAGGGGGGCGGGCAACGTGGTGGAGGTGGGCGTGCGATGAAGATGGCACAGCAGCAAATCAGCAGATCAGCAGAGCAGCAAATGAGAAGGTTTGGCTTGCTGCTTTGCTGTTTTTCCGCTTTGCTGCTTTCGCTCCCCGCCTGCCGGCCCGAAGAGAAGATCATCCACTACAAGCCCTTCTTCGCCAACGTCGAGGGCGCCAAGTTCGGCGGCCAGGGCCCGGTCAACGCCGACCGCGGCTACGTGGACCCGACCTTCACCGCCGAGAACAAGCTGGTCATCGAGAACCCCGACGGCTCGAAGGTGCTCATCGCCAAGAGCCCGCAGCAGATGATCTCGCACATGGTCCGCTGCCTCGATGAGGATGACGACAAGCTCTTCATCGAGCAGGTGCTGAGCCAGAAGACCAAGGACCACTACAAGGACATGCACAAGGACCCGATGGAGTTGGTCGAGAAACTCAAGGCCAACCGCAAGGAACTCGCCAAGACCCTCGGCCGCATGCCCCTCGGCGAGCACTCACCCACCGTCATCCTCGAACAGCCCGGCGACAAGACCTGGATCATCAAGGTCACGGGCGCTGCGGCGAAGGACCTGCAGTACACGCGGCTGTGGACGCGGCTGGAGGAGGGGAACTGGCGGTTCATGTGGCTGGACTGACGGGCGGCTAAGGCGAGCCGCCGCATTGTCAAACGTCCGCCGGCGTTATCTCGCTGGAATCGCGGCGTGTGCGCGGCGACCACCGAACACCCGCCAGCTACAAGGTCTTTGGTCCGGCCGGACCAACTCCTGGTCCACGTGGAATTGTTGTTGGTCCGGGCGGTCCAGGCGTTGGTCCGCGCGGAACTGTCGTTGGTCCGGCCGACACAAGAGTTGGTCCGGGCGACACAAGAGTTGGTCCGGCCGGACCAGCAACAATGCCGGTCGGCACAGCACTTGGTTCGGGCGGACCAACGACCGTGCGCGGCCGTGATGTCGCGCAACTTCTGCGCATGTTCCGTCACCACTGCGCGGCTGCGCCGCGAGTGGTGGCACCCGAACGTCTCATCGCTCCGCGCCCGCCCCCTGGATCTGCTCGTACGCCCGCTGCACCTCCGGCGCCATCTCCGGCCGATCGCGCAGCCGCGCCAGCGCTTCTCCCGTCTTCCCGTTCATGTGCAGGAGGTACGACACCAGGGCATCGTGCGCCGGGTTCTGCATCCAGTACGCGTCGTTCTGCCACCGCCGCGGCCCGGCGAGAACGGCCGCGGTGGCGGTGGGGACATCGTTGAGCCGCATCGCCACCGCCGCGGCCTTGCCCGCCAGCGTCCCGGTGCGCATCCAGAAGAACTCATTGACATCCGACTTGCGCGTGATCGGGCCTTCGAGCTCGGCGATCGCCCCGAGCACCGCCAGCGCGAAGGCCACGCTGTTGGCGTTGGGCTTTTCGTCCAGCCGGTCGTGCGCCATGCCCAGCGCGCTCATGATCCGAAGTTCGCCCGCCGTCCACTGTGCCGTGATCTGCGACTGCGCCGTCGCCACGCTCGTCGCGGAGGCGGTGTATATCTTCTCGAGCCTCACCGGCTCGGGCTCATCGCACGCCGCGAGCAGCAGCGCCGCGGCCACGGGCGCCAGACGGAACACGGAGGTCGCGGAGAAGACACAAAGCGCAGAGAGAGCACGGAGAGACGGGGCGTTCCTGGATCGAAACAAGCATTTCATGCCTTTCCTCTGCGCTCTCTGCGCAACGTCCGTGCCTCTGTGTTCCGCCCTCTGCTCCGGCCTGCGAACCTCAATCCCCGCCCATCACCGGCTCCCACGAGTCCCGCACCTTCCCCAGCCTGCGAGCCCGCGCCGCCATCGCCTTGTCGATCGTCTCGCCCAGCTTCGGGTCGCGCAGATCCCCGCCCTCGGCGATGACCCTGCCCGTGTCGCCATCGACCAGGTACGCCGCGGGAATCCCCTGCACGACGTACGTCTGGGCCACCGGGTCCTTCCACCCTTGCCCGTGATACACCTGCGGCCAGGTCATCTTCTTCTCGGCCATGGTCGCGTTGATCTTCTCGGTCATGTCCTTGCTGTCCATCGTCAGCCCGAGCACCTCGAAGCCGGCCGCGTGGTGCTTCTGGTACGCCTCGACGATGTGCGGGACTTCCGCCAGGCACGGGCCGCACCAGGTCGCCCAGAAGTCCAGCAGCACGATCTTGCCCCTGTAATCGCCGGGAAATCGCACCGTCGTGCCGTCCATCAGCGTCCCCTCGAAGGGCGTGATCGGCTTGCCGGGCGTGTGATCCGGCGGCGTCGGGATCTCATCGACGGTCTGCGAAGACTTCACGACCCGGAACGCCCGTCCGTCGCGGGCGATGTCGGCCAGTTCGTACGTCGTGCCGCCGATGTTGAACGGCTTGTGCGTGTCGAACACCTCGCCCCGGTTGTCGAAGCGGCCGTTGTCGTTGACATCGATGAGGACCGAGACGCCCGAATGCGGCAGCGCGGGCTGGCCCGCCTCGGCCACCCGGCCGCGGAAGTCGCCGCGGCACTGCTCGTCGGCCAACATCGCGCGGTAGTTCTTGCTTCCCAGAGGAAGCCGGCCCTCCGTCGCGTAGTCGCGGTAATAGAACACCGAGTCGCGAGTCTTGACTCTGCGCTCATCGGTCTTGTCGAACCGGTAGAGACGCACGCCCGCCAGGTACGGCTCGGACTCGGTCCCGATGTTCACCGGCGCGACACCCTGGTAGGTCATGAACGTCAACTCGTCCTCGGTCTTGCCGTACTTGCCCTTCCACTCCACCCTCGGGTCGTCGGTCAGGTCGCCGTTGCCGTTGGCATCGACCCACATGCGGAACGTCCCCGGCTCGGCCTCGCCCGCGCGGCCGTCGGGCTCCTCGATCGCGACGTGGTACACCGCGGCGAGATTGCCCCACGACTGGATCGGGATCTGCGCGAACATCAGCGGTGCGCCCGGCGCCAGGTCCTCCGGCAGTCTGGTGATCGTCGCGGGCTTCTCCGTCACCAGGTCGAGCTTGCTCGGCCCGTAGTACCCGATCTTCTTCCCCGCGCCCTTGGTGAGCAGCGAGAACGTGACGGCCTCATCGGCCATGACGACCGGCACGCAAACAAGCGAGAACGCGGCAGCAAGTGTGTGGAGCATGGGCGCATGATACGGTGCCCGCTCGTGCGAGAGCGACGGCCCCGCGTACAGTGCGCTCCAGACGATGCTCGACCGATTCGACTGCTACGAGCTATGCGTTCAATCACCGCGCCATGTGGTTGCGTTCCTGCGCGCCGCACACGGCAACGCGCCGATGGTGCTGCGCGAGGATTTCTGCGGCACCGCCGCCGTCGCACGTCGCTGGATCACCGAAACCCGCAAGCACGAGGCCGGCGCGAGGGCGGTCGGGATCGACAACGAATCGGCGGTGATCTTCGCGGCCCGGGAACGGGCGGCCGAGGCCGGCGTCGCGGATGCGGTGGAGTTTGTGCGCGGGGATTGCACCGTTGCCGAGGCCTGGCCTCTGGATCAGCAAACAGCTCCCGATGTTGTGTTCGTCGGCAACTTCTCGATTGGCTACATTCACCGCCGAGCCGATCTGCTCGCCTACCTGTCGCACGCGCAACGGGTGCTGATGCGTGCCCAAGCCGGCTTCGGCGGCGGTATCTTCGCCTGCGACACCTACGGCGGCGCCTCCGCCTTCAAACTGGGCGCGATCCAACGAAAGCACCCCGGCCGCGCCGGTGAGGTCATCCACTACACCTGGATCCACGAACGCGCCGACCCCGTCACCGCCATGGTCGAGAACTCCATCAGCTTCCGTGTCGAAAAGGATGGCGAGATCATCCAGGAGCTTCCGCAGGCCTTCACCTACCGCTGGCGCCTCTGGTCCATCGCCGAACTCCGCGATGCCCTGCTCGAGGTCGGCTTCAAGTTCGTCGAGGTCTACAAGGATGTCAACATCGCCCCCGGCCAGCCCGCCACACCTGTCAATGATGCTTCTGAGCTTGGCGACGACTGGATCGTGATGATCGTGGGGAGAACCTGATGCCCATGCCCCTGCTCGAGATCGCCGTCGATTCACTCGCCGATGCCCTCGCGGCGATCCGGGCCGGCGCGGACCGGCTGGAGCTGTGCTCGGCCCTCGACCGGCAGGGGCTCTCGCCCGATCCCGCGCTGATCCGCGCGGTCCGCGCCGCCTCGTTCATTCCCATCATGGCGATGGTCCGGCCGCGGGCGGGCGGCTTCGTGCACGATGAGGATGGGTGGAAGGAGCACCTCGGTCACGCCGAGACGATGCTCGAAGCGGGCGCGGCGGGGGTGGTGTTCGGCGCGCTGACACCCGGCCGCGTTCAGGATGCCGACCTCCCGCGCTGCCGCGAGCTGGCCCGACCGGCCGCGGGCAGGGACATCGTGTTTCATCGCGCGTTCGACCTCATCGATCCGACCCGCTGGCCCGCCGCGCTCGACGGGCTGGCCGAGGCGGGCATCACGCGCATCCTCTCGGCAGGCCTGACCCCGGCCTCGACCGCGCACGCGCTGGGGCTGATGGGGGAACAGGGCGGACCGGCGCCCGCCCCCGAGCCGCTCGAGGAACGGCTCGCCCGGCTGCGCGCGCTCAACACCGCCGCATCCTCCCGCGGGCTGGAGGTCATCGGCTGCGGCGGCCTGCGCGCGGCGAACGTGCTGCGGTTTGTCGGTGTGGCCCGCCTCTCACAGCTCCACAGCACCGCGCGGACCGGGTCGCCGCCGGTGTTCGATCCGCGCGAGGCGGGCGATCTGCGCGGCACGATCGATCTCAGGTGCGCCGGGCGACCGTCGAGCATGGAGACCTGAGGCCGGCGCGTGCGTGGATGGCCGCGGGCCGACCCTACCATCGAGGCCAATCTCCGCGAAAGCCCCAAAGATGTCCCATCCGCCCACAAACGCCGATCCTTCCGCCGCGACCCCGGTGCGCCCCCCCAACTTCATCGAGCAGATCATCGAGGCCGACAACGCCTCCGGCAAGTGGGGAGCATGGACCGCCGCGGATGCGCCGTCGCCCGACGCCGTCGGCAAGCCGCGCGTCCACACGCGTTTTCCCCCGGAGCCCAACGGCTACCTGCACATCGGCCACGCCAAGAGCATCTGCCTCAACTCCGGGCTTGCGAAGAAGTACGGCGGCAAGTTCAACCTCCGCTTCGACGACACCAACCCGTCCAAGGAAGAGCAGGAGTACGTCGATTCGATCAAGGCCGACATCAAGTGGCTCGGCGCGGATTGGGACGGCCCGAACGGAGGCGGCCTCTTTTTCGCTTCCGACTACTTCGAGCAGATGTACGGCTTCGCGGTCGATCTCATCCGCAAGGGCAAGGCCTACGTCTGCCAGCTCTCCGCCGACGAGGTAAGCAAGCGCCGCGGCACTCCCTCACAGCCCGCCACGAGCCCCCACCGCGATCGCCCCATCGAAGAGTCCTTGAAACTCTTTCTGGAGATGCGCGAAGGCAAGCATCCCAACGGCGCGATGTCCCTGCGCGCGAAGATCGACCTCGCCAGCCCCAACTTCAACCTCCGCGATCCGGTCATGTACCGCATCCTGCACGAGCACCACCACAACACCGGCGACAAGTGGTGCATCTACCCCATGTACGACTGGGCCCACGGCATCGAGGACTCCCTCGAGCAGATCACGCACTCCATCTGCACCCTCGAGTTCGAGGACCACCGCCCGCTCTACGACTGGTTCATCGACGCTCTGGGCGCGCCCGCTCTCCGAGCCGGCTCGGGCCCCGCGGATGCAAACAACAAGGTCTGGCATTCCCAGCAGATCGAGTTCGCCAAGGGCCGCCCCACCTACACCCTCCTCTCCAAGCGCAACCTCCTCAAGATGGTCAGCGACAAGGTCGTTTCCGGCTGGGATGACCCTCGCATGCCCACCGTCGCCGGCCTCCGCCGCCGCGGCTATCCGCCAGAGGCGATCCGTGCCGCGTGGGACGAGATCGGCGTCACCAAGGTCGAGAGCTGGATCGATATCGGCCGCATCGAGAACGCCGTCCGCGACCACCTAAACAAAGTCGCCCCGCGCTACATGGCCGTTCTGCGCCCGCTCAAGGTCATCATCGAGAATCTCCCCGAAGGCCAGGTTGAGTGGCTCGACTGCGTGAACAACCCTGAAGATCCCGCCGCGGGCTCCCGCAAGGTCCCCTTCTCGCGCGAGCTCTTCATCGAGCGCGAAGACTTCATGGAAGTCCCCGCCAAGAAGTTCTTCCGCCTCGCCCTCCCCCCAACCGGCCAGGAAGTCCGCCTCCGCTGGGCTTTCTTCATCAAGTGCGTCGGCGTCGACAAAGACCCCGCGGGCAACATCACCGCCGTCCGCTGCACCTACGACCCCGCCACCCGCGGCGGCGATGCCCCCGACGGTCGAAAGGTGAAAGGTACCTTGCACTGGGTCAGCGCCACCCACGCCCTTCCCGCCGAGGTCCGCCTCTTCGACCGCCTTTTCAAGGTCGAACAGCCCGGCGCCGCCACCGAGAACTTCATGGACGACTTCAATCCGCACTCGCTCGAAGTCGTCACCGCCATGCTCGAACCCGCGCTCGCTTCCGCGAGAGTCGGTGATCGTGTGCAGTTCGAGCGCAACGGCTACTTCTGCCTCGACCGCGACTCCACACCCGGCAAACCGGTTTGGAACCGCACCGTCACCCTCAAAGACAGCTGGGCCAAAGCCCAGTGACCGGCACCGCGCTCGACCCACGCGCCGCGTCGCGGCGACCCCCCACCCCCCCCACCCCCCGCTCCGCCCTCACGCCTCCGCCAGCCCCTCCCTGATCGCAAACTTCATCAAGTCGGTTCTCGACTCGACCCCCAACTTCTTCATCATCCGCTCCTGGTGCCCGTCGATCGTCTTGGCGCTGCGCGACAACTCCTTGGCGATCTCCACCCGCGACAGGCCCTTGCCGATCAGCCTCAGCACCTCCAACTCGCGGTCGGTCAGCGATTGCAGCACGGTGGCCGGAGGCGACGAGCCGCCCGCCGATCGGTCCGCGCCCGCCCGCTTGTCGGCGGTCCCCCCGCCACCGCCACCCGCCGCGCTCGCGCACCGCTGCCTGACCTTCGGCCCCATCACGAACGCGCCCCCCGTGCTCCGGGCGATCTCGCGCACCCCAGCGACGATGTCTTCCAGTTCGTCGCCCTTGGCGAAGTACCCCCACGCCCCGCAGCTGTACGACGCCGCGAGGTACCCATCGCGGATGTGCGCGCTCAGGAACGCGAACCGCAACCCCGGGTTCTGACGCCGCATCCGGTCGGCCGTCTCAAACACATCCGGCCCGGGCATCTCGATGTCGAGCAGCACCACATCCGGCTTGAGTTTCGCGACCTCGTCGAGCAGCCGTTCCGCCGAGGCCAGACGCCCGACCACGCGGATCCGCCCGTCGATCGCGAACTGCGCTTTCAGCCCTTCCACCAGCACCGCGTGATCATCCACGCACAGCACGCGAACGCCCGTCTCCGACACGGCCGCGCCGTCCGCGCGCGATGCGCCCCGCTTCACCGCCTTGCCTTCGCCCGCGGCGGTCCGCACCGTCCGTTCTCTGCCCGATTGCCTGGCCGGTTGAGTTGGCACGTCGCACACGCTCCTCGGTCACTCCCCCCAACCCTCCACCCCGACCAGCACGCGCCCGATCGCGGATCGCACCGCCTGAAAATCGCCGGGATTCTCGATCGTAACAGGACCAAGCCCCCTCCACCGCGCCGCGTTCGGACCGTTCGTCCGACCCAGAACGACCACCCGGCGCTCCATGTTCCCCGGCGCACCCCGCTCCACCCACGCCCGCACGCGCTCGAACTCCCGCGCACCGGAATCCGTGACCCACACCCTCGCGCCCTCCGTCGCCTCCGTCTCCACCCGCAGCCCGGCGCATTCAAGCATGTGCCGGATCAACCCAGCCGCACGCCCATCCGACACGCGAACGACCGCGACCGCCGGACCGCGTTCGCCGTCCGAGGGTCGCCCGCCCCGCGCGGCCGCGCCCGGCCCTCGCGCCGACCGAACCGCCGGCAGCATCAGCATCACCGTCGTGCCCCTCCCAACGCCCGACTCGATCTCTACCCGCCCCCCCGCCTGGTCCACAACCTTGTGCACCAGCGCCAGGCCCAGCCCCGTGCCCAGCCCGCGCGGCTTGGTCGTGAAGAACATCTCAAACGCCCGCCGCCGAACCTCCTCGCTCATCCCGCTCCCGTTGTCTTCCACGCTCAGCCGCACCCATCGCCGACCGCCCGCGCCGCCGTCCTCCTCGACCGCCGCGCGGATGTGCACCATCCCCTGCCGGCGCTTCCGCTGGCTGGGAGGCGGGATCGCCTCTCCCGAGTTCACGACCAGATTGAGCACCGCCTGCGTCAGCCCGTGCACCGCCACCGCGACACGCGGCAGCCCGCGCGGGATCGATGCCGACACCCGCACGTGCCTGGGCACCGATTTCGAGAGCAGCACGCCCGTCTGACCCCACCACTCGTGCAGGTCCGTCACGCTTCTCTCGCCGCCCCCGCGCGCGGCCGCCTCGGCCTCCGGGTCCAGCGCCAGGAAGTGCAGCCCGTCGGCGAGCTGTTGAAGGTACGCCACGCTCTTGCGCACCTCGTCAACGTGCTCCCGCTCCGCCGTGCCCAGCCGACCTCGCTCGCCCGCCGCCCGCAGCGCGTTCAACCTCGCCCGCACCGGCAGCAGCACGTTGTTCATGTCGTGCCCCAGCCCCGCCGCCAGCGTGCCGATCGACGCCATCCGGTCCGCCATCCGCAGCCGTGCGTGCGCGGTGTGCAGCGCCGTCGTCTGCTCCGCAAGCAGCCGCTCCGAGCGCACACGCTCCTCTTCCTGGCTCCTCTCCGCCGCCACGAACTCGCTGATGTCGCGGATGATCCCCACGAACAGCGGCGGACCGCCCGATACCTCCGCTCGCGACACGCACAACTCGATCGGAAGCCGCGTGCCGTTCTTCCGCACGGCCTCGAACCTTCGCGGCCGGTTCATGATGTTCGTCAGGCCGGTCTGCTGGTACTTCGCCAGGTAGCCATCGTGCGCCGAGCGGTACGGCTCGGGCATCAGCACGCTCACGTTCCGCCCCACCAGGTCCGCCGGGCTCCACCCCAGCACCCGCTCGACCGAATCGCTCGCCGACTGCACCACGCCCCCCGCGTCGATCGTCACGATCGGATCGAGCGCGGCCGCCAGCACGGCCCGATCCCGCTCCGCCGTGTGCCCCTCCACCACGCGCCCGCCCACACGGGTGCCCGAACCTCGCTTGCCGCCTGATCGACCCATGCACCTTCCCGTTCGCCCCCCACCACCCACCGTTCCGCCCACACCATTATTGTCCCGGCCCGACCCGCCTCGCACCCACGCACTGCCACCTCGATAGGGGAACTTTCCGCGTGGAGAGAACCGGTCCGTCACGGCAAGATCACCATGTTGACGACCGACCCGCACAACCCCTCGCGCGGTCGCCCCGATCCTCGCGACCGACGATCGGCGCACGCCCCTCGGCTGGACCAGTACCTCGGCCCGGCATCCCGCGCCCACGCGCCCGTCCGTCGCACCATCCTCATCATCACCGGCCTTCGCGACAACGCCTCGCGCGAGCGCGTCTCCGACCACCTGATCCGCGTCCGCGGCGTCCGCGATGTTTCCGTCAGCCTCATGCGCGGCCAAGCCGTCGTCGAGCACGCGCCCGATTGCCCTTTGCAGGACCTCATCGCCGCCGTCGCCGCGGCCGGATTCGTCGCGGCCATCAGAACCTGAACGCTCTCCAAGTCTCCGCCAGGAGCTCCCGCCATGTCACTGGTCAAGTCCGAACTCAAGGCCAAGGACATCATGACACCCGATCCCGTGTGTGTCACGCCCGCCACCCGCATCCGTGAACTGGCCCTGGTCTTTGAGGAGCACGAGATCTCCGGGGTTCCCGTCGTCGATCAGCAGGGCAAGGTCGTCGGTGTCGTCTCGAAGACCGATCTCATCCGCCGCTGCTCCGAGGGCATCGACGACATCCCCCCGGCCTACCTGTTCGAGATCCTCTCCGAACGCGGCGACACCGAGTCCTCCGCCGAAGTCATGCCCGAACCGCTGATCTGCGTCGATGACTTCATGACCGAGGACCCGCTCACCGTCGCGCCCGATCTCTCCGTCACCGCCGTCGCCAGGCTCATGTCCGAGAAGCGCATCCATCGCGCCATCGTCGCCGATGCCGAGGGCTTTCCCCTCGGCATCATCACCAGCATGGACATGCTCGCGCTCATCCGCTGAATGTTCCGCCGTCCGGCCCGCGCCGCCGCGGCCGTACCGGCACAAACCCGTCCTCGGCGGCCATTCAAGGGGATTGACCATGAACACCCGTTCCTCGCATCGACTGGCCGGCGTGCTGGCCGCGGCCGCCTTATCCGGCTTCGCGGCCGCCGGCACCGACACCTTCACCCTCTTCAGCGGCCGGATCGCCAACCCATCGGGCGACCAGCAGTTCGTCGCGCCGGTCACGGCGCCCTACTACCACGAAAACTCCCTCATCACCACCGACGTTCGCGCCTGGTACGCCTACCACAAGTTCAACAGCGACTCGATCCTCGGCCCCGATTCCAACGCCAGCGACTACGCCGTGCAGGTCCGGTTGGCCCTGACCGACCGGCTGCAGCTCGTCGCGTACAAGGACGGGTTCCTCGATTTCGACGGCGCGGTCGTGAACTCCGAAGGCTGGAACGACGTCGCCGCCGGACTGAAGTGGCAGTTCCTGCGCATGGATGACGCCCAGCTCTTCGCCGCGCTGGGTGGCGGCTACGAGTTCAACTGGGGCGAGAGCCGCGCCCTGCAGAACGACGGCGAGGCCCGCATCTGGGCCTCGCTCGACAAGGGCTTCGACAAGTTCCACGCCGGCCTCACCCTCAACTACCGGATCACCACCAGCGACGAGGACCGCGACAACGGCAACAGCGACATCTTCTCCTGGCACGCCCGCGCCGACTACCGGCTCTTCGACAAGTTCAGCCCCGTCGTCGAGCTCAACGGCTATCACATCGTCTCTGACAGCGACACCGGCCTCACACTCAATGGCGCCGACGTGCTCAACCTCGGGTCCACCGACGCCGACGCCACCATCACCATGGGCCTCGGCGCCGAGTTCCGCATCGAGGACAACTTCTCCATCCGCGGGGCCTACGAGTTCCCCCTCGCGGACAACGACGACAGCCTCTTCGGAACGCGGATCACACTCTCCATCGTCTACGGGTTCTGATCCCGACCCTCCCCAACCCCCGAAACTTCTGCTTCGCACCCCGTTCTGCCTTCGGGCGTGCACGAGCAACCGGAGGCCGCCACCAGCGGCCTCCGGCTTTCTTTGCGCACGATGATCCCACGCGCGACCACTCGGGCGCCCGCTTCTCACCCCTTCCGCCGCGCCCCATCATCATCCGGCAGCATCCGGTACGCCGGGGTCTCCAGGTCGTCGAACTGCCCCGCCCGCGCCGCGCGGATGAACGCCACCACCGCACCCGCCGCGATCACCAGCGCCACCGGCACCATCACATACAGCACGCTCATGGCCTGACCCCTCCGTTCATGGCCTGACCCCTCCGTTCACCGGCCCCCTGAACGCCCCCGTCCGCAGGCAGATCGCCACCACCGTGAACGAACTGGCCGGCATGATGATCGCCGCCCACAGCGGCGAGATCAGCCCCGCCATCGAGAGCGCGGCCGCGACCACGTTGTACCCCAGGCTCGTCGCGATCGTCCAGTGGATCGCACGCATCGTCCGCCGCGAGCCCTCCAGCAGTTCCACCAGCGGCCCAAGACCCTCGCGGCCCAGCGAAACATCCGCCGCGGCGAGGCTCGCCTCCGCGCCGCCCCGCACCGCCACGCCCACCGTCGCCGCCGCCAGCGCGGCCGCGTCGTTCACACCATCGCCCACCATCACCACCCGCTCGCGCTCCGCGAGCGACCGCACGAAGT
Source organism: Phycisphaerales bacterium (assembly GCA_020846975.1). Lineage (GTDB taxonomy): Bacteria > Planctomycetota > Phycisphaerae > Phycisphaerales > UBA1924 > JADLCX01. The sequence continues at coordinate 103,746 of JADLCX010000041.1, forward strand.
CCAGCTTCTCTTCCGGGCTCACGCCCGCGAAGCAATCCTCCGACCCCAGCCCCAGCCGCCGCGCCGTCGCGCTCACAACATCCGGGTGATCGCCCGACAGCACCCGCACCTTCCACCCCCGCGCACGAATCTGATCGATCGCCGCCGCCGCCTCCGGTCGCTCCGCATCCCCCAGCGCGGCCACGGCCACGCACCGCCCCTCCACCGCGCAGTACACCGGCGACAGCGCATCCAATAGTGCTTCGCGCCCGCCCCGATCCATCTCCGCCCCCACCTCCACCCAGCGCGACCTCATCAGCGCGAGCGTCCCCACCACCACGCGCCGACCGTTGACCACGCCCTCGATGCCCGTTCCCGCGCGACCGGCGTGCTGCACCACCTCCATCGCGACCGTCGCATCCATGCCCGGCCCCGCCAGGTCTCGAGCCATGGCCCGCCCCGCCGGGTGCGACGACCCGGCCTCCACCGCCGCCACCAACCCGCGGGCCCACTCCGCCCCGCGCCACCAGACGACCGACAACCGCCCCATCGTCAACGTCCCGGTCTTGTCCAGCACCACCGTTCCCGCCGCGCCCGGTCCGGCAAGCGTCTGTATCGCGTCCCCGCCCTTGATCAGGATCCCGCGCCGCGCCGCCCGCCCGATCGCCACCGTCATCGCCAATGGCGTCGCCAGCCCGAGCCCGCACGGGCATGTCGCGATCAACAGCGCCACCGCGCGATCGACCGCGACGTGCACGCCGTCTCGCCACCAGATCCCCAGCGTCACCCCCGCGAGCGCGAGCAGCACCCACAGCAGCCACTTGCCCCACCGGTCCGCCAGCCGGACGATCGCCGCCCTCCGGCGCGAGGCCTCCTCCACCATCCGCATCAGCCTGCCGATCCGCGTCCCCTCGCCCGTCGCCTCCGTGCGAACGCGGATCGTCGAAGCCAGGTTCACCGTGCCCGCCGCCACGCGCTCGCCCATCTCGGCCCGCACGGGACGCGACTCGCCGGTAAGCATCGACGCGTCGATCGACGTCCGCCCCGACTCGATCACGCCGTCCACCGGCACGCTGTCCCCCGCGCGAACCTCCACCACCTCGCCCGTCGAAAGAGCCTCCGTCGGCACCTCCGTCACCGCCCCGTCCTCCCCCACCCGCCGCGCCACGGCCGGCGTCAGCGAGAACAGCAGTTCCAGCGCATCGCTCGCCGATCGCTGCTGCCGCTGCTGCACGAACCGACCGATCAGCAGGAAGAAGACCAGCGTCGAGATCGAGTCGAAGTAGATATCCCCAACCCCCGTGCCGCCGCTCACCGTCTTCCAGGTCCCCCACGCCCCGCCCAGGTAAAGCCCCATCGCGATCGGCACGTCCAGGTGGACCGTCCGCGTGCGGATCGCCGCCAACGCGCTGCGCGCAAAAACCATCCCCGGCCACGCCAGGCACACCGCGTTCAGCCCCATCGCCGCCCACCGGAACATCCGCTCGATCCCCGGCTCGATCCCCTCGAACATGCCCGCGTACAGCGCGAAGTACAGCAGCATGATGTTGCCGGCGCACGCGCCCGCCACCGCCGTCTTCACCAGCATCCGCCGGTCTTCCCGCCGTCGCGCCTCACGCGCCCGGTCTCCCCCCATCCCGCGTGCCGGGTGCGCGGGATAGCCCAGCGTGTCCAGCGTCCTCACCACGCGGCTCAGCGCCACCCGCGACGGATCGAACACCACCGTCACCGCCGCGCGCCGAAGATCCAGCCTCGCCTCCACCACCCCCGGAACGACCCGCGGCAACTTCTCCACCAGCCACACGCACGCCGCGCAGTGCACACCCTCGAGCAGCAACTCCGTGCTCGACAGCCCGCCGGCCAGCACGCGGCAGTACAGCGCGTGGAACGTCGGGTCGTCGTACTCCGAGTACCCGCGCCCCGTCTCCTTCGCCGGGCCGACCTCGCCCCCGGACCGCTCCAGCAGCCGGTAGTACTCCCGCAGCCCGCACGAGTCGATCACGCGGTACGCCGCCTCGCACCCGTGGCAGCAGAACTGCTCCGCCCCGCCCTCACGCACCAGCCCGTCCGGCACCGGCAACGCACAGTGAGAGCACAACGAACGCCCCGACGCCCTCGCCGCACCGAGCCTCACCTGCGGATGCGATGACGCGATCGACACGCCTCACTCCTTCTCTTCGCGCAAGGTCTCGGGGTGGCAGTACGGGCACGCCTCGTCCGCCTGCTCCACGAACTCCGCGATCCCGCTCGGGCCGTCCGGCACCCGCGCCGACGGCGCCGCCATCACCGGCGCCGTCATCCGCCCCAGCACCGTCCACACGCCCGCGGCCACCATCAGCAGGCTGGTCACCAGCGGCAGGTGCCGACGGAGAGGCCCGGTCAACGCCCGCACGCCCAGGCCGATCGCCCCCATCACCGGCAGCGTGCCGATCCAGAACGCTCCCATCGCCGCCGCCCCCGACAGCGGCCCGCCCGTCCCCGCCGCTGCGACCACGAACGTGTACAGCCACCCGCACGGCAGCAACGTCGTCAGCAGCCCCACCGTCGCCGCTCGCGTCACCGGAGGAAGATCGATCGCCTTCATGTGCGCCGAACGCGCGGCGCTCACCATCCATTTCGGCAGCGGCGCGCGCCCCACCCTCGCCCCTAGCGCCCTCGCCACCGCCACCGCGCCGAACACCACCATCACCGCCCCGGCACCCACCGCCGCCGCTCGCTGCACGCCGACCATCGACCCGCCCAGGTCCACCGCCGCCCCCACCGCGCCCGCCATCACGCCCATCAGCACGTACGTCGCCAGCCGGCCCAGGTTGTACGCCGCTGCCAGCGACCACCGCGAAGCCGCGCGCGACCCCGCCGGGGTCGGCGCGCCCACCGAGAACGCCGCGAACGCCCCGCACATCCCCGCGCAGTGCGTCGAACCCAGCAGGCTCGCCACCATGATCGTTGAGAGCAGCATCAACATCGTCGTCAACCCGGAATCCGCACTTCCAGTTCCTCCGTGAAGCGATCCGTCCCCCGCGAAGCGCCCACGCCCACCCGCCACAGGCCCGTCCGATCAACCCCCGCCACCCCCGCGTACTCGCCCGGCCGCTCGCGCCGCTCCGTGAGCCGCACCGTCCTCCGATCGCCCGACCGCACGTGCGCGAACATGACCACCTCCACCTCCGCGCCCGCGATCGGCCCGCCCTCCCGATCCGTCAACCGCACCACCACCTCGCGCCCGCCCCCCCCGCCCCCCACACCCCCCCCGACCTCCCCGATCTCCGCCGCCGCCTTCCAGCCCAGCCGCCGGCTCACCTCCCGCGCCCGCGCCTGCTCATCAAAGTTCATCGCCTTGCGGTAGTAATCCGGCTCCGTCGCCACCGACCTGTCCCCCGCCGCCATCGTCACCGTCACGGCCACGATCGCCAGGTTCAACGCGAGCAGCCCCGCCGGCAGCAGCAGCCACACCCGCCCGCGCCGCGACGCGCCCGCACCACCGGCGTTGCCCGACCGCGTGTTCATTTCTTCTCGCCTCCAGCGCCGCCCCCATCGCTCGGCCCGACAAGCGTGAACGGCAGCCTCCGATCGAACTTCTCCGGCCCCTTCACCACGATGCTCACGGGCACGCGCCCGGCCACGAACGCGCCCCGCGGCGCGATGATCTGCCCCGGCGTCGTCACCATCTGCCCCGGCTCCACCAGCACCACCGGCGTCTCGGTCCTGAACTCCAGCCCATCAACCCCCTCCGCTCCCGCCAACGACACCGCGAACTCCGCCGGCTTGTCCAGCCGGTTCACGATCTTCACGCGCACGCCGTTCTCGATCCGACCGTCCGCCATCTTCACGAACGGCTGACCCAGCCCACGCATCACCGTCACATCCGCCACGCCCGTTCCCGCCAGCGTGAGCGCAAACAACCCCGCGATCGCCGCCAGCACCACCGGATACAGCACCACCCGCGGCCTGAAAACCCGCGGTTTCTGCCCCGCCATCGCCGCTTCCGACGAATACCGGATCAGCCCCCGAGGCCGGCCCACCTTCTCCATCACCGCGTCGCACGCGTCGATGCACTGCGCGCACCCGATGCACTCCATCTGCAGGCCGTTGCGGATATCGATCCCCGTGGGGCATGTCGTCACGCACAGCCGGCAGTCCACGCAGTCGCCCAGCGAGCGCTCGGCTTCCAGCCCGGTCCCTTGCACGGCCCCGTCGATCACCGGGAGCGACACGCTCTTCTTCGCCGACTTCGCTCCTCGCGGCTCCCCGCGCGTGTTGTCGTACCGGATGATCAGCGACTGCCGGTCCAGCAGCACCGATTGCAGCCGGCCGTACGGGCACATCACCACGCACACCTGCTCGCGAAAATACCCGAAGTCCAGCATCATCGCGATGGTCACCAGCGTCACCACCGCGAACCCGATCGGATGATCCCACGGCGCGCCGAACACCCAGGTCTTCAACTCCGACCACGGCACGAAGTACGCCAGGAACGCGTGCGCGATCACGAACGACACCACCGCGTACACCACCGGCTTCAAGGCCTTGCCCGCCCCGCTGGTCCGCAACCACCCCTTCGGCACCCGCCCCGGCGCGCCCGTGAAGAACCGTTCCAGCGGCCTGTACACGAACTCCATGTACACCGTCTGCGGGCACGCCCACCCGCACCACACCCTTCCCAGCAGCGCCGTAAACCAGAAGATCGACAGGAACACCCCCACCGCCAGCAACGCCAGCAGCAGCGTGTCCGTCGGGTAGTACGTCGCCCCGAGGATGTGGAACCGCCGCGCGCCGATGTCCAGCAGCACCAGCGGCCGACCGTTCACCTCGACCAGCGGCAACGCCCAGAACAGCGCGATCAGCAGGTACGCCACCACGCGACGCCGCGTCAGGTACCGCCCCAGCGACACCCGCGGCCGGATCCACCGCCGCGAGCCGTCCGGGTTCAGCGTCGTGAACACCGCCTTGGCCTCGCTGGTCCCGCGCGCCGCCGGGTTGTCGGGCGTCCCGGCCTTCTCCGTGGGTTGCGTCAGGTTCTTCGTGCTCATGACTCCAGCCCCGTCCCCCTCGGTCCTTTCCCGATCATTTCGCGCCCGGGGCCGGCGCCTTCGGCCACGGCGCGATCACCTTGCCCTCCGCGACCTTCCCCGCGGCCGGCGTCGTCCCGCGCAGGCTCGCCACGTACGCCGCCAGGATCACCCGCTCGTTCGACGACAGCCGCGTCTTCCACGACGGCATCGCACCGTTCGCCGCCCCGTCGGTGATCACCTTGAACAGGTCCTCCACCTTCTCCACGTTCTTGTACGAATCGTCGCACAGGTTCACGCCCACATCTCCCCCGCCGTCCCGCTTGTGACACGCCGCGCAGTTCGCCACGAACGTCGCCCTCGCCACGTCCATGAACTCCGGATTGCTCATCTGCGACAGGATCGTCCCCTCGTCGGTCTTCAACTCCCCCACCGCGCCGAACACCTGCTTGTAGTACGCCGTCTGCTGCCTCGCCCAGACGTCCTGAACCGTCCACCCGTAAACGCTCGCGTGGAAGAACACCGCGTACAGCACGCTGAACACGATCGACGCGCCGAAGACCCACTTCCACCACCCCGGCGTCGGGTTGTCGTACTCGCGGATCCCGTCGTACTCGTGGTCCGTCACCGGCCCGCTGTCCGCGGCGATCGCGTCATGCTTACCACCACTCATCTCCGCGCCTCCTTCCGAGCCTCAACGCACCCCGCCGCCATCCGCTCGCCATCCAGGGGCAAGAGCGCGGCCGCATCCATCTCCGACCTCGCCCGCCGCCGCGTCGCCCTCACCACCGCCCCGATGTACACCGCCAGGAACAGCCCCATCGCCGCGATCGGGTAGATCGCCAGCCCCAGCCCGCTCATCACGTCCGAGAGTTTCATGCCCGCTCCTGTTCAGTGTCCCGCGCCGTCCGCCGACGCCGCCGTCCCCGCCCCCTCCGACGCCCCGGCCTCCGCCGGCGCGGCCGGTGGCGGCTTGCTGATATCCGTCCCCAGCCTCTGCAGGTACGCGATCAGCGCCGTCACCTTCTTGTCCTCCAGCCCCGTCGGGCCGCCCGAGGTCGCGATGTCATCCGCGATCTGCTTCGCCTGCGCTCGCGCCGATTCCGCCGCCTTCCCCTCCTTCACCATCTCCCCATACGGCACGCCGATCATCGCCTGCGCCCGCACGTGCCGCGCCACCTCGCCCATGTCCAGCCTCGACTCCAGCAGGTGCGCGTAGCTCGGCATGATCGACTGCGTGATCGACTGCCTCGGATCCTGGAAGTGCAGCAGGTGCCAGAGGTTGCTCCGCTGCCCGCCCTCGCGCGCCAGGTCCGGCCCGATCCGCCTCGAGCCCCACTGGAACGGATGGTCGTACACGAACTCGCCCGGCTTGGAATAGTCCCCGTACCGCTTCGTTTCCGACCAGATCGGCCGGATCATCTGCGAGTGGCAGTTGTAACAGCCCTCCGCCACGTACACGTCGCGCCCGGCCAGTTCCAGCGGCGTGTACGGCGTCACGCTCGCGATCGACGGCACGTTCGAGCGGATCGCGAACAGCGGGACGATCTCCAGCAGCGACCCGCTCGCCACCGCGATCAGCGACCACACGATCATCTTCGCCGGCCGACGCTCCAGCAGCCGGTGCCACCACCCGTCCGCCGCCTTCTGCAGCCAGATGTCCCCCTTGTGCGAGAACTCCGTGTTCGCCTCCAGTCGCGACTTGAACTTCGGCGGCGTCTCCACCAGCGGCCTCAGCGCGGGAGCCTCCTGCACAGGCTCCTCATACACCGCCGGACGGGCCATCCACGTCCGCAGCAGGTTGTACGCCATCAGCGTCGCGCCCAGGATGAACAGCACGCCCCCGCCCACCCGGGCCCAGTAGAACGGCATCAGTTTCGTCACCGTCTCCACGAAGTCCGGGAACTGCAGGCTCCCGCTCTTGTCGAACGCACGCCACATCAGCCCCTGCGTGATCCCCGCGATGTAGATCGGCACCACGTACATCAGGATCCCCAGCGTCCCCAGCCAGAAGTGCCACTCCGCCAGCTTCTTCGAGTGCAGCCGCGTCTGGAACAGCCGCGGCGCCAGCCAGTAGATCATCCCGAACGTCAGGAACCCGTTCCAGCCCAGCGCGCCCCCGTGCACGTGCGCGATCGTCCAGTCCGTGTAGTGGCTCAGCATGTTCACGGTCTTGATCGAGAGCAGCGGCCCCTCGAACGTGGACATCATGTAGAACGTCACCCCCACCACGAAGAACCTCAGCACCGGGTCGTCCGTCAGCTTGTGCCACGCCCCTCGGAGCGTCAGCAGGCCGTTGATTCCCCCGCCCCACGACGGCATCCACAGCATCACGCTGAACAGCATCCCCAGCGTGCTCGCCCACGCCGGCAGCGCGGTATAGTGCAGGTGGTGCGGGCCCGCCCATATGTACACGAAGATCAGCGACCAGAAGTGCACGATGCTCAGCCGGTAGCTGTACACCGGCCGCTCCGCCGCCTTCGGCATGAAGTAGTACATCAGCCCCAGGAACGGCGTCGTCAGCACAAACGCCACCGCGTTGTGCCCGTACCACCACTGCATCATCGCGTCCTGAACCCCCGCGTACACGCTGTAGCTCTTCAGCCACCCCGCCGGGATCGCCAGCGAGTTCAGCACGTGCAGCATCGCCACCGTCACGATCGTCGCGATGTAGAACCACAGCGCGACGTACATGTGCCGCTCGCGACGGACCTTCAGCGTCATGAAGAAGTTCGTCCCGAAGAACCCCAGCCACACCACCGCGATCAGCACGTCGATCGGCCACTCCAGTTCCGCGTACTCCTTGCCCTGTGTGAAGCCCAATGGCAACGTCAACGCCGCGCACACGATGATGAACTGCCACCCCCAGAAGTGCAGCCTGCTCAGCGTGTCCGACCACATCCGCGCCTTGCACAGCCGCTGCGTCGAGTAGTACACCGCCGTGAAGATCGCGTTCCCCGCGAACGCGAAGATCACCGCGTTGGTGTGCAGCGGCCGCAGACGGCCGAACGTCAGGAACTCCGTGCTCACCAGGAATCCCAGGAACGCAAACGGCCGAGACCCCGACGCCGTCGTGTAGTTCACCACGCTCGGGATCACCAGTTGCAGCGCGATCACCAGCCCCACCACGAACCCCACCAGGCCCCACACAACCGTCGCAAGCATGAACTTGCGCACGATCGCGTCGTCGTACGTGAACCTCTCCATCGACGTCGATTCGGGCCTCACGCCCGTCTGCGCCCGCGCCTCACCCGTTCCGACCGCCGCTTCCGCTGTGCTCATGCCCGGCGCGCTCCATCGAGGCTCTGCCCGGCGCGGCCGGCCGCAAGCCCCCCACCACACACCCTCCCCCGGCGGCCGCCGTGCCGTCGGCGCGCAACCTCATCGCGCGCCGATCACACCCGGCGCGCTCCGCGAGCCCGCCGGTTCGATCGTCGATCGTTGGGCGCACAGGCCGCTTCCTCCACCAGAAAGTTTCCCTGATCCTCCCCCCCCCCCGCTCCACTCAGTACCACAACGCCACTTCGCGATTCCGACCGTCAATAGCCCGGCCTTTGGACGCTTGAAGCCGGCACGCGGAAGCAAAGTGGCGTTGTAAAGTCAGCACGGCCCGAAGTACAGCGCGAGGAAGTCGAAGATGTCCTGCACGCTCAACCCGCCGCTGTTGTTGATGTCCGCCGACATCTGATTCCCGAAATACGCGGCCAGGAAATCAAACAGGTCCTGCACCGTCACCGACCCGCTCAGGTTGAAGTCCGCCGCGCACAACACCGTGATGAACGCCGAACTCGACACGTTCGTCACCCCGCACGTGTCCGTCACAAACACGCCGTGCCGACCCGCATCCGCGAACTGAATGTTCGTGTAGGTAAACGCCGCCGCCGTCGCGCCCGAGACCGTCGAGCCGTTGCCCGTCGGGCCATCCACAAACGTCACGTCCGGGTCCGTTCGCCGCCACTGATAGGTCGCCGGACCGACCGCGTTGGTCACCGCGTCGATCGTCAACGTCTGTCCGCGGCGCACCACCGGGTCCGACGGGCTCGCCGTCGCCGTGAACGACGGGCACACCACCGTGAACTGCCGCATCATCTCGTGGTCCTCGTGGTCCAGGATGTGGCAGTGGTACGGGAACGTCCCCGGATGATCCAGGAACCGCATGATCACCCGCGTGATCTGGTTCGGCGTCGCCTGCACCGTGTCCTTCCAGCCCTGCTCGTTGGCCCCCGGCGGCGTCTCCGTCCCCGCTGTCGGCACGATCGTGTCGCCCGGCCCGACCGTGAAGTCCTGCCGGTTCAGCACCTGGAACTGCACCAGGTGCACGTGCATCGGGTGCGAGACCCCCGAGCGGTTCACCCACTCCCAGATCTCCGTCGTCCCCAGCACCGGAAACTCCGTGATGTCCGACCACATCAGCGAGTTGATCAGCCACATGTCGTGGCCGCAAATGTTGTCGAACGTCTTCTGCAGCTGGAACTGCCGCGTCTGCACCGCCGTCGCCGGGTTGATCGGCGGCACCGGGACCAGCGACGGCGGCAGCGGATCGGTGTCGCCCGGATCCGCCGTGAACCGGAACTGCATCACGTTGGTGATGTCCGGACCGTCACCGCCGCCCGGGAACGGCGACACCGCGCTGTTCCGCATCGTGATCGGCCGCGTCAGCACGCTGAACCCCGAGAAGTCCACCACGATGTCCGCCCGCTCGCCCGGCATCAGCGTCAGCGAGGTCATCGGCACCGGCGCGGGCAGCAGCCCCAGGTCGGTCCCGATCTGGTGGAACGTGATCGGCGCCGAACCCTGCCCCATGCTCAGCGTGTACGACCGGGTGTTGCTCCCGTTCAGCAGGCGGAACCGGTACTTGCCCTGCCGGACCTCCAGGTACGGCCACACCTTCCCGTTCACCGTGATGAAGTCGCCGAAGAAGTGGTCCGTGAACGTGTCGTTGTACCTGAGCGCGCCGGTCGATGTGAACGATCGGTCCTGGATCACCAGCGGGATCTCGTTGTGCCCGCGCGGCAGGTTCAGGCTCAGTTCCGCATCGTCCCGGAGCAGGTAGAACCCCGCCAGACCCATGTACACGTTCAGCCGCGTCAGCCCCAGCGCGTGGTCGTGGTACCACAGCGTCGCCGCCTGCTGGTTGTTCGGATACTGATACACCGGCGACTGCTGCCCGGGCCGGAACGCCAGGTCCGGGATCCCGTCGCTCTCCGGCGCCAGGTGCGCCCCGTGCAGGTGCACCACCGTCACCGGGTCCCGCCCGGTCACATCCGGCCCGTGCAGGCACTGGTCGATGTTCAGCACGTGCGTGTTCCGCAGCGGCATCCCCAGGATGTTGTGGTGCCGCAGGTCGTTCCGCCACGTCACCTCCACCGGCCGCCCTCGCCGCGCCTCGAACGTCGGCCCCGGATACTGCCCCTCATAACCCCACACCGTCGTCATCGGCAACGACGCGTGAAACTGGTGGCTGAACTGCACCATGTCGATCGTGTAACTCGCCACATCCCCCGGCGCGCCGCTGTCCGGCACCGCCACGCTCGGGATCGGCAGCGGGTCCTGGAACGGCACCAGCACCCACGGGCACGTCACGCCCGCGCACGCGGTGTTGTCCCCGTTGTAGCTCCCGTTCTGCGCATCGCAGTTCGCCTCCGACACCACCACGCACGTCGCGTTCACCAGGCAGCACCCGCCCGTCAGCACCGGGCACGCCGGTATGCACGTCGTCCCGTTCCCGCGGTAGTTGCCCCCCGCGTTGTCGCACTGCTCCTGCGTCTGGCCCGAGGTGCACGTCCCGTTCCCGAAGCAGCACCCGCCCGTCGGTTGCGGGCACGGGTTCGGCGCGCACGCTGTCCCGTTCCCCTGGTACGTCCCGCCCCCGCCCGTGCACGACGCCTGCGTCACCACCGTGCACACCCCCAGTTCGCAGCACGCCCCCGTCCCCGCCGGCGGCGTGAACGTCACCGTCAGTTTCGGACGCTCACTCGATGTCGCGTTCTGCCGGCTGCTGAACCGCCGCGCCGTCTGGTTGGTCGCCTCGTTCCCCAGGAGCAGCCACCCGAAGTTCGTGCTCGGCGTGTTGAGCCACCCCTGCACATCCGCCACCAACTGCGCCGTCGTGGCCCACGTCTTCACCCCCGCCGTCGATGACACGCTCAACGACGCGCTGGTCGTCCCCGAAAACGTCCCGCCCGCGTTCGTCCACGACGTGGTGTTGTAGATGCGCCGAGTCCACGTCACATCCCCCGCCACCGCCGCCGCGCCCGAGCCGCCGCCGCCGCCAGGGTTCGTCGGCCCTTCCGACCAGTCCTGCGTCAGTCTGCGAAGCGCCACCGTCTCCGACGGCCCCGAGTTCCCGCCATCATCCACCCGGAGCGCCAGCGACACCGCCGTGATCGTCGACCCCGCCGGGATCGACGACACGTTGAACCGGATCAGCCCGCGCCGGGCGTTCCCGCCGCTGTTGTTCCCCACGTGGAAGTACACACCCGCGCCGTTGGCGTTGCTGGTGTTGTCCTCGAAGATCGTCGCGTCCCGATCCGCATTCAGCACCACCACATCCGCGCCCGACACCCCGCACCACACACCAAGAGCCATCACCACCGCCGCCGCGCAGCGCAACCGCCTCATCCGACACCTCCGATCTCTGGATTGCTCAGATCGTGACACACCCAATCTTCGGTCTCGGAAGGTTGGCCTCTTCCTCAGTCTACCACACCCCGCGCCCCGCACATCATCAAACCAGCACCACGACGATCCCCCGCGGGACTCGCCTTCCGTCCATCCTCCAGCGACATCATGCGTACACCGCCACGCCCGCGGCCAAACTTTCCGTGAACCCCGCTCTAAACCGCCCTCATTCGTCCGCTTTGCGGGTGATGCGTCCTCGTGCCCGGACCCGGATGCGTCGCCGGGCGACCGGCCCTTACGGCCCCACCTACTCGCAGCCCTCGAAGTACGCCGCGAGAAAGTCGAAGATGTCCTGCACCGTCACATCACCCGAACGGTTCACGTCGGCGCTCCCCAGCCCGGCGAAGTACGCCGCAAGAAAGTCGAAGATGTCCTGCACGCTCGCGCCATCGCCCCCGTTGAAGTCTCCCGCGCACAGCGCCTCCGCCGCCACCTCCATCACCGGCCACGTCGGCCCGTTCACGAAGTTCCGCGAGTTGAACTGATACGAGATCGTCTCGCTCGCCGCGAACAGCCGCAGGCTCACGACCCGCCCCAACCGCATCTCCTCCCTCAACTCTGCCGTAGGCGACAGCACGTACGTCGCCGCGCCCGCTGTCGCGCCATCGAAATCGAACGCACCGATCACCACATCGCCCGCGCCGACCAGGCCCGCCAGACTCGCAAACGTCACCCCGAAGCCCCCCGGCTGGTTCGGCGTCCCCGACCCCTCCTCCCACGCGTTGCTCCGCATCCATTCGACTCCGAATCGACCCGCGCTCTGCGGATTGAACATCGGGTTGTTCGGCACCGTGGCGTTCAGGCGCAGCGAGACCCCCGTCACGCGCCATCGTCCCTCTCCATGAGCGGAATCCAACTCCCCCCTCACGAGCGACAAGTCAAACTTCATCACCCCCTGAAACTCTCCTCGCGCCAGCCCCGGCGCCGCCCCCCCCACGATCCCCGCGCCACCAAAGTTCCCTCCCGGATTCGCCGAGCCCACAAACGCATCCCCAAACGGCAACAGCGTCACGACATCGGCCGCTGCACGCTCCCACCCCTCCACGCTCGCCAGACACATCGCCAGTCCGATCGCTCGAGTGTTCATCCCCCATTGTTCCGCGCTCCCTGTCCTCCGGCTGATGGTGCGGCACTCGTTTCAAGACCGGCTGAACCGGCGAAAATCATTGCCGGGTACGCGGCACCCGCCAATCCCGCCAGCCCGCGGAGCGGGCGGCATGAGTGCTCATTCCTCCGGCGCATTGGATCTGACGCAGAGGCGTTGCTCTGTCCGACCCAACAGCGCGTCAAACTGGGTAGCCCCAGGAGACGTTCGTCAGCCCCCCACCCACCAACTCCCCTTGCACCACGCCGCATTCCCGAGGTAAACTGCTGCTTGCCGCAAGTCGCGGCGACCCCGGAGAGATCGAGTGAGTCCCGCCGCGGCCGCGCCCACAACCGGGCCGAACCGCTTTCGTGTCGTTGCCCTCTCTCTCGCCGGATGCCCAACATCCCCAACATCCACCGGAGGTTCTCGAAATGCGTTCTCTCGCCGCATCCGCGCTGCTGTCTTCCCTCGCCATCGCAACGCCCGCCCCCGCCGCCACCGTCACCGTCCATGTCTACGACTTCGATTTCAGCCAGAACCTCGTCGGCCAGCCGATCGTGCACCCCACGATCAACCTCGGTGATTCCATCCACTGGGTATGGGATTCGGGGTTTCACAGCGTGACCTCGATCAGCGGCAGCACCGAGGTCTTTGACTCGGGCAATCGCCTTCCGCCCTTCACCTTCGACTACACGTTCACCCGGCTGGGCGTCCACACGTACTACTGCCGGCTCCACGGCTTTGATCCCGCCGATGGCACCCCACCCATCGGCATGGTCGGCACCGTCACCGTCGTTCCTTCACCGGGCGCCGCCCTGCCGGTCGCCGCGGCCTCGCTGTTCGCGCTCGCTCGCCGCCGTCGCCGCTGAGCCCAACCTCGCAACCCGCCCGCTCCAACCCATCCGCCCGCACGACGCACCGAACGCGCGGCCGTCATCGCGCACGCCCACGCTCTCGGCTCTTCCCCCATCACCTCCCCGCCGTCTCCACACCCTCGCGCTCATTCACGATCGGCAGCAGCGCAAGCCCAGCCAGGAAGAACCCGCTCAGCACATACAACGCCACGCTCCGCCCGATGTGACCGCTGATCAGCCCAAAACAGACCGGGCCCACCACGCCCGCGAACTTGTACACCATCCCCCACAGCCCGAAGAACTCCCCCGATTTGCCCCCCGGCGTCATCGCGCCCACCATCGCGCGGCTGCCCGTCCCGATCCCCCCGAGCGCAAGCCCCAGCGCGCCCGCCAGCGGCCAGACCATCGCCCGATTCATCCCACCCCCCCCGCTCCCCCCGCTCGCCCCGCCCCCGCTCGACATCACCGCCATCGCCAGCGTGCTCCCCACCCAGATCACCAGCATGATCGCGATCATCCGCCTGTGCCCGATCCGATCCTGCACCACCGCCGCGCCCGCCGCGGCCGCGCCCGCCGTCGCCGCCATCACCAGCGCCATCAGCGTCAGGTCGCCGATCCCGAACCCGAATCCGTCGCCGATCGAGCCCAGAAAAAACACCGCCGTGTTCGTGCCCAGGCTGTACACGAAGAACACCCCCAGAAACCGCATCAGTTGCCGGTACCTCCGCGCCTCGCGGACCGTCTGCCGCAGACCGCGCACGCAGTCCCGCACGAGGCCGATCAACGCAAGGTCTCTCCCGCCATCGGAACCGCGGGCGGAAGACGCACCCCCGGACTCGTCCGTGCCGAGAGCGCTCGTCCCCGTGCTCTCCGAGCGATCTCCGTGATCTCCGCGTGGTCCGGGCGCCGCGCCCGCCCGCCCGTCACGCTCGTGCAGCCAAACCATCGACGGGATCATGCCCGCCAGGAACCACACGCCCGCCAGCACGAACAGCCACCGCCACTCGCGCGGATCGGTCGCGCCAAGACCCCACACCACCACCGCCGTAATCCCCAGGAGCAGCAGCGCCCCGATGTACGACATCGTCCACCCGATCGCGCTGATCCTGCCCACCGTCCGCGGCGTCGAAAGCTCGGGCAGAAACGACCCCAGGAAGTTCTCGCCCAGCCCGATCAGCAGCTTGGCCGTGATGTAGAGCGCGGCCGTCTGCCACACCATCCCCGGGCCCAGCAGCGCCAGCGCGCAGATCAGCGGCACCGCCAGCAGCCCCGTCCCGATCAGCAGCCGCTTCTTCCACGCCCGCGCATCCGCCAGCGCGCCCAGGATCGGCGACAACATCACCACCAGCAGCATCGCCGCGCCGACCATCGGCCCCCACAGCGCCTCGCCCCTCGCCGGCGTCGCCGCCACCACGTTCTTGAAATAGATCACCAGCAGCAGCGTGTCAACCAGAAGTTGAAACGACTGGTTCGCCAGGTCGTACATCCCCCACGCCCACACCTCGCGCCCGCGCGGCAGCGTCGCGAACGGGTTCAGGCGATCGGGGATCAGTCTCATCAACCGACCGTAGGGTGAATCAGTCCTGCTCGACCGGACATCGCCCGCGCATCACGTCCCGGACTTCTCCGCCGCGCCGGTCGTGGTCTTCGAGACCACCACCGCCGCAGGGATCGGCTCGACGTGCCCCAGCGCCCTCGCCACCAGTTGACCCCGGCTCTTGGCGTTGAGCTTCTTGTGCAGGCTCTTGACGTGGTCGTGCACCGTGTGCGGGCTCCGGCCCAGTTCCTCGGCGATGTCCTTCACGCTCTTGCCCAGGAGCAGGTGCTTCAGGATGATCTGCTCCCGAACCGTCAGCCACATCGAGCCGTCGGTCAACTCCGTCCCGATCGCCATGATCGCGCGCTTCGCCAGCGACGACGCCACCGCGTCCACCGCGGCCGTCATCTGCTCCAACTGCGCCGTCGTGCCCCCGATCAGCCCCACCTCCGCCGCCAGCACGCGCTTGTCCGGCCCGATCCCCGCCGCCGCCAGCACCAGCCCACCGAGCTTCACGCCCTCCCACCTCCGCAGCAGCCCCGTCGGCGCCGAGGCGCTCGGATGGGTTCGGTCGATCGACGTCACCTTCGCGACGCTCGGCGCCAGCACCCCCGGCCCCCACGACAACTCCCGCGCCTGCGCCATCGTCGTCTTGATCCGCATCAGCGACACGTCGTTCGCGTCCAGCGACGACAGGTTCGTCGCGCTCTGCGAGCGCCCCACCGTCGTCGTCACCTCCGCCGTGTACGTCCCCGCGACGCCCGTCGCTTCATTCTTCACGAACACGCCGTGCTCATCGATCTGACCGATCACCACCACGGCGATCCCCGCCTGATCGACCGGCAGCAGCGCCGCCGCCGCCAGATCGCACCAGTCCTGCGTCGCCACCGCCGGCAGCGCACAAATCTTCTCAGTCATCCTGACTGCCGCTCGAAGAGCGGGCTGAGCTTCCTTGACCAGCATGTTCATCACCACACCTCCGGATCCACCTGCGACAGTGGAACGGTCTTGTTCTCGGGTGCCGGCGGCGGCCATGGCCGGTTGTCGGGTCGTACAGGATACTGACTATTCACCAAAAACAGAATACCCGAGTACGTACCCCAAAAGACACTCCTCCACCCAGAATTCCCCCGATTCAGAGTGTACCTCTACCGACCTTGCGATGTAAGGCCGTTTGGGGGGTTCAACCCCCAAAATTTGTGGCTTCATGGCCACGCTGCCGTCCATCGTCGGCCGGATAGCGCAATTCTCTCCACCTTTGACCCACCTCTTCCGGTCGTTCCACGCATCCCCGTGCCGCAACCCCAGCATTGACAGTGGCTTACGCAAATACGGCCGTCCGCACGCCACCACGCACCCACCACGCTATCCTTGACGCCCTTCCGCGGGCCTCCCTGCTTGCGAGCCACGGATGCCGCCTCCGCCACGAGCCGCTCAAACGCCTCCTTAAAGAGACGCGACGATGCCCCTCCACGCGCACGACACCGTTCGATCACCAAACATTCGCCTCGACTCGGGGAATGCCCAGGGCCAGCCGCGAATCGTCATCCTCGGCGCGGGACCGACCGGTTTGGGCGCGGGCTACCGCCTCAAGGAACTCGGCTACACCAACTTCGCGATCTTCGACCGCCACCCCTACGTCGGCGGCCTCGCGCACAGCTTCGTCGATGACCGCGGCTTCACCTGGGACATCGGTGGGCACGTGATGTTCAGCCACTACAAGTACTACGACCAGTGCTTCGACGCGCTCATGGGCGCGGACTTCACGCTCAACAACCGCGAGAGTTGGGTGCGGATGTTCGACACCTGGGTGCCGTACCCGTTCCAGAACAACATCCGCTACCTCCCCAAAGTGGCCGCGTTCGAGTGCATGTCGGGGCTCATCAAGGCCCAGACCGGCAAGGGCAAGGTCGCCTCGCCCGCCGCGGCGGGCAACTTCGGCGAGTTCATCGACGCGGTCTTCGGCGAGGGAATCGCGACGCACTTCATGCGTCCGTACAACTTCAAGGTCTGGGCCCACCCGCCCGAGATGATGAACAAGCACTGGATCGGCGAGCGGGTCGCCGTGCTTGATATCGACCGCGCCCTCAAGAACATCATGCTCGGGCAGGACGATTTCGGCTGGGGTCCCAACAACCAGTTCAGGTTCCCGCTCATGGGCGGCACCGGCGAGTTCTACAGGCGGATGGGCGAATCGATCGGGATTGCAAGCCCGGAACCCGAAACTCGGAACGCGGGGCCCACGGCGAACGCCGCCGGACACATCCACCTGAACAAGACTGCCGTCTCGATCGACATCGACCGCAAGGTCATCACCTTCGCCGACGGCGCGACCGAACGCTACGACATCCTCGTCACCGCGATGCCGCTCGACGTGCTCTGCCGTGATGTGCTCGCCAGCGCCGCCGAGCCGGAGCTCGCGAGCATCGCCGCCACCGCCGCGAAACTCAAGCACTCCTCCGGCTACATGGTCGGCATCGGCCTGAGGTCGCGCTCGCCCGGCGCGGGAACCCCCGACACCAAGAGCTGGATGTACTTCCCCGAAGACAACTGCCCCTTCTACCGCGTCACCTACCTTTCCAACTACTCGCCCAACATGACGCCCGACAAGGACAACTTCTACTCGCTCCTGTGCGAGGTTTCCGAATCGGCCTACAAGCCCACGCCCGGCCGCGAGGGCCGCGACGAGAACGCCGTCATCGAAGACTGCATCACCGGCCTCGAAAACGCCGGCCTGCTCGAACCCGGCGAGCGTGCGAGCATCGTCTCTCGCTGGTGCTACTACGCCGACTACTCCTACCCCACCCCCAGCGTCGATCGCGACGACCTGCTCGCCCAGGTCATCCCCTGGCTGGAAGACCGCGACATCTACTCCCGCGGCCGCTTCGGCATGTGGAAATACGAGGTCTCCAACACCGACCACACCCTCATGCAGGGCGTCGAACTGGTCAACCGCCTGCTGCTCGGCGAACCCGAGCACACCATCGGCATGGTCTACAAGGTCACCGACGACGGCCGCCAGGCCGCCATCCACGAACGCAGCGCCCACGCCGGCAGCGGCGAGAAGAAGCCCGCCGCCCCCACACCGTCGCCCGCCGCGCCGACCATCATCGTTCGCACGAAGTCCATCGGCGATGTCAAAGAGGCGGACATCTCCGAGGAGGAGTTGGGCGTGACGCAGGGTCGCGGCTGAACCCGCTCACTCGCTCACCGCCCTCACCGCCGCCTCCAGCGCCTCATCCTTCCCCGCCGCAACGCCCGCCACCGTGCGCTGCACCGGCACCGTCGGCAGAATCCCGACCCCGTGGTGCCGCGACTTGTCGTGCTTCCGCACGTTCATCCCCGTCCACATGACGTTGTACCCGCCCGGCAGCGTGAACGGGTTGACATTCCCGTTGGTCCCCGCCGTCGCCTCGCCCACGATCGCGCCGAGCTTGTAATGCTCGACGATCCCCATGCAACTCTCGGCGTAACTGATCGCGCCGCCCCCGATCACGAACGCGACCTTCTGCCCCTCGCCGCCCAGCCGCGGTTTCAACGGCGGCAGGTCCCAGCGTCCCACCGGCTTCATCACAAACCCCTTCTCCTCGCGGTCCGGGAGCGTCACCTCCGGCACGATCCACCGCGCGCTCTTCACGTTCTTGCCCGTCAGGTGCTGGAGCGAGGCCGTTCCCGCCGAGTCCGGATACCCGCGCGCGTCGAACACGATCCCTCTGGCTTTCTCGAACCTCGGCATGAGCGCGTCGAGTTCCTCGCTCGTCGCACCGTTCAGGTCAAAGTACATCACGCCCGGCGCGAGCTCCGCCCCGTTGGCCGGCTTGTCCTTGAACTTCAAGCCCGTCGCCATGCCGACCGCCGCGCGCGGGGCTGCCAAGCCCACGGTCTCGCCCCCGCGCCGGACCTTGTACGCCACCTCGCTCCCCGAACCCGGCGCGACCCACTGCGCATCGGTCGCGAACCGGTGCCTCGCCCACTGCTCCGTCGCGGCCGAGATGTGCTCACGCGCCTCCTTGTACACCTCCGCGACCGGCCGGCCCGCGATCTCGACGACCACATCGCCGCGCCGCAACGCGCCCGCCTCCGACCGCGACGCGACGACCACCAGCGACATCTGTCCGGCGTCGTCCACCGCCCAATCGAACAAGACCTCGGGCATGGAGGGGCGCGGGAGTCCCATGTTGTACACGTTCCCGTGCCCATCGTGCAGTTCGGCCACCAGCCGTTGCAGCGTGCGCACGAACGCCGCCTCATCCGCATCCTCCGCCGCCGCCCTCAACGCACGCGGCAACACCGCTTCCCAATCCGTCTCTGCGACATCGAAGTACGGGTAGAAGTGCTGGAAGATGTTCCACGCGATCACCACATCGCCCAGGCGCGTTGATCGATCGTTTCCGCTCGGTGACCACCACTCCGGCCGCGGCGCAGGCGGCCGAAGCGGCACGAGCGCCACCATCGCCGCCGGCAGTGTCCCGCCCGCTTCATCGGCCGGCACGCACACGGGCACCCGGCACCACACATCCCCACCCCCACCACCCCCATAACCGAGCGACTTCACCACCGCCGTGCCCGCCGCGAGCGGCCCCTCCTCCGGCGCGGCAGCCGGCCAGGTCTCGCGCTTCGAGGTGTAGACCCGCATCGGCCCTTCACTCAACCCGCACCCGTTGTGCCGCCACGCGACGAGTTTCGGCGAAGGCTTCGCCAGCACGCTCGGAAGTTCCGGCGCATCGCCCTCTTTGCCGCTCCAGACCTGCGCCGTCGGTGCGATCGATCCGAACACATCCCGCAGCGCACCGGCCAGCTCGCGATCGTCGGCCGCGCCCTCGACGTGCTCGACGGCCGCGATCGCGAAGTCGTTCCAGTTCACTTCCGATGCCTGATCACTGGGATGGAAGAACCGCACGTACCCGTACACCTTCGCGAACGCGACGAGATTCGCCAGCCCGCGCTCGCTCAGCGCCGCGGCCGGGCGGTCCGCGACCTCGCCCGGGTCCACGGCGAAGACCCGCACATCCGCGACGCGCGCCGGCGACTCGCCGAACACCATCAGCCCCACGCTGATCGTCGTGGCGTCCTCGGCGACAAGCCCCGAGACCGCGTACGGCAGAAACCCCCGCGCGCGCAGGCCGCGGATCGGCCGATCGCTCATGTTGTCGAAGAACCCCACCTGCTCGTTGGGCCGGTCCACACGCACCCACATCTGCGCCCGCGCATCGCGCAGCGCATCCTTCGTCATCGGGCTGGGCATCACCAGCCGCACATCGCCGCGAACGACGATCCGTTTGCCGCGAAACGGCGCGGCGTCGAACGACTGCATCAGGTTGCCCGCGGCGGCCTCGCCTTTGTCGCCACCAGCTTGCTTTCTTGGCGACAACTCCGCCGCGAGCCCGCCCGCCGCGCCCTCATCCTCGACCACCCTCGCGGTGTGCGTCGGCGTGGACACCGACCAGTGCAGCGGCGCACCATCGGCACCCGAGGCCATGAAGTTGCCGTTGCGGAGCCCATCAGCGGGCGCGGCCGCATCGCCCGGCGGATCGGCCGCGAACCCGGTGCAAGCGAACAGCCCGATCACCATACCCAAGACGATCGTCATCGTTCTCGCCGACATGGATGGGCTCCGAGAATTCGATCCGCGGCCTGTTTGAGCGGTGTACCGGCACGCCCACGCCGCGCCGCACCGAAACACGCCGTGCAGTTCTCACACGATCCGAGTCGCGAGGCAGCGGATCCCCGGAACAGCCCGCTCAAGCTCGATCGCCAGTTCCGCCGGGCCGCCGCTGGACGCGCGCGATGGGCCGAGGACGACAAAGTGCGTGCTCCCCGAGCCGGTCATGTGCAGCCGGAGCGGACCGAACCGCGCCGCGAGCGCGCCGAGGGCCGGCTCGATCCTCTCACGCACCAGCTTCGCGAGCGCGGGAACCGCCGCGTACGCCGCCGCGGTCAGGTCGTTGACCAGCAGGTTCGGATCGACGCCACCCCGGATGTAAGCCGGGTTGCACGCGCGCTCAGCTGCGCCTCGCCATGGCATGGATGCCTCGTCGCCCTTCGCCGCGCCCGTGAACAGACCATCGAACGCGCGATACACATCCGCCGTCGGACAGGGCATCGGCGGGAAGATCAGCACCAGATGTCCTGCGAGCTTGCCGTCGATGCGCCGAACCTGCTCGCCGAACCCCGTCACCCACGCGTGCCGCGGCGTCGATGACCGACCCTCCATGATCATCTCATCGAGGAAGAACGCGATGTCGGACCCCAGCCGCCCCGCGATCTCGACCAGGGCGGCATGCGGAAGATGCAGGCCGCACACGGCGTTCAGCCCGATCAGCATCGAGGCCGCATCCGACGACCCGCCGCCAAGCCCGCCCCCTGTCGGGATGCGCTTGCGGAGCGTCAGCCGCACGGGCAACGCGCGCCCGACGAGCTGCTCGACCGCGCGATGAGCGCGGACGGTGAGGTCCTTCTCCAGCGGCCAGTCGATCTCGCGGCCATCCTCCCACGCAATTGCGTGCTCCGACATCGCGCCCGGCGGGAGCGCGGTCAGCATCAACTCATCGCAGAGGTCGATCGGCACGAACCACGAGGCGATCGGGTGATACCCCTTCGGCGGCACGGGCGCACCGACCGTCAGCGAGAGGTTGAGCTTCGCCGGCGACTGCTTCCTGATGGACCTATCCATGCATCGAGCCCCACATGCATCTACAGAGACTGTCCTCTCGCGATCGTCCGCACTGGCGCAAGGCGGACCACAGTGCATGAAGCTCTGCGTCATTGGCAGCCGGCGAAGTACGCGTTCAGAAAGCTGAAGACATCCGTCAGCGTAACACCATCGAAGCCGTCGAAGTCTGCCCGAAGATCGCCACCAAAGTACGCGTGGAGGTAGTCAAAGACGTCTTGGACGGTGACAGTTCCGGATCGATTGAAGTCGCTCCTGCAAGGTAGTACAGCGATCCAAGCCTCGTTCCGCCCGTTGTGAACACCCGTACCGACGACAACTCGCCCATCTGAACTGACACCATGAGCGGCCGTAAGGCTCCAGCCGCTCGGCAGAACGCCGAGCGCCGTCAAGTGTGTCCTCAGGTCTGTCACGCCCTGTGCGGCTTCCCAAATCACCGCGCGGCCGCCGCTGGCGCCGACAACAACGCTTCCGTCAGCGCTCAGATCGTAAGCCGCGCCGATCGAACTGCCCTGGTAACCCCCCAACGCAACCATCTCTGCGCCGTGCCTGACCCGGAACGGACCGAGATCACTATCACCGACAATGGTGCTTCCGTCCTTGCTTATCGCCCAAGCGCGAGAAGAGGTTCCGCCCTGCGGCGCGCCAAGGTTGGTCATCCCGTCCGCTGACGTCCAACGGAACGCAAGGTTGCCCCGTGAGTTGGAGCTCGTCATCGTCCCACTGAACCCGATGACAATAAGACCATCGCCGCTCACATCCGTCGCCTGCGCCGTGGTGTGTCCGTCCAGCAACCCAAGATCCTGGATTCCGCCGACGCCCCAGCGAACTGCGCGGCTCGTGCCGAGCGTCCCGCTGTACCCCACCGTGACCGCCCCATCGCTGTTCGTCGCTGATGCCCGTGAGAAGGACTGGCCCGGCCACACACCCAGCAGCTGCACGGCGCCCGTTCCTAACGTGTCTCCGGTCCAAATGAAGGCGCGGTGGCTCTCGGATCCGGGCCCCGTGTAGCCGACAATCACCAGTCCTTGATCGCTCAGCGCGGTGGCGATCGATGCGTTCGCTCCGTCCAACGACGTCATGCGGCGCATCCCACCTGCGGCTGTCCAGGTGAATGCCCGCGAACTCGTTCCGGACAGATCGCCGTAGCCGGTCACGATCGTGCCATCGCCGCTTATGCCCTGACCATAGGAGTAGGTTCCGCCGGCATGGGTACCCAGTCCGCGAAACGACTGCGCCGCGGCACGTTCGACGATTGTGCATCCCATGAACGCGCCCAGCACAGCGCAGATGCGACCAATATTCAACACTCCGCGCACAACCTTCTCGGAGCAATCACGTCGCAAGGTAAGGTCTCCTCACCCGGAAGCCACCGTCCTAGCACCCCGCAAAATACGCCGACAGGAAGTCGAAGATGTCCTGAACGCTCACGCCGCCCGCGCCGTTGATGTCGGCCAGCGCGCTGTTCGAGAAGTACGCGCTCAGGAAGTCGAAGATGTCCTGCACCGTCACCGGCGCGCCCGACTGGTTGAAGTCGGCCTTGCAGCACGGCGACGTGTTGTTGCCGGCCGCGTTGCACGCCGTGCCCACGCCCGCGAACCGCTGGCTCGTCTGAGACGGGCACGCCGCGGCGGTCGTGACGACGCATGTCGAACCCTGACAGCAAGCGCCGGTCTGCGCCGGGAGTGTGCCCGTCGCGACCAGTTGGCCGTTGAGCGTGACCACGATGTTCACGCCGTTGACCGTCTGCGCGAACGACATGCTCACCGGAAGCGTCAGCGTGATGTTCGAGCCGCTGATCGTGATGTTGCCGTTGCCCGACGATGCGGCCGGCGCCGTCAGTCCCGCGATCGAACTTCGGCCCACGCCCAGCACGCCGGCGTTGTAGTCGTTGTTGCCCTGGAGCGCGGTGCCCGTCACCTGCGAGGCGGGATAGGTCCCGCCGCTCGCCCCGCCCGAGAGCGTCAGTGAACCGCTGGTCAACCCGAACCGCCCATCCCGCAGTGCGGCCGTGGCGCCGAGCAGGGTCTGGCGCAGCCCGTAGTTCGCGGGCGCGGTTCCCGCCGCCCCGTTGATGTTCGGAGCCCAGTTGCCGCTGATGCCGGCGATCGCGTTCGCGCTGATGAACGAGAACGCCCCGCCGCCGGCGACCGGATCGCTGATGACGATCGTCCCCGTGTAACTCGTGACGTCCGCGCCCGGACCCTGCGCGGAGAGCCCCAGCCCCGCCGCGGTACCGCCGGCGGTCAGCGAACTCTGCGCGGGGACGATGTTGAGGGTGATCTGGGCGTGCGATGGCGCGGTCGCAAGGAGCGCGGCGCCAACGAACAGGGATGCGGCCATCGAGTTCATGCCAACCTCCGGAGCCGGGTGTGGGAGCGTTCGGATTGCAGTCTACCCGACGCGGCGGGGTGCGCCAATAGGGCCGCGAGCGCTCGGCGCGGAGACACGGAGCGCCACTTTGCCCGGCTTACCACGCGGGCGAGGTTCGTGCGACGGCACGCGAACGGGAACGTCCGGCCCTACCATCGATCGCCATGAATACGACGCTCCGACTTGCGATCGCGCCGGTGCTCCTGTTTGCCGCCCAACAGGGCGCGGTTCCGGCGTTTGCCCAGTCCGACCTGACCATCCAGGTCCAGAAGGCCGACCGCAAACTGCTGGCCGTCGGCGAGCCCGCGCCCGCGTTCGAGGTCGGGCACTGGGTCCGGGGCCAGGGGTTCTCGAAGTTCGAGAAGGGCAAGGCGTACGTCGTCGAGTTCGGCGCGACCTGGTGCGGCCCGTGCCGCCAGAGCATCCCGCACCTTTCCGAACTCCAGAAGAAGCACGAGGGCAAGGTCGTCATCACCAGCGTGCACGTGTGGGAGAGCCGCGGCGGGAGCGAGCCGCAGGATGCGATCGTCGCGAAGGTGACCGAGGCGTACAAGGACATCGACCCGCCGGTCGCGCATCGCGTAGCCGTCGATAGCCCGTCGCAGGCGATGGCGAACAACTGGATGCTCGCGGCGGGGTTGAACTCGATCCCGCAGGCGTTCGTGGTCGTGGCCGACGAGGGGGGGGGCGGCCCGAAGATCGCGTGGATCGGGCACCCGCTCTCGCCGCAGTTCGACGAGATCGTGCAGAAGGCCGCGGACGGCAAGATCGACATGAAGGACGAGGCTCGCAAGGCCGCGGAGGAGAACGCTCGGCGCGCCCGGTTCGAGCGCACGATGGGATTGGTGCAGCAGGCCGCGGGCGGCGGGGGCGACAAGGCCGCGGCCCTGGCCGCGCTGGACGCCGCGCTCAAGGACGAGACCGATGCGCAGTACCGCAGTTCGTACCTGCGTTCCAAGTTCAACCTGATGGCAGTTACCGATGAGCCCGGCGCGTACGCGATGACCCGCGCCCTGCTCGAGGGCGAACTGAGGGACTCGGAGCCCGACCTGGTGATGTTCTGCGACCTGATCGCCAACGGCACGCTGAAGAACCCCGACGGCAAGCTCGCCGTCGCGCTGGGCGAGCGGGCGAACACGATCGCGGGCGGGAAGAACGGGCGCACGCTCCACACGCTCGCGGGCGCGTACGCGATCGACACGCAGTTCGACAAGGCAATCCAGACGCAGGAAGCCGCGATCGGCGCGTACAAGGCCCAGCTCGGCGAGGCGAGGGCCGCGATGATGGTGAGCATGATGCAGGCCCGCATCGACGAGTGGAAGAAGCGGGCGGCGGCCAAGCCATGAAGGACGCCCAGTTTGTCAAGATCGCCAAGGCTCTGGCCGATCCGACGCGGCACAGGATGCTGCGCGAGGTGCGGGCCGCGGGTGAGATGACCTGCAAGCAGGTGTGCGAGCGGTTTCCGCTGAGCCAGCCGACGATCTCGCACCACATCTGCACGCTCGCGGATGCGGGGCTGTTCAAGGTGCGCAAGCGCGGGCAGTTCCACGTGCTGTCGGTCGATCAGGAGATCGTGGACGGGTTCATCGCCTCGCTGGGGTCCGACGTCCCGGCGGAGGAGCCCGCCGAGACGCCGGCGGCGGGGGCGGTTCCGACGGCACGCCGGCAGGCGCGGCGCACGCGCACGCGGGCGTGATGGCCCGGTCGGCGGGAGAGAGACATGGCCGCACGCATCGCATTGATCACCGGCGCCAACAAGGGCATCGGTTTCGAGACCGCCAAGCAGCTGGGAAAGCCGCCGCACGGCGCGACGGTGCTGATCGGCGCCCGTGATGAGGCCCGCGGGCGCGAGGCGGCCGATGCGCTGCGGAAGCAGGGCATCGACGCGCACGCGGTGGTGATCGACGTGACCGACCAGCGTTCGATCGAAGCGGCGGCGGCGTGGATCGGCGAGAAGTTCGGGCGGCTCGACATCCTGATCAACAACGCGGGGATCATGGACCATCGCGGCGAGCAGGCGGCCAGCGGTGTTTCGATGGCGACGCTGAGGCGCACGTTCGACACCAACTTCTTCGGGCTGGTCGCGGTGACGCAGGCGATGCTTCCGCTGGTGCGCAAGAGCGATGGGGGCCGGATCGTGAACCTGACGAGCATCCTCGGCTCGATCGCCGAGCACGCCGACCCGAACTCGCCGGTGTACCAGGCCAAGTTCGCCGCGTACGACACCTCGAAGGCGGCAGTGAACATGTTCACGCAGCACCTGGCGCACGAGTTGAGGGAGATGCCGATCAAGGTGAACGCGGCGCATCCGGGCTGGGTGAAGACGGACATGGGCGGCGAGGGCGCGCCGATGGAACTCGAAGACGGCGCGAAGACGGGCGTGTGGCTGGCGACGCTGGGCGCGGACGGGCCGAGCGGCGGGTTCTACCACATGCAGGTGCACATGAGGTGGTAGCGGGCGACGGGGCGCCCGCGGGGTGGGGCGGTGAAGGGTGGCGTCGCGGGCGGTGCATCGGCGTGTGCTCCCGTTTCGGCTTTGACGCGCGTCGGTGGCGAGCGATCGTGTCTCGCGGGTGGCGTGGTGTACCTGCCGCTTTCCCCCCACCCCCCGATTCCCCCTGATTCTCTCCTGATTCCACTTGCCAATGCAGGCGCCGCGTCGTGATGCGCGTGTCACGAGTCTCGCGGCGAGCCGGGAATGGGTCGTGGATGGGGTGGTCCGGAAGTCTTGGGGGTTGCAAGGCTGACCTGCCTCGGCGGAGGCCCGCGTCGGAGACGCGGGGTACGCAAGGAGGGCGTCAGGGCGCATGGCATGCGGAAGGCGGGCAACCGGAGTTGGCGAGAATGGCCGCCGCGGGAGATCGAGATCGCGCGGGAACTCGATGCGGCGTGAAGTTGGGGCGAGAGAACCGAGCCTGGTGGGAAGCGGCCGCGGCGTTGGGACGATCGATGTCTGAGGTTGAGGCGGTCGTCACGATGGCGCGGGCACCGCTCGCTGCGACGGCGACGGGTGCGGTGCGGGCCGGAGGCGGCGCGGCGGCTTTGGCCTCGGGTGCCGCGATCTCGGCCGGGTCGGGCTTGAGGCGCAGGATGGCGGCCGCGGCGAGGCGGACCTGGGTCTCGGAGGTGGAGGTTCGGACGATGCGGAGCAGGGCGGAGAGGGCTTCGTGGCGTGCGGACTCGAGGTCGGTGGCTTGGATGAAGCACATGGTGAGACTCCGGAGAGGCGATCCACCCAGAAATCGAACGTACCGGATAGCATACCGCAAATACCAAACTTCATCCAGACATTTTTGGACTTTTTGGATATTTTTTGTAAGTCATTTGCCGAACATGGGTTGTCATGCGGAAGCAGCCAGCGGCGGAACTGGCTGTATCATGTAAGGAATCGCTAACTGCGAGGGGCGAGGGGTTGGGAGGCTGAGCCATGGCGGTGCGTGCGAGCGGATGGTGCGGAGTGGGCGCGTTGGGGGCGGCGGCGATGCTGATCGGGTGCGCCCAGGCGGACTACGGGGCGGACATCCACAACAAGACGGCCGCGCCGGTGTTTGCGCAGATCATGGTGAAGGCGCACGGGCAGAGCGAGCCGGCGGTGCTGGGCGCGAGCAAGCGTCTTGGGCCGGGCGATCGCGCGTTCGTGGGCTCGGTGCGCGCGGCGGACCGCGCGGGGATGGCGTACATGGTGGTGGACAACCTGCCGAGCCAATCGAAGTCGGTGACGGTGGACCTCGCGCCGGGGATGAACTTCTACGAGGTGTTCGATGATGGGGGCGTGATCCGGGTGATACCCAAGCCGTGAGGGGCGAGGGGGCGGGCAAGAGGCGAGAGGTTCGAGGCGGAACCGGGCGCGCGGAACGGGGCGCGCTCGGGTATGCTGTGGGCATGAGGAACGCCGCTGGATTGTGCATGGTCGCCGCGCTGGGTCTGCCGCTGGTCGGGTGCAGCATCGAGAATCACTACGGTGTGGACATCCAGAACCACACGGGGCAGATCCTGATGGTCGAGTTTCTGGATGTGAAGAGCGACGGGACGACATCGGTGTACTCGACGGCGAAACTGGCGCCGAAGGGGAGTTTCACCAACCGAGTGACGTATGAGGAGCAGGGGTTCGGGAAGCGGCTCCGGTTCAGCCTGCCCGAGCGGCCGGCGGAGGACCTGGGCTCGCGGCTGGAACTGAAGTTGCCGGAAGATTCGTCGCGGTTCTATGACCTGAAACTGAAGAACGGGCGGCTGATGGCGGAGGAGTTCGCCAAGGGCCGGACACCGACGGCGAGTTCGGAGTTGACGGGCGGGTGGAGCCAGTAGCGGGATGGCGGGTGTCGGAACTCGGATGGCGGAGGTGGAAGGCAGCGGGCATGGAGGCCGCGGGAGGCTTGCATGCTGTTTGTGCTTGCGATGTGCGTTCTGGGGCAACCTGACGGGGTTGCGAAGGAGCCCGAGAAGGTCCCGGCGAAGGTGCCGGTGAAGGAAGCGGAGAAGCCGGAGGCCCCGGGTTCATCGGAGGCGAAGGTGGCGGTTCCGTTCCCGCACCCGATGATCTCGGAGGTGCTGTTCGCGGTGCCGACGGGGAACGCGGGTGATGCGAACAAGGACGGGAAGCGAGATGTGTGCGGGGACGAGTTTGTCGAACTGGTAAACCCGCACGACAGGGCGATCCAGCTGTTCGGCTACACGCTGACGGATTCGCAGGATGCGGGGAAGGGGCAGGTGCGGTTCACGTTCCCGGCGGTGGAACTCGCGCCGGGCGCGGTGGTGGTGGTGTTCAACGGGATGGGCAGCACGTGGTCGGGGCCGGTGGGCGATGCGAAGACCTCCCCGCCGCCGCCGGGGAAGAACGAGCTGTTCGCGGGCGCGCTGGTGTTCACGATGAAGAACAGCAAGAGCCAGATCGCGCTGGGGAACACGGGGGACCAGGTGCTGCTGAGCGCGCCGGACAAGACGGCGGTGCATCGCGTGTACTGGAGCGAGACGGGGCCGGAGCCGGAGGATGGGCCGACGAAAGAGGCGGCGCCGGGCGTGCCGCCTTCACTGACCAAGGCGGGGAAGGCGCGGCCGCTGGTGGTGGATTTCGTGCCGCTGATGAGCAAGTGCAGCGTGCAGCGGGATGGTGTGCTGGGGAGCGGGCGGTTTGTGTCGCACCTGGAGGCGGAGGGGGCGGCGTTCAGCCCGGGGGTGTATATGGTGGCGAGAGGGGCGGAGAAGAAAGTGGAACCGAGCGTGGAGAAGCCGGCGGGAACCGGTGAGAAGTCGAAGGATGCGGGGACGCCGTGATGGGCGTTGGCGTGGAGGCCGGCGCCGATGGCGATGCACGCTTGAACGCGGCAAGCCGGGCAGGAGCGACGCGAGGGAAAGCAAGATAAGCCCCTTCGGGCGTGCGTACCGGCGGCTTGCGCCGCTCGGTTCTACAGTCGGTCATGCGCATTTTGTTGACCAACGACGACGGGATTCGCGCGCCGGGGATTCAGGCGTTGTTCGACGCGCTGGTGGATGCGGACGGGCTCTTTGGGGGGCCGCTGGGCGAGGTGACGTACCCGATCGCGCCGCTCACGGTTCAGTCTGCGACGGGGCACGGGATCACGTTCCACACGCCGATCATGGTGCAGCCGGTGAGGGTGACGGAGCGGATGAGCGGCGTCGCGGTGGATGCGCGGCCGGCGGACTGCGTAAAGGTGGCGGTCGCGGCGCTGTGGGAGGAGAAGTTCGGCGCGGGGTCACGGCCGGACTTGCTCATCTCGGGGATGAACGCGGGGACGAATGTCGGGATCAACGTGATCTACTCGGGAACGGTGGCCGCGGCGATCGAGGGGGCGTTTCTGGGGATTCCGTCGATCGCGGTGAGCCTGCACCTGGGGAAGGGTGTCGATGGGTCACGCGCGGCGACGAACTTCAAGGTGGCCGCGCGGCATGGGCGGTGGGCGATCGAGCGGGTGCTGGAAGGGATCGCGCGGGAGAAGGGCGGCGGCGCGAGGTTCGCGCTGCCGGAGGCGCACTCGTGCCTGAGCATCAACATCCCGATCACGGAGGGGCCGGATGGGGCGTGCGCGAAGGTTGGGGAGTATCCGCTGCGGGTCTGCCGCATGAATACGCACGGGCTGAACGACAAGTACGAGCGGCGAACAGCGCCGGATGGGAGCGTGTACTTCTGGGCGGCCGGGCACGGGCTGGACTTTCGCGGGACGGATGAGGAGACGGATGTGGCGCTGTTGTGGAAGGGGAACATCACGGTGACGCCGCTGAGGTATGACCTGACGAAGAAGAGCGTGATGGAGCGGTGGAAGTCGCGGGCCGAGGGCGCGGGCACGGGCCGGGCGTGAATCGCGGCGGGCTCGGAAGGGGCGGACGGCCGGCGGGCGACTGAACGGAAAGACCCATCGGCTGGAAGCCGATGCCACGGAAAAAACAGCCGGGCGCCCGCATCCATGCAGGCGCCCGGTGCACAGAATCTCTTACTCTCTCCTTCTCGCTCGCTCCGGGGGTTCCCCTCTCTCCTTCGGAGGGGGCACCGTGCTCGGCCTGACGGATCAGGTGGTGAGCATCTGATTGACGGTTTCGATCTGCTGGGGAAGGCGGTTGGCGATGTCGGCGGCCTGCTCGCGGGTGAGTTTGAGGACATCGAGGAGGTCGGGCGGGACCTCGATGCTGGGCTGGTCGAGGCGGAAGCCGGGCTTGATTGCCCCGGCGATCCGGTCGGCGACGGAAACAATCGTGACGAGCGTGCGCTGTTCGTTGGCGAGCTCGAGCGGGCGGTGGTGGAAGCCGGTGACGAGGGCGAACGAACGCGGGAACTTCCACTTGTCGCAGAGGCCCTGGCCGAAGTCCTGGTGGTTGGCGCCGAAGACCTCGGCCTCGACATCGAGCATGTTGACGGTGGGCGCGCCGTTGCCATCGACGGTGACGCGGCCGAGGGTCTCGATGAGTTTGTGCCGGTCGTACTGGATCTCGACGATGATGCCGATGTCGTGGATGAGGCCGGCGAGGAAGGCCTCGTCGGAGAGACCGAGTTTCATCGCGTCGGCGGTCATTTTGCAGGCCGCGGCGGTGGCGATGGAGTGGGACCAGAGGTCCTTGGCGCTGAACTCGGGCGTGAGCGACCCGCCGCGGAAGAGCTTGGCGAGGCTGGCGGCGATGGCGATGTTCTTGACGGCGTTGAGGCCGAGCAGGACGATGGCGCGGTTGATGGAGCCGATCTGGCCCGGGAGGCCGTAGAAGGCGGAGTTGACGACCTTGAGGATGCGCGAGCAGAGCGCGGGGTCGTTGGCGATGACCTTGTGGAGGTCTTGCGCGGTGGAGGTCGGGCTCTCGACGAGCTCGATGATCTTGAGCGTGATCTCGGGAAGGGTCGCGATGTGGCTGATCTCGCGGATCGCGGAGTTGACCGCGGTTTCGCGTGCGCCGGTCTGGGCCTGGGCCGTCATGGGCAGGTCTCCGAGCAGAGGAGGGACAGTCGAACCGTGACGTGAGGTATCGGGCGGGTTCGAGGGTCACTTTTGTCGGAGTTGCGGGATTTGGGGGCGCGGGGGGGGGTGGGCGGGGCGGGGAAGGTCTGGATAACGGGGGCTGTGCGGAGTGCTGGGTGCGGAGGGCATGATCAGTAGGTGTTGTGCTTGCGGAGGAGGGCGGGGTCGCGGGGATTGGTGTTGGCGAGGAGCTTGGCGATGCGGGGGGAGGCGCGGCCATCACCGAAGGGATGACCTCGCCCGATCGTGGGCCAATCGCCGTCTTGGATAGTGGCACACAAGCGGGCCACATCCGCTTCCGAGGGGAGAGCGGGCACGTCGAAGATCCAACCGGCGCGTTCGCGACCGGACTGGCGCGGACCGAGGTTGATGACTCGAACGCCAAGTGCGGCCGCTTCGATAAGGCCCGCCGAGGAGTTGCCGATCAACACACCGCCGATGCGAGCCAGTCTCTTGAGCATTCCGATGAACGCTTCTCGGGGCAGGTGTTCCAGCGATCGAGCCTCGAACTCGATGACTGCGTCCCGGAACATCTGTCGCATTTCATCGCTGCCGGGGTCGTGATTCGGAGCAAGGTACAGCACGCGTTCGGCGCCGCCGCGTGGGGCGGGATGAAGCAGATGGGCCACGGTGCTTGCGAGGACGGCGGCAGCGCCGGCCCACTTCCAATCGGGGGTGTTAGGATCGCCGGACGGGTGCATGAGCACGATGACCAGTGGGCTTCCGAAAGCACGGGCAGCGTCGTCTCCCCAATCCGGAATCCGCTTCAGTCCGTCGATCGCCGGCGACCCCGTCACATGGACACGTTCCGGCTTCTCACCCATCTTGATGATGCGCTCGGCGCTGAGTTTGGTCGCCGCGCAGTGGAGGTGCGAGAGCTTGGTGATCGCGTGGCGCATGGCCTCGTCGGCGATGCCTTCGGCGCGATCGCCGCCGTGGATGTGGCAGACCGGGACGCCGCCGATGCTGGCGGCAGACGCGGCGGCGAAGGCTTCGATGCGGTCGCCGAGGACGACGACCCAGTCGGGTTTGAGTTTGGCGTAGGCTCGCGTGAAACCCTCAACGCCGCGTGCGGTGGCGAGGGAGTCGGACAGGCGCGCGGAAGAGCCGGCTCGGAGAGCAGGCATACCGGAACCCTGCATCGGCACGCGGGCGGCGATGGGGAACTCGGCCTCGACTTCGCGGATGGTGCGGGCGGGTTTGAGGAAGTGGGCGCCGGCGGCGATCACCTGGAGCTTGAGCTTCTTGTGTTTGAGGATCGCGTGCATGACGGGGCGGAGCAGGCCGAACTCGGCGCGGGTGCCGGTGACGACGGCGACGGTGAGGGGGCGGACGAGTGATGTCGTCCGAGTGGATCGCCGGTTGGGTTTGGAGGTTGCCATGCGAGGTTCGTAAGCGCTGTGCCGCCCTTTCAGGGCTCAAGGACATCTTGTCGCTTACCGGGGGCTTACGCCCCCGGCTACTGCTGTCGCGCCGCTTCGCGGCTCCGGAGCGACGCTGTTGCTACTCGAAGACATCTTGTTCGTTCAGTGGGACATCACACTCGACATCGCGTGTGAGTTTGCGGCCGAGGACTTCATCGAGGCGGAAGGGGAGGAGGCCGGTGCCGGGGCGCTTGAAGGTGAGGTCTTCGCGGGTGATGGTGTGGCCGCGCGGAAGGGCGCGGCGGGTGGTGAGGGATTGGCGGGAGAGGGTGCGGACGTCTTGTTCGATGTCGAGAACGCGCTTACTCCCCTTCCAAACCGATTCGGCAACCTTCGCCGCACCAAACATGGTCGGCGCGGCGGCCCACACCGATCCGATGTACGACTTGAGGTCTGCGGGTGTGAGGGAAGCGGCATGGTCGGGGCCCTTAGCGCGTCGGTCGTGCGTCATGTGCTTTTCGAGCAACAGCGCGCCGTGCGCGATGGCTCGTGCGCCCGTCTCGGTTTCCCGGGTGTGATCGCTGTATCCAACAGCAATCGGCTTGAGCGCTGTTCGCAGGTCGATGATGGCTTCCAATGCGGCCCGCTTCGGCGGCGTCGGGTAGCAACTCACACACTGCAAGACCGCCAGCCGGTCAGTGGCTTCCGCCTGATCCAACCAGATGACGACCCGTTGTACCTCGTCCATCGTGCTCGCGCCGGTGCTGACGATGAGCGGCCTGCCTGTGGCCGCGAGGGCTTCGAGCAGCGGTCTGTGCACGATGTCGGGGCTGGCGGTTTTGTAGGCGTCCCAGGGGAGGCGCTCGGCGAGTTCGACGAGTTCGACGCTGAAGACGGTGACGATGGCGTGGATGCCTAGCTCGTGCGCGAGCGTGACGACGCGGGCCATGTCGTCGATGCTCAGTTCGAGACGCTTGAGCATCGCGACCGGGTCGGTCTCGCCGGCGGCCTTCTGATAGGCCGCGAGCTTGGCGGCCTTGCTCATGAGGCGGTCGGTCTCGAAGAGCTGGAGCTTGACGGCATCGGCGCCGGCGGCGGCCGCGGCGCGGGTGAGGTCGAGGGCTCGCTCGATCGACCCGTCGTGGTTGACGCCGAGCTCGGCGATGATGTAGGGCGGGTGGCCGGGGTCGATGTCGCGGGAGCCGATGCGCATGGGAGGGGACACTGTACTGCGCCGCCTAGCGCGCGGGCACGGCGGCGGCGGCTTGCTCTCGCAGGATCGCGTCGGCGACCAGCAAGTCGGTCCGCGTGTCGATGTCGATGACCTCGCCCTCGCGGTTGATGACACCCTTGCGCCGGTCTTCGCGGCCGAAGAAGGCGTGCGGGCCGGGGGCGACACCGGGAATTTCGAGCATCAGCGCCTCGCGCGTGACGGCGATGATGCCGCCATCGGGGATGAACGCCGGGGGCAGGTCCTGTCGGCGGAAGACGCCGTGGTTGAGGATGTCGCCCTCCCACGGTCGGACCTCGCCGGTCTCGGCGTTGACACGCGCGGTCCACCACGGGTGGTGCTTGCCCACGGGCGCGTAGGACTGGACGGAATCGGCGCCGGACTCGGCGAGCAGACGGACGGCGCGGTCGATCAGACCCGCGGGACGGATGGGGACGTTGCCGTAGAGAATCACGATGGGCGTCGATGCGGGCAGCGGTCGATGCTCGCCCGCATCTCGATTGTGCGCCCGCGGTATCCCCAAGGCCTCGCCCAAAGCGGCGAGGCCGTGGCACGCGGCGGCATCGATGGTTGCGGTGTCGGAGGCGAGGTCGGGCGGACGCTCGATGACGGTGACGCCGCGGCGGTTGCCGATGTCCATCAACTCCTCATCGTCGGTTGAGAGGACGATCGTGCCGACGGTCGCGGCCTGCTCGGCGTGGTCGATCGTCCACTCGATGCACGGGCGGCCGGCGATCGGGAGCGCGTTCTTGCGGGGCAGGCCCTTGCTGCCGGCGCGGGCGAGGATGATGGCGATGGCGCGGTGGTTCACGGGCGGGCGATCCGCGTGGCGCTGTCGAGTTTGCGACGGACCCACTCGGGGACGGGCAGCGGCGCGATGCGTTCGCCGGAGCGGGGCTCGGGGAGCGGGTCGATGACCGCCCATCCACAACGGAGCAGCCACTCGCGGTGGAAGGGCTCGATCTCCGCGTAGACGGCGTCGCAGCGGGTGATTCGCGGGACGATCCAGGGTGTGCGCCACGCCGCTGAGATGGGATCGCCGCCCGACGGCGGCTCCGACGGATCGAGAGGACGAGCGCGGCGTGCCAGGAGCGATTCGAGGCGGTCTCGGATGCGCACGAAATCCGGGCCTCGGCCGGTGAGCGCGTGGTAGGCGTCCTGCGAGTGCGCGAGCAGGTCGATGCTGACGATGTCGGCGGCCGGGTCATCGACGAGCCAGGTCGCATCGGCCTGCGAGGTGAGCGGCGTGCGGATGTGCACGCCCAGGCCGAGCTGGCGGGCGTGCTGGGCCAGGACGCGGGCGTCGTGGTGGGAGAGCGGGTCGTCGCCGGCGAGGATGTCGCCGCCGCGGAAGGTGACAACGCCCTGGTCGCAGGCGTCGGCGAGTTCTTCGAGGTGGGCTCGGGCGGTCTCGGCGGCGAGGCGGTTCCAGCCACGCACGAGTTCGAGCACGAGGTGGCAGGCGGCACGGGGCGCGTGGTCGGCGCCGTCGGGTTCGCCGCGGACGGCGGCGGTGTAGCGCCGGATGCGCTCGCGTCCGGCGTTGGAGTCGGCGACGAGCCGCACGCCGAGGTCCCGCCTCGCCGGATCGACCGTGATGCACTCGGGCATGTTGGCGGGGTCCATCTGGGGGCTGGCGGGGATGTAACCAAGGATGCCGCCGATGGAGGCGAACGCGCCGGAGGTTTCGGACTGCGCGGCCGCGGCGAGACTCTCGACGAGCGATCGCGCGGCGATGCAGCCGCAGAGACCCGGCGCGGCCTGCGTGAACGCGAAGCGGTTGCGTGCGGGGTCGGCCCGGAAGCGTGCGACGACGGAGTCGCACAGGGCGGGATCGACGGCGCACCAGTCGGGGCCGACGAGCAGGGCGGCATCGATGGGCGGCGCGGCCTCGCGCATGCACTGGGCGAGCGAGACGGGCTCGAAGACCTCGTCGAAGATGCTGAGGTTGGCGACGCCGCCGCGCCAGCACTCGCCGGACAGGATGCGTGCGGCCCGCACGGCGGTGCGGCGGGAGCCGAACGGCCCGGGATCGCCGCCGGCACCGGTCGCCGATCGGACGAACTCGATCTTGAGACCGTCCGGGACGGCGCGGATCCATCGGCGGACGCAGTCGGGGTTGTCGGTGAGGACGATGATCCGGGCGATGCCTCGGGCCGCGGCGGGGTCGGCCGGCTCGGTGACGCCGTACGGCGCGAGACCGATCGATCGGCACGCGGCGAGGTGGGCGATGGTCGTCTCGATGACGTTACGCCCGTCGAGCATGGGCTCGGCGAGTTCGACGCGGTCGGCAAAGACCGGGAGGATGGCGGCGACGCGGACGTGCGTGCGCTCGGGGTCGCTCGCGTCGCGCCCGTTGGAGGTCGGCGCGGGAGTGACGGCACGATCCCGCGTGACGCGTGCGCCGCCGCGGAGCATGGCGAGGGCGTCGTCGAGCAGTCGCCCGAGCGCATCGGCGCTGGAAGCCAGGGAGCGCATGTTCTGGCGATCGCGCTCGACCTGTCGGCGCTGGCGTTCGAGCGGATCGAGCCGACCATCGGCGGCTTCGAGCTGGATCGCGCGATCGGCCCGGACGCGGTTGAAGGACCCGGTCTGGTTGAGGACGTGGCAGAGCGAGAGTGCGGGCTCGTGCCGCGCGACCTCGGCGTTGAGGTCCTCGGTGCGCGTGATGAGGCGGTTGACCCGCTGCTGGTCCTTCTGATGCTCGTGGATCTCGGCGAGGACGAGGTCGGTCTTGCGGCTGATCTCGGCGACTCGGAAGGCGCCGGCGCGGACCTCGGCGGTGCGCTGATCGACGCGTCTGAGCGAGACGGCGGGCGAATCGCCCGCGCCGCACGCGGGCACTCGGACGTCGCGGGACGCGCGATCACGGTTCTTGAGCACAAAGTCCCGGAGCGATGAGGCTTCGGTGTGGCGCTTGCGGACGCCGCCCTCGGTGGCATCGACGGTGCGCAGGCCGTGCTCGGAGTCCTCGCGGAAGTCCCGCTCGAACTGCACGAGGTAGGTCGCCATCTGCTCGTCGGTGTAGATCGGGCGGCCGAGGACATCGACGGCGCGGCGGAGGTGCTGGCCCATGCGCATGATGCGCTGCCATTCGAGCATCTCGAGCGTGTTGAACTCGTTGATCTCGCAGGCCCAGACGTTGTGGATGGATGCGCCCGCGGAGTAGTACTGGCCGTCGGTGAACCCGAGGTCCTGCCCGACCAGCGCGACGGGATCGCACCCGCAATGGCGGGCGACGTAGTAGGCGAGGTGGGCGACGGTCGCGCCGGGCTTGAGCGTCCCCCCCCTCCCCCCACCGCGGTGCTTGACGAGTTCGGGGCCGAGCAGGCGGTCGAGGTACTTGTCGGACTGCACGCGCAGCGCGGCGCCGGCGGGCCAGGCATCGAGCACGGCGGGGTTGACCTTCGGGTCAACCACGAGCGTGACGCCTTCGAGGTCCTCGGCGGACAGGCCCTCGTAGAACCTCGCGCTGATCTCGCTGTGGTCGAGCGCGGTGACCAGGTGCGGGCGGATGCCGCGGGCCAGGAGCGGCTTGAGGACGGTCTGAACGGCGACGATGAGGAACCGCTCGCGGATGCCGGGCTGGGCGAGCAGTTCGATGTTGCGGGCGAGGCTCGGCCCCGCGCTGACGACGATTGCCGGCGCGCCGGCGCAGCAGTCCTTGAGGTCGTCGATGCCGGGGCAGAGCGCGTAGCGGTCGAGATTCTGGGTGAGGTTCCGGAGGGTGACGCCCACCTGCACCATCGTCGTGACGACGGTCATCCTGACCGCGCGGACGATGTCCACGAACCGCTGGTGGAAGACCCGTGCGGAGTCGCCGATGCGGGCGCGGCTGGCGGGGTGCTCGACGAGCGTCACGCCCATCGCCACGAGCCCTTCGGCGCCGTCCACGATCCGGGAGATCAGCCCGGGATCGTCGGCGCTGGTCACGATCGCGACGTTGAGCCCGGCGAGCCAGGCCGAGCAGTCGATGCGCTCGAAGACGGCACGAAGGAGCGAGACATCGGGCTCGAACACCACCACGATCCCGGTCTTGCCCACGCGACGGGCCAGGGCCTCGACGTGGTAGCCCAGGCCGAAGCCGCTGACGATGAAGACCGCGGCGTCGGTGAGGTCGATCGACGCGGCGAGCCTGCGGGCCTCTTCGAGCGGTCGGCGGCGGCTGGCCAGAGCCCGGACATCCAGCCCGGAGCCCGCATCAGCGCCCGGCACGCGGTCGTCGGTCTCGAAGAAGCGGAGGTCGGCCCGGGGATGGGCGGCCTGGATCGCTCGCGCGGCATCCGCGCTGACGCGAGCGAGGGCGGCCAGATTTTTTTCCAGTACGGACGTGGCCAGCGCGGTCAAGGCGCTCGCTCCCTTCAACCCCTCCGCCCCGGGCATCCCGCGTTGCGTGCTCACGAGAAGACCCGAAAGAAGTCAGCGGACCGAATGCACACACCGCCCGCAACCGCGATCATGGCGGACGGTGAAACCCACGGACCAACCCGAGCGCAAAGGACAGGCGCGGCCGCGCGGCCGCCGACACGGACCCGAACTCACACGGAGGCCACCATCGGACAGGGGCCTCGGCAAGCTATAAAGAACTACCACCGCGGCGGGGCGACGCAAGCGGGTTGGTCGGAGTTCCGTCATGACGGCGGTTCAAGTGGTCATCGGGCAGGGGCTTGGCTGGGGTGCGGGCGCGGCGGTCCCGATGCTCCCTTCGCCGCCGGCGGCGCACTACGTGCTGGAGGACCCCTGGCCGATCGTGATCGGCTGTGTTGTCCTGCTGACGATCCTGGCGTGGCTGGCGGTTTCGGGCAGGCTCGATGGCCGCCGATGGGTGCGGCCCGCGGGTCTGGGCCTGATCCTCATCGCCCTGGGCGTGGCGCTGGCCTCGACTCTGGTGAAGACCGATCGGGAGGAACTCGCCGAACGAACGGCTGTCCTGGTGGAGGCCGCGGCGAAGGGCGACACCGCGGCCCTGACATCGATGCTGAGCTCGAGCGTGACGCTGCGAGTGCTGGAAGGCCAGACGCGGTACTCGCGTGAACAGATCATGGACCTGGTCCGGAAGTACCCCGGCTCAACACCGATCGACTGGTACAAGATCGACAAGGTCGCGGCGGCGATGGACGGCCGCGACATGGGCCGCTCGCAGGCGCACGTACGCGTGCGGAGCAAACAGACCACCATGTACGATGTGCCGATCGGCTCCTGGTGGCTGATCGAGTGGCAGCGCAGCCCGGGAGGGAACGGAGCGTGGAAGGTGATCGGGCTTGAGTGCCAGCAGATCGACGGGGTGGAGGGCAACGTGCGGCCCTGAGAAGCGGGCGAACTTCCGATGGGCGCGGGCTACTTCTTCGGGACGGCGACCAGCGTGCTGGATTGCATCCGCCCCTGGGTCTCACCCTTGCGGCGTTCGATGATCCCCGCCCCGTTGTAGAGGTTGTTGGGGTGGCGCTTCATGGCTTCCCTGAGCCGCGCGCTCTTGAACGTGGGCGCGGACGGGTCGAAGTCCTTGTTGTCGAAGACGCCCACGGTGACCATGCTGCGCCGGGGACCGTGGTAGTAGAAGGCCTCTTCGCCCTCCTGCCGGAGTTTGAGCGCGGCCTGTTCGGCCGCCCGGCGGACCTCCTTGAGATCGGCCTCCTTCGGCTGGTTGATGTCATCGCGCCCATAGACGCCGACCTGGAGGGTGTAGAGCGCGCTCTCGCCGTAGCGCACGTGCGCCTGCAAGAGGTTGTACTGCGGCAGGGTGCCGGGGTCGGCCTTGTCGAGCGGCGGCGCGAGCATCGCGTACTCGTACGGCCTTTGACCCCCAATCTCCATCTGCTGGATGCGCTTGAGTTCTTCCTTGACGGACTCGGCATCCGAACTGTCGTAGCGGCCGTAGGCCACGACCGTCGCCCCGCCGCGCTTTTCGACGAACGCGCCGGGCAGGCGGCCTTCGGTCTGCACCTTGTGGGCGCCGAGTTCGGCGAGCTTGCCCTGCTCCTCACCACGGAAGACCGCCAGCACGATGGTCCAACCCGTGGACTTGTCGGCCGCGGAGGTGGTGGCATCGGGCTTTGACCCCGCCGGGCCGAACACCTCGCGTGGGTCGTCGAGCTTGGTCTCGGCGGGCTTCCTGGGCTTGTCAGCCGGGACCGAGGTCCTGGGCTTGTCCGGCCCGCGACGATCGGAATCCATCTGGGCCCGCGCGGGCTTCGCGGTCGCGAACGCCGCGCAAACCACGGCCAGGACAACGAGGGAGGCGGATCGGTTCATGGTTCGTTCGATTCGCATAAATGTTTATTTATCAATGACTTGCGCACGCGGCCACGGGCAGAATCGGGGTCGAACTGTGCAGAGAAAACCGGGTCTCGGACGATGATAGGAACGTTGGAAAGTTGGCTGCGGGGGCCACGTTGCCCCGCACGCCCGGCCAGGATCGGCCCGGCGGATCTTCCTGCGACGGATCGCGCATGAACCTCGATTCTCCCGGGTGTCGCCTCAACGGCGAGGCCGCAAGGGACAGGAGCCGGCCACATGCACATCTGCACATCATGCAACGGAACCTATTCGCCCGCGGCGGGCGCGCGGATCGATCCGGCCAGCGCGGCCGGTCGGGTCCGCGAGCAGGCCGCCGCTGAGAACGCCAATCCACTGATCAACCGGGGGGTCGATTCGGTGGACCTTTCATCCGCGGCGCGCGAGTTGAGCGACCGGTTACCGGTGAACGGCGTCCGCGCCGATCTCGTCCAGCAGATCCGCGAAGAGATCGCCTCGGGTGAGTACGAGCAGGATGACGGCAAGCTGGATGTGGCCGTCAACCAGTTGCTCGGACGGTTGAACATCACCGGCTAAGGCCACCGCGCTGAGACGGACGGGTGTGCCGCGGATCGTGTGGCCCCGTGACAACCAGACTCTCTTCCCTCCAGCCCGCGCCCGGACCACGGGGGCGGGCTTGTTGATATGGAGGCACGGCAATGGCCGGAATCTTCGAGTGCGAGATCAGCAGGGCTTGAAGTAATACTCGATAAACGCGAACACATCGCCGACGGTGACGGTCCCGGTCCCATTCATGTCCGCACGGCCATCGCCGGTGAAGTACGCCGAGAGGAAATCGAAGAGGTCCTGAAGGGTGACCTGACCGGAGCAGTCAAAGTCGGCCCTGCAGAGGCCGTCGTCGGTGTAGAACGTTAAGGAGAATGAACGTGTGCTCTCGCTTCGGACGGAACTGCTGTTGACGAGCAGCCGGCCGTCGTCGAGTTCAATCGCCGCTGACGCACCTCCGATGGAAGCCGGCATGTACGTCCACGACACGCCGTCCCACTGCCTGATGTTACCGGCATTGGAACTGGAGCCGGAAAATGCCACCAAGCGACCGCGGTACTCGGCGAGATCGATCGCCTGTGCGGCCACCCCGGTACCCAACGCACGCCAGCTCTGACCATTCCACGCCGCGATGTTTGTGCAGGGAACGCCGCCCGCCGTTGTGAAGATGCCTGCGACGATCAAGTCTTCGCCAAACACCCTGACCACATTCGGGTACGCGAAGGAGCTCCCGGATCTCGCGAAGCCCGAGCCGAGCGATGTCACCGCCTGACCGTCCCACGCGAGCACTGCGCGGCCGCCGTTCGCGGCATCTCCAACCGTCGTGGCCACGAGCCGACCCTGATAGACCGCAACTGCATATGCGTATGAAATGCCAAAGGGGATCGGGTGCCACGCCTGCCCATCCCAGCGGGCCACGGCCGTGGGCACGGGTGGATCACCGATGGTGAGAGAACCCGCCGCGATCAACTCGCCGTTGAACTCGGCAAGGGCACGCGCGGTGCCGGAGAGCCCAGTGCCAATCGCCGTCCAAATCGTACCATCAAAGCGGGCCACCGCAGCCCCCGGAGAGCTGCCGAGCAGATCGGTTCCGGCGGCGACGGGTTGATCCTCGAAAAACCGCACGGCCAGCACGGTCGGTGCCAAGCCTAACCCCATTGCGTGCCACACAGTTCCATCCCACCGCGCAACCGAGTGCGCGTCGACCAATCCTGCGTGTCGGAAGTCACCCCACGCCACGACCTGTCCGACCGATTCCGCAAACCCACGGATCGGTTGGTCAAACCCAATACCAAGCGACCGCCAGCCGTCGGGTGCAAGCGTTGCAATCCCCAGGAATCGCCTGTCACCAATGGCATCGAAGCGTCCCGCAAGTACGATTTGGCCGTTGAAGAAAGCCGCGGAGTTCGCTCTGTTGAAGAGGCTTCCGGCCGGGTCCTCGGCCGCGGGTGTCCAGAAGCCGTTGGCCCAACGCGCGAGCAGGTAAGTGCCGGCACCGGAAATTTGTGGCGGGAGGTTTCCGACCACGTAGAGGTCGGGACCATTGGCGAATACCTTGGCATCGGTCGGCAGAGCATTGGTCAGAAGACCCCACCCTCCGCCGGAGTACGCGAAGAGCTGCGCACCAGGCACACCGTTGATCAGTGTCTCGACGACGGCAGCGAGCGAACCTTGCCACTCGGCGAGACTACGAACAGTGCTGACACCCTCAAGCCCAAAGCCGCCCAGCGGGCCCCAGTTCGTGCCGTTCCAGACCGCCACCGAGTCGCATGGCACGCCGTTGCAGGCGGAGAATCGACCGCCGACCACCAACTGACCGTTGAAGATCGTGAGAATCGTGGCCGAAGGCGTACCCGACATTGCTGTGAACTGGCCGCCGACGAGTTCCCACGAAGTTCCGTTCCAGCGGAACACGCCGCGTTCGATCTGCTGGCCCGAGACAGATCGAGAACCCGCAGCGAAGAGTTCGCCGCTGAACGAGCGAATCTCCTGGGCGCCGATTCCAGAAAGGTGCGTCCAAGTCGCGCCGTCCAAGCGGTACGCCTTGGAGTTGGCGGTGATGTACAGGGACCCGAGGTGCGTCGTGCTGGTCGCTTTCCCCCCCACCCAGACCTCGTCCAACGGCGGAAGCGCGGACCATGCTGATCCATCGAACACGACGGCCCCTTGGGCAACGCTCGTGCCCGCACCCCTGACCGCTTCGCCGAGGGCAATCAACCGATCACCGAGCGGCCCCGGTCCGTCGGGGTCCGGCCAGACCCCGACGTGCTGCACCTCTCCGAGCACGCCCGCGAGCGGGTTGAGCCCGGAAACCTGCGACTGGCATTGCGCCGTGGCGGCGGACGGGGCGCCGATCCCGGCC
Source organism: Phycisphaerales bacterium (assembly GCA_020846975.1). GTDB lineage: Bacteria > Planctomycetota > Phycisphaerae > Phycisphaerales > UBA1924 > JADLCX01. The sequence continues at coordinate 147,151 of JADLCX010000041.1, forward strand.
ACGAACGCCACAAGCACTCGTCGTATCACGCGGCATCGATCGATCATGGTGCCTCCCAAAGTGCGGTTGTCGAACACGAGCGGCCGGAGCGGCTTCATGCCGGACGGCTCGACTCCATCGCAACTGACCCCTTCTGCCCCCCCACCTCGCCACCTACCCGTGTTCGTGGCGCGCCCACCCACTCGAAGACAATACGTGCTTCCATTGGCGGTGTTGCCCATCCGCACGCCTTTTCCGCTCCCACCACGAGGATCGTGACCCGGCCGCTTTACTCTTTGCCGGGTTCGGACGCTGGCGTCATTTCAGAACCTGCTGTTTTGTCGGGGTTTGCACTCGGTTTCCGCTGTAGTTCGACCAACGGCTCTCCCACCGGTCCTGCGAGCTTGTGGGCCGCACCAACCACGGCCCGAACAACCTCGGCGTACCGATCCGCGTCGAGCGTCTCGACGGTGTCGGTCGGCTGGTGGTAGTGCGGGTTTCGGAAGTTGGCGGTGTCGGCGACGATCACGGCGGGGACACCCTCCTTCAGGAACCAGGCGTGGTCGGAACGGAGGATGTCGGGAACGGCGATCGGCAGGAAATCGACGTTGACGGTTTTCAGGCTCGGAGCCGAGGCCTTCATGGCCTTCTCCAGAGCCTGGCTGTAGGTGCGGTGCTTGAGGATGCCGGCGATGCCGATGAAGTCGCCGACGGTCGGGGGCTTGAACACGGGCGACTCGGGGATCGGGCTCTTCTGGCTGTTCGGTGCGTCGGTGAAGTAGCCGATCCCGTCGAGCGAGGCCATGCCGAGGAACCGCTTGGTCGGGGGCTTGCGTTTGACTTGCGGAGCTGGAGCATCCGGCGCGGCGGGCGGAGCCGATGGATCGGCGGCGGCGGGCGGGATGACCTCACCGTTGATCTGGTTCTCGATGGACTCGACGTAAGCGCGGGAGCCGACCAGCCCGACCTCTTCAAGGTTGAACAGGCAGAGGCGGATCGTGCGTTGCATGGGCCGATCCTTCAGCAGGCGGGCCATTTCGAGGATGGCGGCGACGCCGGTTCCGTCGTCATCAGCGCCGGGCGCCTTGGGCACGGCGTCGAAGTGCGCGCTGAAGATCAGGACCTCGTCGGGGCGCGACTTGCCGGGGATCTCGACGATGATGTTGCGCCACGTGCTGGGCTCGGTCGAATCGGCGCGGGCCTGCCGAGAGGAACCGAGAAAATCGAACTCGTGCGTGGCCGGTGTGTACCCCATCTCGCGGAGTCTGGCGAGAAGCAGGTCCTCGGTCTGGCGCAGGCCCTTGCGGTGCTCGTCGCTCCCGTTCGCGGCACGCTTGGCGGGCAGGGCCCTGATTTCCGCCAGCAGCCGGTCCCGATCAACACCCTCTTCCGGCCGCGCGGCCGGAGCCACGGGTGGAGCGATGGGCGTCGCGGGCGGCGGTTCGGCCACCGCGCCCATCGCCGAACCGAGCAACACCGCCGCGAGCGAAAGAGGATTCCTGAACATGCCCACAGGATACCGATCGGCCGGTCGTCCGTCGCGGTGGTTGCCCCGCCTCACGAAGCGATCGACACGTCGGCTTCCAGCAGCGACAGGCCTCGGGCGATGGCCAGTTCAAGATCGGGGCAGAGGTTGGTCGGGTCGAGGACATCGCCGGCGCCGGCCCTGCGCAGGGTCTGGTACTGCTCGCCCGAGATTCCGGAGATCACGAATCGCCGTCCACTCGCGGTGGCCTGCTTGATCAGGGCCCGCAGTTCGAGCGCGGCGTTGGCGTCGAGCACGGTGACATCGCCGAGGTCGAGGATGACGACGCGGACCGAGCCCGACAGCCGGGCGCACCAACTGAGCAGGTCGGGCAGGCGGTGCACGCGGCCCTTGCGGCCGCGGTCCTTGCGGAGGTGATAGATGGCCATCGCGTCGGGCAGTTGCAGCCCGCCGTCACCGGCGCCGAGGCTCGACGCCTCGATCTCGCAGATCGGGGCTCGAACGTCGAGCACGACGATCCAGAACAGAAAGAGCACGGGCGGGAACATGCACCAGTGCGAGAGATGCGTGAGGGCGACGGCCCCGAGCCCGGCACCGAGCGCAAAGGACCCGACGATCGAACCCAGCAGCGCGAGCCGGCGCGCGGTCGGATGGGCCCGCACGCTGTGCACGAGCGCGAACGGGCGCAGCGGAGGGCTGTCGCGGTGGCGGTCGCGGAGCCAGTAGAGGAACTGGACGCTTTCGAGTCCCAGGTCGGTGAACACGCCCGTCATGTGGGTGGTTCGGACGACCCCGCCGGAGATGCGGGTGATGGTGGCGTTCTGCAGCCCCATCGCGGCCGAGGCCAGCCCCGTCATCGCGTACAGCGTCCCGCCGGTCGCGGCCGGGGCGGGATCGTGCCACTCGACCATCACCGCGAACGCGGCCAGCAGGAGCGCCTGCAGAGTGATCGGCAGGACGTAGATCGACTCCCACCCGCGTCGGCGGCCGGTCTCGGTGCAGAGCGCCGAGAGCATCGCGCCCAGGAAAAACGTTCCCAGCAGGAACGACGTGAAGATCGTCAGGCCCCACCGGCCCTCAACCCAGTCCCGACCCCACTGCGAGACCGTGCCCGTGACGTGGCTGACCGCCGTTCCGCACATCAGGAGGCTGATGATGTTCGTGAACCCCGCGACCCAGGCCAGTGTGATCGCCAGCCGGGCCTGCTGAGTAAACGAGTGTGCTTGAGAAACGAGCATCGACCGATCCGGGGACTAAACGACCAAATGGTGGGGATTTGCCACCCATCCTATCGGCGATTGGCGGCCGCGCGTCGAGATTGCGCAAAAGGGATGAGCCCGACAAATACTGCGGGCGAGAGCAGTGGACGGGCGGAACCAGGTCGTTGCGGCCGCAATCATCACAACCGTCGTTCCGGATCGTGGTACCCGCGCCCGCAGGCCTCGCAATGCTGGTCGGTGCGTTCGGATTGATGCGCGGTAGCGACGCGGGTGCGAGAGCACACCGGCTGTTATGGACACCCAACGAAGTAGGCCGCGAGAAAGTCAAAGAGGTCCTGGACTGTGATTGCTCCGCTGTCGTTGACATCGGCCGAGCGGCCGCAGGCCGGCGCGGGGTTGCCGACACTGCCGCACTGCGCGAAGAACTGATTGAGGAAGTAGAAGATGTCACCGACTGTTACGTTGTCGGTGTAATCGAAGTCGGCGATACTGCACGCTTCATCGCAATCGCTCCGTTCAGGGTCGAACTGGTCGAGGATGTCGTCGTTGTCACAGTCGCCGCTGACAACGAATACATAACTTGCAGCCTCGACATAAACCGGCTCTTCACCAGTGTCGTCGAGCACACACGCCGTGGGCCAGACGACCGGCGGCTTGCCGGTTACGTTCTCGCACTTGATGGAGTCGAACGCGACGGGGTACATTCGATAGATGCCCGGCGCGATGTGGATGCCCGGCTTCTTGGCAATGAGCAAGGACCGGCGGTTGATCCCGGTGGTCGTCGCGGTCGGGCCGAAGACGTCGAACGCGTTGGTGATGTCCATCCATGCGCACGCATTGATGGCCGGATTGCCCATCGGGAACGGGCGCATCTGGAACCGAACGTGAGCGGTCCAACTCTGGTTGGCGTTCTTCTTGGCGATCGGGCCGTAGAACGTGAGACGGGCCTGCTGCGTAGCGTTGATCCCGAACTCGGAGATGCCGTTTCCCGTGCCGTACTCGTCGTGCGGCGGGTCCCCGTCCTCCTCGTGGGCGTGGAAAGGCGCGACACCGACAGCGCCCCCGCCGAGGGTCGATGGACCGGTCGAGAGTCGGTCGTAGTACGGCGCGATGTCGAGGCCGGTGGAGTCGTCGGCGATGATGATGGAGGGGCAGTCGGGGTCGGTCGATGAGACGCCGACCTGCACGCCGCCGGTCATGAAGTCGGACGATGGCGAGTGCGGGTTGTTGCCGGCGTTGATGATGACCTGGCCTTCGATCACGTTGCTCCTGACCCAGATGCGGCCGCGCGGCGTGGCGTAGAGCGCGGCGCACTCGGGGTATTGCGGGTCGCGGGGGGAGGACTCGAACGTCCGATCGAAGCAGTCGTTGTAGGTGCAATCGGCGGTCCACAGCAAGCACTCGCAAAGCGCGCTGTTGAGCGGTTCGTTCGATCCAAAGAGCGCGTCGTTGTGGTCGCCCAGGTGGCCGGCGATTCGGATCGTCTGGTCCGCGGCGATCGCGGGAACGTGGACATCGCCGAAGACATTGCCAAAGCCCGCGTTGGTCCAGTCGGTCATCCAGACGGACGCCTCCGGGCCGACGCACCCGACCTCGATCTGGCCGATGAGGGCGAAATCGTTGGCGGGGTTGTTGGGCACTTCGCTCAAGCCCGACCAGACGACGCCGACCCGCAGGTCTTCGATGTGCAACCAGCCGATCACCGGCGACTCCAACCGCGGTGCGAACTCTTTGCAGCCGCCCTGGAATCGCAAGGAAATGGACGCGAGGTCGGCCGTGCCGATGGAAGCCGCGGCTTTGACCAGCCCATCGATGGCGCCTGCGTCACGACCTTGGGCCTGATCGAACCATTCGTCGAGGGTAACCGGTGTAAAAGGCGGTGCGCTGATGCCGCACAACCCCGGCCCCGAACGCGCGTAGAAGCCCTGGGTGTCGAGCGGGGGCAAATCGCCCAGGCCAATATTGATCGTGGCGATATGACCATCGACGAAGTCGGGATCCGGCGGTGTCGGCGGGATGGCGCCGCCGACGGCCACCACCGCGCCCTTGATGTAGCGGCCGATGGTGACGGTGTCGAGGAACGTGCGTGCGACGATGTTGGCGAACCAGACGTGGTAGTCGATCGTGATCGGTGCGCGGACGATCCCCCTGACAAAGATACCCGGCAGCATACAGCCGTTCGGCTGGCCCGGCACAACGACGCCGATGCCGCCGCCGGACTCATCGCAACCGAGGTTCGAGGCGCGCACCTCGCCGTTCAGGTCGCCCGCGGTCTCGATGAGCGTGAGCAAGCCGTCGGTTTCAGGCCGGAAGTGTGCAAAGGTGTTGGTGGGAAGGCCTGTGTTGGGGTCCAGCCAAAGGCTGTTGGCAAGAAGGTCGATGTTGAAGTCTGCGTCGGCCTCGGTGGTGAAGGTCTCGGTGACCGCACGCACCTCGGAGATGCCGTCGCCCGCGACGATCTCGACGACGTTCGTCGCCGACCCGATCGGGCCGGTGGTGAAGATCGAGCCGATCTTGCCGAACTTGGCGTGGATGTCGCCCTGGATGCCGAGCGGAACAGGATCGGTGGACGGACCAACAACGATCTTGCCGATGCTGGCGAAGAACGCGTCCCCGCCGAAGCCGTCAGCCGAGGGGTTGGCGAGGAGTGGGTCGCCGGCCGCGGTGATTGTGCCCGTGATGCCGTTGCCGGCGCTGAGATAGGTGATGGCACGTTCGTTCGTTGGACGTGAAACTGTTGTCGAGGGCGAAAGCGGTGATGTTGGCCGAAATGGTGCCGGGAACAAAGTTGCTGGGGTCAAAGCCGCATTGGAGGCGCTGGACTTGTCCAACGGCAATCTCACCACGCATGTCGCCGCTGGTAAAGGCCGCCAGCCGAGTCCGATTGCGAAGATCAGGGCTCGGCTGCCCGGAAGCATCCTCGAAGGCAAATCCATCGGCAGCATCCAAGCCCAAGTTACGGACACCAGTATTGGCGAGCGGTGTGAAGATGTCTGGCGGCCAGGAGTCCGCGGTACCGGCCACAAGAATTCGGAGTTCACCACCCGCTTCGACCGATCCGCGGATGGTGATCTTGCCGACATCATCATCGGGCAAACCGCCGACGAGTGCAGGGTCATAGAGTTGCAGCAACTGCGTACCGCTGACCACTCCCACGTTGATGACGATGTCCTGTCCGGAGACGACATCCGTGGTTGTGCCGTTGAACTCGTACCGGATGTTCTGCGCTGCGGCGTCAAACGTGCAGAGAACGGTCGCAACAAGCGCGATGAAGATGACAGCCAACCTGTTCATGCTGACTCCTTTCGCGCCCACAGCGGCGCGATGTCAGCATAATCAGAAGCAGCAATGTGCCATGTGCTGGCCCAGGAATACTGCTAGCAATTCGAAACCCGAGGTCGAATGTGGACAAGCTGGGGAAATCTCCGCCGCGATACTGAATCTGATCACTTGTCGCGGTGCCGCCCAGAGCCCATGTACTTCCGTCGAAGACTCGGAAGGCAGGGAAAACACCATTGACAAGAATTACTTCTTCCGTCCATTCCGTAGTCGCGCCAGCTAGATCAAAAAGACCGAATGCACTCCGAACATTGCTGTATGCGCCCAACGGTGTTCCGAAGGGACTGAATCCCGGGAAGCCGTCCGACCATTCAGCGTTGGCCTGTGCCGCGTGCCCGTTGACCAGCACGCCTGGGGGTCCATACACCAGCGGCGTGTCGCTCCGATTTGGGTAGAGCCACCACCCGCCGCTGCTCCCGTCCGGGTTGGACTTGTCAGGGTCATAATGGGCGCTTTTCAGCCACTCGTCCCACGTCGGGATCCAGTACCGGGCGTTCGGGTGGTGGGTCTGTTGATCGTTGAAGACCGTGCCGGTGTAGGTGAACGTGCTGACGTCGTACGCGCCATCGAGAAACGCCCCCCTGTTTGTTTGTTTTCCGTTGTGCAACCAGTTGCAATACATCGCCGCCATGCGCCACGAGATGTTGCCGACGGGGAGCATCTCGTTGCCCGCGGGGACGCGCCACCGCAGGCCGCCGGGCGTGTTGGGCGTCGCTCCGGCCGCGCCCCAGAAGTTGGGCGGGATCAGGTGTGGGAGCCACTCCGACTGGGGCCGGTCGAAGGCCGCGTTGTAGAACTCCACCCATTGCGATGTGGTGACCTCGAAGCGGCCGATGTGGTAGGTGTAATCGACGCGCCCGCGGCCCACAGCGCGGTCGCCCGGAGTGGGCGGCACAGTCCCCGGCCAGGGCGCGTTGCCCAGCGAGTCGATGCGCGCGAAGTCAATTCCGCTGACCGGGTCGATATCCGCCTCGACGGGCATCGCAACCGCGGCGAGCGCGAGGGCACAGCCCGCGAAGTGAACAACAGACCAATCACAACCCAAACGCGGCATGGCCAACCCTCGTGGTCTGGAACCCGGGTCAGCTCTCTCCCGCCGAGGGAGAGTGTACATGCCTGGACACGGAACGCAAGCGCGATGATTCGCTCCCGGAGCACAATGCCCCATAAACAACAACTCCCGGCTGTTTGACCATGGGCTGCACGGACCTTTGCGGTCTTGGAGTTGTGAGAGAGGAGCGTTCAGGCCAGACGGCGACCCGCGAGCATGGCCAGACCGATAAGCCCTGCCGCGGATGTGCCGGGCGCGGGGGTCGCGGCGATGTCGGCGACCTGCCGGGAACAATTTCCGATCGTTCCAACCGGCGAAGCGAGGCTTGCCTTCTCTTCCCTCTCCCGGTCAACCTGCGCGCGGTTGTGCGTGGCGGCCGACAGCCTCTGTCGAAATCGATGCGATCACCGCGATCACCCACGGTCGTGGTGTGACTCACGGCATGCGAGGCCGGACGACCAAATGGTGGGGATTTGCCACCCATCCTATCGGCGATTGGCGGCCGCGCGTCGAGATTGCGCAGGACGGATGATCCCGATTCATGCTGCTGGTGCCGGCAGAGGGGAGCCGACGCGTCCGGCGGTAACAGGTGGGGCGGCGTGTCACCGGGCCGATCGCTCGAACTCGTCGCACAGTTCCATCATCCGTTCCGGGCCAGCGACCAGCATGGTCTTGGCGAACTGATGCCGAGTCAGGATGCCGGAGTCGTCGAACTCGGCGAGCAGGATGTGCTTGTCGCCGTTATTGATGGTCGGGCCACCGTAAAACGGAGAGATGAAGACGCTGATCGCGCCGCTGACCTTGTTGCAGGTGAACAGCATGTAGCGCTCGGACGCCCATGAGCGGCTGGGATGACCGAGCCGGAGAAGCAGTTCTCGCCGGGATACGTGTCCGTCGCGTAGCACGTCGGTCCCGGGCGGCTGAGAGGGCGCCTCGCTCGGGGTGGATGCGGAGGGCGAGTCGTTCAGCGACAGGCGATCAAGCCCCCGTACCGTCGGCGCGCTGTTGGTCTCGATCACACAGCCTGGGCAGGCGAGGACGACCATGGCGAAGATGGCCCGGCATCCAAGAGCGGTTTGCATCGTCGGTTCTCCTGATCGTCCGGAGAGATTGGGGCTCCTGCTACTCCGCCTCCGCGGCGATGATCGATTGCTGGGTAAGCACACCGCGGTTGTCGAAGGCGAGCACCAGGCAAGAGCAATGGCCGCGGATATCGAACAGCTCCGGATGGTCCTCTTCGGCGATGAACGGATAAGCGCGAAGCCGATCGCCGTCCAAGCCGATCGAGTAGATCAGCACGCCCTGATGATCGAACCAGCGTCCGGTCGGTCCAAACCGCTGCTCAACCTCCGCCCGGGTCGTCACGCCCGGAGCGATCCGACACCGCACGAGCGCCTCGGCCAGTTGCGCGCGCTGATCGCTGGCGCCACCACGATCAACAAAGATGCAACCGCCGGCAAGCGCGGCGAACACCAGGAACAAAGCACGGATGAGCACGAATCCTGCTGAGTTTCGATCGGTCATGCGCACTCCCTCGGCTCCGTCCCCCCGCGTCAAGAACTACCGCGTACGAGTGCCGGTCCGCCACTCCAACGCGGCGGGGCTCGCGGGCTGGTTGGAGCTGACCGGCGCTCCGACTGGGACACGATGCGAAAGGTGCTCCCAGAACGCATCAGCCATCGCCGGTTCGATGGGCTCGGAACCCGGAGCCGCCGTCACGACGCCGATCGAGGCGCTGTGCGTTCCGCGCGGCTCGACGATCGCAAACAGGAACACGGCCGTCTCGCCGGAGGCGAGCTTGGCGCCGCTGAAATCCGGCTGTGAGTGCCCGCTTCCGCCGGTGAGCAACGAAACCGCGATGTACCCAAGCGTCACCGCCGTCGCCGCGGCGACGGCTCCAACGTTGAAGGCGACCGCCTTGGCCTGCTTGTCGCCGTCGAAGTGTCCGACCATCCAGCCCGCGAACTTGCCGGCCTCACGATCGACGTGCGAGGGGGAGTACCCCGAATCAAGCGCCGCCGCGAGCACCGCGCTAAAGGCCTGGTCGTAGGGCACGGCCGCCTCTCGCCTCGGGGCCGCGGCCAGTTCCGCTTCGGCGCAGCACCGGGTCGTCTTGGGTGTGGAACACCCCGCGTGCGTCGCCATCACCACGATTCCGAGCGCCAGTATTCTGCGCCTCATCGCCTTCATCGGGGCAACTCCTCGGTCGGCTCGGCGCTCGGTTGCTTTCGACCCAGCGCGATCGCCTCGAACTCGTGAGCCAGCGCGGCAGGACGTTCCCATTCGAGCCAGTCCAATCCCCACACGGCTCGGATACGGAGATCGCTGCTACCTGCCGCACCCGTCGCGGCCGCGCGGGACGGACGCACCCAGACGATCTCGCGCCGGATCGGCGCGTCCCAGCTCTGCGCTCGAAAGGCGCTGACGAGCCGGGCGTTGGTGTCCACAACCGAGATCGTGTATCCCTGGACCTCGTAGTACGCCCGTGCCGCGGCAAACACGGCATCGGGCGGCGCGGCGACCGTGTGACACTCCGTCTGACGCAAATGTTCGACCGAGGCGCGCTGCGAGCACCCCGACGCGATACCGACCGCTGCGACGACGCCGCAGGATACGATGAGTTGGGCTTGTCTCGGCAGCATGCTCACCTCGTGGGACTCACGGTCCCGGCCCACGGCTTGAGCGCAGTCTGTCGGCCCAAGCCTTCGTAGAACGCGGTGATCCGGCCATCGACCGCGTGACCGTCGCGGAACGCCGTGGTACGGATTTCTCGCTTGCCCGGCGGCACATGGATGCAGATGTCCGAACCGGCCTGCATGGCCGCGGCCTGGCGATCGAGCGTTGCCTGTGCCGACTCGGGCCGCCGGCCGTTGCTGGTTGGAAGCTCACCCACGATCAGGCCGGATCGCCGATCGCACAGACGGACCAGAAATCCCTGGTCAAAGAGCGCTTCGAGCGCGGCATCAAAGACGAGCTCGAAGGAAGCGTTGGTCTGCCGATACTCGATCGGCGCGCGGTCCGCGGGCGATTGCACGCTCGAAGCGGCACAGCCGGCGGAGCACACAGCCGTACATCCCAGCAGGCGACCGCACGATCGCATGAATCGGCCTCCGATCTGCCGCCGGATCAGGCTACCACACCCGCAGCGAAATCGCAATCAGAGGTCGAAGACCGTCCGCCTCGGTCCTATCGTCACGGAGTTTGCGCCCGCCCCGATCGTCACCCGAACACCAACATGCCCAAACGCACCGACATCAAGACCATCCTCATCCTCGGTTCCGGCCCCATCGTGATCGGGCAGGGGTGTGAGTTCGACTACTCCGGGACGCAGGCGTGCAAGGCCCTGCGGGCCGAGGGGTATCGCGTGGTGCTGGTCAACAGCAACCCCGCGACGATCATGACCGATCCGGAGTTCAGCGACCGGACGTACATCGAGCCGATCACGCCGGAGGCGGTGCGGAAGATCATCGAAGAACAGAAGCGGATCGGCGACCCGATCCACGCGATCCTGCCCACGCTGGGCGGGCAGACCGCGCTCAACTGCGGGTGCTCGCTGTGGGATGACGGAACGCTCACGGAGTTCGGCGTCGAGATGATCGGCGCCAGCCGCGAGGTGATCCACCGCGCCGAGGACCGGGCCGAGTTCAAGAAGATCGTCGAGCGGCTCGGGCTGAAGATGCCCAAGGCCAGGACCGTCAACACGCTCGAAGACGCCCGGATCTTTCTTGAGGAGATCGGCCTGCCCGCGATCATCCGGCCCGCCTTCACGCTCGGCGGCTCGGGCGGCGGGATCGCGTACAACAGCGAGGAGTTCGACGAGATCGTGGCCCGCGGCCTGCGCATGAGCCCGATCACGCAGGTGCAGATCGACCAGAGCGTGCTGGGGTGGAAGGAGTACGAGCTGGAGGTCGTCCGCGACAAGCGCGACAACTGCATCATCGTGTGCGGTATCGAGAACTTTGACCCGATGGGCGTGCACACGGGCGACTCGATCACCGTCGCCCCGATCCTGACCTTGACGGACAAGGAATACCAGTCGATGCGGGATGCCGCGTTCGCGATCATGCGCGCGGTGGGTGTCGAGACGGGCGGGAGCAACGTGCAGTTCGCGGTGAACCCGCACCCGACGCCGCGCCCGGACGGCAGCAAACCGTTCGAGATGGTGGTGGTCGAGATGAACCCGCGCGTGTCGCGCTCGTCGGCGCTCGCGAGCAAGGCCACGGGCTTCCCGATCGCCAAGATCGCCGCCAAGCTGGCGATCGGTTACACGCTCGATGAGCTGCGCAACGACATCACCGGCACGACCAGCGCGTGCTTCGAGCCGGCGATCGACTACATCGTGACCAAGATGCCGCGGTGGACGTTCGAGAAGTTCCCCGAGGCCGACGAGACGCTCACGACGCAGATGAAGTCGGTGGGCGAGGCGATGGCGATCGGGAGGACGTTCAAGGAGTCGTTCCAGAAGGCCATCCGCTCGATGGACATCAAGCGGTACGGCCTGGGGCTCGACAAGCACGACCGCTGGCTCACGGCGATGCGGTCGGTGCAGCAGGGGGCGCTGGTCGTGGAGCGTGGCGGTGGTGGGGGTGGTGGGGGTGGTGGGGGGGCCAAGGACCCGACGCGCACGTCCGCGAGCGTGGACCTCGCGCCGCCGGAGTGGCCGATCTCGACCGAGAAGCTCAGCCGCAAGCTCGCGGTGCCGTGCCAGGGCCGCATCTACTACATCCGCTACGCGATGAAGATGGGCTGGAGCGACGAGCAGATCCGCCAGTTGACCAACATCGACCCGTTCTTCCTCGACCAGTTCCGTCAGCTCGTCGAATTCGAGGACGTGCTGTGCTCGTACCGCGCGCTGGAGGATGTGCCGCGGGACGTGCTGATGGAGGCCAAGCAGCTCGGGTACTCCGATGCGCAGCTGGCCTATCTGTACCTCGGGTCGAACGCGACGCCGGCGGTGCTCAAGGTGCGCGAGCACCGCAAGCGCAAGGGCATCGAGCCGGTGTACAAGCTCGTGGACACGTGCGCGGCGGAGTTCGAGGCCGTCACCCCGTACTACTACTCGACGTACGAGAAGAGCAGTGACGAAGTGACCAAGGGACGAAGTGACGCGGCCGGGCATGGCGTCGGTCGTTCCACTCCGTCACTTTCGGATGAGGTTCGCATCTCGCCCCGCCCCAAGGTGATCATCCTCGGCGGCGGGCCCAACCGCATCGGGCAGGGCATCGAGTTCGATTACTGCTGCTGCCACGCGGCGTTCGCGGCCAAGGAACTCGGGCTCGAGTCGGTGATGATCAACTCGAACCCCGAGACCGTCTCGACCGACTACGACACCAGCGACCTGCTCTTCTTCGAACCGCTCACGCTCGAGGACGTGCTGAACATCACCGAGCGCCTCAACGGCGAGCCCTTGCAGCCCCCGGCGCCGCCCCCGGCCGCGAAGGCCGACCCCAACGCCCCCGAGTACAAGGCCGAGCGCGTGGTGCCGGCCGAGAGCTGGGAGACCACGCACAAGGGGCTGGTGAAGGGCCTGATCGTTCAGTTCGGCGGTCAGACGCCGCTGAACCTCGCGCACGGCCTGGTCGCCGGCGGCGCGCCGATCATCGGGACGAGCCTGGATTCGATCGACCTCGCGGAGGACCGCGACCGGTTCGACAAGCTCCTGGAACGCCTCGGCATCGAGCGGCCGCCCAGCGGCATCGCCCGGTCGCTCGACCAGGCGGTGCAGATCGCCGGCACGCTCGGCTACCCGGTTCTGGTCCGTCCCAGCTACGTGCTCGGCGGGCGGGGCATGGAGGTCTGCCCCGACGAGAGCGCGCTCAAGCACTTCATGTCCAACGCGCTGCACCTGGCCGGGCTCGACGATGCGCCGGTGCTGATCGACAAGTTCCTCGACTCGGCGATCGAGGTCGACGTCGACGTCGTCGCCGACTACATCCCGGGTGTCGCGGGCTCGACGTTCCGCGAGGGCAACGACGGCACGCGCCAATCGATCGTGTGCGGCGTGATGGAGCACATCGAAGAAGCCGGGATCCACTCCGGCGACTCGACCTGCACCATCCCGCCGTGGTCGCTGCGGCCCGCGCTCGTCGAGCGCATCAAGACCATCAGCCGCGTGCTCGCGGCCGAGCTGCGCGTGAGCGGCCTGATGAACGTGCAGATGGCGATCAAGGCCGCGGGCAAGGACGAGAAGGACGACCACGTCTACATCCTCGAGGTGAACCCGCGCGCCAGCCGCACGGCCCCGTACGTCGGCAAGGCCAAGCACGTGCCGTGGCCGGCGCTGGCGGCGAAGGTCATGATGGGCAAGCGGCTCCGGGAGTTGAACGCCCGCGAAGTGCCCGATTCGGGCTCGTTTGCCGTCAAGGCGCCCGTTTTCCCGTTCGGCAAGTTCCCGGGCGTGGACGTCGTGCTCGGGCCGGAGATGCGTTCCACCGGCGAGGTCATGGGCATGGACGTTTCGCTGCCCGTCGCCTTTGCCAAGAGCCAGCTCGGCGCGGGGATCAAGCTCCCGACGTCCGGCGGCGTGTTCCTCTCGGTGCGCTCGCAGGACAAGCACGCGGCGGTCGGCGTGTGCCGCTCGCTCAAGGCGATGGGCTTTGAGGTCTACTCGACGCCGGGCACCGCCGAGCACCTGAACAAGCACGCGCTCCGACCGCAGGTTCTGC
>JADLCX010000042.1 GCA_020846975.1 Phycisphaerales bacterium
CCAGTTCCTCCAGGTTGATCTTGACAAACAGGTTCGACTGGCCGGAGATGCGTCCTCTCATGCCACCATCTTCGCACGACACGCCCATCCGGTTGCGCCCTCTCGGAGGGTTTTTTTCAACGGCCTGCTACTCCAAGCAGTTACCGCCGTCGGAAACATCGCGGGTGATGTGATCGCCGAAGGGAACAGCATCGCTGAAGTCGCAAGCACGAGCGGGAACATCTCAGGTGCGATTACTGCTACAGCCGGCACTGTTTTGGATGTTTTTGCCTTGAATGGGACCATCTCCGGCGCGATCAGCAGCAACCGCGGCATGATCTCGTCGATCAAAGCCAAAAACATCACGGGCAGCATCACCGCCAACGGCCAGTTCCAACCTTTGACGGAGTTCTTTGCGATCAACACCATCGAAGCGACCGAAGACATCGGCACTTCGTCGCAACCCATCACCATTACGACCGATGCCGGCCCTGTATCGGTCGGTGGCCAGACTGGGTTCAACAACGGGAGCATCAAGCGGGTCTTTGGCCGCAACATCTTCGCGAACATCACCACGCCGTTCCCCGAAAACGCCCCTGCCGGCCCCTACACAGCCGACAACAAGCGCGGCAACATCCGGGAGCTCAAGACCACCGGTCTGCTCTCTGCCGGACACGGGAAGTTCGGCGGATCCGTGACCACGTTCACTCTGGGCGACCTTGACACGCCTTTGGTGAACGCGCTGCAACTCACTGGCAACTTGGAAGGCACGATCACCGCCTATGGAACCATCAAGCGTCCCGTGATCATTGGCGGCGACATCGTCTCCACCGCCACGCTCGAACTGGTCGGCGAAGAGCAGGACCTCTCCGCAACCGGAGACATCACGATCAGCGGCACGCTCGTGGGCGCCGTCTCGGTCGCTGGCGACAAGCTCGGCGACCTCATCATCAACCCGGGGTCAATGACCGGCACCATCAACGTCGGCGGCAACCTGCAGTCCAAACTGTCGATTGGCGGTACGGTCACTTCGACGGCGAAAATCATCATCGACCAGAACGTCGAGGCTCGGTATAACAACGCGACCCCGCCGGTCCAGCAAGACACGATCGTGTTCACGGGCGCTTCTGCGATGGCCGGGCAACTCTGGATCGGTCACAACCTGAGCGGTGTGGTCGTGATGCCGCTCTTTGTGTCAGGAACACAAACTGGAGGTTTGAGCGGCCAAGTCATCATCAATCGTAACGATGAAGCCGGCGCGTTCGAGACCGCGACGGCTCGTGTCCGCATCGGCCAGACCAACCAGTCCGGCTGGCAGAACATCGCCTCACCCGAGTATCCCCTGTTGTCGTCGCCGATCGGTGGCGGCGCGGTCGGCCTCGCGCCATTCAAGCTCCACAAGCTGGACTGTGTGCCGGTGTATGTCGACAATCCCGCCGGCCAACCACCGGTGCTCCTCTCCACTGGCTTCCTGCCCGCCGAGACGCGGCCTCCGAACCTTTCCGAAGCGGTTGTCACCATCCAGTCGCGCGGACCGATGAAGATTGACACCGAGAACGGGTACACTGCAACCAACGCAGTGATCATCGAAGTTCAGAACCCGGCTTGTCCGACGCAGTGGTGGCCGGCAACCGACTTCTTTACGCGCACCTACGCACCGGGCGGCAACGCTCGCGTGCTGCAGCTCACCCGAGTCAGCGGAGGCCCGCCGCGCGAAGGCGTGTACCGCGTCATTCCCCAGGGCCTGATATGCAAGGACATGGCCGGATCGATCGTGTTGCCGGTGGACTGGCCAATCACCTACGTCGGGGGTTCCGACGACGAGTTGCCGGCCTATGTCTTCCGTGTGGGCGCGGATTGCAATGGCAATGGGATCTGGGACGTCACCGACATTGCCGATGGCCTTGCATCAGACCCCCAGGTGATCTTGGATTCCGACTCCGACGGGATCATCGATGACTGCGAGGAAGAAGAGGAGGTCTGCCGCTGCGACTGGAACGAGTCGGGCGTCGTCAGTGTTCAGGACATCTTCGACTTTTTGGCCTCGTACTTCGCGGGGAACGGCGACTTCAACCAGAGCGGCGCGTCCAGCGTGCAGGACATCTTCGACTTCCTCGGGTGTTACTTCGGCTTGCCCGAACCTTGCTGCGGCATCTGATGGGAAGTGTCGCGCGTATTGTTTCATGGACGCAAACCTCCGATAACGCGCCTCCCAACCCACACACGCCGCACCCGGCTTGTCATTCCTTCCGATCCGATTGGCCCTTCGCCCGCCACGACGCATGCTGTGGGTGCAGCGATCCACATCCCAAGACCCGAAAGGCCACGCCATGCCCCGCCGCACGCGCGAGTGTGTTCCCCAGTTCGATGCCCTTGAGCCGCGCGCCCTCTTCGACGCCGCGCATCAGCCCGCGATGCACAACCCCGACCTGACCGACGAGCAGGTCGAGGTCTTCATGACCGCCAGCGATGAGGGCGAGCAGCCCGAGTCGTTCGCGGCGAGCGATGCCGACATGTACGCCGCATTTCTCACCAAGCCCGCGGCCAAGCCCGTGGCCCAATCAACGAAGAAGCCCGCCAGCACGTTCATCAATGATGACGATGCCTGGGGCCGCGACCGCGCCGACGATCCGACCGCCGCGACCAGCCCCGCCCCCGAAACCGACGACCAGTCGCCCATCATCACCGCCGCGGCACACGGCGACGAGAAGGCCATCGCCATCATGCTCACGTGGAACGACTCGGACACGGATGAGGTCTCGGGCGACATCACCAGTTCGACCGCCAAGCCCGAGCGCGATGCGGTCAAGATCCACGCGAACTTCGTCGGAGAGTTTCTCAACCGCTCACGGCATTGACAATCCCGCGACCAGCGCGCGGCACACCGCCTCGGGATCGGCCGCGCCGCACACCACCGCCGAGACCGCCACGCCGCGGCAGCCCGACGGCCGCAGGGCGCCGATATTGTCGGGCGTGATACCGCCTATCGCCAGGTGCGGCACCGCGGCCAGCGCGGGGTCGGCGAGATACTCGCGCAGGTATTCCGGTCCGCTCGTCGGGCGCAGTTTGGTGGTGCTGGCGAACATCGCGCCCACACCGCAGTAGTCCGCGCCGGCCTCGACCGCGCGATGCGCCTCGGTGAGGTCGTGCGTCGATGCGCCGATCAGCAGCCGATCGCCGCACAGCCTGCGGGCCTCGCCGACCGGCAGGTCGCCCGTGCCCAGGTGCACACCGTCGGCTCCCGCGCCCAGCGCGATGTCCACGCGGTTGTTGACGACCAGCGACACCCCGCGCGGCGTCATGCCCCGGACCGCCTTCGTGCGTTCCAGCAGCGCACCATCCGCCAACTCGGGTTCTCGAACTTGCAAGCAGTCCGCGCCGCCGGCGATCGCCGCGGCCACAACATCCCGCCACGGCTTGCGACAGAGAGCCTCCGTCACGAGCACGCACAGCCTCCATTGCGCGGCGCGGCCCGTGCCCAAGGCCATCACCAGCCTCTTCTCGGCGTGGTACAAGCCATACCGCAACCGCTCGAGTGCCGCCCAGTCTCCATCCGACGACTTCGCGCACTCCTCCAGCACGCGGATCGCCTCGCCCGCGCGCTTGCCCGCGGCCATCGCGACGCCGCGAAGCCCGCCGCGGACACCCTCCGCCGCCGCCTTGACGCCCGTGCCCACATCGCCGGGCGTGTCGCGGTGCGCCATGCGCCCGGCCTCGTCCGCGCCGAGCACATCCCGCAGCCCGTGTCGGAGCGACTTGATCTCCCCGCACAGGCCGCCATCACCCAGGTGAAAGCGAGCCACATCCTCCATCGTCCGCAGGGCCTCGCGGGCCCGGTTGGCGTTGGCATCGATGATCCGGCTGAACTCACCGTGCATCACGCCCGATCCTACGCGCCGCGTTACCATGCCCTCATGGCCACCCCTCCCGTCCCCGCCGAACCCTGCATCGTCGTGATCTTCGGCGCCTCCGGCGACCTCACCCACCGCAAACTGATCCCGTCCCTCTACGACCTCTTCCGCCAGGGCGTGCTTCCCCGCGGCACGCAGGTCGTGGGCGTCTCCCGCACCGAGATGTCCGATGCCGCCTTCCGCGACAAGCTCGCCCCGAGCGTCAAGCAGTTCGGCTCGCACTTCGAGCCCCAGACCTGGGCCGACTTCTCCCGCGGCGTGTTCTACCACGCCGCGGACGCATCGAGCCCGGAGGCCATGGCCGCGCTCGGCCAACGGATCAACGAACTCGCCCGCAACGCCGGCATCCTCAAGGGCGGCTCGCCGAACATCCTGTTCTACCTCAGCGTCTCGCCCAACCTCTACGAGCCGATCATCGCCGCCATCGGCGAGGCCGAACTGGTCGTCGAGGGCAAGCGCTGGTGCTCGATCAACCCCGCCGCGTCGAGCTGGCAGCGGGTCATCGTCGAAAAACCCTTCGGCACCGACGTCGCCTCCGCCGTCTCGCTCAACAAGGCCCTCGGGCGCGTCTTCGAGGAAGAGGCGATCTTCCGCATCGACCACTACCTCGGCAAGGAACTCGTCCAGAACATCATGGTCATGCGGTTCGCCAACGCGATCTTCGAGCCGCTCTGGAACCGCGCCCACGTCGATCACGTGCAGGTGACCGCCGCCGAAACCGTCGGGGTTGGCAGCCGCGCCGCCAACTACTACGACTCCGGCGCCGGCGGCGCGCTCCGCGACATGGTCACCAGCCACCTGCTCCAGATCCTCGCGATGGTGGCCATCGAGCCGCCCTCCGCGTTCGACGCCGCCGCGATCATGCGCGAGAAGATCAAGCTCTTCGGCAGCGCGGTCCCCATCGATCAGCACGATGCCGCCAGGCACGCGGTCTTCGGCCGCTACGGCCCCGATGCGGCCGCGAAGCAGCCCGCCTATGTCGAGGAGCAGGGCGTCGATCCATCCCGCAACACCGAGACCTACGCGGCCATCCGCCTTGAGTTCGACAACTGGCGATGGGCCGGCGTCCCGTTCTTCCTGCGCTCCGGCAAGAAGATGGCGAGCAAACTGACCGAGGTGGTCATCACCTTCAAGCGACCGCCGACCAACCTCTTCCGCACCTTCGATGCCGACGCACCGGCCCGCCCGAACAACCGGCTGGTCATCAACATCGCCCCGAGCGAGGGCATCTCGCTGCGCATCGACGGCAAGGTTCCGGGCGCGGGCCTGAAGATCGAATCCGCGAAACTCGACCTCGATTACCTCAAGGCGTTCGGCGGCGAACAGATCGAGGCCTACGCGCCGCTGATCCTCGACGCGATCAAGGGCGACCGCACGCTCTACAAGCACCGCGATGAGGTCGAGACCTCGTGGCGAATCAGCCAGCCGTTCCTCGAGAGTCAGGAACTCCGACGCGCGATCGCGAACTACCCCCCCGGTTCATGGGGTCCTGCGCAGGCCGACGCCCTCATGGCTTGCGGTCATCGCCAGTGGCACAACCCCAAGCCGCACGAGGTGCGCTGAACTGCGCACGCTTACATCTTGCCCAACTTGACCGGGAGATTCCCCTGAGTCGGGTGAATCTGGGGAACGTTGTCGGAATTAGGACAGACCGAAGCGTAATGCGCCGATTTTTCCTTGCGGATTTGTTGGTTTGGGTAGAGAATACGGACAGTGCGCGAAGGCGGTTGCGGGTGTGTCTGCCCACCGCCCGATTTTGTACCGGTGTTCGGTTTGTTGAACTTTTTCAGAAGGATGAGGACGCATGAAAACCAGAAATGTGATGGGAGTGGCCGCTGCGCTGTGTACCGCTGCCGGTGCACTCGCCCAGCCGGCTAATGACACGTGCGGGAGCGCGATCGCGCTGACACTCGGCACTCCGGTGACCGAGAACAACGCCACGGCGACGAGCACCGGCGACGGCCCCGCGGCCACATGCCAGGCATCGAGCAACAAGGGCATCTGGTATACGTTCACGCCCGCTGCCAGCGGCAACTTCACGATTTCCGCGTGCGGTTCGACCCAGGACACCGTGCTCCAGGTGTTCACGACCGACTGCACCACATTCACGGCCGTCGCGTGCGACGATGACAGCTGCGCGGGCGCCGAGACCGGCCTGTGCAGCGGGTCGGGCAACGGCCTTGCGTCGGTCATCAACTCGGTCGCTCTCACCGGCGGCGTGACGTACCACATCCGCGTGTCCAGTTACGGCAGTGCTCCGGCCGGCGGCTGCGTCACGCTCGGCGTTTCGGCGTTCGTTGGCGGCGCTTGCTGCTCCAGCAGCGGCTCATGCTCTGTGACCTCAGCGGGGTCTTGCTCCGGAACCAGCTCGTTCCAGGGCCCCGACACCACTTGCACCCCGAACCCCTGCACCGCGCAGCTGCGTGTGTGCTGCTCCAGCTCGGGCACCTGCTCACTGACCATGCCCGCCGGGTGCGCCGGCGCGACGCAGACGTTCCTGAGCGGCTCGACGGCGTGCACGCCGACCAACCCATGCACGGCTCTGCTCGGCTCGTGCTGCAACAACACGTCCCAGGCGTGCAGCAACACGACCTCGAACGGATGCTCGAGCGGTACGAGCACGTTCAACGGGGCCGGCACGGCCTGCGGCGCGACCCCGCTCTGCCCCGGCACGGGCGCCTGCTGCTCCGGCACGGGCGTTTGCACCGTGGTTCTGCCCGCCAGCTGCGCTGCGACCAGCGCGTTCCAGGGCGCGGGCTCGACCTGCCTTCCCTCGAACCCCTGCCCCGCCCTCGTCGGCGCTTGCTGCTCGGCGTCCCTTACCTGCACGGTGACTTTCTCCCCGATGGGAGCGCCCGCCGGCTGCACCGCGGCCGGAAGCACGTTCCAGGGTTTGGGCACCACGTGCAGCGCCAATCCCTGCGGTGGCGCGTGCTGCACCACGGGTGCGAGCCCGACGTGCACGCTGACGACCGTGGCGGGTTGCCTCAACGTCTTCAAGGGCCTCGGCTCCTCCTGCTCGCCGCTGCCCTGCCCGAGCACGTCGTCGCCCGCCAACGACGAGTGCCCCAACGCGATCGCGATCTCCAACGCTTCGCTCCCCGCGACCGCGGATGGGAACAACGCCGCGGCCTCGACGGATCCTTCTCCGGCGGTCTGCGTGTCGTCCTACCGCGATCTGTGGTACACCTTCATGCCCACGATCTCGCAGAACTACTCCGTCCGCACCTGCGGCGGCACGACCGGCACGCTCGACACCGTTCTGTCGGTGCACTCGGCCTGCCCGACGTTCGCCGCGAACAACCTTCTCCTGCCGGCTCCGAACTGCAACGACGACGGCTGCTCCGGCGTCGGACCTTCTCAGATCCCGAGCATCGCGCTGACGGCCGGAGTCAACTACTGGATCCGTGCGGCTCGCTACGGCACGGGGAGCGCCGGCGGGCCCATTACGGTGACGATCGACGAGATCACCGGTACGTGCTGTAACGCGACGACGGGCGCGTGCACCATCACGTCGCAGGTTGGCTGCGGCACCGGCACGTGGACCGTGGGCGGTACCTGCACGGCCACGACCTGCCCCGGCGCGTGCTGCAACACCGACGGATCGTGCGTCGCCAACGCGGCAACCACCGGTTGCGCCAACAGCGGCGTCTTCCAGGGCACCGGAACGGTCTGCGGCAGCGTGAGCTGCCCCATCCCGAACGGCGCATGCTGCGATGCGAGCGGTGTTTGCTCCATCCAGGACGGTCCGAACTGCCCTGCGCCCAACACCTTCGTCGGCAACGCCACGACCTGCTCGCCCGATCCGTGCGCGGCCCTTATCGGCGCGTGCTGCGCTTCCGTGGGCACCTGCTCCTCTTCCATCGCTTCCGGCTGCTCCGGCGGCTCGACCTTCCAGGGCGCCGGCACGTCGTGCTCCCCGAACCCCTGCCCGCAGCCCCCGAGCAACGATCTGTGCGACAGCGCCCAGTCCGCTTCGCTCGGTGACAACCCCGGCACGTGCGTCGCCGCCAACGGCGACGGCGCGGCCAACTGCGGCAGCACGGGCGGCCGCGACGTCTTCTTCAAGTTCACACCCGCTGCCACGGGCAACTACCGCGTCAAGACCTGCAACTCGGCCACGGCATGGGACACGGTCGTCTCGGTCCACTCCGCGTGCCCGGCGACCTCGGCCAATACGGTGGCCTGCGACGACGATGGCGACGTGGATAACAACTGCACCGGCGGCGTCGGTCTGTCTCGCATCAACACCGTCGCACTGACCGGCGGCACTCAGTACGTCATCCGCGTGGCTGGCTACTCCTCCGCTACGACCCCGGACGCTTTCGTGATGACGATCGAACTGCTGAACCCGACGGGTGCCTGCTGCGTCGCCGAGTGCTGCTCGGTGACTGAACAGGCCGCGTGCACCGGCACGTGGGGCCCGGCGAACTCGACTTGCTCGCCCAACCCCTGCCCGGCGAACGCCAACGACAACTGCGCCAACGCGATCGCCATTTCCAACGCATCTCTGCCTGTGACCGTTCTGGGCAACAACTGCAACGCGACGGACGACGGCCCCGCCGCCATCTGCGGTTCCGGCGGCACCGCCAGCAGCGTCTGGTGGTCCTTCAGCCCGACGCACACCGCCGCCTACACCATCAACAACTGCGGCAGCGCGTTCGACTCGATCCTGACGGTCTTCTCCGGTGACTGCGTCACACCCGTCGAGATCGGCTGCAACGACGATTTCTGCGGTCTCCAGTCCCAGGTCTCCGGCCTCGTGTTGACCGCCGGTCAAACCTACCTGATCCGTGTCGGCTCGTACGGCATCGGAGGCGGCGCCATCAGCGTGACCGTGAGCGCTGACGGCACGCTCGGCAGCTGCTGCGCCACCGACGGCTCGTGCAGCCTGACCGACACCGCCAACTGCACCGGCGCCTTCACCGCCGGAGGTTCCTGCACGCCCAACATCTGCCCGCAGCCCACCGGCGCGTGCTGCTGCGGCGCGGCCTGCATCATCACCCTCCCGGCTGCCTGCACCGGCGCCAACCAGGTCTTCTCTGGTTCCGGCACCTCCTGCACGCCCTACAGCGCGACCGTGCCCTGCTGCCGCGGCAACTACAACAAGTCGGCGCCCGGCCCCGGAGCTCCGGGCGGTGTCTCGGTCCAGGACATCTTCGACTTCCTGGCCGCCTACTTCACCAACGACCCGTGCGCCAACGCCAACGACAGCGTCGGGCCGAACAACGGCGTCTCCGTCCAGGACATCTTCGACTTCCTGGCGGCCTACTTCGGCGGCTGTCCGTAAGCCGGTCCGAGTCGGTTCAAGCAACCCGCGCGTGAGCACGGGGGCTTGAAACTCAGTCCCTCGCAGCCCGCCCCACCCACGGGGCGGGCTGTCTTTTCCGGCTCGGGTTCTCGTGCTCCGGCTCAGGCAGACGCGGGTGTGCGACTCGCGGTTTTTCCGGTTCTGGTGTAGACTTGTTTCGTGCGCGGCCGCGGGCGAGCCGCGCGGCCCTGTTGCCGCCCCTGCCCGTGCCGGAGGAAGAGGATCGACCGTGCGTGGCGCGATTTGCGTCATTCTGCCGATCGCGTGTTCGTTGACGGGCGTCTGCGCGGCCGCGATGGTCCCGCCGAGCAACGACATCTGCGGCCAGAACGCCGCGGCGTTTTCTGTGCCCGCATCCGGCGGAACGCTCGTCGGCACGCTCTACGAAGCCACACGAGACGGCTCGGCGTGCATCGGCCTGTCCGGCACGGATGTGTACTACTACTTCGTGCCCGGGGCGTCGGGGCCGTGGCAGGTCTCGCTCTGCTCGACCGCCGCCAACCGCGCGTTCGATTCGGTGTTGTCGATCCACACCAACTCGTGCCCGATCAACTCGTCGAACTACGCGACACCAGAGAACGCCTTCGCCTCTTGCAACGACGACTCCGCGGGGTGTCTGGCCGGACTTTCACAGATCCCACCGCTCACGCTCTCGCCCGGGGCGGCGTACATCATCCGTGTCGCCCGCTTCGCCAACACGCAGACCGTGCCCGGCAACTTCACGCTCACCGTCGTCAACACCGCCAGTTCCGGCGCGTGCTGCGCCGGCGGCGGGGTGTGCAACGTGCGCTCGGTCTCGCTCTGCGAAGCCCCGCTGGTCTTTCAGGGTGAGGGCACGGCCTGCTCGCCCAACCCCTGCCCGCAGCCGCCGGTCAACGACCTGTGCGCGGCCGCGACGGTCCTGACCGGCTCCTCCGCGGATGTGCTCGGCACGACCGTGCTCGCCGGGACCGACGGCGCTTCGACCTGCGCCGCCGCGAGCCGTGATGTGTGGTACGCCTTCATCCCCGACTCGACCGCCGGCTACTCGATCTCGCTGTGCGGGTCGTCCACGGTCTGGCCCTCGCTGCTCTCGGTGCATTCGGGATGTCCCGGCAACGCCGCCAGCCAGATCGCCGGCGCCTGCGACGACAACGGGTGCTCGGTTTCAACGCCGGGCTCGCACGCCCTGATCCTCGCGGCCACGCTCCAGGCCGGCGCGCCCTACCTCATCCGCGTCGCGGGCGAAGGCTCGGCGGGCGCGAGCGTGGGCGCGTTCAGGCTCACGATCGGCGCCGCGCTGGGCGCGTGCTGCCGGGCCGCCGATGCGTCCTGTATCGTGACCCCGCAGTCGATGTGCCCATCGCCGGATCTGTGGATGCCCGGCTCGATCTGCGGCCCGACGAAGTGCGCCCCGCTCCTGGGCGCGTGCTGCAACCCGGCCTCCGGCGTCTGCTCGGTGACGACCGCCATCGGGTGCGCCGCTCCCGGAGTGTTTCTCGGAACGGTGATCCCCTGCTCGCCGTCGCCCTGCCCGCAGCCCGTGCCGGGCGCGTGCTGCGATGCGACAGGTTGCTGCACCGTCACCATCGAACCCATGTGCGGCGGAACGTTCATCCCCGCGGCCGCGTGCGCTCCGACGTTGTGCGGCGCGACCGCCGTCAACAGCCGCTGCGAGTCGGCGATCGATATCGCGCTGGCCTCGGGGTTTGTCGGCAACTCCTGTCTGGCCGAGCCCTCGGCCGGTGATCCCGCCCCGATGTGCGTCGGCGTGGGGGGGCAGCTCCCACGCTCGCTCTGGTTGCGATTCACCCCGCCCGCGACCGCGGCCTACGCCATCTGGATGTGCGGTTCGGACCACGACACCGTGCTCACGGCGTTCAGCGGAACCTGCGGCCTGCTCTCCGAGGTCGGATGCAACGACGATGCGCAACCCCCGTGCGAGTTCGGGGTTCCCGTGGCCTCCGTGCTCGGGCCGATCGTGCTGCAGGCGGGCGTGCCATACCTGCTCCGCGCCGGCGACAGCCCGCTTGTGCAAGTGGGGGGCGTCATCGTCGTCAGCGTTTCGGTTGAAGCCGCGCTCGGGGCTTGCTGCGCCCCCGACGGCTCGTGCGCCCCCACCGATGCGGCGAACTGCCCCGCGGGTTCCGCGTTCACACCCGGCGGCGCTTGCGATCCCAACCCCTGTCCGCCGCCCTTGGGTGCGTGCTGCACCGGCTCGATCTGCACACAGACCACGCAAGCCGCCTGTGCGGGTCCCGCCTCGGCGTTCGCGGGTGTTGGTCTGGCGTGCAACCAGTATCCACAGTCGGTCGGCGCGTGCTGCCTGGCCGATTTCAACCATCTTTCGGGCGTGAGCGTCCAAGACCTGTTCGACTTCCTTTCCGCCTATTTCTCGGGCCTCCCCGACGCCGATATCAACCGGACCGGGCTGATCTCCGTCGAGGACATCTTCAACTATCTCGACGCGTATTTCAGAGGCGGCTGCTGAACCGCCCAGATTCACAGCCTTTTCTGCTTGCGAACTCCCGAACCTCGTGCAAACTTGGAACACCCGGATTCGGAGAGTCGGATCGATGTCTGGCCGATGGATTTCGCACCCCGCACCCCGCACCTCCGCCTGCTGACTGCCCAGGAGAGTTCTCGGATGACGATCAAGACGTTGACAGCCCGCCCGTGCTCCGCATCGGTGTTGCTCGCGGCCGTGGCCGCCTCAATCCCCGGCATCTCGCTCGGCGCCGGGCCACAGCCGATCTCGGAGAAGCCGGTCGTCGCCGCGCGTCAGGCGATCGAGGTCTCAACCGCGGCCGCGAACACCACGGTCCTTCACGCGCGCTACACCCCCGCGCGGCATTCCGCGGGCGGTCCGGTGATCGTCGACCGAGGGCCGGGCTGCCCGACCAACTCGGTTACGCGCTTCCGCGCGCCGCGCCCGGGCTTCTCGCAGGATTTCGATTTCGACAACATCCAGGCCGGACAGGAACTGGTCATCCAGGCCGGCTTCGCGCAGCAGGAGATCGCGGCCGCGTCGTTCCAGATTCCCGATTCGGAGTTCCCGATCAAAATCAACATGGTCCAGGCGATCCTGGGCACCGTGGCGAGCGTGCCCACAACGACTCGGTACACGATCATGGTCTGGGACGGGACACCGCCCTCCTCGGGTGCCGGCGCTCTGTACTCGGCAAGCTCGGACAGCACCGATCCGGCCTCGCCGCCCGATCTGAGCCTGCCCGCCGCGCCCGGGCAGAGCGGCTCGTCGCTCGCCGCGGCCATCGGCGACATCCGCTTCTCGGTCGATGACATGGGCGTGCTCGAAGATGCCTGGGTCGTTCAACCGATCGGCAACCCGTCGGCCATGCACACGGTCACGATCGGCATCCGGATCGATCAGCACAACAACCAGACCGCCAACCCGTGCACAACGGCGCCTCCGCAGGCATCCAATGCGTTCCCCTGCACGGAGCCCGCGACCTGCTGCACGCCGCCGAGCCTGCTGACGTTCCCGAACGACAACTGGCTGTACGGCCTGAACTGCGGGGCGGCCGGCTGCCCCGCCAACGGCGGAATGGTGCGGTTCTCGCAGCTCTCGGCCAACGGTTGCTTGATCGGGTTCTGCACCGGGTGTCGTCCGAGCGGCGATTGGGCCCTCCGCCTGCAGTGGTCCAAACTCGGCTGCCTGCCCGCGACGGGCTCGTGCTGCGATGCCGGCACCGGCGCGTGCATCGTCAACCAGCAAGTGGACTGCCTCGGAGCCTGGACCGAGAACGGCGTCTGCGATCCCAATCCGTGCCCGCAGCCCCCCGGGGCGTGCTGCTTCACCGGCGGAACCTGCCAGTCTCGTGACGCGAACTCGTGCGCCGGCTTCGGCGGAACGTTCCTCGGCGTCGGCACGACCTGCGTCACCAACGCGTGCGTCGCCCGCGCGTGCTGCATTCCTTCCAACGGCGCGTGCCTCGCCGGGCTGTTCCCGGCTCAGTGCGCCGCCGCGGGTGGAGTCTCGCAGGGCGTCGGGTCCACGTGCGACGTCAACAACTGCCCGCAACCGACCGGCGCGTGCTGCTTCACCGCGACCGGCTTCTGCGCCCTGGATACCCAGGCCAACTGCACCATCCCCGGCACCGTGTGGGCCGGCGCGGGGGTCGCGTGCTCGCAGGCGAGCTGCCCGAGCACGGGCGCTTGCTGCGCAGCGAGCGGGTTCTGCTCCGCGGAGACCGCCTCCTCGTGCGCAGGCGTTCCGGGGGCGACCTTCCAGGGTGTGGGTACGAGTTGCACACCCGACCCGTGCGTGTCCTCGGGCGCGTGTTGCTGCGGATCGACGTGCATGGTCGTCGCGCCCGCATCTTGCGTCGGCGCCAACCACGCCTACATCGGCAACAACACCGCCTGCAACCCCGCGGGCAACAGCACCTCGCCCTGCTGCAAAGCCGACTACAACCAGGTCGGCGGCATCAGCGTGCAGGACATCTTCGACTACCTCGCGGGCTACTTCTCGACCGAGGACTGCGCCAACATCAACCAGACCGGCGGTATCAGCGTTCAGGACATCTTTGACTTCCTGTCGGCCTACTTCGCCGGCGGGTGCTGAGGTCCGCGAACAACAGGCCACGGGTGCGGCGTCCGCGCCAGAAAGTGCCCAGATTTCCACGTATCTGCGCGTATCCGGCCGGGTTTCCGGCTACCCGCCACGGCGCGGTTGATTGTCCCGCAAGTTGTGCAACACTTGGAGCCACACCCGACGCGCGCGCCGGGTGTGGCGGCCGGGCAAGGCCGGCGGGCGGACGGCGCGATCCCCGCGGCGTCCACGGCGGCCGCCTCGACCCGGAGTTTGGCCGCACGGCCGCGCTCCGCGAACCAACCCGCCGTTGGGCGTGCGCTCGGCGGCCGGGACCGGCCCTGGACCAATCCTCGAACCGGGTTCGAGGCACGACAAAGGAACTCGATCATGACGTTTGCCCGCTTGTCCTGGCTCGCCTCCGCAACCACGGCCTGTTGTCTTGCCGGCGCGGCCGGCGCGCAGCCTTCCAATGACACCTGCGCCGGCGCGACCGTGGCCGTGGTCGGCGCGAACGCCGGAACGCTTGTCAACGCCAACAGCGAGGACAGCGAGAACTCCTGCGAGGGCGGCGGTGGCGCGGACATCTTCTTCACGTTCGTCCCCCCCGCGACGGGGGCGTATTCGTTCTCGCTCTGCCAGGACGCGGTGTTCTTCGATTCGATCATGTCGATCCACACCGGCTGCCCGACCAGCGCGGCCAACGAGATCACCTGCGATGATGACGGGTGCGGCTTCTTCCGTGACCTGTCGGTCATCCCCAGCGTGACGCTCCAGGCCGGCCTGCCCCAGCCGTACATCATCCGCGTCTCGACCTTCAGCGCAGCCGATGACGGCGCTTCGATCATTCTGAACATCGGCGGTGTCTCCAACGGAGCCTGCTGCCTGTTCGACGGCAACTGCATCACGACCACGTCCACGAGCTGCACGGCCGGCGTCTTCCAGGGCACGGGCACGGCCTGCATCCCCAGCCCCTGCCCGCCGCTGGGCACCTGCTGCAACGCCGACCAGTGCTGCTCGCTGACGTTCCAATCCGGTTGCGCCGCGGGCGGAACGTGGACCCTGGGCGGGACCTGCAATCCCTCGCCGTGCGCGACCCCCGCCAACGACACCTGCGCCACCGCGACCCCGCTGGTGGTCGGCGTGCCGGTCACGGGTTCCAACTGCTCCGCGGGCGATGACCAGTTGCTCTCCTGCGCGTTCGTCGATCCGACCAATACCCACAAGACCGTCTGGTACAGCTTCACGCCCGCCCACACCGCCGCCTACACGTTCAACTCGTGCGGGACCTCGTTCGACACCACCATCGGCGTGTTCGGCGGGACCTGCGGCGGGCTCACCGAGATCGCCTGCAACGACGACTCGAGCTCGACCGGCAACGTGGTCTGTCCGGGCGGAGGGATCCTGGCCGGGCTCAACTCGCGCATCCCCAGCCTGATCCTCGACGCCGGCACGACCTACTACGTGCTCCTCGCCGCGTGGGGCCAGGCTCCTGCCGGCGGCCCGTACGTCCTTGCCGCGGGCGCGATCGAGAACCTCGGCGCGTGCTGCAACGGAACCGCGTGCACCCAGACCGACCAGACCCGCTGCGGTCAAGGAACCTTCCGCGCCGGCGATGTGTGCAGCCCCAACCCCTGCCTGCCCCAGACCGGCGCGTGCTGCGCCGGCGCCACGTGCAGCCTCACCACCGCCGCCGCGTGCACCGGCGAGTTCCGGGCGTTCGCGGGTCTCGGCACGGTCTGCAACGTGTTCAGTTCCTCCAACCCCGCCCAGAACCGCACCCCGTGCTGCCTGGCCAACTACAACCAGTCCGCCAACCCCGTCGAGCCGACCGTTCAGGATATCTTCGACTTCCTGACCGGTTACTTCACCAACGACCCGCTTGCCAACATCAACGGTTCGGCCAACCCCGTCGAGCCGACTGTGCAGGACATCTTCGACTTCCTCACTGTCTATTTCAACGGCTGCGCGGGCTGAGTGATCGGGATGAGTTCGCGATCAAACCCACGGCCCGGGGCCATGCGCTCCGGGCCGTTCGCCTTTCTTGCGGCAAGTCCGGATTGACGGCCCCGCTCGACAGCCGCGGATTCGCCACCTCGTACTTGCGTCGCGGCACGAATCCGGGTACATCAGGTGCACGATCGCATCGAGCCGCGCGGGTAGCTGACCGGCGCGAGGTTCCCGGAGAATGTTCATGACCAGTCGGTTCCTGCACCACCTCTTTGCGTGCACCGCGCTTGCGTTGCTCGCCGCGGCGAGACCCGGCCTCGCCCAGCCCACCAACGACCTCTGCGACAACGCCACCCCGCTTCCGCTCGGATCCTCGACCACGGGCACGACGGTCGGCGCGACGCTCGACGGCGGTTTCCCGACCCCCTGCGGCGGCCAATCCATCTCCGCGCCGGGTGTGTGGTTCTCGCTCGTCGGCGACGGCACCACCCTCACCATCGAGACCTGCACGGGCACATCGTTTGACTCCAAACTCCACGTGTTCTGCACCACCCTCGCCGAACCGTGCGCTGCGCCCAGCGCGCTGATCTGTATCGCGGGCAACGACGACGCCTGCTCGCTCCAGTCCCGAATCTCGTTCTGCAGCGCCTCAGGGCAGACGTACTTCGTGCTCGTCAGCGGCTTCGGCTCCGCGGTCGGGTCGTTCACCCTCGCCGCCCTGCCCGGTGCTCCGTGCACCGGCAGCATCGGCTGCGCCCCGCCAAGCACGGGCGCGTGCTGCACCAACACCAGCGGCGCTTGCGCGGTCACCACCTCGACCGCGTGCGGTTCGGGAAGCGTGTACCAGGGCGCGAACACCACCTGCACCCCCAACCCGTGCCCGCCCGTCGGGTCGTGCTGCGCCGCCGGCGGATGCTGCACGATCGGGCCGCAGGCAAGCTGCACAGGCGCGTGGACTCTGGCCGGCTCCTGCCTGCCCAACCCCTGCCCCGGCCCGATCAACGATGCGTGCGCATCGGCCATCGTGCTGTCGCTCGGCGTCCCCGCGACCGGCTCCAACTGCTCGGCGACCGACGATCAGACCGTTTCGTGCGCCACCACCTCCGCCGTCAACACCCACAAGACCGTCTGGTACACCTTCACCCCCGCGGTCAGCGGCGCGTACACCTTGAACACCTGCGGCAGCAGTTTCGACACGCTCCTGGCCCTCTACACCGGCGCGTGCGGCTCGCTCACGGAGGTCGCGTGCAACGACCAGTCCGGCGCCGCCGGAAACACCGCCTGTCCGAACAGTTCGCTCAACTCCCGTATCCCCGTGATCCAGCTCGCCGCGGGAACGCCGTACCGCGTGCTCGTCGGCGCGTGGGGCGTGGCTCCGACCGGCGGCAACTACACGCTCCTGGTCGCGGCGGTCGTGCCCGGCGCGTGCTGCAACCCGACCACGGCCGCGTGCTCGATCACCTCCCAGAGCGCGTGCGCCGCGCCGCTGACCTATCGCGGCGACGGCACCGCCTGCACGCCCACGCAGTGCGGCGCGAGCGGCGCGTGCTGCGCCGCATCGGGCGTGTGCTCCCAGGTCAACCTGACCGGCTGTCCGCCCAGCAGCAGTTACAGCGGCAACGGCACGGTCTGCGCGCCCAATCCGTGTCCGCAGCCCGGCGCTTGCTGTGCCGCGAGCGGGTGCTGCGTGGTCGCGGCACAGGCCGCCTGCACCGAGCCGCTCTGGATCTCCAGCGCCGTCTGCGCCCCCAACCCCTGTCCCGCCCCGGCCAACGACACCTGCGCCGGCGCTCAGGCCGTCATCGCGGGCACGGCCGCGACCGGGTCCAACTGCTCGGCCCGCGATGATCTTCCGATCGCCTGCGCGACGCAGGGCGCGGCCAACACGCACCAAACCGTGTGGTTCCGGTTCGTCCCGACCCACACCGCCGCGTACACGCTCGACACGTGCGGCAGTTCGTTCGACACCATCCTCGCGGTCTACGGCGGCGCGTGCGAGAATCCCGTGCTCGTCGCGTGCAACGACGACTCTTCCGCGCCGGGCAACCAGACCTGCCCGACAAGCGGGCTCAACTCCCGCATCCGAACCGTCAGCCTCACGGCGGGCGCTTCGTACCTCATCGAACTCGCCGGATGGGGTTCCTTCAGCCCGCAGGGGACCTACTTCCTCAACATCGCGGCCACCGGCACGCTCGGAGCCTGCTGCGCGAACGGCCTCTGCATCCAGACCGACGCCGACAACTGCGCCGGTTCGTTCCAGCCCGGTTCCTGCACGCCAAGCCCGTGCCCGACCGGTGCGGGCGCGTGCTGCGCCGGGTCCTCGTGCGCGGTGCTCGATGCCGCGCTGTGCGTCGGCGAGAACCACCGCTTCATCGGCATCGGCGCGGCCTGCAACGCCGCCGGAAACTCCACAACCCCGTGCTGCGCGGCCGACTTCGATCAGTCCGGGTCCGTGACGCTCCAGGACCTGTTCAGTTTCCTCAACGCCTACTTCGCCTCCTCGCCTCTGGCGGATGTCAACGGCGGCGGCGTCGCGCTCCAGGACATCTTCGACTATCTTTCGGCCTATTTCGGTGGCTGCGTTTGAGCCGTTCCGTCAAGGGTCACCCCGTCATCGGTGTGAATCTGGCGCGATCGTGACGACTCGGGATAGGCCCACCGGGTTCGAGGCTCACGAGCCGCCCCGCTTGGTCCGATCTAGCACGCATGGATTGCAGACCGCCCAGATTGCCGGATCTTCCTGAATCCCCCGAGTAAAGGGGGGGATCGTCAACGGTTTGGCGAATCTGGGCGACTCTGACTGGTTTTGGCTTGCGGACCTTGTGGTTTTCGGGTAAATGTAGTAAGTGCGCGACGGCGTCCTTTTCGTGTCCCGGCGGGGGACGCCGCTCTTTTCTCACGGGAAGAACGCCCATTTTTTTGGAAGGATGAGGGATGATGCGATTGAATCGACGATGGCTGTCGGCAGGCAGCGCTGCGGCGCTGTGTCTGGCGGCGGCTGGAGCGGCCAACGGCCAGTGCGTTGGCTACACGATCTCCAACGGCTCGGCGACGTTCATCGTCGGCACCACGGACACGGGGAATCACGGTGACGACGTCACCGCCCCGATCACGTTCCCATTCCCCGTGAGCCTGTACGGTGTGTCGTATACCTCGGCCCATGTGGCCAGCAACGGCAATC
Organism: Phycisphaerales bacterium; assembly: GCA_020846975.1. Taxonomy (GTDB): domain Bacteria; phylum Planctomycetota; class Phycisphaerae; order Phycisphaerales; family UBA1924; genus JADLCX01. The sequence continues at coordinate 18,864 of JADLCX010000042.1, forward strand.
TTCAGTTTCTCGCGACCCCGGTCGCCGGGCAGTGGACCAACGTCTGCCTGCCCACGGGAGCGTTCAACGGTCCGATGATCTTCCCCCTTTGGGACGATCAGTACACCACGGATACGGCCGGTGGCCAGGGCATCTTCACTTCGGTCAGCGGTGTCTCGCCCAACCAGGTCTTCTCGATCGAGTGGCGGACTCAGAACTGCTGCGCTGGCGGCGCTCCGGTCCACAACTATTGCGTGATCTTCTACGAGAGCGACAGCTTCTTCGATGTCGTCTACCAGACCGTCGATGCAACGGGTACGGACTCGACGGTCGGCGTGCAGGCTGGACCCGGCGGCCCTTTCACCCAGTACTGGTGCGACAACACCGGCGTTGCGGCTCCCGCGTCCGGGACCTCGCTCCGGTTTAACTGCGAGGCGGTTGCTCCGGACGGCACGTGCTGCACGGCCGGCGTCTGCACCTTCGGTCCGCAGGTTGGTTGCGCATTCCCCGGTCAATGGACCGCCGGCGGCGCCTGCACCCCGAACCCCTGCCCGCCGCCCGGCGCGGGTGAGACCTGCGCCACGGCCATCACGGTTTCCGCTGGCGCTCCCGCGGCCACGGCCAACAACTCCACCGCGACCGACGACATTCCGCTGCCCTGCGGCTTGGGTGGCCCGGTCAATAGCCACAAGGACCTCTGGTGGGTCTTCAACCCCGGCCCGGCCGGCGGCGCCTTCGAGATCAGCTCGTGCGGCAGCGGGATCGACACGATCCTCGCCGTCTACGACAACTGCACGAACCTGACCGTGCTGGCCTGCAGCGACGACGGTTGCGGCCTCCAGTCCAACGTCGGGACGCTCATCCTCACCGCGAACACCGATTACTACATCGCGATCGCGGCCTGGGGCGGGGCCCCGGCCGGCGGAGCGGTCACGCTCAACATCATCCCGATCGGCACGGGCGCCTGCTGCAACAACTCGACCAACGCGTGCACCATCACGGGGAGCAACGCCTGCACAGGCGGCATCTTCCAAGGACTGGACACCGTTTGTGATCCGACTCCCTGCCCGGTCGGCGCTTGCTGCGATCAGACCACGGGTGTCTGCACCGCCACCGCCGGCGGCCCATGCCCCGGCGGAAACGTCTTCCAGTCGGGCGGCGTCTGCACGCCCAACCCTTGCCCTCAGCCCCTGCCCAACGACGGCTGTGAGACGGCCCAGGCGGTCACCGTCGGCGCTCCGGCCGCGACCGTCGATACCACCAGCGCGCTCCCCGACGGCGTGGCGGTGACCTGCGGATTCCAGCCGAGCAAGGATGTCTGGTACTCGTTCAACGCCGGCGCATCCGGCGGCGCGTTCCAGATCGATACCAACGGCTCGGCCATCGGCGACACCGTGCTGGCCCTCTTTGACAACTGCCCCGGAAGCGGCGGCCTTCAGATCTCGTGCGACGACGATGGCGGCGACGGCTTCCTCTCGCTGCTCACCATCACGATGGCGCCGAATCAGGTCATCTACATCCGCGTCGCGGGCTATAACAACTCCGCCGGCGGCATCTCCCTCAACATCACGCAACTCGGCTTCGGCGCGTGCTGCAACAACACCACCGGTGTCTGCACCGAGACGGCCACCAACCAGTGCTTCGGCGGCACCCACCAGGGTGACGGGACGACGTGCGGGACCGTGACTTGCCCGCCCACCAGCCCCACGGGCTTCGGCGCGGCGAGCCCGAACCCGGTCCCCGAACTCGGCGTTGCGACGCTGACGGTGACCGTCACCCCCGGTAACAACCCGCCCAGCACCGGTCTGGCGGTCGAGGCCAACACCTCCACCGTCAGCGCCACGCTGACCGTCAGCCTGCTCGACGACGGCAACCCGCCCGACGCGGTCCTCGGCGACAACGTCTTCACCGGCACGGTTGTCACGAACGCCGCCGCCGGCGCTCAGTCGGTGCCCTTCACCATCACCGATGGCGAGTCTCGCAGCGGTGCGGGCAACATCAACTTCAACATCGCGGCCGTGGCGGGCGCCTGCTGCACCGCGGGCTCCTGCACCATCAGCACCGGCGCGGTCGAGTGCATGAACGGCGGCGGCACCTACCTCGGCGCCGGCACTTCCTGCGGCGGCCCCTTCTACACCCAGGGCTCCAGCGCCAGCACCTTCACCTCGATCGCCGGCACCGGCACCCTGGCCGCGACGATCTCGGCCTGCGATGACTGCGTGCAGGACATCCCCCTGCCGTTCTTCTTCAGCTACCTCGGCACCAGCTACGGCAACGTCTCGGCCTCCTCGAACGGCTACCTCCAGTTCGGCGGCACCGATAGCTTCCTTTACGGCCAGGCGATCCCGAACGCCGGCGTGCCCAACAACATCATCGCGATCCTGTGGACCGACATGGCCCCCAACGCGGGCGGCGATGTCTACACGCTGCTCGAGGGTGTGACGCCGAACCAGACCTTCACGATCTCGTGGGAGAACGTCCCGCAGTACGCCACCGCCGACAGCAACTCCTTCCAGGTCGTTCTCCGCGAGAACGGCTCCTTCGAGTTCCGCTACGGAACCATCACCGCCGAAGCCTTCGCCCAGGACTACACGATCGGCTTCGAGGATGCCTACGGCCTCACCGGCGTCAACGTGACGGGTCCCTCGCTCGGAACGGGCAACCTCGCGATCGAGTTCACCTCGGTCACGCTCCCCGATCCGTGCGCGGTCGCCCAGACCGGCGCGTGCTGCTGCGGTTCCAACTGCGCCATCACGACGTCCGCCGCCTGCACCGGTCCGAACCGGGCCTACAGCGGCAACGGCACGGTCTGCACGCCGTTCAGCCTCACCAGCCCGTGCTGCCGCGGTAACTTCAACAAGTCCGCCCCCGGCCCCGGAGCTCCGGGCGGCGTCTCGGTCCAGGATATCTTCGACTTCCTGACCGGCTACTTCTCGACCGATCCGTGCGCCAACACCAACGACAGCGCGGCCGGCCCCGGCGCGCCCAACGGCGTCTCGGTCCAGGACATCTTCGACTTCCTGTCCGCCTACTTCGGCGGCTGCTGATCGAAGACCCCGCCTCACTCCCTTCCGTGTGAGCGCGTGATAGTTCTACAACCAGAGCGGCGGGCCTCGCGGCCCGCCGCTTTTTTCGTGCTTTGACCGTGCGCCCGGCGCGTGCTTTGATTGCTCCTCCCACCGCGCGCTCCCCCATGCCCGAGCACGAGCTCTACCAACTCGCCCCGCGACCGCCCACCCCGAAGCTCCCGGGCGTGGTCGTCGTCCGCGAATCCGCGGATGAGATCATCGACGCCCTCGCGGCCGAGATGCTGATCCACGCCCACAACTGCGTGCGAGCCTACGGCGAGTTCCACATGGCGCTCTCGGGCGGAAGCACGCCCGTCCCGCTCTACGAGCGGCTCATGATCGATCCCGCGCTGCGGGGCTTCCCGTGGGAGCGCTCGCACGTCTGGATCGTCGATGAGCGCCGCGTCCCATTCGACGACGATCGGTCCAACTTCAAGGCCATCAACGAGATCCTCGGCGACCACTCCGGCCTCCCCTCCGGTCACATCCACCCCATCTTCGCGATGGCCGACGATGCCGACACCGCCTACGAACTGCAGCTCCGCAGGGTGCTCGGCAAGCGCGAGCGCGGCCAGGAGCGGCTCGACTTCGTGCTCCTGGGCATGGGCGCCGACGGCCACACGGCCTCGCTCTTCGCACGCTCGCCCGCGCTCTCCGGCGGCGGGAATCCGCCGCGGCTGGTTCGCATCAACGCCGGTCCGGCCGTCACCCCGCCGGACCGCGTCACGCTCACCTTCGACATGATCAACGCCTCGCGGTTCGTCGCGCTCCTGGTCACGGGCCAGTCCAAGCGCGCCACGCTCGCGAAGGTCGCGGCAATCTCGCCCGTCGCGGCCGGCCCCGGGCCCGGCGGCGCGGCGGGCGGCCCGCCCGCGTCGGGCGAGCAGATCTCCGAGCTTCCGGTGCTGGGTGTCCGCCCCGTCGCCGGCGTGCTCCGCTGGTACCTCGACTCCTGCGCCTGCCCGATGGATGGCGCGTGAACGCAGGCCCGACCAACACCATGCTCTCGATCGAGCCCAACCCCGCGGTCACGTTCGGGATCGCGCACCAGGACGACGACCTGCTGGTGGTCGAGAAGCCCGCCCGTGTGCCGACCCAGCCCGGCAAGGGCCACAGCGCCGACACGCTGCTCAACGGCCTGTTCGCCCGCTTCGGCAACCCGCTCCAGAACCTCGGCAAGGCCCGCGACTTCGGGCTGCTGCACCGGCTCGACCGCGAGACCTCGGGCCTGCTGATCGTCGGCCTGCGACCCGCCGCGTACGACGCGATGCGCGTCGCGTTCGAGAAGCGGTGGGTCCGCAAGTTCTACTGGGCGATCTGCGCCGCCGCGCCCCGCGAGCCCCGCGGCGTGATCCGCATGCCGATCGTCGAGTCCGACGGCGGGCACGAGAACAGTTCGCGTCAGAAACTGGCCCGCGTCGCCCGCGTCGGCAAGCCCGCAGCGACCGCCTACCGCGTGCTGGATTCGAGCCCGATGGGCTGCCTCATCGAGGCGCGGCCCGTGACCGGGCGCCTCCACCAGGTCCGCGTCCACCTCGAGGCGATCGGCTGCCCCATCCTCGGCGACAAGTTCTACGGGCCGCGCCGCGTGCAGGGCGCGTCGGCCAGGCTCGCGCTTCATGCGCACCGTGTGGGGTTCATCCACCCCACCAGCGGCGAGCCGATGGACATCCGCACGGACTGGCCCAAGGACCTGCGCCGGCTTCTGCGTTCGCTCGGGCTCGACCCGCGCAAGGCCAATGCCGAAGCCCCGGGCGCCGATCAGGCTTCCGACGAAGCGGACGAGTGAGGGTTCGCCGATCTACCGGATGCACCCCATCAGGTCCGAGGCGATGCGGTCGGCGAACAGGAATCCTTCGTCGGTCAGTTTCCACTGATCCGCCGCATCGTTCATTTCGAGCCACCCGCGCTCGCGAGCCCGCTCGGCCGTGCGGGTCAGCGATTCGAGCACGCCCGGCGCAAGCCCCGCGAACAGCCGCCGCGGCCGGATGCCCGCCGACCGGCGCACACCCGTCATGATCGTCTCGCGCACCAGCCGCGTCGGCTCCGGCGGTTCGTAGTCGATCACCGGGGAGTAACCCGCGCCGCTGGCGAGGTAGTCGCCCAGCCGTGGGACGTTCTTCCAGCGGTGACTGCCCGCCGTTGCGTCGTGCGCGCCCCAGATGTGCCCGGATGCGCTCGGCCCCGCCGCGAGCCACTGCTCCTGCAACCAGTAGGCGACGTTGTGCCTCGACGCAAGCAGCGGTCGGGCGTAGTTGCTGACCTCGTACCGGCACAGACCCGAATCTCGGAGCGTGCCGAGCGTGTGGCGGTACATCTCGGCTTCGAGTTCTTCCGTGACCGGCTCGAACTCGCCCAGCGCGAGCCTCCTGGTCATGGCGGTGTTGGGCTCGTAGGTCAGGTTGTAGCACGACAGGTGCTCGGTCCCGAGTTTCAACGCGCGCCGCAGGTCGGCATCCCATTCTTCGATCGTCTGACCGGGGATCCCAAAGATCAGGTCGATCGATTGCCTCCCGATCCCCGCCGTTCGTGCGGCCTCGATCGCGCGGCCCACGTTCTCCGGGTCGTGCCAGCGTTCGAGCGTCTTGAGGTGGCGAGGATCGAACGACTGCGCCCCGATGCTCACCCGGTTTACCCCGCCGGACTTCAGCAGGCTCATCAACTCGGGTGTCGCCGACTCCGGGTTGCACTCGACCGTGAACTCGAACCGCCCGTTCGCGTCAACAAGGTCACCCTCCCGGATCTTCGACAGATCGAACAGCTCGCCGATCGTGCCGAGCAGTCCCTCCCACAGGTCCAGCCGCAAGAGGCTCGGCGTGCCGCCGCCGACGAAGAGGGTCCGCAGCGGCTCTCCCGCCGCGTGCGGCGCCAGGGCTTTCAGTTCCGATACCAACCGATCCACGAACGCGGCCTGCTGATCCCGTGTATCCACGAACGAGTAGAAATCGCAGTAGTGGCACTTGTGGACGCAGAAGGGAATATGGATGTACAGGGAACGCACCGGCGGTCGCGTGCCGTATCCGACTCCTTCCAGCGCGGCCGCGGCCGTCAAACCCCTCGGTTGCCCCGCGGAGCGATTGGCGATATGTTGCGGGAGTTTCATGCGTTGGGGCGATACCCTGCATCAGGGTCGCGGGGAGGGGGGCCGGGGGAGGAGGGGGCGGTCGGGCACAACGGGGTCGAAACGGAAGGGTAGGTTCGCGTGCAGTTCACACTCGTCATGGTCACGGCCGACGGCACGAAGAAGGAACTCGCGGGCCTGAAGCTGCCGCTGGTCATCGGTCGCGCGGCGGAGGCTCGCCTGCGCATTCCGGTTGACAGTGTTTCCCGCCAGCACTGCGAGCTCTCGGTCAACGACGATGAAGAGTTGGTGATCCGCGACCTCAAATCGAGCAACGGGACGTTCGTGAACCGGGAGCGTGTGGCGAACACGAGAGAACTCGTGCCCGGCGACCTGCTCTCGATCGGGCCGGTCGTGCTGGTCGTGCGTCTGGAGGGCCACCCCCGCGAGATCGACGCGGCCACGGCGTTCGCACAGGGGGCCGTGGCGGTCGGCGGCGGCGTGCCCTCGCTGATCGACGGCGTTCCGACATGGACGGGACAGGCCGCGAGCGGGACCGCGGCGGGCGCGGCCGCGCCGAAATCCGCCGCGGTGCCGGCCGCCAAGCCCAAGCAGGCCAAGCCCGCGGAAGATGACGACTTCGAGAGCCTGCTGCGAAGCCTGCGCGAGGATGACGAGAAGTAGGCCGGACGATCGGGCCCCTCGTCGCGTCAGCGAACGATCAGCGCGCCGTGCGGACCGCCGCCGATACCCAGAAAGTAAGGCTGCTGGGTCAGCACCGGCTCGCCGCCCTGCCGGGAAACCTGCCAGAACGAGACTTCGCCGTCCGAGGCTTCGGGGTCGAGCGAGGCGTATTGCGACACGCACACCGTGCGGCCGGACGTATCGAAACTCACACCCGCCGGCGCGGCGTCAAGCCTGTACTCGCCGTGCCGAACGAGCGTCCCTCCGCGGCCGAAGGTGTACAGCACGACGCTCCCGCCCCCCCCGCCCCCCCCGCCCGCCCCTGTGCCGGCCGAAGCGACCGACATCATCGCGTTGGCGACGGCGATGGTCTGGCCGTCCGGGCTCATCGCGAATCCGACGGGCGCGATGCCCGTCTCGGCCGAGCCGACCACTTCGTGTGAGCCCGGGGCGTGGTCGCCGTCGAGTGAATCGGCCGCGAGACGGATGACGGTGATGCGACCCGGACCGAGCGGCTGGCCGTCGGGCTTGGCGCGGTTGGCGCCGGCGTCGAGGCTGATGAAAAAGCGACCGTCCTTGCTGAACACGCCCTGCACCGGCTGGGCGCCGACCTTGACCGGCGGGCCCCACGGGGCGATGGCCAGCCCCTCGGCGCTGGAGCGGAAGCGGTACATCATGACCTCGCCGCGATCGCCGAGCGAGACCGCCAGAGCCTTGCCCGAGGGATGCCACGTGACCGACGTCGGCAGCGCCTCGTCGTCATCAAGCCCGGCCAGCGGCCACGAAAACGCCTCGCCCGCCTCGCCCGTCTCGGCCGAGAGCGGCGCGATGTTGAGCTGCTCGCGCGGTTTGGATGTCACGATCGCGAGGAACGACCCGGACGGAGCGACCGCCGCGGCGCGCGGATCGGGCCCGATGTAGGTGCTGCTCCGCACCGACGGCGAGGCTGGATCGGTCAGGTCGATCGCGGTGAAGGAATCGCCCACCGGGAGGGCGCCGATCTCTCGCGGGCCGTCCGACGCGGCGGCGCGGCGGGTCTCGACGACGTAGGCGTATCGCCCGTTGGGCGAGACCGTGATCGTGTCCGGCGAGCCCAGCGCGGAACTCGACACACCCACCTGCGAGAACGGCGTCATGGGCTCGCGGATCGGCAGTTGAATGACCGTGAGCGAGTCGTTCGCTCCCGGTCGGGTCGGAAGGAGGTACGGCCCCGAAGGATCGGACGGGAGATCGGCGTCGCCGAGCGCGAGGATGTACCGGCCGTGCACCGCGCCCGTCCCCGAACCCCCCCCTCCGCCGCCGGCGCAACCGATGAGCAGCGATGGGACGGCCGCCGCGACCGCGATCGTCAGGGAAGCGGAGGCAAGCGAGCGGGTGGTGCGAGCGTGGGACATGGGTGGTATCTCCCGTCGAGAGTTGTTGAGGCGATTGGTGATGGGGCGGGGGACTTTGACGGTGCCCGACCCGAGCCGGACGCACAGGTTATCACATCGCCGCAGGGTTCGCATCGCTCCCGCGGCCGTTGGTCGCCGGCCAGATGCGGTCGATCGGGTAGGTGCTTCCAGGCGGCGAGAGCGGCGCGGCGGAACGGTCCATCCTCGCCAGCGCCGCGAGCGATTCGCCCATGTCGGTCGGAAGCGGCGCGGCGAAGCTCATCGGCCGGTCGGAGATGGGGTGCCTGAACGCCAATGTCGCCGCGTGCAGCGCCTGCCGAGCCAGGATCGGCGGCGAATCGGCATTGGCTGCACGGTCGAAGTCGGCGCGTCGCAGTACGCGCCCGCCGTACATGTCGTCGCCAACGATCGGGTAGCCCCCGTGCGAGAGGTGGACGCGGATCTGGTGGGTGCGCCCGGTCTTGAGTTCGAGTTCCACGAGGCTGAAGCGCGAAGCGGGATCGCCGCCGGGGTTCACGAACCTCGCCCGCACGCGGCAGATGGTCACCGACGGCTTTCCGAGGTAGTCGTGCCGCACGACGTACTTCTCGCGGTAGCCCTTCTGCCTCGACGGGTGCGGGCCGATGGGCTTGTCGATCACCTCGATATCGGGCTCGACCAGCCCGTGCGCGAGCGCGAGGTAGCGCTTATCCACGGTGCGGAGCTCGAACTGCCGAGCCAGCCGCCAGTGCGCCGTGTCATCCTTCGCGAAAACGATGACGCCCGAGGTGTCGCGGTCGAGGCGGTGAACGACGCCCGGGCGGGCGAACTCCTTTCCAACTGTTGAGAGCGAGCCGCCGCTGGGGCTTTTGTGCTGGAAGTGGTGCGCCAACGCGTTGATCAACGTGCCCTTGTTGTGCGACCGTGCCGGGTGCACGATGATGTCCGGTCTCTTGTTGAGCACGATGATGTGCTCGTCCTCGAACAGCACGTCAATCGCGATGTCCTCCGGCTGCACCTCGCTCGGCGGCGGGGGCGGGATGAATACCTCGACCCGGTCGTTGAGCGCGACCCTGGTGCTGGCCTTGGGCGGGCGACCGTTGATGGTCACGCCTCCCTCGTCGATGAGCCGCTGCAACTGCGTTCGGCTCATGAAGGGGATGCGGTCGGTCAGGTACTTGTCGAGCCGTTTCTGAAGGTCGCGCTGCAGCACGAAGACCACGCGGTTGGGCGCATCGTCGTCGGCCGAGCCGCTCGCCACCGCGCGGTCGGGATCGCTCGGGAGCAGCGAGAGGGGTGAGCCGTCATCGTCGGGCTCGCTCGGGCCGATCGGTTCCACGGACGCGACCCGCCGGCGCAAGGCGTCCGGGTCAACGCGCCCGTCGCGGTTGATCACCTCGGATGATCTGGGCGTGTCGGCTCCGCTCCGCGCGGGTCGGCCGGCCTTGCCGCGCCCGCGGGGCGACGGCTCACTTGGGCTCATTGCCGCCGGTGGACGGTGCGGGCGTGGCCGGGGCCGGTGTTGCCGGGGGCGCGGCGGGCGCCGTCGACGCCGGCGCGGGCGTTGCGCCTTCCGGCGCGGGCACCTGCTCGATGTGCACGCCATCGGAGCCCGGTTGGCCGGGGCTGATCTCCTTGCCGTCCGCGCCGATCATCTTCACGTTGGTCATCGGCGAGACGAACGGCGCGATGTCCGCCGCGGGCTTGGGAAGCGAGGCTTCCGAATAGAGTTTCGGGGGAGACTGCACGATCGACAGCGTGTCGATCATCTCCTGAGCGATCTTGGCGCCCTCGGGGTTGCCGATCTTGTTGCAAAGATCGATGACCTGCTGGTAGTGGCCGCGTGCGGCATCGACCTGGCCGCGCTGCTCCGCGCACGCGGCGAGCCCGTTCAGCGCGCCGAGCGTGTGCACCGCGCGATCGAGGTTGCCGGTGGTCCCGTCGTAAACCTGCTTGTAGAGCCCTTCGGCCTTGCCGAGTTCCTCCGTGCGCTGCTCGGGCGTCAACGGCGATGTGCCCTCGGCGAGCACACCCGGCTTGCCCTCCTGGAAGGTCGCGCCGATCGGCGTGCCCGAGCGCGCCGCGCTCAGGTGGATGTCCGCCGCCGCGAGCCGAGCCATGTACGGCACGGCCAAGCGGTTCTGCTCGTCCGCGACGCGCAGGAGCGAGACCGGGCTGCCCGACTTGGCCGCCGCGTCGAACTCGCTGAACGCCTGGTCGATGCCGCGTTCCTGCGCCTTCTTGTAGTAGTTCCACAGGAAGTACCCGCCCGCTACCACCACGACCACCAGCATGATGGGGGTCGAGTACTTCTTGAGCAGGTCGATGAACTCGGTGTTCAGCCGAGACTCTTCAAGACCTGCACCTTCCCGGATCTTCGTCTGGCGTTCTTCCACGTTTGTTCGCCGCGGTGGGGGGCGGCGCTCCACTTGTGTTGGCTGGTTGGGGAAAAAATCGGGAACGCGATGATAGGGCGACTTCAGGCGTCCCGCTTCCAGAACGCCCACCTGCCAGCATCGGTCAACGCGGCGTCGGGCACGAGCCTCTCCCGGACTGCGGCCACTAGGGATGTCAAGTCCAACCGGCTTGAGTCGCTTGCCGCGTCGGTCCGATAACTCGTCGCTGGCGGTTGGCCAGCACGCAGGCTGACCGCGACGTCGAACGGGGCTTCGGGAAGGCCCAGATCGGCTCGCAGTGCGAGCCTCAGGCGGTCCGAACCGCCCACCGGGGCTTCCAGGAACCCGGCTTGGCGGTCGCCGCAGAGCAGGATCAGGTCGGCCGCGGCGGCGGCCTTTGTGGCGAGCGATTGCGAGGCCTCCTGAATGTCCCGATCGCCCCCCGCGCCGACGGTCCCGATTCCCGGGGCATCGATGTACCGCGCGACGACCCCGCCGAAGTCGATCAGCGCCCCAACGTGGTCTCGCGTGGTGCCGGGTTGATCGGCGACGATCGCGACGGTTCGTCCGGCAAGCGCGTTGAGCAGGCTGGACTTTCCGATGTTGGGCGGGCCCAGCGCGACCACCAGCGGAGGATCGATGAGCCTCCTCAGCGTGCGGGCGTGTTCGGGCGAAACCGGCGCGAGTGACTTCTCCGCCCACCGCCGCGGCTGATCGAGCAGCAGGTCGATGGCGAGCGGGCTGGCCGCCCTCGAAAGCGCTTGGGCCAGCGCATCCCGCGGGTCGTCCGGGTTCGGCGTCGTGTCCTCCATCGCGAGAGTGGCCGGAGTCGCCCCGCAGGATTCCAGCGCGCGGAAGAGTCGCCGCAGGATCGCCGGGCCCGCGTGCGGGAACAGGAACAGACGATCGGCCGCCGGGCGCGCCACAACGAGCGTGTCCACATCCGGCACGCTGCGAAGCACGGCCCGGGGCGGCGGCACGGGTGTGATGCGCAGCGCGCGGAGCACCGCGTCGGCATCGCCTCGAACCTCGACGATCGCGATGGCCGCGTTGCCGGAGGATGGGGGCGAGCAGATCGAGTAAGTGGCGGTCATTGGTGCGCGGCGAGCCGGTCGGCGTCCTCATCGCCGAGTTGTTCGAGCCGGCGGTAGGCCTCGAGCATCCCCACGAGCGTGAGATCGGGCACGATGTGCTCCACCAGATCGTCGTTCTCGAACAGCATCGGCGCATCGCCGCCGGTGGCGATGATGCGCGGGTAGGCCTCGTAGTACTCGGCGTAACGGTCGATGAGCAGGTGGGCGAGCCCGCGGGCCGCGCTCAGCACGCCGAGAACCATCGCCTGTCGCGTCGCGCGGCCGAACGGCGGCCGGTTCGCCTCCGTGGTGGGCAGGAGCCCCGGATCGATCGGCATCGGGATCGCGGGTAGCGCGGCCGTCTTCTCGTGCATGGCGTCCAGCATCATCTTCACGCCCGGCGCGATGGCCCCTCCGTGGAACGTGCCCTCGCCGTCAACAAAGTCCACGGTGATGGCCGTGCCCGCGTCGATCACCACGCACGCCTGCTTGGCCCGCGCGAACGCTCCGAGCGCATCCAGCAGCCGGTCCGGGCCGACGCCGCCCGCATCCGTGAGCGAGTGCGCGATCGGGATCGGCAGAACGCCGTCCGCCTCCCCGCCCGACGGATCGAACCGAAGCACGCTCACACCCGCGCTCTTGAGCGACCCGATCACGGCGTCGGACACCGGCCTGTTCACCGAGGCGAACAGCACCGGAGGCGTGTCGCTCTCATCGCCTCCCGAACGCGCGGCCTCGGCGATCAACCCGCTCAGCGCGCCGGTGTCGGCGTTGGTCTCGACTCGCGATGGTTCGAGTTGCCCCTGACGGACGGCCGCGATGCGCGTGCGGGTGTTTCCGACCGAGACCAGCAGCAGGTGTTCGCCCATGAGGGAGTGTAGTGACCCGCACGCACGGCCCGTCGGATCGAAGGCTTTCGAGGGCGTTTTCGGCTACAGTGCTTGCCTGCCCCGGAGCGATTTCGAGCCATGCCGCGTAGCCGAGTTGACAGTTCCATCCCCCGCGTCGAGATGGAGGGCTTCGCGTTCCCGCTCGGGGTCTATCCGATCGACCCCGTCCACCCCAAGCCGGGATACACGATCACCTTCGAGCCCGCCGATGGCGGCGGTGAGGGCGAGTCGGGGGCGGCCAAGGGTTGGGGTATCGGAGGGATGGGTGGCGGCGCGGGCGCGGGTTCGGAGCGAGAGTCTGGAGACGGCCCCGATGCCGCCGCGGAAGAGGGCGGCATCGCGGAACCGGAGGAGCAAGCGCAGCACGGCGAGTGGGAAGAATGGCCCGACCGCTACGTCTACGACATCCTCGTGCCCGCGACGCGGGTGGAAGCGCTCTGTCGTTCGCTGTTCGCGCTTCTTCCGGGGCGGATCTTCCCGATCCTTGATGTGCTCGGTCAGGACGAGTTCCGCGAACTCGATCCGTACGTCTCGTACGACCTCATCGGGATCGAGCGGTTCCTCGACGCCATCCGGCGTTACAGCGGGTTCTTTTACGAGGATGGCTTGGTCGGCTTCGGCGCAATGAGCGACGAGCCGTTCATCTACATTCTTGTCGATGAACACAAGATCGTCACCGTGCGGGCCGAAACCAGCCTGCGCGAGAAGGTCGAGGCCGTGCTGGCCGCGTTCGATCTCGAAGAGATCACGGAACTGACCGGCGCCGACGCCGCGACCCACGAACACCGGAGCGTTCTCGACACGCCCGAAGACCGCCGCGACCTGCTCAACGCGGAAGAGATCGTCGAAGAACTCCGCGACGAGTGGCGGCTGGTCCTCAATGTCGATCCCGACACCAACGTCAACGACGAGGGCACCGAACTGGGGATGACAGGCTGGCGGTGCATCATCCGCCACGACTGGGAGTTATCCCCAGAAGAGGTGGTTGCGTCGAAGGCCGCCGTTGCCAAAGGGGGCAAGCCCACCATCGGTCGGTACGCGGAGGTCTATCTCACCGCGGAGAGTTTTAGGGAAGCCGAGGACCTGGCGGTTCGGCAGATCAAGAAGATGCTCCCGGCCGCGCTTGTGGAAAAGTGGGAAGAAGACGAGGACGCCCCGGATGTGCCGCTCATCGTGGCCGCGGACCGGCTGACAGAAGAGCATTTCTTGGAAGATGTGAAACAGGCGGGTGGGGGGGTGGCGGATATGAACAAGAGCAGGGTCTGGAGCGCGGGGTGGCAGCCCATGGACGCGTAGACCCCATAGCCCCCCCGTGGCCGAGTGGAGGAACCGGCCGGAATCGGCCCCAGGACGGGCCCGCGGCGGGGGAGCAAGCCAGCAACCTCGGAGCGAATACGAGCGGAAGGAGTGTCCGCCGGAGTCGGGATAGTTGCCGGAAAACGGCCGGGCCGGTTTGCGTTTTCGGCTCGGGGTGGGTATCTTCGGCTCCCCGGGGAAGGGCCCGTGGGCGGCGGGATGGCGGGCCGGGACGGGGAAACTGGTCCATCGAGCCGCGCGGGAAGCGCGGCCGGACGCTGGCGTAAACAGCGGCCACAGCGCAGCGAACACGACTCGTCAACCAACGGCGAGCGGATCGAGTGTCGGAGAGGAACGCATGTTGAAGCAAAGCAATCGTCGGTCCCGGAAGGTGCTCACCGCCGCCATGCTGCTGGCGGGAGCGGGGCTCGCGCAAGCGCAAACCCCGGGCGCCTCGGATGTGGCGGGTTCGGGCCTGGCGGCCAATGCCGCCGACACCCGTCCCCTGTGCGTGCAGCGAGCCGCGACGCTGGTCGATTCGGGCCGGCTGATCGAGGCCAAGGCCACGCTGGAGCGCTCCGTCAACACGCTCACGACCGATGACCAGCGGGCTCAGGCGATCGTGATGCTCAAGCTCGTGGACACGAAGATCCGCGGCCTTGATCCGATCGAGGTCAGCCTGCAGCGGGCCGAGTTGGGCGTGCAGGAAGGCGACCTGATGTCGGCCGAGCGTTGGGCGACCCAGGTGCTGGGCAAGTCGTTCGCCGGCGCGTCGGAGAAGAACCGGGCGGAGGCCGTGGTCAAGACGGTGACGCAGCGACGGGACGAGGTACGCCCGCTGATCCCCGGCATGATCGAGCAGGCCAACAAGGACTTCGCCGCCGGCGACTACGCCGCGGCCAAGTCGGGCATCCTCGCGGTGCTCCGCTCCGGCGTGAAGGTCGATGCCGAGGTCGCCCGCACGCTGGAGAACCAGCAACTGCGGATCGTGGAGCTCGAAGCCGAACGCGGCGCGAGTTTCGATGTCGCCTCGGCCGCCGCGCCCGCGATGCTTGCCGATGAGCAGCCCGGCCACGTGCGTCGCCCCGGCCAGCCGGCCGAGCCGCCCGCCGCACCGGCCGCGCCCGCGGCGGCGGAGCCTCCGGCCGAGCCCGCGCCGGCGCCCGCCGCGCCCAGCGAGCCGGCCCCCGCGCCCCAGCCCGAGGCGGCTCCGCCTCCCGCGCCGGCCCCGATGGTCACGACCCCGGCGCAGCCCGTGACCTCGCAGGACGACATCCTGCGAACGGCCATGCGTGCCGAGGGTCAGCGGATCATCGCCGAGGCCGATCAGTCGTACGAGGCCGCGCGGTACGCCGAGGCCGCCGACAAGTACGAGGTCGCGCTGCGGCAGTTCCAGAACTACCTCTCGGCCGACGAGCTCCGTCACGCCCAGCAGCGTCGCGACGAGGCCCGGGTCCGCATGGGGAGCAACACCTCGGGCTCGCTGATCGGCACGGTCACGAGCATGGACTCGATCCAGCGGCAGCAGGCCGTGGCCGAGTTCGACAACGATGTCGCGCAGGCCAAGACCAGGCTCGTGGCCGGCGACAGCGACGCCGCCGACCCGCTCATCGCCTCGGCCCGCCTGGCGGTCAACAAGCGGAGCAACCTGTTCACGCAGGCCGAGCTCGACGCGTACAACAAGCAGCTCGATGAACTGCGGATCCAGTCGGGCAAGGTGCGGGAAGACCGCCTCCGCTCGGACCTCAAGACCCGCGAGGAGAAGGCCGCGAAGGACGCCGAGGAGGCCGAGCGGACCCGGATGACCGACCGCGACCGCAAGGTCAACGAGAGCATCGACCGCATCCGTGCGCTCCAGCAGGAGCGGAAGTACACCGAGGCGCTGCAGGTCGTGGACACGGTACTGTTCCTCGACCCCGGCAACCCGACCGCGCTGCTGCTCAAGAACATCATCGGCGACATCGTGATCTACGAGCGGTTCAACAGCATCCGCGCCAGGGCCGCGAACAACCAGGCGATCCAGCGGCTGGACAACGCCGAGGTGACGATCCCGCCGCCGACCATGTTCGAGTTCCCGGCGGACTGGCCGGCCAAGACCTTCCAGCGCGGCGAGCAGTCGGCCTTCGCCGACCCGCCTGAGAACCGCAAGGTCCTGAACACGATGTCCACGAAGATGCTGCCGGCCGACTTCCAGTCCAACAAACTGGAGGACGTGTTCAACTTCATCCAGAACATCACGCAGGTCAACATGGATGTCGAATGGGACACGCTCGAGGCGATGAACGTCCGCAAGGACACGCCGATCTCGCTCAAGCTCTCGCCGCTCCCGGCCAATGTTCTGCTGGATCGCGTGCTGGCCAAGGCCGTGCCGGACCAGTTCTCGCGGGTCGGCTGGACGGTCGATCGCGGCGTGCTCACCATCGCCAGCCAAGAGCAGCTCAACAAGAACCGCACGCTGGTCATCTACAACATCCAGGACCTGCTGTTCGAGATCCCCGACTACTTCGAGGTGCCGCAGATCGACCTGAACTCCGTGCTCCAGCAGAGTCAGGGCGGCGGCGGCGGCCAGAGCCCGTTCCGGGGCGACCAGCAGCAGCGGCAGGAGCGCCCGGACCGGCAGGAGCGCATCCGCCAGATCCAGGACATCATCACCGCCAACGTGGATTTCGAGGGTTGGCGCGACAACGGCGGCGAGACGGGCACGATGCAGGAGCTCAACGGCTCGCTCATCATCACCAACACGCCCAAGAACCACCGCGAGATCGTCGGTCTGCTCAGCAAACTGCGGGAAATCCGCAACATGCAGATCAACGTCGAGACCAAGTTCCTCCTGGTCAACCAGAGCTGGTTCGAGTTCATCGGCTTTGACCTCGACGTGGTCTGGAACGCCAACAACAACCAGGTCCGTGCCGCGCGGGCCAACGACCCGTCGATCCTGCCGAGCGATTTCTTCGACTTCTCGGGCAACGCAGGCACCGGCAACCGCGGCCTGCAACGCTCGGTCACGGGCGCGGGCGACACGACCGGCGGCGGCGCCGACCCGATCACGCAGGCGGTCGTGCCGCCCAACCGGGGCTGGTCGCCGATCGGCACGATGCAGAACTCCGGCAACCTGACCGCTGGTCTGGCCCGCTCGGCCGTGCAGGACGACAGCGTGACCGCGCAGGTCCTCCGCGTCGCGCCCGCGCTGGGCATCGCCGGGCAGTTCCTGGACGATGTGCAGGTCGATTTCCTGATGGTGGCGACCCAGGCCGACCGCCGCACGGTGCAGCTCACCGCGCCGCGCCTGACCTTCACCAACGGCCAGACGGCCAACATCTTCGTCGTGACCCAGCAGGCGTTCGTGTCGGACCTCGCGCCGGTCGTCGGCGATTCGGCCGTCGGCTTCGACCCGACCGTCAACGTGGCCAGCGAGGGCGTGACCATGCTGGTCGAGGGCGTCATCTCGGCCGACCGCCGCTACGTGACCATGAACATCGACGCCGGAGTCGCTCGAATCGACGGGTTCGCCCAGCAGTCGGTCTCCGCGGTCGCCGGCGGCCAGCTCGTGAACTCGGCCGACACGCAGTCGTTCATCCAGCTCCCGACCATCACCGTCACCCGCGTCCGCACGACTTCCACGGTCCCGGACGAGGGCACGGTGCTGCTGGGCGGCCAGCGGCTGGTGACCGAGGTCGAGATCGAGACCGGCGTGCCGGTGCTCTCGAAGATCCCGATCATCAACCGGTTCTTCACCAACCGGCTGGAGAGCAAGGAAGAGCAGACGCTGCTCATCCTCGTCAAGCCGACGATCCTCATCCAGAGCGAGCAGGAGGAGAACAAGTTCCCCGGCCTGCTGGATTCGGCCCGGCTGGGGATCAGCGGTCGGTAGCTCGGTAGACGGAACACAGAGGCACAGGGTCTTCACAGAGGGTACGGAGAAGGGCATGAATCAAGGCTCTGGCCTTGGCCTTTCTCGGTGCCCTCGATCGTTCTCCGAGGCTCCGTGTGCCCGCATTTTCGCGGCGTATAGTGTGCCCAAGACCGCCGGGCGAGGCCCGCGCTCAGGAGTCAGTTGATGGCGACCACCGGACCTTCGCGCCTCCGCGTCAAGCACCAGAAGGATGTCACCCAGATCGAGTTCGTCGATCGGAACATTCTCGACGAGTCGAACATCGAGCAGATCAAGGAGGAGATCGGCGACCTCGTTGACAAGGCTCCCGCGCCGGGCCCCAAGCTGCTCATCAGTTTCGCGAACGTCGATCACCTCTCGTCGGCCGCGCTGGGCGCGATGATCACGATCAACAACAAGATCAAGGGGCGCAAAGGGCAGCTGCGGCTGGCCAACATCGACCCGCAGATCTACGAGGTGTTCAAGATCACCAAGCTCGACAAGCTCTTCCAGATCCACGAGTCGACCGACGCCGCGCTGGCGAGCTTCGGTTGAGCGGCCGCCCGCGGGCGGCGGGAGGCATGGGGGTGATGAACACAGACAGAGCAGACCGGCCGTCATGGCACGCACCGAGCAGGCCAACCCCGATCACGCACGAATCTCCATCGCCAACAAGCGCGATGAGATCGAACGCGCCGAGCAACGCCTCATCGCGGCCCTGGACAAGCACCAATACCCCGACGCGGCCAAGTTCGCGGTGCGGCTCGCGCTCGAAGAAGCGCTGGTCAACGCCTTCCGCCACGGCCACAAGGGCCTCTCGCCGGATGTTCCCGTCGAGCTCGAGTTCCGCGTGACCGACAAGCAGACCGACCTTGCGATCGAGGACAAGGGGCCGGGCTTTGATCCGGGCGATGTGCCCGACCCGACGCTGGATGAGAACCTGACCGTCCCTACGGGCCGCGGCCTGCTCCTGATGCGTGCCTACATGGCCCGCGTGGAGTACGTCGGCAAGGGCAACCGCGTCGAGATGGTCTACAAGAAACCGTGACGGAACGACCCCTTGCGATCAGCGGCGGGGTGCGTTGTTCTGGTACCGCTTGCCGGCGCGGGCGTTGACGGGCACGGTCTGCTCGGCGGTCTGCACGCTCCGCAACTCGCGGAGCGAGGCTCCGGCATCCTCGGTCACGGCTCGGCAGTAGTAGGTCAGGTTCGGGCTGCGCAGGTAGGACAGGCACGACTCGGCGTACTTGGAGGTATCGAGCCGGTGCTTGATCATCCCCTCGACGAAGAGCGTGTCGGCCTCCGCCGGGGTCGCGGCCTGCATGCGCCGGCGCAGGTCGTTGGCCTGCGGATCGTTCTCGATGCCCATGCTCCTGCTCGCGATGCCCAGACGCGTGCGCTCGGCCTGAAGGAACGCGATGTCCACGGACTCGCGCCGCTTGATCTTTTCCGCGAGTTCCTGCACCGCCGGACGCTGCCCGTTGGAGAGTTCGAGTTCGGCAAAGTGCGTGCTCAACTCCGCGAGCCGGGTCATGTGGTCGATGAACTCGCCGTCGAGCGAGCCCGCCTCCGCCGCGGCCTTGACCGCCGACTCCATCGATCCAGACGACGAAGCCGCCGGTGAGGAGGTGCTCGAATGAGAACCCGAGCCGCCGCCTTCGCAGCCGGCCATCAGAGAAAGGCACAGGCCGCAGGCAAGGCACAGCCCGATCGCGGAGCAGGACGGGTGACGGGGAAGCAGCTTCATTCTGAGCCTCCGGTTTTGCAGTGGCCGACGAGAGTCGAACGAGAGCACCCGCGCCGGGAACGACCGGAGCGGCGTATCTCGTGGGGTGCAATCGTCGGAGCACGAACTCGGCTTGAGCCTTGCCGCCCTGTGCTCCGCCCAGCCGGCGGCACAAGGGCTATGGACCCGTCAGACCG
This sequence comes from Phycisphaerales bacterium, assembly GCA_020846975.1. Classification (GTDB taxonomy): domain Bacteria; phylum Planctomycetota; class Phycisphaerae; order Phycisphaerales; family UBA1924; genus JADLCX01. The sequence continues at coordinate 38,478 of JADLCX010000042.1, forward strand.
AAGGTCCTAAAATCGAATGATTCTAAGACTCAGTTATCCGCATATGCCCGGATGCCCGTGAGGGCGTGCCGGATCGAGGAACGGACATGGCACTCAAACTCCCCATCTACATGGATCACGCCGCGACGACGCCGACGGATGCCCGCGTCGTGGAGGCGATGCTGCCGTACTTCACCGAGCGGTTCGGCAACCCCGGCAGCCGCAACCACAGTTTCGGCTGGGATGCGGAGAACGCGGTCGATGCCGCGAGGGAGCAGGTGGCGACCCTGATCGGGGCCAACGAGAAGGAGATCGTGTTCACGTCCGGATCGACGGAGTCGAACAACCTGGCGATCAAGGGCGCGGCGGAGATGTACGAGAAGGCCCCCGCGGGCCGGACCGGTCGCGGCCACATCATCACCGCGCAGCACGAGCACAAGGCGGTGCTCGACCCGTGCAAGCGGCTGGCGAAGGACGGGTTCGACGTGACGTTCCTTGAACCGCCGCGGGATGGGGTGATCCGCTCCGAGCAGGTCAAGGCGGCGATGCGCGAAGACACGATCCTCGTGTCGATCATGTGGGCCAACAACGAGATCGGAACGATCAACGAGGTTCCCGAGATTGGGGCCCTGTGCCACGAGCGGGGAATCATTTTTCATACCGATGCGACGCAGTGGGTCGGCAAGATGCCGACCAACGTGGAGCGCGACAACATCGACCTGCTCAGCCTGAGCGGGCACAAGATCTACGGCCCGAAGGGCGTGGGCGCGCTGTTCGTGCGCCGGCGCAAGCCGCGCGTGCGCCTGGTGGCGGCGATCGACGGCGGGGGTCAGGAGCGGGGCATGCGGTCCGGCACGCTGAACGTGCCCGGGATCGTGGGCCTGGGCAAGGCCTGCGAGATCGCGATGCGGGAGATGGAGCGCGACGGCGAGCGGCTGCTGAGGCTTCGCCGCAAACTGGAGCAGTCGATCACCTCGCAGCTCGACACCTGCCAGGTCAACGGCCACGCCGAGCGCCGCCTGCCGCAGATCGCGAACATCAGTTTCGGGTTTGTGGAGGGCGAAAGCCTGATGATGGCGTGCAAGGAGATCGCGGTGTCGAGCGGGAGCGCGTGCACGAGCGCGAGCCTGGAGCCGAGCTACGTGCTCAAGAGCCTGGGCATCGGCGACGACCTGGCGCACTCGAGCCTGCGGTTCAGCCTGGGCCGGTGGACGACCGAGGAGCAGGTGGACTACGCGATCCAGAAGGTGGTGGGGGCGGTGAAGAAACTGCGGGAACTGAGCCCGCTCTACGACATGCACAGGGAAGGGATCGATCTGAGCAAGATCGAGTGGGCGGGGCACTGAGAACGGCTTGACTCAAGCGCGGCCGATCGGGCTGCTGGAGAACTTCGATGGCGTACGGACCCAAGATCATCGACCACTACGAGAACCCCCGCAACGTCGGGACGTTCGGCACGCAGTCCGAGATCAAGCAGCGCAAGGACCTGGGCGTCGGGCTTGTCGGCGCGCCCGAGTGCGGCGACGTCATGCAACTGCAGATCAAGGTCAATCCCAAGACCAACCTGATCGAGGATGCCAAGTTCAAGTGCTTCGGCTGCGGCTCGGCGATCGCGTCGAGCTCGCTGGCGACCGAATGGCTCAAGGGCAAGACCCTCGACGAGGGCGCGGCGATCCGCAACACGCAGATCGTCGAGGAACTCAGCCTTCCGCCGGTGAAGATCCACTGCTCGGTCCTGGCCGAGGACGCGATCAAGGCCGCGATCAACGACTACAAGCAGAAGAACGGCATGCCCGTCGAGGAAGAGCACCACGCCGAACTGCACTGACCGGCACCGTCGCCGGCCGTTATCGGCCCGTGAACGCCCGAGGGCCCGGCGACGTACAGTTCATTGAACAGGTCCACGCCCGCGCGTGCCGACCGACTCCGGAGTATTCATGAGCACGACGACCGAGCACGACCACGCAGCGACCCAGCAGGCCTCGGGCATTCTCCTGACCGAGACCGCCGCGCGTGAGATCAGGAACATCATCCAGCAGCAGGAGCTCGACGCGGACAAGATCCGCCTGCGTGTCGGTGTCAAGGGCGGCGGGTGCTCGGGCTTCAGTTACCTGCTGGACCTCACCGAGACCCAGAAGGACACCGACGAGGAGTTCGAGCAGCACGGCATCAAGATCGTGTGTGACCCGAAGAGCCTGCTGTACCTGAACGGCACGACCGTGGACTTCAAGGACGAGATCATGGGGCGCGGCTTCGTGTTCCAGAACCCCAACGCGACGAGTTCGTGTGGGTGCGGATCGAGTTTCTCCGCCTGAGTCGCCGCACCCGGAACAGGGTGGTTATGATGAGCCCCTTGCGAAACTCGGTGGTTTCGTTACACTGCCGGGTGCGTGGACCAGCGCGGCCGCCCGGTTGCGGCCGGTCGGGTTGCGCGCTATCGGCAGGGGCGTGAGGTTCGGAGCGCAGGATGTCGCAGATCTCGTCGGAAACCGCGCAGGGGTACGCGCCGCCCACGGTTACGCAGTTCTCGGTGTTCCTCGACAATCGCGTCGGCAAGCTGCACGAACTGGTGCGGATCTTCGAGCACTCGGCGGTGCAGCTGCTGGCCATCAGCGTGCACGATGCGAGCGACTACGCGGTGGTCCGCGTGATTTCGAGCAACGCGCAGGAGACCAAGCTGCTCCTGACGCGCCACCAGGTCCCGTTCAGCGAGGTGCAGGTTCTGGTGATCGAACTGTGCAAGGGGCACACGCTGGAGCGGCTGTGCCTGTACCTGCTGGGCGCGGAGTTGAACATCCGCTTCGCGTACCCGCTGATGATGCCCGCGGGCAACTACCCGACGATCGCGCTGGCGGTCGATGATGCGACACTCGCGGGTCAGATCCTGCGGCGCAAGGAGTTCCGGTGCCTGGGCGAAGGGGATCTTTCGCGACCGGGTTGAGACGCGATCGTTTCGACTACGGTGCGGCCTTGAGTTGACCAAGCCGTTCGCGCCACGGCGCGGCCTTCTGGCCGTGGCCCTTGCCGGGCTCGGCCTTCTCCCACGCCTCGTACATTCCGATCGTCTCCTGGATCATCGCGATCGCCAGAGTCCGCGACGGGTTGTTCGCGGATTCCAGCGCGTGCATGGCGTCCAGGTGCGAGCGCTCGGCTTCGGCAAATCGGGATCGGGCCGCCAGCGCGGAGCCCAGGCCGCTGTGGGCTTCGGCCAGCCACAGCTTGTCGTGCGAGGCGTCGGCGGAGAAGCCGGCGAGCGCCTCGCGAAACAGCGGTTCGGCCTCGTTCGGCTTGCCGCGCTTGAGCAGCGCGCGCCCGAGGATGTTGAGCGAGCGGAGCGTCGGCACGGATGTGTCGCCGAACAGGGCGCGGCGGCGTTCGAGCGTCTCCCGGAGGATCGTCTCGGCCTGGTCGTACCGCTCCAGGCTCATGAGCAGGGCGCCGAGGTTGTTCATGGCGCTGAGCGTGTCGGGGTTGTTGAGCCCGAACATCGTTGTCCGGCGAGCGAGCACCTCGCGGTAGATCGGCTCGGCGTCGCTGAAGCGGCCCTGTGCCCGCAGGACCAGGCCGCAGTCCATGAGCGATGCGACGGTCTGCTTGTGACTGGCGCCCTGCACGATGCGTCGGCGCTCGTAGACCTCGCGCAAGATGGGCTCGGCCTCCTTGAGGCGGTTCAGGTCCATGAGCACCAGGCCGATGTTGGCCAGCGCGAAGAGTGTGTACGGGTGGTCCGCGCCGTGAACACGCACCATGCGCTCGTGCGCCTCCCGCGTGATCGGTTCGGCCTCCTCGTCCTTGCGGGCCTGCATGAGCACCGAGCCGACGTTGTTCAGGAACAGCACGGCGAGTTCATCGTCGGGGCCGAAGACTCGACGCGACGCCGCCAGCCCTTCGCGGAACAGGGGCTCGGCCTCGCCGAGCCGGCGCTGCGCCTGCAGGATCGAGGCCAGGACATTGAGGGAGTCGAGCGCGTCGCGGCTCTCGGGGCCCAGCACGCGACGCCGATCGTCGAGGTTCTTCCTCGCGGTCTGTTCGGCGAGGTCGAGTTCGCCCCGCTGGAACTGGAGGTGCGCGGTGCTGAGCGCCGCGTCGAGCGTCTCGTCGGCATCCGGTCCGAGTTCGCGCGTGCGGATCGCGAGCGCCTCGCTGATCGGTTCCTCGGCGCGGGCGAGCAGGCCCAGATCGATCATCGTGCCGCCGAGCGTGAGGAGCAGACGAGCCTTGATTAGCGGCGCGTTCCTGAACTGGCTCTCGATGGCCGTCAGGGCGCGGGCAAAGACCTGTTCGTCCAGAGCGGCGAGGGCCGCATCGGTCATGCTGACCTGGTCGAGCGTCGCGGCCAGCCGAGTCTCGGTCTCGGCGATGGTTGCATCGGCCGCGCCGTCGCTCTTCATGCGCTCCCGGAGACCCACGAGCAGGTTGCCGCGAAGCTGCTCGCCCATCATCGCGGCGTTGATGTCCCGGAGCTGGCTGGACTGAAACTCGGCGATCTTCTCGGTCTCGTCCCGGCGTGCTCTGGCCTCGGTCTCGGCGGCCGACGCCTTGACGGCGGCGAGCCTGGCCGCGTCTCGCTCGCGCTGCGCCACCATCGCCTGCCAGAGCGCCAGGCCCAGGCCGATCACCAGCGCCGCGGCCACGGCACTCGCGGCCATGACCGGGCCGCGGTGACGCGACACGAACTTGTTCAGCCGGTACACGGCGTTGGGCGGCGCGGCCTCGACCGGCTCGCCCTGAAGGTACCGCTGGATGTCGGCGGCGAGGTTGCCCGGCGAGTCGTAGCGGCGGGCGCGGTCCTTTTCCAGGGCCCGCATCACGATCCAGTCGAGCTCGCCGCGGATGATGGACCCGAGCCTGCCCGGCTCGGTGCGTCGGGTCGCCGCGACGCTCGCGAGCTGTTCGCCGGCCTGCGAGAGCCGGGTGCTGGGCGCCGGCGGATCGACTTCGCGGATGATGCGCTGCATCTCGGCGTACGCGGCGGACCGCAGCCGGACGGGATCGATCGGCGTAACGCCGGCGAGCAGTTCGTACAGCAGCACGCCGAGCGAGTACACATCGCTCCGTGTGTCGATGTCGAGACTGCCCGCGGCCTGCTCGGGGCTCATGTACTCGGGCGTGCCGATGAGCTGGCGGAACTCGGTGAAGACCGTCTTCTCCGTCAGCGGCTGCTGCGTGGCCTTGGCGATGCCGAAGTCGATGATCTTGCACGCCGGGCGGCCGTCCTGCTCGCTCACCAGCACGTTGGTCGGCTTGATGTCGCGGTGGATGATGCCCTTGGTGTGCGCGTGCTGCACGGCGCGGCAGACCTGCGTGAACAGTTCCAGCCGGTCGGGGATGCTCAACTGGACTTCATCGCAGAAACCGGTGATGGGCTTGCCCTTCACAAGTTCCATCACGAAGTAGGGCCGGCCCGTCTCGGTCTCGCCGGCGTCGAGCACCTTGGCGACATTCGGGTGGTCCATGAGCGCCAGGGCCTGCCGCTCCTGCTCGAAGCGGGCCACGACCGCGCGGGTGTCCATGCCCAGCTTGATGATCTTGAGAGCGACGCGGCGGCGGACCGGCTCGGTCTGCTCGGCCATGAAGACGGTGCCGAACCCGCCCTCGCCGATCGCCTCGAGCAGTTTGTAGGGGCCGATTCGCGTACCCGGCCGCTCGCCCGCGCCACGGCTGCGCGACGGGTTCTCCATGATCGTCGGCACGCTCAGGAACGGATCGTCTTCCTCGGCCTTGCTCAACAGTAGAAGCACCCGGTCGCGGAGCTGGAGGTCGCTAGCGCAAGCTCGGTCGAGCAGCGGCGCGCGCTCGTCGGCTCGAAGGTCGAGCGCTTCGTCGAAGATCCGCCTGGCTCTTGCATCCAGCGAGTCCGCCATGCCACGCTCCTACGACGCGTCGCGCTCCAACGCATCGCGGAGCCAGCCTCGGGCGAACGCCCAGTCGCGCCGCGCCGTCCGCTCCGAAATGCCCAGCGCTTCGGCCACGGCGTGTTCGGGCAGCCCTGCATAAAAACGCAGCCGAACGACGGACGCGGCCTGGGCGTCCACCGTCTCCAGGCGCACGATGGCGTCGTCGAGGGCCAGGATTCCGGAAGGTTCGGCCTCGGCCGCGGCGATATCCGCCATGCCCGAGATCGACAGGGCGGCCTTTCCGCCGCCGCGCTTATCGGCGTTGCGGGCTCGGGCGTGATCGATCAAGATCTTCCGCATCGCCTCGGCCGCGGCCCTGAAGAAGTGGCCTCGACCCTCCCACCGCACGTCGTGCTGGCCGAGCAGGCGCAGGTAAGCCTCGTTGACCAGCGCGGTGGCCTGGAGCGTGTGCCCGATGCGCTCCTGATTCATGCGGACCTGGGCGATGGCCCGCAACTCGTCGTAGACCGTGCTGAGCAGGCGTTGCATGGCCTGCGGCTCGCCGCGAGAGGCGGCCTGCAACAGGGCGGTCAGACCGCGGCTCCCGCTGTCGAGCCGAGACTCCCGGTCCGGAAGTTGGGGTGGGGGGGTGTCAGGTATCGACGCCATCATTGCAGCTTATCCCTCGGTTTGGATCCGTCCAGCACCCCAAGGGGCCGAGCCGGTGGATCGGCGTGAGTGGAGATAAGCGGATGTCCGCCGCACCGTGTGGCACTGCACGAGCGGCATTTCGCAGGTTCGGCGGGTTTTAGTGCACGCCCTCGGCGGCAAGCCAGCGTTCGGCATCGAGCGCCGCCTGACAGCCCATGCCGGCCGCCGTGACGGCCTGGCGGTACTGGCTGTCGGCCAGGTCGCCCGCCGCGAAGACACCGGGCACGTTGGTGTAACTGGAGCGGTTGGCGAGGACCACGTACCCGCTCTCGTCGAGCTTCACGCCCGATCCGGCGAGGAATCGGGTGGCCGGCGTGTGGCCGATGGCGATGAACAGGCCCTTGACGTCGAGGCGTGAGCGCTGCTTGGTGATGGTGTCTTCCAGCAGCACACCCTCGATGTGGCCCTCACCGATGACGTCCACGACAACCTTGTTCCAGAGAGCCTTGGCATTGGGGCGGTCGAAGAACCGCCTCTGCATGATCTTGCTGGCGCGCAGGCTGTCGCGGCGGTGGATGATGTACACCGCCGAGCCGAACTTGGTCAGGTAAGTGGCCTCCTCCATCGCGGTGTCGCCGCCGCCGACGACGGCAAGCGGTTGATTGCGGAAGGTCGGGAGCGCGCCGTCGCACACAGCGCACGCGGAAACCCCGCCGCCGCTGGTGGCCAGCCGCATCTCGTTGGGCAGACCGAGCCAGTTGGCGGTCGCGCCGGTCGCGAGAATGACCGCGTGCGCGCGGACGTGGTTGCCCTCATCGGTCGTGAGCGTGAAGGGGCGCTTGGAGAAGTCGCACCTCACGATGTCGTTCATCACGCTGGTCGTGCCGAATCGCTCGGCCTGTTTCTGGAAGTCGGCCATCATCGCCTGGCCGGTCACGCCCTCTGGAAACCCGGGGTAGTTCTCGACCTCGGTCGTGAGCATGAGCTGCCCGCCCGGGAGCACCGGTCCGGGGTCCTGCTTCGGGACGCCCGTGTAGACGACCGGGGCGAGTTGGGCCCGCGCGGCGTAGATTGCGGCGGTCCAGCCCGCCGGGCCGGATCCGATGATGACCAGTTTGTGGGTTGAGGCGTCAGACATGTCGTGGTTGCGTGACGAGGGCGTGCCGCCCGGTTGAGTTTGGTTCAGACTCGATCACTTCAGTTCGCCCGAATCGAGCAGCCGCTGCCGTTCCAGGGCGAGTTCCGGCGGCCAGAACAGGTAGTCGCCGCTCTTGCCGGGCTGACCCTGCGTGCAGTCCAGGGCCAGATCGGGCTTGTCGTCCGGCCCGACCGAGTACACCACAAAGTGCGTGCTGTCGAGCCGCACGCGCAGCTCCGGGCGCGGTGGGAGAGGAAAGAGCTTGAGCTCGAAGGGCTTGGGGTTGCCGCGGTCATCCTTGGGCGTGTCGATCTCGGGCCGGAAGTACTGGATATCGCGTCCGCGGCTGCTGTATGGATCGATATCCACGCGGCGCGAGTACGCCGGGGTGATCGCCGACAGGCTGATGGGGATGGTCTTCTCGCGAAGAAAATAGGCGTACGCCGCGAGCGACATGCGTGCCCCGGCCTGGTAGGCGTCGATGTGCCGGCGGAGCGGGAACAGCGAGGGAACATCTTCGAGCCCGATCGAGATCACCGCGAGGCGCGGACGGTTGCGGACCCGCACTTCCCAGAAACTGCGGGTGGCCTGGTAGTTGTCGAACGGCGGGAGCGACCATCGCCGCTGCCAGTCGGAGACCAGCCCCTTGAGCGAGTCGTTGCAGTCGTACCACCCCGCGTGCAGGATGCGGGCCTGATCCCAGTGGGCCGCGGAACTGAACAGCCGGAGCGGCCGGTCTACCGCGCCGATCCGCGCCATCGTGGGCGCGAAGGTTTCGGGATTCGGGCCTCCCTTTTCGGTGATCACCCGGCTGATGAGTTGCTCACGCGCGATGAAGTCGCCCTCGGGGAGCTTGATTCGGTCCAGGTACAGCGACCTCTCGCCGGCCGAGTTGATCAGGTCGCGGAGTTTCGACGGCTCGGTCTTGTGCTGCTCGGCGCGGAAGTCCACGTAGGCCAGATCGCAGATGCGCTCGAAGGCCGCCAGCATCGACTCCATCGCCCACTTCTTCTCCCGCAGCATGGGCCGATCGGCCATCTGTCGCGTGAAGACCAGCCACCGGCGCATGTTGTCGATCGCCCCCATGATGTCGCCGTCGGCCGCCAATCGCGACGACTCGACGTGCATGAGGATGCCCACGATCTCCAGTTCATCCATGTAGAGGAACTTGGCCGCGGCGAGCGTCGGCGGGTCGCCGAGCTCGACGTACATCTCCTTGGTCACCAGTTCCGGACCGGCCAGGTCGGCGCCGTAGGGAAGGCCGAACACGAACCCCTTCTGCGGGTCCAAGCCGTCCTCGGTGATCTTGGTGAACGACTCGATGATCTTCTTCTGCGGCTCGGCCTGGGCCCACGCCACGCACTCGGTCCAGTTGGGGGCATGGCGGCCAAACAGCGCGGCCTGGTACTGGTCCCGCAGCACCGACGGCGGCGGCTGGAGCGCGGGCAGCAGCGGCAGCAGCACAAGATCGCTCCGCTTGTCGTCCTTGGCCTTGCGGACCAGCGCGTTCACGCGGTTCACGAACTCGTCGGCGTGGGCCGGACTCGTGACGACCGTCGCCGCGGCCAGCGCGACGGACATCAGAACGCACGCGCAAGGGTGCCGGAACATCGGGCGGAGGCGGGGGGCAAAGCGGGGCCGTGGGCACATGGAGACGCTCCGAGATGCGAAGGGGCCGCGGGGGAGGGAGGGCGGCCGCGAGAGGATGGGGGTCGGATGGTAGCCGCTCGATCGGTCCCCGTTCGTAGTGGATCGGGAGACAAAGGTTGGTACGGAAACGACCGGGAATCGTTCGCTCAAGCCTCTCGACGCAGCCGCGGGCCAAAGGTTCCAGTGGTTGCCGCCATTTTTTGATCCGGTGCTTGGCAGGTCGGGTTCTTCGAGCGACTATTCAATGGTCGCCCCCGATTTCATCCCGACCGTGGAGAATCTCGCATGTCGAGTCCGGCACACGCACTTGTTTGTCTGGCCGCGTTACTGGTGGGCTTCGGCGGAGTGACAGGCGATGCGCTCGCCCAGCAGGTGCAGGTTCGGCCGCTCGTGCTTTCGGGCGATGTGTTCGGACCGGGCAACGTCGTGGCCGGGTTCGGCGCGGCGGAGAACTTCGCGGTCAACAACGCCGGACGGTGGCTGGTCGAGACCTCGGTCACGCTCGGCGTGGGCGTGGTGGTTGCGGGCGGCGGAGCGGTCGATCCGTCGGTCTTGATGACCGAGGGCGACCCGGTCGCCAGCCCTGCCGGCGCGACCATGGGTTCGTTCGACTCGATCACGCTCAACAACGGGGGCAGTTCGGTCTTCAACATCATGTACGACGGCGCGGCCATCGGAACAGACTCGGGCGTGCACTTCAACGCGGCGCAGCTGCTCGTCGAAGGCGCGATCTCGACCGCACCGCAGTTTACGCCGGGAACGCCGTACATCGGTTGGTTCGAGGTACGGGTCAACGATGCCGACCAGGTGATGATGCTCGCGTCGATCGACGATGCGGCCATCGCCACCACCGTGGACCGGGCGCTGGTCCGCGTCGATGCTCCGACCGGTGCGGCGGCGCAGACCGTTCTGCTCAAGGAAGGCGACGAGCTGCTCACCGGCCGATTCCTGAGCGATGTCGGCACAAACCCGCACCAGTTCGCTTTCGCATCCGGTCCTCGCGTCGCGATCGTGTTCGATGTCGATGGCGGCACGGCCGACGATTCGGGCGTCGCGATCCACGACGGATCCAACTGGACGGTTGTCGCGCGTGAAGGAGATCCCTCGCCTTTCGCAGGCCGGCTGTTCTCGAGCCTCTCGTCCGTGCCCATCGACCTCAGCAACGCCGGAGCGTGGGTTGTGCGCGCCGATCTCGATGGCGCGACGACGGACGACTCGGTGATCCTGAAGAACGGTGCTGTGGAGGTCGCGCGCGAGGGCTCGCCGGTCGCGGCGATTCCGGGATTCAACTTCACCGGCTTTGGCACCGGCGCGGTGCGGATCGATGATCTCGGCCGCGTTTTCTACTACGCCGCATGGAACGACACCAGCCCCGCAACCAACGCGGGGATCTTCCGGGACGGACTCCTGCTCGTTCAGAAGGGCGTTACGCAGGTGCAGACGAGCCTGGGGCTCGAACTCCTGACCGATATCTCGGCGGTGCAGGACAACTTCACGATCAGCAGCAACGGCCGGTTCCTGATCTTCGAGGGCGTCATCACAGAGCAGACCGGCGGGACGTCTCGGCGCGGCGCGTTCCTGGTGCGAATCGCGTGCCCCGGCGATTTCAACGGCGACGGATCGACCTCCGTGCAGGACATCTTCGACTTCCTCGAGGCCTACTTCAGCAACGATCCCGCGGCGGACATCAACGGCGGGGGCGTCAGCGTCCAGGACATCTTCGACTTCCTCGCGGCGTATTTTTCTGCCTGTGCGTAGCGGTTCCATCGTTCGGCGTCGTTGCTGGAGCATCAAGGTGCGAAGAGATGTCAACGTCATTCCAGCCGCGCGAGCGGTGCCGCTGAGCGTCGGACTTGCCGTGGTCGCCTCGTGCGCGGTTTCGCCACATCGATGTCGTGCTCAATCGAGCACTCCGGCGGTGTTCGTGCCGCACTATTTCCCGATCAACACGGTCTCGCCCGTCGGGGCAACCATCGCGTGCTTCCGCATCGGGGACGGCGGCGAGGCCGAACTGGTCGAGAACGAGCCGTCGGGCGAATGGACGCAGGCGGTGGCGATCTCGCCCAATGGCCGCTTCCTCGCTTCGAGCAACGGCACCTCGTCGAGCACGACCGAGGACCTTCGCATCTTTCGAGTGGGGGCCGACGCGTCGCTCACGCCGCTGCTGACGGCCGCGACGCCCGATTCGCCGCTCGACTTGGCCTGGTTCAGCGACGACATCCTGGTCGTCACGCGGACGCAGAACGGCGGATCTTCGGTTCTGACGTACCGCTGGAGCGAGCCGGCCAACGCGCTCACGCTGGTGGACAACGAGCCCAGCGGCTATTTCAACTCCGCCGTGACGCGGCATCCGACGCGGCCGTGGATCTACACGCAGGATTCCGGCGTGTTCGGTGGTACCAGCGTTGTACAGCAATGGGAAGTCTCGGCCTCCGGCGTGCTGACGCTGCTGGCCACGGCCCCAAGCCAGGACCCGCCGCTCGCGCCGACCATCTCCCCCGATGGTCGCTGGATGTTCTCGGGTACCGGGGCGTTCGGCGCCAACACCATCGCCGTCTGGTCGCTCGATTCCCAGTCCGGCGCGCCCTCCGAGATTACCGAGTCGGGTTCGCCGTTTGTTTCCGATGGAGACACGCCCTACCGGACCGCGATAACCGCCGACAACCGCTTCGTGCTGGTCGGCCACACACGAGACGACACCATCCGTACCTTCTCGATCGATCAGGAGTCCGGCTCCATCCAGCCTACCGGGTTCAGTTTCGATGCCGGACCGCGATCGAGTCTCGGACCGTTCGAGGTGCTCGGGGGGTTTCTGATCGTGCTGAAGGATGCCAACGATCCGATCGGTATGTGGGTTTTTCGTATCGAGCCCGGGGGCGAACTGACCCAGATCGGCTCGTTGCACAGCACCGGCAACCGGCGGCCCGAGTTCGACATCGCGGTTTGGAGCCCTCCAGCATCCCCTCCGTGCCGGGCCGATATGGACGCCGACGGAGCGTCGGGGATCGGCGACGTGTTTGCGTACCTGACGCATTGGTTTGCGGGTCTGCCCAACGCCGAGTTTGATGGCTCCCCGGGTGTGACGATACAAGACCTCTTCGATTTCCTTGAAGCGTGGTTCGCGGGCTGCTGAGCGGCCGGCCTGCCGATTCGCGGCCCGTCGATGGAGCTGCTCTCCGCGCTCGTGAGAATGCGACCGGCGCGTTTCTCAGGCGCAAGTTCTTGTTGCACAAGAACTTGCGGCATAGGCGGCGCACGAACATCCCGAATGTCGCACAAACCCCTTGACCGTACGTGTCGATGCTGTACTCTGTGTGCAAGGTCCGCCCGGTTGTCGGGCGAAAGGTCTCTCAACCTGACCCCCATCTCGGTTTGTTTCTCCGGGGTTTTCGGAGGCGGCATTCGATCATGTCATCGCCCGCGCGTTTCGCGCCGGGTGTTCGCAGGTCCGGCCGCGCGACGAACTCCCCCTCACCTCTCGGTCACGCAGGATGCGTGATGCTGACGCACGGGAAGCGCGTGGAGTCGTTGCCACATGCCCAGCCAACACGGCCGTACGCTCCGTTCCAAGACGCTCGCGCTCTCGACGATCCTGCTCTGCGCGGGCTCGGCGAACGCGGCGATCTTCAACTGGAACTTCAACGCGGGTGATCCGCAGCCGCCGGCTGGCGGCTACACCGGCAACTCGCTCGGCGGTGTGATCCACTCGCTGTCCGCATCGTTCAACGATGCCACGCGACAACTCAGTTTTACCGCCAACTTCTCCAACCGCGTGACGACCGGCTTCTTCCTCGCGCTCAACAACGGACCGCTGCCCCGATCGCGTCCGGGCGAACTCGGCCTGTTCTACTTCGATGCCGGCGACGTCTTCGACGGCGATCCGGGCCAGAACCTGTTCATGACCGCCTATGGGTACAACGGCCTGAACGATGGCTCGACCTGGCGCGATGGCGACGGCGCGACGCCGGGCGATCAGCCCCCCGATGTCATCCGTTCCATCCTCGATGCGTCCTGGATCAACGCCGTCAGCGCCGCCGATGTCGTGCTCCCCGGCGGCATCAACGGCCGCTCGCTCAGTTTCACGATCAACGCCGCCCCGATTATCAACCACGTCCCGCTCTACCCGGATTCCGGCGGTGGGGCGTGGTTCGGCACGGGCTTCGCCTCGCTGCTGGGCATCTGGTTCCATCCGTTCGCCGACCTGTTCGATCTCACCTACAACGCCGAGGGCCGAATCTCCGGTCTCAACGTCGGGCCCCAGGGCTCGTTCGACGGCTACAACTTCCTCGTGCCCGCCCCCGGCGGCGCGGCGGCCATGCTCGCGGCGGGCCTGCTGCTGGCCGCACGCCGCAGGCGGTGATTCGCTCTTCCCGATCCGGCTCGCATGATCCGCGGGTGTCGGCTCCTGCCGGCACCCGTTTTCGTTCGGTCCCGTCCGCGCGTGGCGCAGAAAAGCGCCCGGCTGCCTTTCGACAACCGGGCTCATGCGCGAGAGAGAGTTCGGACACGCCGCCGGACCACCGGGCCTTACACCGGCCTTCCCGCGGCAATAAAATGTCAGGAAAGAGATTTGTCAGCCGGCAGCGCGGCGGGGCTGTTCGTCCGCGAAATCGTCGTCGTCGTCGAGGCAGAGGTTCTCCCGGAAGAACCGGCTCGGCTGATCGTCGGTGATCTGGGCGTTGAGCTTGCGGAGGGCCTCGTCGGCGATCTGGCGGACGCGCTCGCGCGAGATGCCGATCTCGGTGGCGATCTGCTTCAGTGTCAGAGGTTCGAGGCCGTCGAGGCCGAATCGAAGCCGGAGGATGCGGGCCTCTCGCTCGTCGATCGCGTCGAGCAGTTTGCGGATGGTGCGGAGCTCGTCGTCGCGGAAGATGAAGTCCTCGGGCGCCCCGCCACGCTCGTCGGCGAGCAGATCGCCGATGTTCATCACCTCGCCGTTGTCATCCAGCGGGGCCTGCGCCGGAGCGCGGAAGGCCTTCACCGCCCGCTTGATGATGCGGATCTTCTTGAGCGGGAGCTGCATCTCCTCGGCCAGTTCGGGCAGGCCGGGCGGGCGTCCCAGGGCCCGTTCGAGTTTCTGGGAGGCCTGCTTCCACTTGGCGATCAGTTCCACCATGTACGCGGGCACATGGATCGGCTGCACCGCGTTGATCAACGCCCGCTTGATCGCCTGCTTGATCCACCACGAGGCGTAGGTCGAGAATCGCGCGCCCTGCGCCGGGTCGAAACCCTCGACGGCGCGCAGAAGGCCGACGTTCCCCTCCTCGATGAGATCCTGCAGGGAGAGCCCACGCCCCACGTAGTTCTTCGCGATCGAAACGACCAGGCGAAGATTCGACCGCACCATCCGCTCCCGCGCGATGGGGCAGTTGTCGTTGATGATCCGCCACCCGAGCGTCTTCTCTTCATCCGCGGTCAGCAACGGGGTCTCGTTGATCTGACGCAGATAAAGCTGCAGCCCGGACTGGAGTTCAGCCCTCGCGGGCGACCTGGTAGCCTTTACGCCTCGCACTGAGTTGCACCCTTCCACAGACAACACGGATGAGAACCACCCGGGACGGCTTCGGGCCCACGGAAGCCCGCGGAGGCCGCCCGAATCCGTTCGCTCAACCCCGACGGGCGGTTGCATCGACCAGCCGAGATTCGCTCTTGATCCGCCCCCCGGGAAGGCGGGTTGACGGGAGCGACATCCCGATGTTGATGACTTTGCCGACCCGTTATGGGGCGCGGGGCAACGAGGATAACAAACCGTTGAACTGGGTGGAAGCCCTACAATCTGCTATGTTCGATGGTGGGTATCGTGGGGACGGGATACGGCGCGGTTCGGGGGCGGAATCCCGGGCGTCCGCAGGCTCGAATAGGGGGGATCTCACCCCACGTTGAACCGGCTGGCTGGGCATGGCCACGGAGCGTGGGGTTGCCCAAACCGACTGAGGGATGTTCGAAGGTGTCCAACGACCTGACGCGAATCCTGGAAGACTGGCCCTTCGAGCAGGGCAAGATCAACGTCCGTCAGATCGACGGTGACGATGGCGAGCCGCGGATTCAACTGCGGCTGGACTTGGGAATCCTGCAGATGCGGGTCAGCGGCCGCCCGGACGGCCTGCGGCCGCAGGGTTATGAGAGCCTCCTGGAGTTTCACGAAGCGCGTCTGGACGAGCACACATCCACCGAAGGATCGGGGGCGGGCTTCGTTCTTGACGAAGAAGCGTGCCGCGAACTTCGGGAAGAGGCCGTCCAGTATTATCACAGATACGTATGCCTCATGGTTCTTGAGGACTACGACGGGGTGGTCCGGGATACGACCCGGAATATTCGTGTGCTGGACCTGTGCGCCAAGTTCGCGGAGACCGAGGCCGACCGCAACGTCCTGGAGCAGTTTCGGCCGTACATCACGATGATGCGGGCTCGGGCGCTGGCGAGCCAGGCGCTGAAGGACAACGAACCCAAGGCGGCGATCCACGCGATCGACCAGGGGCTGGATGCGCTCAAGCAGTACTTCAGCGACATGGACCAGCCGGACCTGTTCGACGAGTCGAACGAGGTGCAGGTGCTCAAGGGCATGCGCGAGGCGCTGACGCCCAAGTTGCCGGTGAGCCAGACGGCCGAACTGCGCACCCGGCTGCAGCACGCGATCTCGTCGGAGAACTACGAGTTGGCGGCGATCCTGCGCGACGAACTCAAGACGGCGGAGGCGGCGAAGAAGGCCGACTAGGCTGTCGTGGTCGGACCGGAATCAGGCCTCGCCGACGAGCCGCTTGGCCAACCGCTCCATGACCTGCTTAGCCATGTCCTGCGCGGTCACGACCTCTTCGACCGTCACGTAGTCGGCGCCGAGTTCGGTGGCCGCGATGGCTCGGCTAAGGTAACTCGTGCGTGCGGCGATGAAGATTCTCGGATTCATCTGCCGGATCAGGCGGCAGGCGCGGAGCACGGCCTCATCGTCGGGGATGGTGAGGACGATGGCCTCGGCGGCATGAATCCCCGCGGATTCGAGGACATCGCCGTTGGTGATGTCGCCGAACACGAAGCGGCGTCCGAGTTTCTGCTGCTTCACGACCGTTGCCGGGTTGAGTTCGATGACGACGTAGGGGATGCCCGCGGCCGCGAAGTGCTCGACCAGGTTTCGCCCGACCACGCCGAAGCCGGCGATGATGACCGGCCTGTGCGGGTAGGGCAGGGGGGGATCATCGGCCCCTGATTCGCTCGGGGCGTGCGTGTTGGAGGGGTCATGGGATGCGCGGGTGTGGTGGCCGCTGAGCGCTGGGTTGGTGATCCAGCGGGCCAGCGGAACTCGGGCGAGCGTCTCCTGCGCGCGGATGCCGAGCATGTACACCGGGGTGGTGAGGATGAGCGACAAGACAACGACGGCGATGAGCACGGATGTGGCCTGATCCTCGAACATGCCGTACTCGTTGGCCGCGATTCCGAGGATGACGAGGCTGAACTCCCCGCCCTGCGAGAGCAGCGTGGCGGTCAGTCCGGAGATCGGCGCGGTGGCACCCCCGGCCCACGTGGCGAAGCCGATGACGGCGGTTTTGACCGCCAGCAGCGCGATGACGCCCAGGCCAACCACCCACCAGGCGTCGAGGGCCTCGGCGATGTTGACCTTGATTCCGACGGCGGTGAAGAACACCGCCATGAACAGGTCGCGCATGGGTGAGAGTTGGCCGGCGAGCTGGTGGCGGAAGGGGGTGGCCGAGAGCAGGAACCCGGCAAGAAACGCGCCCAGCGCGGCGCCGACGCCCAGGACCGAGGTGATGACCGCGGCCGCGAGCGCACCGGCCGCGGAAACGACCAGCAGGGCCTCGGTGTTGGAATCGCGGCTGGCCTCACGGAGCAGTCTGGGCATGACCCATCGCCCAAAGCCGATCAGCGCCCCGACGCCCAGGAGCGCCTTGCCCACCGTGGCGAGCTTCTGCAGCACGGTCGTGTCGGCGATGCGGTGAGCGATCGCGGCGGCGTCGGAGGCGGCCTCGATGTTCGCGCCGTTGCGGTGGGAATGCGCGAGAACGGGGATGAGCAGGAGGAACGCGATAGCCAGCAGGTCCTGGGTCAGGGCGATGCCCACGCACAGTCGGCCGTGGATGCGGTGGACCTCGCGCCGCTGCTGCAGGATGCCGAGCACGACCGCGGTGGAGGACATCGAAAGCCCCAGCCCGACGGCAAGAGCCTGCTCCCAACCGAGGCCGAAGGCCATCCCCAGCGGCCACAACGCCAGCGCGCTCCCGACCGTCGAGGCGACGCCCACGATCAGGATCGAGACCATCCCCGACCGGATCGAGTCCGTGTCGAGGTGTAGGCCGATGGTGAACATCAGGAGCACGATCGCCAGGTCGGTGATCTGGCGCACGTTCTCGTCGGACTTGATGAACCCGAACACCGACCCGCCGAAGAGGGCCCCGACGATCAGGTAGCCCGGGATCGAGGGGAGCCTGATGCGGCGGGTGAAGATCGACACCGCGGCCGCGGCGAGCAGGATCACCAGCAGATCGCGGACGTAGTCCTCGGTCTCGCTGCCGACCGCGAGCAGGATTGGAAAGTGGTCAAGCATCGGCGGTGTGAGGGGAGGGCCGATGGTAGCGGCAAAGGTCTCGCGGTGCGTCTATTCAGAATGGACCGCCGGCGGATTGGTGCCGCGGGCACGCTCGTTCTCTCGGCGCACGAGCACCGCCAGCAGGGTGATGTCCGCCGGCGTAATCCCCTCAAGGCGCGAGGCCTGGCCGAGGGTCTCGGGTCGGAACCTCTGAAGCGCGTGCCGGGCCTCGGTGCGCAGGTTGCCGAGCAGCGTGTAGTCGAGGGTCGCGGGGATGCGTCGGCGTTCCAGTTCCGCGTGGCGTCGCACTTCCGCGTGCTGTCGCTCGATGTAGGCCGCGTAGAAGCGGTCGGTGTGGGCGGTAAAGACCGCGGAGGGCGAGAAACGACGGCCGGGCGCGGCGCGGTCCAGCGCGGCCTCCAGATCGCTCGCCCCGAAATCGGGCCTGCGGATGAGGTCCGCGAGCGGAACTCGGTCTATGCGCGTTGAATCGATCAGTCGGTTGACCTCACCCAGTTCGCGCTCACGGTCCGAAAAGCGGGCCAGCCGCAGCGCCCCGAGTCCGTCGCCGGCCAGCAGGCCGAGTTCCCGCGCCAGCGGGGTGAGCCGGTCCGAAGCGTTGTCCGACCGGAGCATCAGCCGGTGCTCGGCGCGGCTGGTGAACATGCGGTAGGGCTCGGTCGGCGTCTTGGTGACGAGGTCATCCAACATCACGCCGATGTAGGCCTGATCGCGCCCGAGCGTGACGGGTTGCTGACCGAGCGCGAGCCGCGCGGCGTTGACTCCCGCGACCAGACCCTGGCCCGCGGCCTCTTCGTAGCCGCTCGTGCCGTTGATCTGGCCCGCCAGAAAGAGGCCCTCGATCCGCTTGGTCATTCCGGTCGCAGCGATCTGGTGCGGCTTGACCATGTCGTACTCGACCGCGTACCCGTAACGCAGGATGGCCGCGTTCTCACAACCCGGCATGGAGCGGACGATCAGGTCCTGCACATCCGCCGGGAGGCTGGTGGAGATGCCGTTGCAGTAGACCCAGTCATCATCGCCAGGACGCAGCGATTCGGGCTCGAGAAAGACCTGGTGCGACTCTCGCTCGCCGAATCGCACGACCTTGTCCTCGATGCTCGGGCAGTAGCGAGGGCCGACCGATTCGATCTGCCCGGAGTACATCGGCGCGCGATGGATGTTGGCGCGGATGGCGTCGTGGACCGCGGCGTTGGTGGCCGTCATGCGGCACTCGACCTGCGGGAGGACAGGGAAGCAGGACAGCGAAGGGGGCGGACTCGGAGTTCGGAGCCCGGAACTCGGAGCGACGCGACTGGTGAGGTCGCTGAACGGGGTGGGAAGGGGATCGCCGAACTGCGGCGCAAGGTCCTCCCACCGGATGGTCCGCTTGCTCAATCGAGGCGGTGTGCCGGTCTTCAATCGGCCGAGCTCGAACCCCAGCGAGCGGAGCGCCCCCGAGATGCCCACGGCCGCGCCCTCGCCGAAGCGGCCCCCTTCGGTCTTCGATTCGCCCGTGTGCATCAGGCCGCGCATGAAGGTGCCGGTGGTGAGCACGACGGCGGGTGCAAACAGCGAACATGAAGTCCAAGAGCCGCCGTCGGTCTGGCTGTTGGCTGTTGGCTGTTCGCTGTTCGTTGTTGTCTTGACGACAACCCCTGTCACCCTTCCGGCCTTGACCACGATCTCCTCAACGCTCCCCGCGACCACCTCGATCTCCGGGCGCGAGCGGACAAGCCGCTGAACCTCCTCGGCGTAGGCGTGCTTGTCGCACTGTGCCCGCGGCCCGTGGACCGCCGCGCCCTTGCTGGTGTTGAGCACCTTGAACTGGATGCCCGTGGCATCGGTCGCCAGCCCCATCAGCCCGCCCATCGCGTCGATCTCGCGGACGATCTGGCCCTTGGCCAGCCCGCCGATCGCGGGGTTGCACGACATAACGCCGATCTTGGACGGGTCGAGCGTGACGAGGGCGACCGTGGCACGGGCCTCCGGCCCGTGTGCCTTTTCATCCACCGGCAGCAGGTTGGCCGCCGCCCACGCGGCCTCAACGCCCGCGTGGCCGCCGCCGATGACGATGACGTGATAGGAACGCGCAGTCACGATGT
Source organism: Phycisphaerales bacterium (assembly GCA_020846975.1). Classification (GTDB taxonomy): domain Bacteria; phylum Planctomycetota; class Phycisphaerae; order Phycisphaerales; family UBA1924; genus JADLCX01. The sequence continues at coordinate 58,374 of JADLCX010000042.1, forward strand.
ATGGTAAGCGCCGGAGGTCGCGTACGAACGGTGCCGGTATGCTGGACAGCACGTCACGGAGGTGCACGCATGGGCCAAAGAACCAGTGTCTCGACCGGAAGTCCTTACGAGTCAATCGTGGGAATCGCGCGGGCTGTGCGGATCGGCGATGTCGTTGCCGTTGCCGGGACAGCGCCGCTCGGTCCCGACGGAAAGACCGTCGGGGTCGGCGACCCGAGGGTGCAGGCACGACGGTGCTTCGAGATCTCCCTCGCGGCACTGGGGCAGCTCGGGGGCAGACCGCGGGACGTCATCCGCACGCGGATCATCCTGACGCGGATCGACGACTGGAAGCCCGTCGCCGAGGTGCACGGCGAGTTCTTTGGCGACATCCGCCCCGTCAACACCATCATGCAGGTGAGCCGATTCATCGACCCGGAATGGCTCGTCGAAACCGAGGTCGATGCCGTGGTGACCCGGGAGTGAGCCGGGGGAGCACGGGTGCCGCCTGCTCGCGGTGAGCGGCGCGTCATCACTGAGGGGCTGTGCCCCTCAGTGTGCGTTCTTGTGCACAAACCCCCGGAATACCGTCAGAATCAGGATCTTCACGTCAAACCCCAGCGACCAGTTCTTGACGTAGAACAAGTCGTACTGGAGCCGTTTCCGCAGGGAACTCTGGCCGCGGAGACCGTTGACCTGGGCCCAGCCGGTCATCCCGGCCTTGACGTGCTGGCGGAGCATGTAGCCTCGCCAGTCGTCGCGGAAACGCTCGATGAGTTCGGGGCGCTCGGGTCGCGGGCCGACCAGCGACATCTCGCCCATGAGCACGTTGAGCAACTGCGGCAACTCATCGAGGCTGGTACGCCGCAGCCAGCGGCCGATGGGCGTGATGCGGGGGTCGTTTCGCTCGGTCCACGTCGCCGCGCGGCTCATGCCCGCGGTCGGCGCGGCCTCGTCCTCGGCGTGGTACATCGTTCTGAACTTGTAGATATCGAACACCTGGCCCCCGAGCGAGACGCGACGCTGGCGGAACACCACCGGCCCCGGCCCGCTGAGGCGGACCAGTAGCGCGACAACCGCCATCGGCAGCGCGAAGATCAGCATCGCCGCCAGCGAGCCGCAGATGTCCAGCGCGCGCTTGCTGACCCCGCCCAGGCCGCTGGTCGGGCACTCGCGGTAACTCAGGATCGGCATGCCGTCCAGTTCGCTCACCGTCATGCTCTGCGGCACGTAACGCGGATTGATGTCGGGGATGACGCGGACATCAAGCGGGAAACGCTCGAGCCGGCCCAGGACCTCGTACATCATCGCCGACCGCGAGCCGGGCAGGGCGATGTACACCGCGTCGGGCTTGTGCTCGTCGAGGATTGTCTCAAGGTCGGCGAGCCCGCCCTTGACCTCACAGCCGCCGCAGGTCTCGCGCCGGGTCTTGTCCTGGTGCGAGATGAAATACGAGACCTTGAGCCCTGTCCACGTGTTGCGTTCGAGCGTGCGGGCGACGATCTGTCCGAGCCGGCCGCACCCGATGATGCAGACGTGACGCAGGTTCCAGCCGCGGCGGCGGAGTTGCCGAAGCCCCCAGCGGAAGCACAGGCGTTCCAGGCCGAGCATGATCGGGAGGATGACCATGAGCGCGCCCAGTTGGACGCGCCCGGCATCCAGCGTCACGCCCGCGAGCGTGATCGGCTTCCACGAGTGCGCATCGCGGGCCGAGAACAGTAGGTTCGACTCGAACGCCACCGCGAGGCTCACGACCACCAGCACGCCGGCCACGCAGCACTTGGCGATCTCGAGCAGTTCGCTGAACACCGAACGATCTCGTCGCGGCCGGTAGAGCCCGAACCAGCGCAGGGCGAGCAACATGACCGGCACCATGTAGAGCGCCAGGGCTTCCTTCGGGTACTGCTCCCAGGATTGCGGCCACCAGTCATGCGGCATGACCGCGTATCGGAACCGCCACGCCGCGAAGCACGCGCCCACGACGACCACCGCATCGACCGCCGCGAGTAGTCCGACGAAAAGCTGGTGCTGCTGTTTGAGCAAGGTGGTGCTCGGTCAGGCCCGCTGGCAACTGGTGGTTCAACTTTGACCGGTTGCGTGGGCTTTGTCAAATCGGGGCAGGTGCGGATGCACGCTGCTCACGGCGGGACCACCCGCCTCAGGTGGGTTTCTTTGTTCGTGGCTTGGCGGGTGCGTGCGGCATGAAAAAGGTCTCGTACAACTCGTCAAACTCACGGAGACGATCGGGCGTACCGGTTGAATCGGTTGCGATGTTGGTCCATGTGTAGTGGGCCTGGTGTTCGCGGCGGGGGCCCTTTGTCCGGCGCGAGGTTCGAGGTTCGTTCAGCGATGTGTCGTAGTCGCGGCGCTTGGTTCGATCGGAAAGAGTCTCGTAGGCCCGCGCCAGCGCGGCAAACTGCGCCTGCGCCCCCGGGGCCGGGCTGACATCCGGGTGAAGTGACTTGGCCTTGGAGCGGTACGCGCGCCGGATCTCCTCGGCGGTTGCCGAGGACTTCACGCCGAGGATGTCGTAGTAGGTCGGCGCGGCCATGATCGCGGGTGGTGGGGCGCTTCCGGTGATTCGATGCTACTTCGGCGCCGAAGTTGGCGCCGGGCGCGCCGGCGGCTGGAACGAGTGGGGATTGACCATCGGCGCCGGGTTCGCGCCGGGCCGGTTCAACTCGGGCGGCACCGTGTTGTCGATGTGCAGGCACTCGATGTCGAAGATCAACGTCGAGTTCGGCGGGATGGCGCGGCTGCCGCGTTCGCCATAGGCGAGCGCCGACGGCACCACGAGGCGGCGCCGCTCGCCCTTGGCGATACCCGCCAATCCCTCGTTCCACCCGCGGATGAGCGATCCCGGGATCCGCGTGCCGAAGGGCTTGCGGTTGGGCCGACGTGACGTGTCGAACCGCGTGCCGTCGGTCATCCATCCGGTATATTGCACGGTCGCCGTGCCGTTCTCGACCAGCCTGGGGCTGTCGGCGGGCGGAGCGACGAGCGTGATGATGATCAGCCCTTCGCTCGTGCGTGAAACCGTAGCCGCCGGCGCGGTCAGCCGCTGGAACACGGCCGCCGCGTCACCGCCCCAGACGATCGAGCCGTCGGCGGCGAAGCCGCTGTCCGAGAGCGTCAGTTCGCCGGGAGCGATGGTGATGCGCGAGGTCATCTCGACCGCGCCGTTCCGCGTGGAGGCGAAGGGGTGGGCCGTGCGCCCCGAGTACGCACCCGGCGAACCCTCGGGCGTGAGCACCAGGTCGGCGTTGGGCGAGAGCCACGCGAGCGTGAGCTTGGGGAGCGCGTCGGGCGCGGCCCACAGGCCGGCCATCGAGTCGGCCTTGCTGGTCACGCCGCCCTCGCCGATCAACGGAGCCGCGCCGGAGATGTCGAACACCCGCAGACGCGGCTCGCCCTTGAACCGGTACAGGTGGAACACACCCTGGCGGAAGGGCGTCGCGGGCGAATCGGCCCTGGCGATCTCGAAATAGAGTGCGTTGTCGAGCTCCTCGACGGAGATCGGCACGATGTGCAGACGGAGGTCGGCCCCCCCCTGCGCTCCGCCGAACGAGCCGGTGAGGTTCGCGCTGATGCGTGCGAACTCCGGGTCCGGCGGCGCGGCCGGCCTCAACTCGGCGGTCACGGGCGCATCGGTCTTGCGCGCCGTCGCGGCTTCGAGCGGCGAGGCTTTGGGGTCGGACGGGCCCTGCGCGTGGGCCGCGGCGGCGCACACCCCGAGCCAGACGACGGCCCCAACGAGCGATGATCGAACCATCGATTGACCCTCCGCGGTTTGCCGGTTCAGGCCAGTTCGGGGTAGAGCTTGCCGACCACGCCGACAAGGTCCTTGACGTGGCTGATGGACTCGTTCATGAACTTCTGCTCGGTCTCGTCCATCTTGAAGCCGATGATCTTCTCGACACCCTTGGCTCCCAGCACGCACGGCACGCCCACGAAGTAGCCCTTGCCCTTGGCGCCGGGCGCGACGCCGAACTCGTCCTCGCAGTAGCCCGCGCACGCGATCACGCGCTTCTTGTCGCGGACGATCGCTTCCACCATCTCGACCGTGCCCGCGCTGGGCGCGTACCACGCGCTGGTGCCCATCATCTTGACCACCTCGCCGCCACCGCCCTTGGCGCGCTCGACGCACGCGGCGATCTTGTCCGCCGCGAGCAGGTCCGTGATCGGGATCCCGTTCACGCTCGTGCGCCGCGGCAGCGGCACCATGTCGTCGCCGTGACCGCCGAGCAGCAGGCCCTGGATGTCCTCGACGCTCACCCCCAGCTCCCACGCGAGGAAGGTCTTGTAGCGGGCGACATCGAGCGCGCCCGCCTGGCCCATCACGCGATTGGCGGGGAAGCCCGTGACCTTCCACGCGACATACACCATCGCGTCCAGCGGGTTGCTGACGACGATCACGATCGCGTTCGGCGCGTACTTCTTGATGTTCTCGCTGACGTTCTTCACGATCCCCGCGTTGACCTGCACCAGGTCGTCGCGGCTCATGCCCGGCCTGCGCGGCAGGCCCGCCGTCACCACCACCACATCCGAGTCGGCGATGTCGGCGTACTCGAACGTGCCGGTGATCCTTGCGTCGAACTTCTCGACCGGGCCGCAGCAGGCCAGGTCGAGCGCCTTGCCCCGCGGCATGTGCAGTTCGGGTTTTTCCTTGTTCGGGATGTCGAGCAGCACGACATCGCCGAGCTCCTTCATCGCGAGGCTGCGGGCACACTCGCCGCCGATGTTTCCGGCGCCGATGACGCTGATCTTGGCACGCTTGAGCATGGTTGGAGGCCCTTTGTTCGGCTTCTTTGGGGGGTGCGGATTGCGGGGACGCGATGATAGGGGCCGACCCCGCCTGTTTCACTCAAACACGACCGGAACCGGCTCCAAATCCGACATTCCCGGGATGGGCAAAGGCACCTGTTGCGGGCGGCCCTCGAGCACCGCGGCGATCAACTGCGGCTGACCCCCGCCGGAGCGTGGCGTGCTGTCCATGACCACAACCACATCGCGCACCACGCCGCCGTTGCGCTTCTGGGCAAAGTCGAACTGCCTGAAAACCTGTCGGGCCCGCGCTGCGGGCTGGTGCTTCCCGACACCGCCGCCGCTGTTCAAGTAGCCGCGGATGGCGCCGGTGATCTCGGGCGGGAGTTCGCCCGAGCCCGGGCGTGCGAACGCGGCCGGGGCGTGCTTGAAGAGCCGTGCGCCGGGCACGGGCAGGTAAAGGTCGCCGTCGAATCCGGCCTCGACGAGCGTTTCGCACAACTCACCGGGGTGATCGACGATCAGCCAGTCGCCGCTCACGCACCACTCCACCCCCGTTTCCGTTCCCGCGCCCGCGGGCCTTGCGGGCTTGGCCGCGGCGAGGGCCGCGCGGGCGTCACCGATCAGCGCGTTCAGGTCGTCGTGCATGGGTTCGTTGCTCCACAAGTGTTCAAGCGTCTGCGCGTGCGACCGGATCCCGACGGCCGCGAGATCGAGGGCGAGCGCACGGTCTTCGCTCGGCGCGAGCCGGTCCAGATCGCCCAGCGCGTGCGCGATCGCCTGCAGCCCGATGATCGCGGGCACGGCCCGTCGCCAGCGATCGCCCTCGGCGGTCCTGGGCAGGGCCAGCGATGATTGCGCGAAGGCCGTCCAATGGACCAGCAGCGCGGGCCAGGTGACCGGGTGTTCAGACATCGGGCGATGGTACGTCGCCACGAACGGGCGCCCAATGATCCCCCATGGACCTCGACCCTGCTTCGCTGTCGATCGCCGATCGCTACAAACTGCTGATCGGGTGCATCGTGCCGCGCCCGATCGCCTGGGTGTCCACGGTCTCGGTCGAGGGACGGCTCAACCTCGCGCCGTTCTCGTTCTTCGCGGGCGTTGGGTCGAACCCGATGACGGTCCTGTTCTGCCCTGCCAACAACGCTGACGGGTCGGAGAAGGACTCGCTCCGCAACGCCAAGCCCGTGAGCGAAGGCGGGATAGGTGAGTTCGTCGTGAACATCGCGACCGAGGAACTGGCCCGGAAGGTGGCCGCGAGCGCGGAGCCGCTGCCGTTCGGCGAGAGCGAGTTCGCGCTGGCCGGGCTGACACCCGCGCCATGCTCTCGGGTGAAGCCTCCGCGCGTGTCCGAGAGCCCGGTGAGTTTCGAGTGCCGCACGACGCAGGTGATCCGCACCAACCCCCGAGCTCCCAGCGGCGGGAACATCGTGATCGGCGAGGTGGTTCAAGTCACCGTGCGCGATGACCTGATCGACGCGAGATTGCGTACCGATCCGGAGCGTCTGGACGCGATCGGTCGCATGGGCGGGCTGGGGTACTGCCGCACCCGCGATCGGTTCGACCTGCCCATGGGCAAGTCGGCGTTGGGCTGAATCGGCGAGGTTGCCATGAGCGCCAACCGGTCTCTACCAACCCGCCGTTTTGCCGGCGGTTCCCGGCTCCCAACCCCCCAAAGAGTTCGAACGAAGGCGACCGCACGCCCAACCGCGCCCCGACAGCCCCCGCTACACTCCCGGTCCATGGATGCTCCCTCATTCCTGACCGCCCAGTTGATCGTCAACATCGTGGTGATTCTGATCGTGGTGCACCTCCTGCTCGGTCTGGCGGGCTACTCGACCTACGGCGAGCGCAAGATCTCCGCGTACATCCAGGACCGCATCGGCCCCAACCGGGTCGGGTTCGACCTCGGGCTCCCGTTCCTGAAGTTTCTCCGGGGGCTGCTGGGCCTCGGGCAACCGCTCGCCGACGGCCTCAAGTTCATGCTCAAGGAGGATTACATGCCGCGGGGGGCCGACAAGGCCCTGTTCACACTGGCGCCGATGGTCGTGGCGATCCCCGCGCTGATCGGCTTCGCGGTCATTCCGTGGGGCGGAACGCTCAGCCTGCCCGAGACGATCACGATCCCGCTCCTCAACTGGACCATCCCCGGCGGCGATGTGGTTATCGCCGGCGCGAACATCAGCGTCGGGATCATCTACCTGCTCGCGGTGGGGAGCATGGCAATCTACGGCATCACCCTCGCGGGCTGGGCGAGCAACAACAAGTACGCGTTCCTGGGCGCGCTGCGGGCCAGCGCGCAGATGATCTCCTACGAGATCCCCATGGGCCTGTGCATCCTCACGGTCCTTCTGATGGTCGGCTCGCTGCTCCCGGAGAAGATCATCGGCTACCAGGTGGCGCACGGCTGGCTCGTGCTCGCCCACCCGGTCGCGGCGGTGGTGTTCTTCATCTGCATCCTCGCCGAGAGCAACCGCACGCCCTTCGACAACGCCGAGTGCGAGCAGGAGCTGGTGGCGGGGTTCCACACCGAGTACAGCTCGATGCGCTACGCGCTGTTCCCGCTCAGCGAGTACATCCACATGGCCGTCGGCAGCGCGTTCTTCACGCTGTTGTTCTTGGGCGGGTACCACCTGCCGCTGGGGTTCATCGCCGACCAGCACCTGCTGCACCCGGAGAACACGTCGATCCTCGCCGTGCTCGTCAAGTTCGGCGTCTTCCTCGGCAAGGCCGTGGGCGGCGTGCTGACGATGATGCTGGTGCGGTGGACGATCCCCCGGCTGAAGTTCGACCAGGTCATGCAGGTCGGCTGGCAGGGGTTGATCCCGATCTCGCTGGTCGTGGTGGTCATGACCGCCGTGATGGTCTTCTACGAGAAGACCACCTGGCCGTGGATGCTCGCCGCGAACGCCTTGCTCACGCTGGTCCTGCTCGGCCTGCTCCCGATCCTGCCCCGCGCGACCAGCAACAAGAAGGTGCGTCTGGCCGGCTCGAGGTTCTACCCGCTCGAAGGCGAGCGCGTACGGACCGCCCCCACCAGCGCGGCCGCCATCGAGGATCGGCCGTCGCAGGGGACCGTCGCGGTCTGAGCCCGGCGGATTCGCCCGCGTTACTGCGTCGGCATCACCTGGTCGGTCACGCGGTTGGCCTTGTACGACCGGATCAGCAGGTAGTTCCGATCCCGGTACGTGGTGACATCCCCGCTGACGGTGTAGGTCGCGCCCTCGCCGGCACGCTCGGCGAGCGACTCGATCGCCGCGAGCGCGAGGCACGGTTGAAGCGTCATGACCGTTGCGGCTTCCCGTCCGAGATCGGACGATCCGGCGTCGAACGTGAAGTTCAGCGCGCCATCGGCGCCGCGCATCACGCGGCCGCGGCGCGTGGCGATCGAGCCGATGCTCAGCGGCGGCGCGGTCGGAGGAGCGGGGGGTTGCTCCGCCGTCGATGGGCCGGGACCGGCGGGTGTCGTGGCCATCGCGGTCCGGAGCGGGATCGCCGCACCCCCGCTCGGCGTGCTCGACACGGCCTTGTCCAGACGCTTGACAATCTCATCGATCGACGGTTCCGAAGCACCGGAAGGCGGCGCGGGCGGAGCGTCGGTCGCGGCCGGAGCGGTTGGCGGTGGGGGGGGGGCGACAGGCGCCGCGGTCGCTGAGTCAACACGCACCGCCAGCGGCGGCGCGGTGGGCAGCAGGTAGTTGAGGTCTCGGTACGAGGTCACAAGCCCCGTCACCAGCATCCGCGTCCCCGGCTGCGTGTGCTCGGTTGCCCGCTCCATCGCGGTGAGGTGAAAACTCGGCAACACGACCATCGGCGGGAGCGTGCGCCCGCGCTCGTCGGCATCAAACACAAAGAACCAGCGCCCCGACTTGCCCTTGACCATCTGTCCCCGGGCCACGGACACGAACGTGCCCTCCCGAACCAGCGACGGCAGCGTCGCGAGCGGGGAACCCTCGGCCTGGAGTTCTTCGCGCACGTTCCCGGGCTGGTTGGGCCGTACCTGGGCGGGCTTCGAGTAGTTCGCGGGACCTGCCGGCGACTGCGCGTGCGTGGCTCCCGCCGCGGCGAGGCCCGCGATCAGCCCAAAGACCAGTCGTGGCGGTCCGGAACGTGGATAAGCCGTGCTTGCACGGGGGTTTGGAACGGGCATACCGCCATGATATCGACTCGGAACCGCCCTCCGGCTTGACGACTGAGGCCGGACGATGTACGGTCTGGGTTCCTACAGGCCGGCCGCGTACCAAAGTGGTCTAATGGAGCGGATTGCAAATCCGTTGGCGAAAGCCTTCGTCGGTTCGAATCCGACCGCGGCCTTTGAGCAGGTGACGACGCCCGGCTGAATCCCAGCCGGGCGTTTTCGTGGACCGCGGCGATTGCGGATCGAGCGGCGCCGGCGGACGGCGAACGCGGCCGCACGCACAACGTCATGTTTTCCGTGTGCCCAACGAAAAACCCCCGCAAAGCGCGGGGGTCTTATCGAAGTGGAGCGGAGGAGAGTCGAACTCCCGACCTCATCATTGCGAACGATGCGCTCTACCAACTGAGCTACCGCCCCAGCGTGTCAGCCTTCCGTCTGGGCTTTTCACCCGCCCAGACGGTTCAGGGGCCAAGTATACGCCGCTCGGTTCGGAAAAGTGCGGCACGATCCCTCGCGCCTGCCCGGACGGGTGCTCTGCTGCGGTCGCCCGACCCAGGCGTTGAGCCTCTTGCATCTGAGTTGCATTTGCGCGGGGGCCTGCGAACAATGCCGCATGGCGTCATTTCGCTGGTCCGCTCGTTTGCTGATCTCGCTGCTGGCTGTTGCCGCCACGATCGGCGACCCGACGCTCGCCGCACCAGCGTCGCCAACCGACGCACGCACGCCGCAGCCCGCCGCGAAACCCCAATCCGTGCGTGCGGCGGTCTCCATCGTTCCTCTGCAAGGTCTGGTCGCGCCCATCGTCGCCGCGGCCAACGAGGGCCTGCCGCCGGCCCGCGAGCCGGCGGTGGTTCCCGTGATCCCGCCCGGTCAGAGCGAGCACGGCTACGAGCCCCCGCCCAGCAAACTCGCCGCGCTGCGCGAGGTGGATCTGGTCGTCGTCGTCGGATTCGGTCTCGATGCACCGATCGAGAAGTTCCTCGCCCAGACCCCCGCCGCGCCGGGTCGTGCTCGACGCGTGATCCGCTTCGCCGAGGCCGCGGGTCTGCAGAATGAGGAGAAGCACGCCTTCGCGCACGGGGCGCACGATCACGCCCACGAACCCGGCAAGCCCTGCGATCACGCGGTCGATCCGCATCTGTGGCTCGATCCCCTGTTGGTCGTGCGCCTCGTCGATTCGGTCACGGCGGCGATCGTCGAGACCGTCAAGAGCGATGCCGCCGCGAAGGCCAGGGTCGAGAAGGCCGGGCAGGAACTACGGGCCCGCGTGCTGACGATGCACGAGTCGTACGCCACCGCCTGCGCCGGCTTCGCGTCCAAGACCATCGTCGTCGGCCACGATGCCTGGCGCCGCCTCGCCTCTCGGTACGGACTCGAGACCGTGGCCATCGCCGACCTCAACGCTTCGGAGCCCACAGCCAAGGCGCTCGAACGCGCGGTCCAGACGATCAGGGAGAAGAAACTCACCGCCGTGTTCGTGGAGCCGCAGCTCGGCGAGCGGGCCGGCAAGCGCATTGCCGAGGCCGCGGGCGTGAAGGTGCGGAAACTCGACCCGCTCGGCGAGGGCGACTGGTTCGCAATGATGGAATCGAACCTCGACGAGTTGAAGGCCGCCCTGGGCACGCCCCCGGCAGGCGCGACCAGGCCGTAAACTCCCGCACGGAGCCACCGTTGTCCCAGGCCGCGGTCGAAGTCGAGTCGGTCACCTTCGCCTACCCCGGCGCGCCGGCGCCCGCCCTCGAAGGGGTCTCGCTCCGAGTCGAGCCCCACGAGCGGCTGGGAATCCTCGGTCCCAACGGCGGCGGCAAGAGCACGCTCGTCAAACTCATCCTCGGGCTGCTCAGCCCGCAGTCAGGCAGGGTCAGCGTCTTCGGCTCCTCGCCCGCCGACGCCCGCCGCGCCGGCGTCATCGGCTACGTCGCCCAGCGTGCCGAACTCGAGCTCGGCTTGCCGATTACCGTGCGCGAGGCCGTCATGCTCGGGGCCGCCTGGCGGACCGCGCCGTGGCGTCGCCCTCCCCGGGAGGCCGTCGAGCGCGTCGATCGGGTGCTCGAGCTCACGGGCTGCCGGTCCTACGGCGATCGGCCCGTGGGCTCGCTCTCGGGCGGCCAGCTCCAGCGCACGCTCATCGCCCGCGCCCTGGCGGCCCACGCGCGGGTTCTCGTGCTCGACGAGCCGACGGTCGGCATCGACGCCGCCGGGCAGGAGCAGTTCGCCGCGCTGCTCGCGCGTGTCCACGCCGAACTCGGGGTCACGCTGATCGTCGTCAGCCACGACCTGCGCGCCATCGTCGCCGGCAGCGACCGCGTTGCCTGCCTGGCGCGCCGGCTCCACAGCCACACCAGCCCACAGGGGCTCACCCCGCAGATCCTCGCCGAACTCTTCACCCACGATGTCGCCGGCCTGCTGGGTTCGCTCCGCGGCGTACACGTTCACGCCCACGCGGCCGGCGAACCATGCGGTGAGCCCTCCCACGCGCCCGCGCCCGTGCAACTCGGCATTCCGAGAACCGCCAAGAGCGCGGCCGCCGGCGAGGGCGCGCCCGGCGCCACGCGAGGCCCCGATGCTTGAGCCATTCTTCGACCCCTCGTCGATGCAGTTCCAGGCGCTGCTCGCCGGCGCGCCCGTGGTCCTGATGTGCGGCGTGCTCAGCGTGCTGGTCGTGGTCAAGCGGCTCGGCTTTGTGGGTCAGGGCGTGAGCCACTCCGCGTTCGGCGGCGTGGGCGTCGCGGCCCTGCTCGCCGTGCTCCTGCCCTCGGCGCTCGCGCGGGCCGACCTGGTCCAGTTCGCCGTCGTCGTGGTCTTCTGCATCGCCGCGGCGCTGGGCATGTCGGCCGTGAGCAACCGCCGCACACTCCCGACCGATACCGCCATCGGCATGTTCCTGGTCGGCTCCATGGCCGTGGGCGCGGTGCTGGTCCATGTCAGCCGAACGATCGGGCGGGGCGCGCCGGTGCAGAGTTGGGAGTCGATCCTCTTCGGCTCGATCTTTCTCGCGACCCGCGCCGAGATCGTGATCGGATGGTTGGCCGCGGCCTGCGTGCTCCTGGCCTCTTGGTGGTTCCGCCGACCGCTCCTGTTCTGGGTCTTCGACGAGGACAGTTCGCCGGCGTTCGGCGTCCGCACGCGCGCGATGCGCGCCCTGCTCATGGTGCTGCTGGCGGTTTCGGTGGTCGTCGCGATGAAGCTCGCCGGGGTGGTGCTGGCCACCGCGCTGCTCGTTCTGCCCGGCGCCATCGCGCTGCGGATCAGCCGTCGGCTCGGGCCGGTGGTGGCGATCTCGGTCGTGAGCGGGATGCTCGCCCTGGTGCTCGGGATCGCCGCGAGTACGCGATTCGACTGGCCCGCCGGCCCGTGCATGGTCCTCGCGCTTACGCTCATGTTCGCCGCGGCCGCGGGCGTCTCCTCGCTCCGCCGCGCCGAAGGACCGGCCTCCGCCGGCGCCGCGGCCTGAAAGGAACCGCCCATGAAACCCGAGATCCTCCTCGCCGAACTCAACCGGCTCCGCAAGGACCTCGACGAAGACCCGACGGATATCGAATGGCTCGCGCTGCACCACGCGTTCTGCTTCATCTCCTACAAACTCGCGGACTTTCAGCGCTACGTGGACGACCAGACGCACAAGGGCGCGTTCGAGCAGTTCGACGCGACGTGAGCGAGGCCGCGTTCCCGGACCCGGGTCCGCCCGAGAACCTTCCGATTGCCGCGCCGCACGGATCGGGTGTTCGCCGTAGCTGAGATTTGCCGAGCGGCCTCATCCGACCGGCGATTCCGGCCGATGTTCTGCCGCTCGGACGTCCAAGAGTCGCCGTTCGAGATCCGCTCATCCCCCCACGATCGCGGGTGAACTGATGCGATAAGGCAGAGCCCCGAATGTCCAATGCGTTGTTCGAGAAGGTGCTCGCGTCACCGTCTCTCCCGTCGTTGCCCGCGGTCGCGGTCGAGGTCCTCCGGGTCACCCGAGATCCGCAGGCGAAACTGATCGACATTGCGCGCATTGTCCAGAACGACCCGGGCCTTTCCGCGAAGATTCTGAAGACCGTCAACTCGAGCCTCTACGGGCTCAAAGAACGTTGCACGCGCATCGATCGCGCGCTGGGGTTCATGGGCATGAACGCCGTGAAGTCCATCGTGCTCGGCATCAGCCTTGTTGATGGCACCAAGGGCGTCAAGAGCGAGGCGGGCTTCGACGCCAACCAGTTCTGGAAGAAGACGATCTACGGCGCGGCCGCGGCGAGACACCTCGCACAGATCACCGCCTCCTGCGACCCCGACGAGGCGTTCACCGCCGGGCTCTTCCAGGATATCGGCATCCTCGCATCCGTCATCGCCCTCCGCGACGAGTACATCAAGGTCTTCAACGCGGCGTCCGATCCCGCGTTGCTGGCCGATACCGAGACCGAGCAGCTCGGCTTCGACCACACCCAGGTCGGCGGCGAACTCTCGTCGCGATGGTCGCTGCCCGGTCAATACATCGACTGCATCCGTCACCACCACTCCGCCCACGCCTACAACGGGGCGTACGCGGACATGGTTCGGATCGTCACGCTCGGCGGGTTTCTCGCCGATTCCTGCGGCGGCCATCTCGCCTCCAAGCAGTTGAGCCGGTTCCGTCTCAGCGCGGACAAGTGGTTCCCGGGCCTGCTCGACAACCCCGAGGCGCTGCTCAACGCCACGATCGCCGCGGCCAAGGAACTCGCCAAACTCTTCGAGAAGAGCGTCGGCGCTGCGCCCGACACGGAGGCCATCATGGCCGAGTTTCAGGAGCGCAGTTTCGAGCACCAGATGGCCATGCAGCAGGAGGCCGACAAGCTCCGCCAATCCAACGAAGCGCTCGCCGCCGAGAACTACACCGACCCGCTCACCCGCATCGGCAACCGCCGCAAGTTCGATACCGAGACCGCCCAGGCCATCACCGCCGCCGACGAGGCCTCGCCGCGGGGCGAGTTGAGCCTGCTCTTCGTCGATGCCGACAGGTTCAAGTCCGTCAACGACACCTACGGACACCCCGCGGGCGATGCCGTGCTGATCGAACTGGCCCGGCGGATCTCGACCGAGGTCGGCCAGGCAGGGCTGGCGTGCCGGTTCGGCGGCGAAGAGTTCGCCGTCCTGCTCCGCGGCTGCGACGGCACGGCGGCTGCAATGATGGGCGAGCGCGTTCGTGCCTGTGTGGCCGCCACCCCGTTCGATACCAGCCACGTCCAGGGCGCACCCGCGGAACTGAAGGTCACCATCAGCGTCGGCGTCGCCACGCGTCAGTTTGCCGGCCAGGGCCCGCTCGCCGGGGCCTCGATCGAGAGCCTGCTCAAGGCCGCGGATGAGGCTGTCTACGCCGCCAAGCAGGGTGGCCGGAACTGCGTGCGGGTTGCGGGGGCCGACCGCCGGGCTCCGGCCGCTGACGCGGTCGCCGCGTCCGTTGTCGCCCCCGCGACACCCGGCCGCGTGGTGCGGGTCATGGTCGTCGAGGACGATCCACTCGCCGCTGCACTGCTCCGCGCGTGCCTCCAGCGCCAGCCGGGCATCGAGGTCGTGATCGTCGAGAGTTCCGACGAGGCGCTCAATCGGATCACGCAGGACTCCGCGGCGAAGCGAGCTCCGCACATCGTGCTCTGCGATCAGCACACCGACGGCATGCCCGGCCACGAGTTCGTGCGCAACCTGCGCAACAACCCCGCCGCCTCCTCGATCCCGGTCATCATCACCACCGCCAAGGCGACCAACGAGATCACCAGGCTCGCGACCGAGGCCGGCGCCCGGGCGGTGGTCTCCAAGTCGGAGCTGGCCAGGGACCTCTCCCGCTGGGTCGTGCGGATCATCACCGAGGCCGCGACGCCCTCCGCGACTCGTGCGGCGGCCTGATCGGGTCCCTCCACCCAACGAAAAAGCCCCCCGCGTGAGGGGGGCTCGATTGCATCGATGGAACGAATCCGGCCGCGGTTCAGAACCGCGTCGCGGGGATCTTGTCGCTCTTCTGCGAGGCCGCGGCCATGTGGGTCGAGCCCCTGGCGATCTGCATGCCGTAGAACGAGCGCCACACGAAGAACATCGAGATCGCGAAGAAAAGGATCGTCAACGCGAGCGTGAGGCTGGTGTGCTCGCCCTTCATCTTGAGGCTGATCGCCAGCTCGACGGCGAGGATGCCGAAGAGCGTGGAGAACTTGATGACCGGGTTCATCGCGACCGACGAGGTGTCCTTGAACGGATCGCCGACGGTGTCGCCGACGACCGTCGCCGCGTGCAGTTCGGTGCCCTTGGCCTTCAGTTCGGTCTCGACGATCTTCTTGGCGTTGTCCCACGCGCCGCCCGCGTTGGCCATGAAGATCGCCTGGAACAGGCCGAACAGCGCGGTCGAGAGCAGGAAGCCGATAAAGAAGAATGAGTCGTAGAACGCGAACGCGAGGGTCGCGAAGAACACGCCCAGGAAGATGTTGAACATGCCCGCCTGCGCGTAGCGCGTGCAGATGTCCACGACCTTCTTCGAGTCTTCGACGCTGGCCTTGGTCGCGCCCTCCAGCTTGATGTTCTTCTTGATGAACTCCACGGCGCGGTACGCGCCGGTCGAAACCGCCTGGGTCGAACTGCCGGTGAACCAGTAGATGATGCAGCCGCCGGAGATCAGGCCGAGCAGGAACGGCGGGTGCATGAGCCCGAGCTTGTCGAGGTTCTCGGTCAGGCCGTGCGTGAGACCGACGATCAGCGCGAAGATCATCGTCGTCGCGCCCACGACCGCGGTGCCGATCAGCACCGGCTTGGCCGTCGCCTTGAAGGTGTTGCCCGCGCCGTCGTTCTCTTCCAGGAACTCCTTTCCCTTCTCGAAGTCCGGCTCGAAGCCGAACTGCTGCTTGACCTCGCTCTTGATGTTCGGGATGCTCTCGATCGTCGAGAGCTCGAACACGCTCTGGGCGTTGTCGGTGACGGGGCCGTAGCTGTCGACCGCGATCGTCACCGGGCCCATGCCCAGGAAGCCGAACGCGACCAGGCCGAACGCGAACACGGCCGGGGCGACCATCAGGTTGCCCAGCACCGTTCCGCCCGGCGCCGCCAGCGTGGTGATGTAGTACGCCGCGCCCATGAGCAGCATGATCGCGATCCCGAGCCAGTACGCCGAGAAGTTGCCCGCGACCAGGCCCGAGAGGATGTTGAGCGACGGACCGCCCTCCTCCGAACTGGTCACGACCTCGCGCACGTGCTTGCTGTGCGTGCTGGTGAAGATCTTGACCAGTTCCGGGATGATCGCGCCCGCCAGCGTGCCGCAGGTGATGATGCTCGACAGCTTCCACCACAGCGTCGTGTCGCCGTTGATGTTGGGGATGAGCAGGTACGAGGCGATGTACGTCAGCACGATCGAGATGCCCGACGTGATGAAGACCAGGTTCGTCAGCGGCTGCTCGAAGTTGAACTTCGCCGCGTTCCCGTACTTGGCCTTGGCCATCGCGTTGTTCACGAAGTACGACGCGGCCGAAGCCACGACCATGATGATGCGCATCATGAAGATCCACACCAGCAACTGCACCTGCACCGTGCCCGCCGCGGCCTTGGCCGCGTCCATCTGCGCCGCCGTCGCCGTCGCCGCCGAGACGCCGGCCGGCAGGTACAGGCCCGGCAGGATTGCCAGCATGATGAACGAGATCAGCGCCACCCCCGTCACGCCGTAGGTCTCGAACCCGTCGGCCGAGGGGCCCACCGAGTCGCCCGCGTTGTCGCCCACGCAGTCGGCGATCACGCCCGGGTTTCGGGCGTCGTCTTCCTTGATCTTGAATACGATCTTCATCAGGTCGCTGCCGATGTCGGCGATCTTGGTGAAGATGCCGCCCGCGATGCGCAGCGCGGCCGCGCCCAGCGACTCGCCGATCGCGAACCCGATGAAGCACTTGCCCGCCAGTTCGCTCGGCAGGAACAGCAGGATGATGAGCATGATCAGCAGTTCGACGCTGATCAGCGCCATGCCGATCGACATGCCCGCCTTGAGCGGGATATCCAGGCACGGCCACGGCTTGCCCCTCAGCGAGCCGAACGCCGCGCGGCTGTTGGCGAAGGTGTTGACGCGGATGCCGAACCATGCCACGCCGTAACTGCCCGCGATTCCCACCAGCGAGAAGAACAGGATGATCGCCATGTCGGCGACCGACACCTTCACCAGCAGCAGGAAGTACGCCGTCATCGCCGCGGCGACGAACGCCCACAGGATCATCAGGAACTTGCCCTGACGGAAGAGGTACGCCTTGCACGTCGCGTAGATGAGTTCCGAGATGTCGAGCATGCTCTTGTGGACCGGCATGCCCTTGAGCTTCATGAAAATCCACATGCCGAAGCCCAGCCCCAGCACGCTCACCGCCAGGCCACTCAAGAGCAGGTTGTGCCCGCTCTGGCCTCCGAGGAACTCCGCCTTGATGGTGGTGTTCGTCAGGTCCGGCATCACGATGTTCACCTCGCCGCCGGGCTTGTGCTCGCCCTCGGCGCCGAGCGCTGCCCGGGCCGGCGCCAGCGCCATGAACGCGACCAGCAGCACCGGCAGCACCAGCCGCCGGGCCTGCACGACAAGTCGAGGAACCAAGCCTGTGTCACCCAAGGTGATTCTCCAGTAAGCGGTCATTCCGAAGGAAGCACTTGACGCCCGTCACGCGAACCGATGGTGGGACTGTCTTTGACACAACAGCCCCGGCACGGTCACACAGCAACCGGGGGTCTTGTAACGCACGCGAATCGGATCAGCCTCTGATCGGATCCGTCGGGCAAGGATCGGCAGATTCCGCCGCCCTCGCCCCGCGCCCGAACGCGGTCAAACTGCCAGAAATCGCCGTCGTCCGGTCATCAACCGGCCGCGGCGGGGATCCGATCTCACATGCTGGCGTAGGACTGGTTGCGCTCGCCGCGATCGCCGCCGCGGCCGCCACGCTCGTCCCGCTCGCCCTTGCCCTTGCGCTTGTCCGGCGGGGGGCCGAACAGCTCGCGCATTCGCCTCGCCACCGACTTGCGGGCCTCGCGTCGGGCTCGCTCGGAAGGCTTCTCGTAGTACTCCTTCCGCTTGATGTCCTTCGTCAGACCCTCTTTCTCGCAGAGCTTCTTGAACCGCCGGAGCATGCCCTCGGCGGACTCTCCGCTGCGAGATTTAATGCGAATCGCCATGTGATCTCCAAACAAGCCTCAAACACCCGATGAGTACACTCATCGCTTTGGACCCGGGTGGGGTGGGGGACAAGTAAAGCCCAGGTTCGGGATCGGATCAAGTCTCCCCAGTCCCGTCGAGCAGCCCTTTCTACGCCCTCCACCTCCCGCTCCGTCCCCCCGTCCATGCTCATCCTGGACACCTACAACATCCTGCACGCCGCCCGGGCCGCGGGTGTGGGCCACGTGAACGGAACCACCCTAAAGCAGTGGATCGCGGCTTCCCGGTTCGCGTCGGAGCAGACGATCCTGGTTTTCGACGGCAACTCCGGCTCCAGCACGCTCCGGCACCCCTCCGAACCGGGGGTCACCATCCCGTCGCGGGCGGCCGGCATCAGCGAACTTCACGCGGGAGCCGGCTCGGAAGCGGACGCGGTCATCGAAGCGATCCTGGAGCATGAGGATCGGCTCGGCCGAGGCCGGCAGGCGGTCGTGGTCAGTTCCGACAACCGTGTCCGGGCGGCGGCGCGCGCGGCCAGGGCCCGCGCGGTCGGCAGCGCGGCGTTCCTGCGCACGCTCGTCGAGGACCTGCGGAAACAGCACGATCGAGAGCGGGACCAAACCGGCGGGCGACCGGCGCACGCGACCGATGAGGGCGCGGATTCGGGCCGCACCGAGTACTGGCTCCGCGCGTTCGGCGAGGCCGCCAGGTCCGAATCCTCGGTCGAAGACTCGCGGCGGGACCGGTCCGAGGTCGATCTCAACAGCATCGACATGGAGCGGCTGCTGGCGGAGCGGCCGCCGCCGAAGCGGGCCCAGCGCGAAGAGGACCCTGATGAACGCGATCGCGACTAGCCAACGGATCGACGGCCGGAGCGGGGTGGGGCGCCTCTCGGCCGCGGCCGTTCTGACGGTTGCCCTGGGCGGGTGCGCTGCGCACCCGGAGCCGGTCGCCCGTGAGCCGGTGCGGGGCCAGGCGCCCCGGCGGGAGGTCACGGCCGCGTACTCCGGCGGCACGCTCAAGACCAGCCTGGACCCGGCGTTCAACGTCCTGGTCGTGCACGCCGCGGCCGAGAGCGCGCTGCGGGCCCGCGGTTACTCGATCACAAGTTCAACCGGGAGCGCGGACCATGCCCGGATCACCGCGCGCTCGGCGGGCTCGGGGGTGGGGCTGCGGACCATCCTCGGAGACATCGCCGTCGAGCAGGTGGTCGTGGACACCGTTGCTTCCTCGGATTCCACCGACATGCGTGTGCGCTTCGAGCCGTGGGGCGATGAGCCGCGGAGCCGCGCGGTGATGGATGCGGTGCTGACGCGCCTCAGAAGATGACCGCCGAACCGCGACCGTCAGGGGGGGTGGGGGGGTGGGCACAGCAAGGACCAAGCCCGCGGCAGCGGGCGAAAGGAGCGTTCGTCATGCGCACGCTTCCGCCGCGCGCTCACGACGTGGGGATATCAACCCGAGGTTCGCCGCCGCGGTCCGCCCCGCGCGCTCCCGCGGGCTCTCGAAGCGTGCGCACCCCTACCATCCGCCCCCATGCCTCCTACACCTCCCCCCTCCCCGCGCCGCGCGTTCATCAAGGACTTCGGCCCTTCCCAGTTCATCCGCGGCACCTTCGCCATCGCCAACGCCCAGCTCGGCCGCACCAAGCAGGACAAGCCCTTCCTCAAGTGCCTGATCTCCGACCGGACCGGCACGCTGCCCGGGCGCATGTGGTCGATCGACCAGGGCCAGTTCTCGCGCCTCCCGACCGACGGGTTCGTCTACATCGAGGCCGAGACCCAGCCCTATCAGGGCGAACTGCAACTGATCATCCAGAACATCGAGGCGACCGAGCCCGGCCCCGAAGAGATCCGCGACCTGATCCCCTCCAGCACGCGCGATCCCGAGGAGATGTTCGCCGAGCTGGGCGCGCTGCTCGGCACGCTCCACCACCCCGCCGCCCGCGCCCTGGCCACGACCTACCTCGCCGATGACCACCTGATGGCGCAGTTCAAGCGGGCCCCCGCCGCCAAGAACATGCACCACGCCTGGCTCGGCGGGCTGCTCGAGCACACGCTGGCGCTCATGAACCTCGCCGACCGCGTCTGCCCGCTCTACCCCAAGATCAGCCGCGATGTGGTCATGCTCGGCCTGTTCCTGCACGACCTGGGCAAGACCCGCGAACTGGTCTACGACCGGACGTTCTCGTACTCCGACCGCGGCGAGCTCATCGGCCACATCGTCGAGGGCACCATCATGCTCCACGACAAGGCCCAGCAGGTCATGCGGCAGACCGGCCAGCGGCTCCCGCCCAACCTGGTGATGGTGCTCCAGCACATCATCCTCTCGCACCACGGCGTTCCCGAGTTCGGCGCGGCGAAGGTCCCCGCGACGCCCGAGGCGCTGATGGTCAGCATGCTGGACAATCTTGATGCCAAGATGGCGATGTCGCTGGCCGCCGCGCGGCCCGACCTCGCGGTGGCCGACGCGTCGGAGCAGACCGGGGGCGCGCTGCAGGGCAACTTCACCGAGAAGCAGTGGGCCCTCGACACCAAGCTCTTTCGGCCCGATCCGCTGGCGGATTGAGCCCCACCCCCGAAGAAGGGAAGAGAAGGCGTTCCCGAAGCGGAACAGCGGTTTTTCAGAAGCAGGAGAGGCTTTTTCAAGAGCAGAACAAGCCTTTGCAAGGGCCGTAGAGCCTTGCACGAGAGCAGAAAGGCCTTGCACAAGAGCAGAAAGGCCTTGCACAAGAGCAGAAGAAGCCTGCACAAGAGTCGGCGAGCCTTGTGCAAGAGCAGAAAGGCCTTGTGCAAGAACAGAAAAGGGCTCTTCTGGAATCGTGCAAGGCTTCACAGGGGTCGTAGAAGGCTCTTCAAGGACAGAAGAAGGCCCTTGCGGGGTCGGAGCGAGGCGCAAGACCTGCACGTTGGGTGCTGATCTCGGTTATCCGCCCATCAGCCCCCGCAAGTCCGCGAGTTCCTCTTCGATCTGCTCCGGTGTGTCCACCGTCTCCGCGACCACCTCGCGCAGTGTGCGGCGGAAGCGCCGCTTCATGGTCTGGAGCATGTTGGAGAGCTGCGACACATCGGCGATGCCCACGCGCTCGCCCAGGTCCTTCAGGTCCAGCGCCCGCGTGCGGTGCAGCGTCGGCCCGAGGATGTTGATCCGGAACGCCTGCCAGTGCGCCTCGAACCCCTCCCGCCGCGAGGCATCCTCGAGCCGTTGCAGCGTGATCTGGATCAGCGAGGCCGCCCACTCGCGGTCGAACTGCCGCGACATCTCCTCGGTGAAGACCGGCTCGTGGAGCGTCCGTCCGTCGGGCCCGGTCAGGGCCGCGGCCGCCGCGGTCGGCGTTCCGGCGCCCCCCTTGAGCCCCACGCGCACCGCCCCCCCCGGTCCCCGGCTGGCGCGGCCGGTTCGGTGCTGGTCGATCAGGAAGTTGCGGAGGGCCTGCTTGAGGAACGAGCGGAACCGGCCGCGGGCCTCGTCGGCCTTGCCCACCATGTCGCGGCCGATCACGATGCGGAACAGGAAGTCCTGCGTGAGGTCGCTGGCATCGTGCCCGCCGTAGCCCTGCCGGCGGATGAAGGTGTAGACCGGCGACCAGTAGCGGCGGAGGAGCTGCTCGAGCACCGCGCGGTCGCCCCGGGCGCGGTACACCAGCGACCAGTGCGTGGTCTGGAACTCGGCGGGGGTCGGGTCGGGGTCCATGCTCGTATCCGCTTATACGACTATATTGGCCGGGGCTGGCCCGCGGCCCGCGTGAAGGAGCATTTCGTGCCGAGCAAGCCCTCCAACTCGAAACTCCCCCGGCGGGCCCTGATCGGCATGGTTCATGTCGGGGCGCTCCCCGGCACACCCCGCGGCGGGATGCCCATCGACGAACTTTGCCGCCGCGCCGCCACCGAGGCGAAAGTGCTCGCGGAGGCGGGGTTTGACGCCCTGATCGTCGAGAACATGCACGACCGGCCGTACGTGCACGGGCGGAAGGGGCCGGAGACGGTGGCGGTCTTGACGCGTGTGGGGATGGCGGTCCGGGCCGCCGCGCCCAAGTTGCCGATTGGGTTCCAGGTGCTCTCGGGCGGGAACCACGAAGCGATCGCGATCGCGCAGGCCATTGGCGGACAGTTCATTCGCTGCGAGAACTTCGTCTTCGGGCATGTCGCCGATGAGGGGGTCCTCGAGCGGGCCGAGGCGGGGCCGCTTCTGCGGTACAGGCGCGACATCGGCGCTGTCGGTGTCAAGGTCTTCTGTGACCTCAAGAAGAAGCACGCCGCGCACGCGATCACCGCCGATGTCTCGCTTGCGGAGGTGGCCGAGGCCGCGGAGTTCTTCAGCGCGGATGGTGTCATCGTGACCGGGAGCGCGACGGGCAAGCCGACGAGCCTCGCGGATGTCAAGGAAGTCCGCCGGGCCACGCGGCTGCCGCTGCTGGTCGGTTCGGGTGTGACGCCGCAGACCGTCGCGCCCCTGCTCGAGCACGCCGACGGCCTAATCGTCGGCTCGTTCATCAAGAAGGGCGGGCACTGGGCGGGGGCGATCGACCCCGCGCGGTGCCGCGCGATCGTGAAGGCGAGGAGGTGAGCCGGGCAACGCGGAGATCGCGGAGACGGGACGCGGAGGGCGCCGAGAAGATTCAAGCAAGGGGTTTGGTCTCCGCGTCCTCTGCGTGATCTCTGGGTCCTTTGCGTTGTCCGTCATACGCTCTCCCCCTCCCCATGCACGCCCGCAACCCCTTCACCCGCTCCCTCCCCGGTCTGATCGGCCTGGTGGTGCTCGCGGTGATGGTGGGGGCGTGTCTCTTGAGCCTGCCCCACACGCTCGGCCGCGGATCGTCGGGCACGGCCCGCTACGCGGAACAAGTCGCGCCCGCTCGGCAGTTGCCCCCGTGGTGGCTCGGGTCGTGGGGGCTGCCGAGCGATCCCATCAAGCGGGCCGAGGTTGAGGACCGCGTCGAGGCCACCAAGCAAGCCACCGGCGCAACACCCCGCTACTGGATGGGATCGGACCTGCTCGGCCGGTCGCTGCTCATCCGCGTGCTCGCCGGCGGCGGCGTCTCGCTCACCATCGGCCTGGCCGCGGCCGCGCTCTCGGTGTTCCTCGGCACGACCTACGGCGCGCTCGCGGGCTATGTCGGCGGCCGCACCGATGCCGTGATGATGCGGATCGTGGACATCCTCTACGGCCTGCCGTACATCCTGCTGGTGGTCCTGCTCGCGGTCGCGGTCAGCGCGACGACCGAGCGGTGGCAGATCGAGCGCGGAGCCGACTTCAGCCCCGCCACCAACCAACTCATCGGCATCTGCACCCTCTTCATCGCCATCGGCGGCGTCTCGTGGCTCACGATGGCCCGCGTGGTTCGCGGCCAGGTTCTCAGCCTGAAATCGCAGCCGTTCATGGAGGCCGCGCGGGCTATGGGCACGCCCGTCACGCGCCAGTTCACCCGCCACCTGCTGCCCAACCTCATCGGCCCGATCACCGTCTACACCACGCTCACCGTGCCGCAGGCGATCCTGCAGGAATCGTTCCTCAGTTTCCTCGGGATCGGTGTGCGCCCGCCCCTCCCGAGTTGGGGCAACCTCGCGGCCGACGGCCTCACCGAGCTCAACCCCTACGAGTCGCGCTGGTGGCTTCTCTTCTTCCCGTGCGCGATGCTCGGCCTCACGCTCCTCGCGCTCAACTTCGTCGGCGAGGGGTTGCGCGAGGCGCTCGACCCGAAGGGCCGGAGGCGGTAGGTCCTCCGTCAGAACGCCCGCGCCACCACCTGATCCGCCATCACCAGCAGCAAGCGCTTCGCAGGCGAATCCACGATCGGCGCCAGCAGGTTTTTCGCCTGCGCAACCAGATCCCGCGCCTTGGCCGCGGCGAAGTCGAGCGAGCCGGTCGAGGCCAGCACGCCGCGCAGTTCGCGGGCAAACGCAGCGCCGGAGGCCCTCCCGCCCGAGAGCAACTCGAGCGTGCGCCCGCGCTGGTGCGGCGATGAAGTCTCGAGATGATGGATCACCGGCAGCGTCAGTTTGCCCAGTTCAAGGTCCTTGAGCAACGGCTTGCCGACCAGGGTCTGGTTGCCCGTCAGGTCGAGCAGGTCATCCTGGATCTGGAATGCCACACCGAGCGCCATGCCGAAATCGCCGAAACGCGTGGCGGTCTGCTCGCCCGCGCCCGACTGCCGCGCGCCCAGGTCGCAGGCGATCGCGATGAGCGAGCCGGTCTTGCGCCGGACGATCTCAAAGTACGTCGGCTGGTCGATGCTCAGATCTTCGCGGTGATGCAGTTGCAGCAACTCGCCCGCGCACAGCGACATGCCCGTCTGCCCGATCAGCCGCGCGGCCGTGAGCGAGTCGAGCGTCGCGCACAGGTGGTACGCGGAACTGAACAGGTAGTCCCCCAGGATCACCGCCGCCTCGTTACCCCGCAGGCGGTTGACCGTCGCGCCCTTGCGCCGGATGTCCGCCTCATCCAGCACATCATCGTGCACCAGCGTCGCCATGTGGATCATCTCGCACACCGCGGCGATGGTGATATGGCTGTCGCTGACGTCGGGGTGACGGGGTGTCGGGGCGCCGGGGTGAGAAGGCCGGGAGGCCATGCCGCAGAGGATGGCCAGCGCGGGCCGGAGCATCTTGCCGCGGTACGTCTCGACGTGCTGGATCAGCCTCTGCACCGCGGGCAGATCAGACCGGAGCGCGGACTCGAAGGTCTTCTCGACGCGCGCCAGCGCCAGCGCCACCGACTCCTGGATCGGGAGCAGTTCGGGCGGAATGGCCAGCGCGTATTCGGACATGGAGGGAGGGTAGCGGGGAGAAATGCCGCCCGCGGATTGGCCGATGCGGGATGGTGGATGTCGGACGTGCCGGGCAAGCCGCGACGCGAGGGCACTCCTTCACATCGGCCATCCGCCATCCGAAATCCGCCATCCGCCAACCGCCATCCCCTTCACTTCTCCGCCGTGATGTAGCAGATGTGGCTCGCGCCCGCATCGCCTTGCTCGCTGGCGGTGAAGTTCCCATCGCCCCCGCCCTTGCCGTCGTCGCCCTCCCAGTAGACGGTGGTCTTGCCGAAGCCCGCATCGGCCAGGCAATCGCGGATTTCCGGGATGCTCCACAACCGCCACTCGTACGTGAACGCCCGGCGGATCGAAGAGCCGTCGGGAAACCGGAAGTGGATATGGCAGGTCAGGTCGCCGGTGATCGGGTTGAACTTCTCCTGCTGCCAGATGTACGTGAACGGGCCGTAATAGACCGGCGGGCCGCCGTTGCGCCGCGGGTACCACCCCTCCTCGCCCTTGCGCACACGCACCACCTCGCGTCGCTCGCGCAGTTCCTTGTACGCGTCGGACCCGCCGTAGAAATCCAGGAACAGGATGCCGTCGCCGCGCAGCGACTCCCGCACCGCGCGGAAGTAGTCGAGCATCACGCCGCGCCGCTTGAAGCACCAGAACGAGAAGTTCATCGCCAGCACCGCGTCCAGCCCGTGCTTCCGGGCCTCGCCCGGCGGTCGCGCCGCGGGAGGGGGTGTCAGCACGTCGGCGTTGTGGATGTGCAACCGGTCGCGCTGCGAGGGCGTCAACCCCGCCAGATTGTGCTCGCGGCCCCACTCCAGCGTCGGCTCGTGCAGGTCCAGCCCGATGGCGATGTTGGTCGGGCGGCGCCGGACCCACTCGCAGGACGTGTTGAACGTGCCGCAGAAGTCCTCGCGCAGCGTGCGGGCCTTGCGGCCGCGAAGCCTGGCGAACGTCTCGTCCACGAAATCGATCTCGGCCTCGACGCACTGCACCGCGCGCTGGTAGAGCATGTGGCGATCGGCGGTCGAGGCGATTCGGGCGGTGGTCTTGGGCATGTCGGAAAGCCGGGCTGAGTTCGGATGGTGGGAGGTGGGCGCGCCAGAGGGGAGGGGAAGAAGAGGGGGGGCGGAGTGTAATCTCAACGCGCGGAATCGGCGTTGAGCCGAACCCGGGGCCGCGCTCGGTCGATAGTCAGATGGGCCGCCCTCGGCGCGCGCTGAGTCCGAGAAAGAGCCGCCTAAACTCATCCCCCTCGCGGCCCGTGCGCGTTCAGTGCATTCAGGAGATCGGGAACATGCGTCTGACGATGGTTGGTACGGGATATGTCGGGCTGGTCACGGGCGTGTGCCTCTCGAACACGGGCAACGATGTGACTTGCCTCGATGTCGATGCCGGCAAGATCGAGAAGCTCAAGCGCGGCGTCTGCCCCATCTACGAGCCCGGCCTCACCGAGCTCATGGAGCGCAACATCGCCGCCGGGCGGCTCAAGTTCACTACCGACAAGGCCGGCGCGCACCGTGACGCCGACATGATCTTCATCTGCGTCGGCACGCCGAGCGATGAGCGCGGCCACACCGACCTGAAGTATGTGCAGGGCGCGGCGGATGACATCGCCGAAGTCATCAAGCAGCTCGGTCCCAACCAGAAGCCCAAGGTGGTGGTGGTGAAGAGCACCGTGCCGGTTGGCACGACGTTTATGGTGCGGGACCGTATCCGCGAGAAGGTCGGCCCGGGCATCCCGTTCGAGGTGGCCGACAACCCCGAGTTCCTGAAAGAGGGAGCCGCGATCGACGACTTCAACAAGCCCGACCGCGTGGTCGTGGGCGTGGAGAAGGAATCGGTCGGCGAACTGATGCGTGACCTGTACGACCCCTTCGTGCGCAACGGCCACCCGATCTTCGTCATGGATGTTCTGAGCGCGGAGATGGTGAAGTACGCGAGCAACAACTTCCTCGCGACCAAGATCAGCTTCATCAACGAGATGGCCAACCTCTGCGAGGCCTACGGAGCCAACATCAGCCGCGTGCGTGAGGGCATGTGCAGCGACAAGCGAATCGGCAGCCAGTTCCTCTACCCCGGCCTGGGCTACGGCGGCTCGTGCTTCCCCAAGGACACGCTCGCCTGCATCATGATGGGCGACAAGGCCGGCATCGAGGCCACGCTCAGCAAGGCCGTTCACCACGTGAACCAGAAGCAGCGCGAGCGGTTCTTCGACAAGATGCAGGCCCACTTCAAGCGTGAAGGCGGCCTCAACGGCAAGACCATTGCCTTCTGGGGCATCGCCTTCAAGCCGCGGACCGACGACATCCGCGAGGCCCCGGCCCTCACGCTCATGCGCAAGGCCCTGGGCTTTGGCGCGAAGGTGCGGGCCTTTGACCCGGTCGCCAACGAAAACGCGCGGGCGGAGATGGGTGTCGGCTTGGGCGCATCGGGCGTCACGATCTGCGACGACATGTACGAGTGCCTGCAAGGCGCCGATGCGCTGGTGATCTCGACCGACTGGGACGAGTTCAAGAGCCCGGACTTCGAGCGCGTCACGAAGATGATGAACGGCCGCGCGATCTTCGACGGCCGCAACCTGTACCGTCAGGCCCAGATGGCCCAACTCGGCTTCAGCTACTACTCGGTGGGGCGGGCGGCCGTGAAGGCGGGGTGAGAGGTCTCACCGGTCTGGTATAGTGGCGGGATGAAGTCGCCCCGCAACGCCATGCTGGTGCTCTCGGCGGTTTCGATGGTCCTCGCGATCGGCTGTGTCGTGCTCATCGGCGCGAGCCACGGATTGGTCATGATGGTCGTTGAGGACATGATCGTCCCGCTCCGGCAGGACGGCACACTCAGCCAGGCGCAGGTCGATCGCGTGGTCTCGGACGTCCGGCAATACACCCGCCCAGCACGTGCCGTGCAACAGTTTGTGCCCGCCGGAGCATTGCTGCTCTTCGGACTTGTTCAACTCGCCGTGGGGCTTTCGATCTCTCGGTCGGTGGTCGATGCACGGAGCGACCCATGACCGTTCCAACCGCGCGCCGCGTCGTGGGGAGTTGTGCCCTGATCGCGTTCCTGATCGCCGTCTACACCGCGTGGAACTTGATGTGGGCGACATCCGGACTTGGCGCACTCATCGACGATTTATCCGCCGTGCGAGTGCCCGAGCAGCCGCCGACATTGACCTACGAGCAAGCTCGGGCCAAAGTGAACGGTTACGCGCTGTGGACGCTGAATCGACTGTCCGCCATCGTCCCGATTTCATTGCTTTGCTTGGCCGTGTTGCTCGGCATCGTCGCCGCGAGGATGCAGCCTAGCCGTGCCAAGGAGGCGCCGAAGTGATCGAGATTTACTGTGTAGATTGGCTCCCCTTCGCCGCGCATCTCTCGCCCGCCTCCATCGACCTCCTCTACGCCGACCCCCCCTTCAACACCGGCGACACCCAGTCCGACCGCAACGGCCAGTACGCCGATCGCTTCGACAGCACCGCCGCCTACATCACCTGGCTCCGCGAGCGCCTCGCCGCGACACTTCCCGCGCTCAAGCCCACCGCGAACATCCTGATCCACATCGACTGGCGCACCAGCCACCGCGTGCGGGTCATGCTCGATGACCTCCTCGGCGCGAGCCGTTTCGTCAACCACCTCATCTGGCAATACGGCCTCGGCGGCTCCTCCCCGCGCCGCTTCGCCCGCAAGCACGACGACATCCTCTTCTATTGCCTCGACCCCGAGCGCTACTTGTTCGACCCCCCCATGGTCCCCGCCACCAGCAACCGCATGCGCGGCCGGCAAAAAAAGGCCACGGATGTCCTCGACATCCCCAGCATCAACAACATGGCCGCGGAGCGCGTCGGTTACCCCACGCAAAAGCCCCTCGCGCTGCTCGACCTGCTGGTCCGAGCCTGCTGCCCGCCGGGCGGCACGGTCCTCGACCCGTGCTGCGGCAGCGGCACCACCCTCGTCGCCGCGGTGCGGTCCGGCCGCCGCGCCATCGGGTGCGACATCAACCCGGACGCCGTACGCATCGCCCGAAGCCGGCTCGCCGCGGAACGCGACGCGTCAACTTCCGAACACGCTATCGAGATGCCCGCGTCCGAAACCGCCGCGACCGGCTCGAACGACGTCCCCGGTCCGGTCCGCCCCCGGTCGTGATAGGATTCGCCGCATGTTCCGCCGACTCGCCCTGATCTACGCCCGGCGAATCGTCAACGTGAACGTCAACATCGTGTTGGCGGGCCTGTTGGCGCTCCTGCCCACCCTCGCCGTGGTGCACTTGGTCGAGCGCTTGCTCGCCTCCGGGTTCCACCCCAACGAGCACCTGCACCTCTCCGATCAGGCCACGATCACCGGCGTCACATTCGTCGCCGACATGATCTTCGATGTCTCGATCTACTACGGTCTCCACTGGCTCGCCAACCACTGGCGCCGCAAGGGTCACGACCAGCTCGAAAACATCGCCGAGGCCGCGGCCGAGAACGTGCCGTTCTTCAAGGATGCCACCAAGGTCCAGGTTCAGCGGATGGTCCTCTCGCCCCTGCTCTACCTTATCTTCCTCGGCGGGCAGTTCACGCTCATGACCACGCTGGGCATGCGGGCGGTCTACGCGACGATGATCGGCTTCGTGTGCGCGATCTTGGTCGCACGCACGCTCCACACCTTCTGGATGCTCGGCGAAGCCCGCGGCCGGGCAACCGCCCTGGCCGGGCATCTCTGTTGCGTCTGCGGATGCCACCTCAAGGGCCTGCCCTCGGGCTCGCCCTGTCCGGAGTGCGGGCGCGCTCGGCCCGCCCAAGAAGGCGCGCCGCAGGCGGCCCTCTCGGCCCGTGATCCCGCCGCCGAGAGCGAGCCTTCCCGCGCACCCGAGCAGCGAGCGGACGATTCGGGCCGACGGGCCGCGCCCAAGTCCACGGTCGTGCATCCCCGGCGACGCCCCTCTAGTCCTTCAAGCTGAAGGGCGTGAAGTTGGTGTCGGTGTCGTAGTGATCGACGCCCTCCGCGCGCTTGAGCCAGTTGCACGCCGCGTACGTGAGCGGGGTCATCACCACTTCCACGCCCACCTTGAACAGCCAGTTGAAGATGCTCACCTGCACCACGGTCCCCGGCGTCCACCCGCCCCTGAGGAACGCGGGAAGTTCAACCCCCGCGCCCGCGGCCAGCCCCTCGATCGACGCGAACGCCAGCGGATAGAACACGATGCTGTCCACGAACTGGCCCACCATCGTCGAGCCGATGGTGCGCGTCCACAGAAACCGGCCGCGCGTCCACACCTTCATCTTTGCCATCACGTACGAGTTGGCGAAGTCGCCCAGCCAGAACGCCAGCAATGAGGCCGCGACGATCCGGGGCCCGGCCCCGAAGCAGACCTCGATCGCCGGTTGCATCACCTTGTTGAAAGGCTCATCCGGGTTCTGCGGCAGGTGGATGATCACCTGCGCCATGAACACGTAGAACAGCAGGGCGAAGAAGCCCGCCCAGATCACCTTGCGGCTCTTGGCGTACCCGTACACCTCCGTCAGGATGTCCCCGAAGATGTAACTGAGCGGAAAGAAGATGTTGCCCGCGCCGAAGACGATCGAGAACCCCAGCACGTTCACCAGGCACGACTTGCCCGGCCCGATCATGTTCGAGCACAGCAGCACCGTCACGAACGCCGCCATGATGAGCGGGAAATACTTGTACGCCGGCTGCCTCGGTCTCTCGATCGGCGATTGGGGTGCGGTGCTCATGGACGGTCTCGTGCCCAGCATACCCCATCCGTGATCAGCGGGTATCCGCTATGCTCGCCCTCGATGTGCGGCATCGGCGGCATCCTGCGTGTTTGGCCCGCGGACCAGCGGGAACTGGCCCTGCGCACGCCGCACGCCGGGAGCATCCCCGAGGAATGGCTGAACATCCTCGACGACTCGATCAGGCACCGCGGGCCGGACGGCCAGGGCCGCTTCCGCGACCGCGCCCTCCGCGCCGACGGCTGCGTGGTCGATGTCGCGTTCGTCCACCGTCGCCTCAGCATCATCGACCACGCCGGCGGAGCGCAGCCGATGGTCTGGCTGGGTACCCCGCCTCTCCGAGCCGGGCAACTGCTCTCTTCCGACGAACTGGCGCGGCACAACGCGCGGATACTCAGCACCGATTGGACCGATCTCCGGCCCGATGCGCACGCGCCCGCCTCTGAGCGGCGGGGCACCCGGCTCGCCGTCGTCTTCAACGGGTGCATCTACAACCACCGCGAGTTACGCGCCGAACTCCAGCACGCCGGCCACGTGTTCACCTCCGATCACAGCGACACGGAGGTGCTGGTGCATGGCTGGCGGGAGTGGAAAGAAGGTCTCCCCCAGCGGCTGGACGGCATGTTTGCATTCGTGGTGTGGGACAGCGCGACCGCACGCTTGTTCTGCGCGCGAGATCACTACGGCGAGAAGCCCCTTCATACCACCGCCGCCCTGGACAGCGGCGCACCGATTCGGGAGTTTGGCTTCGCCTCCACTTCTTCAGCGCTGAGCAGGTTCGGGGCGATCCGAGGCGAAACCGTTGTCGTGAACCGGGCAAGCCTGATCCCAAGCGTTCGCCTCGGATTTCCCCAGGGCGACTTGCTCGCGGGTCAGCGTTCGGTCGGCCCCTCGTGCTGCCTCAGCGTGCATATGCCCGCCCCGTTCGTGATTGCGGGCGACAATCGCCCGACAATGACCGATTGCACCGAGTGGAGTTACGCGCCGTCGGCGTACGACGGGTGTGTCAGCAGCGGCGCCGCGACTCGGATGAACTCTCCAGCCGTTGACGATATCGACACGGCGCTCGGTGACGCCGTCAGCCGGCAGCTTGATGCCGATGTGGACATCGGCGTGTTGCTGTCCGGCGGCGTGGACTCATCGCTCGTCGCCTTGCTCGCGGGTCGGTCGCGCCCGATCGACACCTTTACCGTCCGCATGCCCCATCCGGGATTCGACGAGTCGCCCTACGCGGCGATGGTCGCCTCAGCGGTTGGCTCGCGGCATCACACCCTCGAGTGCGCCGGCAATCCGTGCGACGATCTGGCCGGTTTGATCACCCGGATCGGAATGCCGCTGGGAGACAGTTCGTTGCTGCCGACTGCCTGGGTCGCGAGAGCGGCCCGAAACTCCGTTCGTGTCGTTCTCACGGGAGACGGCGGAGACGAAATGTTCGCCGGGTACGACCGGTATCGGGCGATGCGATTGCTCCGATCCGCCGGGTTCTGGGTGTCGCTGATCCCGCCGATTCTTGACGGCGCGGCAAGGACGCTCGGGAGCGAGCGAGCGTACCGATTGCTCTCGGCGGCGCGGCTCTGGAGAAACCAATACCTCGAACTGCTCGCGGTCTTCAATACCAGGGAGCTTGCGGAGCTTCTCGGTATGCAACGTCAGCCGAGCTCGCAGCAACAATGGGAAGGCCTCATCGCCGGTCCACGCGCATCGTTCGGACCCACGCTCCGCCGGACATTCGACAACGGGCCCGATGACGACATCAACAACTACCTACCGAACGACTTGCTGATGAAAGTGGACTCCGCGACCATGTCCGTTGCGCTCGAATCTCGGGCGCCGTTCCTGGCTTCAACGATCGGGAAGGTCGCGAGAACCGCATCGCTTGAATCGCTGATGCCCCGCGGCCGTCAGGGCGGACGCAAGGGCCTCCTCCGCGCCGTCGCCCGCAAGTATCTCCCCGCCGAGATCGTCGATCGCCCCAAGATGGGCTTCGCCATCCCCATCGGCGAGTGGTTCCGATCCGGCTATGGCGGGGGCGGCGGCCTGCGCACGATGCTCCTCGACCACCTCAACTCCACCGAGCCCTTCGGCCCGCCCTCACTCGGCATCGACCTCAACATCAAGTTCATCCGCCGGATGCTCGATGAGCACCTCGGCACAGGGATGAGCGGCCGAATCAAGCGCGACCACTCCCAACGCCTCTACATGCTGCTGGTGCTCAGCATCTGGGCCAAGTGGATGGGTACCATCACCCGTCCGCGGGGCGCGTGATGACGAGCCGCGCGGCTCAGAACTTGAAGACAATCGCCGTGAACAACTCGAAGTCGTTGTTCTCGCGAGGGGCCAGAGCGGTCTCGTCGTAGCGATCCTCGATGCCCACGCGGAGCGTCAGGTTGCTCTCGGGGAGGATCAGCACGTCGTACGCGCACCGGGCGATGAACCGGTACACGCTGAACTCGTCGAGGTCGCGGTAATAGTCGAAACTCGCGGTGAGTTTGCTCCGCTCGTCGATGATCCACTGGAAGTCCAGGCCCGGCGTGATCTCGGCGCGCGTGCCGTGCGAGAGGTCGCCGTACTCGCGGCTCCCGCCGAAGCCCGCGCGCCCCACGAGCGTGAACGTCTTGTCCTTGATGAAGTCGTACCCGACGCCGCCGTTCACGCCGACGCGCCACTCCCACGGCTGGAAGCGCTCGTACTCGCCGCTGCCCGCGACGAACAGCCGCCACGAACTCCCGCCCTGCTGCACCCAGTCGTTGCGAAGGTCGAGCCGCGCCCGGTCCTCGCTGATCCCATCGTTGTTGCGCCCGAAGTTGTACGTGCCGTTGAACGTCGTCACCGTCTCGGGCACTTCTCGCCGCAGCCCGAGTCCGATCCGCGTGGCCACGCGGTCCGAGTTGCCGCTGGCGGTGTTGAACCCGGCCTCGAAGTTGCCGGTCCACTTGTCGAACAGCCCGAACTCGGTCGGAGCGGGAGGAGGAGGTGCAGGCGCGGGCGGTGTCGCGGGCGTCGGAGGTGGAGGCGGAGCGGCGGCCGCGGCCGGTGGCTTGGGCGCTTCCGTGGCGGGCGCGGGTGTCGGAGGCGCCGGGGGCGGTGCAGGAGAGGCAGCGGGAGCGGGACCGGGGGGAGCGGGGGGAGTGGGGGGAGTGGGGGGGGGTGGGGGGGTGGGAGGTTCCGGTGCGATGGACTTGACCAGCGCCTTCGCGAGCGACATCCGCCCGAAGACCGGATGTTCGAGGATCACCGGATCGGCATCCGCAGCACCCGTGAGCGGGCCTTTCAGGATCTCGCCCGAGTTGAGCGTGATGATGAACAGCGGCCTCGCTTGCTCTGAGGGCGCGGACGCCGGCGCCGCAGGAACGGGAGTCGGCGTCGGCTCATCCGCCAACGCCATCGACGCGCTCAGCGCAAGACCTGCCGTCGCCGCGACAACGGCGGTGAGCCGGAGTTGGTCAAAGCGGGTTGGAGTCACGCGTGGCAGTATACCAAGACTCCTGATCGATGGAAGGGGGTACTTGATATCGGCCATCCATGCCGCGGTTCCGGCAATCGACTTCGGTGTTGAGAAGAAAAAAACCCGGGCCGGGCGACCCGGACCGGATTCGATAGGAATCGGAACCGACCAGAGGCCGGAAATCCTCAGAAGTTGTAACTGAGCAGCGCGAAATACGTGAAGTCGTTGCGCTTGCGGTCGGCGCCGGGCGAACTGTCGTACTTGTCCTCGACCCCGAGCTTGAGCGACAGATTGCTCGAAGGATCGACCATGATCTCGTACCCCGCCCGCAGCCACAGGCGATAGTCCGGGATGTCGTCGAGCAGCCAGTACGAGTCCCCGCTCGCGAAGAATCTGCTCCGGTCATCGATCTTGTACTCAAAGTCGATGCCGATCAGTCCTTCGATGTGCCACTTGTTGTCGCTGCCCCCGATCTCCTTGCTCGTCCCGATACCGATGCGAGGGAGGAGCAGCATCTTGTCGGTCTTGACCAGTTCGTACCCGATACCTCCCGCCGCGCTGAAGCGGTAGTCCCAGTCCTGAAACTGGTCGTACTCGAGCGCGGCCTGCACAAACGGCCGCCACTTGCTGTCGCCCTGCGGCAGCCAGTCGTTGCGGATGTCCACGCGCGCGTTGTCGGCCGACTTGTCCCCATCATCGGTCGCGTAGTTGTAGACGAACCCGGCCGTGGTCTTGGTCTGGCTGGTCTCTCGGACCAGCCCGATCCCGGCCCGGAGGCTCAGGTTCTCGGTGTTGCCGCTGGCCCCGTTGAGGCCGAGGCCGACCGAGCCCTTCCACCCCTCAAAGAAACTCTCGGGGTCCGGCGGCGGGGGCGGAGGTGGGATCTTCGCCGCCGCATCCTGCGCGGCCTTGGTGGACTTCCCGGCATCGACGGCAGTCATCACGCGGACCGACGAGACCTGGGCCTTGCCGAAGCTCACCTCACCGAGGATGGGGTGGTTGATGATGATGGGGTCGGCGTCGGGGCTGCTGACCAGCACGCCGCGGAGAATGTCCCCGTTGGCGAGCGTGATGACGGCCTCATCGGGCGGCGGCGGCGGCGGAGGCGTGACGGCCGATTGCCCGAGGGCGGCGCCGGCAATGGCGAGAACGATGATCGATGAGAGTGTGGGTGTACGCATAGGCCGCGAGTGTACCGAACTCACCTCACCACGACCAACCCGCTTCGGGCGTGACGACGCGATGTGGAAAGGCGGACGATGGTCCGAGGTCCGGGTTCGCACGCGGCCAACGCCTCATCGCTCCCGCCGCGCCTCAGAGATCGTCCGAGCGTCGTTGGTTGCGGCCGAGCGATGAACCGTCAATCCAGACAGGTGCAGCGGGCCGTGGGCGAAGAACCCGCCCCGGCCTTGCGGGCGATCAGCAGCGCACCATGCCCGATCGTTGCAAGCCCGAGGGTATCGACGGAGCGCCCGACCTTTGGCCCGGTACGCAACCTCACCTCGCCCACACCCGGAATCGTGATCCACATGCTGCCACGCGTTCCGGTCAGCCGGCCGAACGGTCGTTCCGCCCGCAACGGTGCAGCATGTCCCATCATCCCGCTCAGGAAATCACCGCCACCACCTCTTCCCACTTCATCGCGTTCCCCGGCTGCCGCGTCTGGATGAACTTGACCTTGCCCGTGCCGGTCTCGTTCCGCCCCACGATCACTGTGCCCCGCTGGGTCGTGTTCATGTCGGCCCAGTAGATCCCCAGTCCCTTGCACACGCGCCGGTGCTGATCCGACAGCAGCGTGTGCTTGAACCCTTCCTTCTCGGCCCACGCCTTCAGCACGAACGGCGAATCGCACGAGATGCCGACCACGTTGGCCCCCATGGCCTTCCACGAGTCCATCTCCCGCGTGATGCACTGCATCTCCGTGCCGCACACGCCCGTGAACGCGAACGGGAAGAAGCACAGCACCGTGTCGCCCTGTTTCACATGGTCCGAGAGTTTCCACTCGGCCCGGTCCTGCGTCTGGAGCGTGAAGTCGGGCACGGTCTCGCCCACGGCGAGCGGCTTGTCACGGGGCGGCAGGGGCTGGTTCGACATGGGCGGGCTCCAGAACTGATTGGCGAAACGGAATCACACGAACGACCGACGCCGCGTCCATCCGGGTCGCGGCTCGCTGGGAGCATAGGTCCGCGCCGCCATCCGCCGGACCGCGATCCCGACCCCCTGGCTCGGATCTTCGGCTTTCCCGCAACTCCCCGCTCGGCTACGCTCTGCTTTCCGTCATTGGATCGTTCGGAGTGCAGGAGGCCCCGTTTGTCATCCACCATGACCCCCTCGTTTCCATCCACCACCGACGGCGGTCCCAACTCCGCCGAGCCCTCGCTCCGGGAGCGTTACGCGCAGGTCCAAGCCCGCATCGCCGCCGCGGCCAGAAAAGCCGGACGCGACCCCGCCTCGATCCTGCTCGTCGCCGTCACCAAGTTCGCCGAGCCCGACCAGATCCGCGAGCTCATCCAGTTCGGCCACACCGACTTCGGTGAGAACAAGGTCCAGCAACTCACCCAGCGCGCCGCGATCATCGGCGAGTGGCTCGGCCGCGTGAAGGCGATGCCGGGCCTGGGCACCTCGCGCCCGCCGACGGGTGCGGATGCTCCGGCCGGAGCCCCCCGCGCCGCGAAAGCCGAGCCGCCGAAGGCTCCCACCGTCCGCTGGCACATGATCGGCCACCTCCAGCGCAACAAGGCCCGGAAGGTCGTCGAGCTCTGTCGGCTCATCCACTCCGTGGACTCGCTGCGCCTGGCCGAAGAACTCCAGCTCATCGCCCAGCGACGCGAGAACCCCGTCGAAGTGCTCGTGCAGGTCAACTGCTCCGGCGAGGAGTCCAAGTTCGGCTGCGCCATCGGCGCGGCGGTCCATCTGGTCGAACAGATCGAGACCATGATCCAGGTCAAGGTCCGCGGCCTGATGACCATGGCCCCGCTCTCGTCCAACCCCGACGATGCCCGCCGCACGTTCCGCCGCTGCCGCGAGCTGTTCGAGGACATCCGTTCGTCCGGGGTGGTCGGACGAGACTTCAACATCCTCTCGATGGGCATGTCCAACGACTTCGAGATTGGCATCGAAGAGGGTGCGAACCTCGTCCGCGTCGGCACCGCCCTCTTCGGCGAGCCCAAGCCCGGCACGGTCGATGAAGACGACAAGGACGACGGGGAGTAGGCGGCGGCAAGAGGCAGGAACACGGAGGCGCAGACAAGTCACGGAGAGCACAGAGTCAGGTGACCTTCCAGACGCCTTTCTCTGTGCCCTCCGGGCTGACTCTGTGACTCTGTGTTCCGCCCTTT
Organism: Phycisphaerales bacterium; assembly: GCA_020846975.1. GTDB lineage: Bacteria > Planctomycetota > Phycisphaerae > Phycisphaerales > UBA1924 > JADLCX01. Next base: position 95,623 of record JADLCX010000042.1, read on the forward strand.
TCGGCTTCCGCGGCTCACCTCAGCCCCGCCGTCATGTCCCCGACCTCTCCCACGCGGAGCTGCGTCCGCAGCGCGCCGACATCACTCGCATCCACCATGCCGCTCCCGTCCACATCCGTGAACAGCCCGTACCAGCGGTGCAGGTCCTCGTTGTTCACCAGCCCGTCGTTGTTGACATCGAAGTCGTAGCCGCCGACCACCGTGCCCGTCAGCGTTACCACCAGCGCGGGCGTGCCGGGGTCGTTGCTGGCGATCGTCAGCGTGCCGTTCTTCGGCCCCAGCGTGCCGGTGTTCATCGACAGCGTGTGCACGTTCGTCGCCCCGCCCGCCGCGTCCTGGAACGCGCCGGCCGGCGCGGCAAAGCCGCCGCTCGCCGCGAGCGTGTAGTCCAGGTCATCGATCCCGCGCGAGGTGCCGTTGCGGCTCCACAGCGCGACGTTGCCCCCGTTCCACACCGCGACCCCCGCCGTCGCCGTCGAGTTCTGGTTGACCGTCCCGAAATCCACGACCATCGGCGCGCTCGCCCTCGCCGGCACCTGCAAATCCAGGTACACCGGCAGGTGCCCGCCGCCCGCCGCGCACGTGACCAGCGCCTGCCCGATCGCCGCCCCCACCATCGAGTTGCCCGCCGTCGAGTTCAGCGGGTTGTTGAAGCTCGAACCGTCGTTCCCCCAGCACCGGTAGGTGTGGTTCGGGTCGTCCCACGTGCCCGGCATCCCCGCGTTGATGTACGTGCTGAACGGCGAGAGCACGTTCCCGCCCGCGGCCCTCGGCAGGTAGTCGATCCCCTGCCCGTCCCGCAGCGTTGCGCTGAACAGGATCTGGTCGTGGCGCGAATCCATCGCGCTCGCCGGGTCCTGCGTGTGGATGTTCCGGTACGTCCCGTTGTTCTCCCAGAAGATCGTCGCCATCGAGCCCGAGGCCGGCGTGTTGATCGGGTCGTGGAACCGTCCGCTCGCCGTCGCCAGAAACTCCTCACCCATCACCGGCGTCGGGTCCAGCGCGACCAGGTACTGGTACTCGGTCTGCCCCGAGTTCTGCAGGTTGAAGTCCGCCGCGATCAGGAAGTTCGCCCCCGCGGGGAGCGCGTTCGCGTCGATGCGGATGCGCCGGCTCTCGGGGATGCGCCGGTCGCTGTCCTCGGGGTTCCCGCCCGCCTTGAAGTGCGCCCCGTAGATGTACAGCTCCGCGCCGGCCCCCGTGTACCCGACCAGCCGCATCTGCCACCGCTGCGTATCACGCGGCGTCTGGTTCGGGCCCGTCCCCTGGTTGGTCGTCAGCGCCGTCGTCGCGATCCACTCCACCTTGCTCGTGCGATAGATCAGCGCGTTCCCGTCATCCCCGTTGTTCGCCGCGTACGTCACCGCCGCGTAGTCGCCCGGGCTCCCCGGCGCGGAGTTCAGCACGCTCGCGAAGCCCGCCGCGTTGAACTGCCCCGTCCCCTGGTGCCCCGACGTGTTCCCGCTCCCGCCCTGCTCCAGTTCCTGGATGACCACCACATCGGGCGCAAGCTGCAATCCGTTCGGCGCGACCCCGTAGAACGCCGTGCGGAACGACGCATCCCGCGCGCTCGGGTACGAGTAGTTCGTGATGTTCCACTCCACCACCCGCAACTGCGCCTGCGCCGCGCTCGCGGCCCACACCGCCGCCCACACCGCCGCCAGCGCGGCCGCCCTCCCGCTCCCCCGGCGCCTTTCACTCGCCACACACACTCCGCTTCCCACATCACGCATCACGCAACAACTCCTGGCTTCGTCTCTTCGAAAGGAACTCAGAGCAAGGGGAGGGAGGGGAGGCGAGGGGAGAGAGTCCACGGCCTCTGGATTTTGCTCCCATTGCCTCCCCTCTCTCCCATCACTCTGAGTTCCTTCCGGCGATCACTTCCGAACCTCTGATTCGTTTGAGTTCCCCCGCAAGGATGCCACGGATTCCCCACCCCGCCCGCATACAGTACGCACGAATATGAACAAAACCCCCCCAGCCTCCCCATCTTCTCCCAGGAAGATCGTCCTGGCCTACTCCGGCGGCCTCGACACCTCCGTCATCCTGCCCTGGCTCAAGGACCGTTACCCGGGCGTCAAGCTCGTCGCCTACGCCGCCGACCTCGGCCAGGGTGCGGGTGAGCTCGACGGCATCGAGGACAAGGCCCGCAAGTCGGGCGCCGATGAGGTCATCGTCGAGGACCTCCGCCGCGAGTTCGCCGAGCAGTACTGCTGGCCGATGCTCCGGGCCCACGCGATCTACGAGAACGACTACCTCCTCGGCACCTCGATCGCCCGGCCGCTGATCGCCAAGGGCCAGGTCAACGCCGCGCGCAAGACCGGGGCCGATGCCGTCAGCCACGGGGCTACCGGCAAGGGCAACGACCAGGTCCGCTTCGAGCTCACCTACATGGCCCTCGGCCCGGACCTCAAGATCATCGCGCCGTGGAAGGACCCGTCGTTCGAGCTGACCAGCCGCGAAGCCGCGGTCGATTACGCCAACAAGAAGAGCATCCCGATCCAGCAGTCCAAGAAGAAGATCTACTCCCGCGACCGCAACCTCTGGCACTGCTCGCACGAGGGCGCGGAGATCGAGCACCCGGACCAGAAGGTCTTGGATGATGTCTGGCTGATGACCGTCCCGCCCCATAAAGCCCCCGATAAGGCGGAGACGGTGAAGGTCAGGTTCCTCCGCGGCAACCCTGTGGCCGTCAACGGCAAGGAAATGCCCGGTCACGAGTTGATCGCCACGCTCAACGAGATCGGGGGGGGGCACGCCATCGGGCAGGTCGTCCTTGCCGAGAACCGGCTGGTCGGCATGAAGAGCCGCGGGGCCTACGAAACCCCCGGCGGAACCATCCTCTACGAGGCGCACAAGGCGATCGAGCAGCTCACCCTCGAGCGCGACACGATGCACTTCAAGCAGCATGTGGCTTTGAGGTATGCGGAGCTTGTTTATTTCGGCCAGTGGTTCCACCCGCTGCGCGAGGCGATGCAGGCGTTCATCGACCACACCCAGCAGCGCGTCACCGGCGAGGCCACCATCGAGCTCTACAAGGGCCGGGCCCAGGCCGTCTCGGCCACCGCCGACCAATCCCTCTACGACCCCAAGCTCGCATCTTTTGCGATGGACGGGTACGATGTGACCGCCGCGCGCGGGTTCATCGACCTGTTCGGGCTGCCCATGAAGATCGCTGCCATGAAGAAGTGAGAGTGGAGGAGAGGGTGTAGGTTTCAGGTTGCAGAGACGAGGCAAGGAGATGGCGATGGATCAAGCTCCTACACCTGACGTAACCGGATGGAACACCGGTTCCAGCGATCAAGTTTCCACTCGCAACGGCCGCTCGCTCTCCGACCCGCGTTCATGGATGCTGTTGGGCGCGGTGGTATTACTTTCGGGGATGCTTGTGCTCGGCGGTCTTTACCGCCTACTCACCGGCCACTCTTCATGGTCAACGGTGGCGCTGCTCGCCATCGGTGTCCTCGGCTTCGGCTGGATCACCGCGATCATCATTCGTCGGAGTTCCAAGCGGGTTCGGTGATTTCGCCCCAGCGGGGCGACGGTCTGTAGCCGGGGGTGGAGCAACGCTTGTCGCGCCAGCGACAAGCGAGCGCAACCCCCGGTCAGCGACGCCCCCCATATCCCCTCCCTCCTCCTCCCCATTCCGAAAGCCCCGGAGGGGCGACAGAAGCGTCCGGCCCCCCCACCCACGCACCGTGCGAGTTGCCGAAGTCGCCGATTCTCGATAGCCTCAATCGCCGCCCCCCCAACTCGGCTCAAGGCGAAAGGCACACTGCCCGCTCAGAGCAGCGGACAGTGGCACGAGGAACTGTTGATTTGCGGGTAATGCCACCCGCCGATTGAGGCTATCGAGGAATGGCGGGTGTCGGATTTCGGATGGCGGATGTGAAGGCGGGGGAAGGACGATTCGGCAGCTTGGAAGAACCCCAGAGCAGCTTGGCGGAATCCTTCGGCAGCTTGGAAGACTCTCAACGCAGCTTGGAAGAACCCTTCGGTAGGCTGGAAGAACCCCGAAGCAGCTTGGAACAATCACTCTTCAGCCTGGAAGAGCCCCAACGCAGCTTGGAAGAATGGTTCCGCCGCGCTCGATTTCGCGCAAAGGTGGCGCGAACCTCCCGACGGGGTGCGAACATCGGCGGAAAAACTCCCCGGTTTATGCGGGGCGAAGGCGAAAGGCACCGCTTCCTGCGTGCGAGGCTCGTAGGACGGCCCATACGGCATGGTCTGCGCCATCTTCATTGTTCGCAAAACGAGCATTTTGAGAAAAATCGACACAACCGCTCAATCCCTCCGCGGCTTCTCACGATCGACTTGGGTGATGCGGCATGTGTTCCGTCCGCCGCGGATTCGATCCCTGCATGTTGGAAGTCGTGAACAAGGAAAACAGAAGATGTCAACGAACATTCCGAAGACCATCCCCGAGTTCATCGCGTGGTGCGGCGATCACGCCGATTCCTGGCAGATGCACCAGGCCCAGATCGGCCTGTCGGCCGGCCAGGTGGCGGGCTTCAAGGCCCTGGTCGAGGCGCTGGAGACCGCCGATGCCGCGGCCACCGCGGCCCGCACCGCGAGCAAGGATGCGACCATCGCCCTCCGCAACAACCTTGATGCGACCCGCGCCACCGCGGCCGCGTACGTCGCGGTGATCAAGGCCTTCGCCGAGAGCACCAACAACCCCAACGTCTACTCGCTGGCGAGCATCAGCCCCGATGACCCGCGCAGCACGCTCCCACCCCCCCTCCCGCCCGAGAGCTTCGTGGCCACCGTGAATCCCAGCGGCTCGATCAAGCTCACCTGGAAGGTCTCGCAGCCGGCGGGTGTGAGCAACATCGCCTACATGGTCAAGCGCAAGATCCCCGGTGTGGACACCGCGTTCACGACCATCGGGAGCGCCGGCAAGAAGGAGTTCACCGATGAGACCCTGCCCGTGGGTGTCGATGCGGTGCAGTACATCGTCCAGCCCCGCCGCGGCGAGAGCATCGGCGGTGAGAGCAACGTGCTGGCCCTGCAGTTCGGGTCGGTCGGCGGCGGCGGCGGCAGCGCGTTCGGCATCACTTCGACGACCACGATGCCCAACAGCGGGAACAACAGCGTCAAGATGGCGGCCTGAGAGGGCTGCTGAACAAGTCGTGCTCCGTGATGTGGAGAAGACCCCGGTGACACCGCCGGGGTCTTCTCTGCTTTGGCGATGCGGGGATGTTCAAGCCCGGCCGCGGTCTCCTACCATCTCGGCCCCGCTTCCCAGGCCGCTCACGGAGCCCGCATGCCCACCGTTCAAGGATGGACACCCCCCCAACTCTCCCCTCTCCCCGACCCGATCGCCCGGCTGCTCGAGGTCGCGTACGACCTGTCGTGGATGTACCGGCCCGAGGCGTGGGCGGCGTTCGAGCGGCTGGATAGGGACCTGTGGAACTCCACCGGGCACAACCCCGTGCGGACCATCGCCGCGCTCCCGGCCGCGAGGCTGGCGATGCTCTCGAAGGATCCCGCGTTCGTGGAGCTCGTCGAGGCGGCGGTGCGGGTGCGCGCCAGCGCGACCGCGGCCGCCCGGAGCGGTTGGTTCAGCCGGGATGGGTCGAAGCTGCCGGCAACGCTCCGCCCCTTCCAGGTCGCCTACTTCTGCGCCGAGTTCGGCCTCACCGAGTGCTTCCAGATCTACTCCGGCGGCCTCGGGCTCCTCGCCGGCGACCACCTCAAGTCGGCCGCGGACCTCGGCCTGCCCTTCATCGCCGTCGGCCTCCTCTACCGCAACGGCTACTTCCACCAGGCCCTCGATGAGCACGGCCTGCAGCAGGAGGTGTACCCGCCGCTGGATGCCCCCACGCAGCCCGTGAAGCGGGTCCTCGGCGGCGACGGCCTGCACCTGAAGGTGTACATCGACCTCCCCGGCCGCGCTGTCGCGTGCGCGATCTGGCGGGCCGAGGTGGGCGGTGTGCGGCTCTACCTGCTCGACACCAACATCGATGAGAACACGCCCGAAGACCGCGAGATCACCGCGAACCTCTACCTCGGCGACCAGCGCCGACGGATCGAGCAGGAGATCGTCCTCGGCATCGGCGGCGTGCGGGCCCTCCAGGCCGTCGGCGAAGCACCCACCGTCTTCCACATGAACGAGGGCCACGCCGCGTTCATGGCGCTCGAACGGATCCGGCTCATCCGCTCGGCGCACCTCAACCTCTCCTTCGACCAGGCCCGCGAAGCCGCCTCGCCCTCGCACGTGTTCACCACGCACACGCCCGTCCCCGCGGGAATCGACCACTTCAACACCGCGCTGGTCAAGCACTATTTCGGTCACTACCACGACACCCTGGGCCTGGACCTCGAGGGCTTCATGGCCCTGGGCCGCGAGAACGTCGCCGACCGCAACGAGCCGTTCAGCATGGCGATCCTCGCCATCCGCACCAGCAAGTGGTGCAACGGCGTCAGCCGGCTGCACGGGCGCGTCAGCCGAACGATGTGGAAGAACATCTGGCCGGGTGTGCCCGAAGGCGACATCCCGATCGGTCACGTCACCAACGGCATCCACGCGGCCGGCTGGATCTCGCCGATCATGGCCGCGCTCTACGACAAGCATCTCGGCGACGCCTGGCGCGCCGCGCCGGATTCCGCCGACGCGTGGGCGCGGATCGCGAGCATCCCCGACAGGGACCTCTGGCAGGCCCGGCGCGATTGCCGCGCCGCGTTCGTGCGCTACTGCGCCGCACGCGCCAAGTCCGGCCACACCGGCGGCTGCGCCGCGGCCCTCGACCCCGAACTGCTCACCATCGGCTTCGCCCGCCGCTTCGCGGGCTACAAGCGCGCCACGCTCATGTTCCGCGACCCCGAGCGGCTGCTGAAACTCCTGAACGGCGCGCCGGGCGGCAAGGGCTCGCGCGGGTTCCAGCTCGTCATCGCCGGAAAGTCGCACCCCGGCGACAGTTGGGGCAAGCACCTCATCCGCGAGATCGTCGATTTCGCCCGCGACCCTCGCTTCAAGGGGCGCGTGCTCTTCCTCGAAGACTACGGCATCGATGTCGCGCGCGAGATGGTCCGCGGCTGCGACATCTGGCTCAACACGCCGATCCGCGGCCTCGAAGCCAGCGGGACCAGCGGCATGAAGGCCGCCATGAACGGCGTGCTCAACGCCTCGATCCTCGACGGTTGGTGGGACGAGGGCTTCGAGGCCGACCTCGGGTTCAAGATCGACGACCGCGGGATCTTCCCCAACGATGCGCCCGACGACGACCGTGAAGACTTCGAGTCCGACGCGCTGTACCGGCTGATCGAGCGGACGATCCTGCCGGAGTTCGAGGATCGCGGCCCCGACGGCGTCCCCGCCCGCTGGGTCGCGCGATTGAAGCGGTGCATCCAGCGTCTCACCCCCGTGTTCAACACCCACCGCATGGTGAAGGAGTACGCGACCAAGTACTACTTCCCCGCGCACACCCTCGCCACGCGCCTCGCGGCCTCCGAGCACGGCGATATGCGAGAGGCCCGCGAACTCGCCGACCACATCGATCGCTACCGCCGCGCCTGGAGCGGCGTGCGCATCAAGAGCGCGCACGCCGCCCCCGACCCCCACGGCGACGGCGTCAACATCGCCGCGGCCGTGCGGCTGGCCGGCCTGCGGCCCGATGAAGTCCGCGTCGAGGCCTGGCACGGCGCGGCCGATGAGCACGGCGAGATCGCCGAGGGTGTCGCCGTGCCGCTTGCCAGCCCCAGCGCGCTGGGCGATACCACCTTCCACTACACCGGCGCGTTTGACCGACCGACGCATATCGAGCGGCACGCCGTGTGCGTGCGCGTCCTGCCCGGCGATGCGAGGCTCGCCTCGCCGCACATCCCCGGCCTGATCGCCTCCAGCCCCCCGACGGCCATCGAGCCCGACCACGGACTGCATGTCTGACCTGCGCATCACATTCTTCGGCGATGTCGTCGGCTCGCTCGGACGTCGCGCGATCGCCCACGCGATCCCGCGGCTGCGGGCCGAGAAGTCCTCGCGGCTGTTCGTCGCCAACGGCGAGAACTCCCGCAACGGCTCCGGCCTCTCCCCCGACAACTACCGCGAACTCCTGCGTAGCGGCGTCCACGCCGTGACGCTCGGCGACCACTGGGCCAAAGACCGGCAGATCCTCCCCGTGCTCGACGACCCGCACGAGCCGGCCGCGCGCCCCGCCAACCTCGCCCCCGGCGCGCCCGGCAAGCGGTTCTCGATCATCCGCGAGCCCGACCTGCCGCCCATCGCGATCATCACCGTGCTCGGTCGCATGTTCATGCCCATGCCCAGCGACAACCCCTTCGCGGCGGTCGATCGCGAGATGGCCGAGATCGGCAAGGTCGCGCCCGACGCGCTGGTCGTCATCGAGATCCACGGCGAAGTCACCAGCGAGAAGCAGGCCATGGCCTGGCACGCGCTCGATAAACACACCAGCTCGTCAGGCCCGCGGGCCGTCGCCGTCGTCGGCTCGCACACCCACGTGCAGACCGCCGACGCCCGCATCCTCGATCACCGCCTCGCCGCGATCACCGACCTGGGCATGTGCGGACCGCACCGCAGCATCATCGGCCGCGACATCCAGGCCACGCTCAACACCATGGTGAGCCAACTCCCCAGCCCGCTCGATGTCGCCAGCGACGATAACCGCGCCTGTGGTGTGCTCATCACGATCGATGTCGAAGGAAGGCGAGCGTCAGAGATCGAGCCCGTCGGCATCCGGGTGCCGGAATGAACGACTCAGGCCAGCCCCATCTCCGCCGCCGCCACCGCCAGCCGACCGCCGCGTGCCCGCGTGGTCACCATGTAGCTCTGCAGGTTGCGCCCGGGACACTGCGTGGGGTTTAACTCCCGATGCGTGTACACCCGGGCCCGAACAACGCTGTAGTGCCGCATCCGGTCGGCGACGAACGCGTCCAGCGTCGTGCGGGCCGCCGGCGTCACCTGCTGCCGATCGAAGTTGCCCAGCACCATCACCGCCAGGTTGTTCTCGTTCTGGTCCTGCACGTGCGCGCCCTGGTACCTCGCGTCGCGACCTTCCCACACCCGGCCCGCCGGGTCGATGATGTAGTGGTACCCGATGTCCGCCCACTTCTCGCTCGGCCTTCCCTGCTTGGTCCGCGTCGTGTGGAACTGGCGGATCGACTCCAGCCTCGAAGCCACCGCGGCCTGCGATGTCGCCGTGAACGGGTCATCGCCTTCGTGGTGAACGGTGATGCGCGTCACCCGCCCCATGTCGTTGATCTTCCGGCCGGCGATCCGCCCGGTCCGGGTCCACGCCGATCGTGGAATCACCGGGACCGATCCCCCTCCGGCCGCACGCTGCGCCGGCGTCGGCGCCGAGGGCATCGGTCCGGGGATGTACGGCGTCACCGGGCTGGAGTTGACCGCCGAGGCCGTCGCCGTCGGCACCCGCATCGTGGAGTTGTTGCACCCCGAGAGGGCCAGAGCCGAAAGCAGGAGCCCGCCGCCGATCACCTCACGACGTGAGAGCAACCCGGCCGCGGCCTGATCATCGAAAAACTGCTGATGCATGGGAGGGTTCATCGGCCACGCAGGCTTGACATCTGCACGGAACACGGTCCGAACGGCGGGCAACCCGCCGCGGCGGCCATCATACGGCCCGCGGCGTCCACCCGACCCGATCCGACAGCCGCCGGCGCGGGGATCACCCCGCCCGCCGAAGCCACTCCGCCTCCAGCGATTCCAACTCCGCGGCCACTTTTTCCCGCTGATCCAGGAGGGCGTTGCACCGCTTGGCGTCCCGGTAGACCTCTTCGGAGGCCAGTTCGTCGTCGGCGGCCTTGAGCCGGGCTGTCACGCGGCCGATTTCCGCTTCAAGCTTGTCCACCGGCATCCACGAGTACTTCCCGCCCCCACCCCCTCCCCCGCCTCCGCCGCTCTTCTTCTTGCCCGTCGGCGTCCCGTTCGAGACCGCCGCTCCCGACCCGGCGACCGGGGCCTTCTGACCCTTCGGCTCGCTCTTGGTGGGGGTTGGCGGAGCGGTCCATCCGGTCGTCGCGGCCTTGCCCGAAGCCTGCTCGGCACGCTTGCGTTGCCAGGCCGAGTAGTTGCCGTGGAAGACCGTCACCCCGCCCGTCCCGTCGAGGATCAGCAGGTGGTCGCAGGTCGCATCGATCAGGGCGCGGTCGTGGCTGATGAGGACCAGGGCCCCGTCGTAGGCCCCCTCCTTGCTCGTGGGCGCGAGGGCCTGCTCGAGCCGCTCCGAGGAGGGGATGTCGAGGTGGTTGGTCGGCTCGTCGAGCACCAGCAGGTTCTTGGCGCAGGCCAGGAGCGCGGCAAGCCGGGCGCGGCCGCGCTCGCCCCCGCTGAGCGCGCCCATCGGCTTCTCCTGGTCCTCCCCGGTGAACAGGAACGCGCCCGCCAGATTCCGCGCCGCCTGCTCGCTCAACGGTTTGCCCGGGTTCTCGCGCCGGATCACCATCTGAAGGTACTCGTACACCCTCAACTCGTCATCGACGCCCGGCGGGAGCTGCTGGAAGTACCCGATGACGACGTTGTAGCCGATCTTGGTCTGGCCCGCGCTCAACGGCAGTTCATCGAGGATCGCTCGCACGAGCGTCGTCTTGCCCGCGCCGTTGGGACCGATGACGCCCCAGCGTTCGCCGCGCGCGATGCTGAAATCGAGATCGTGGAAGAGCACCTTGTCGCCCGCCTTCTTCTCGCGCCGGACGTGCTGCGGCTCTGGATTGTCTACCGCGGCGTCGGAGGCCGCCGGAGCCGGATACCACTTGCCGGCGTTGCGGACCGACACCACCTGCTCGCCCGTCCGCGGGGCCTCGGGCAGCTCCATCCGCAGCGTCCCCATCTCCAGCGGTCGCTCGATCGCTTCCTGCTCCTTCTCGCGTTCGAGTTTGCTGAGCCGACCCTGCGCTTCCTTGGCGCGCTGCCCGGCGCGGAAGCGGCGAATGAACTCCTCTTCCTTGGCCCAGCGCGACTGCTGGTTCTCGTACGCGCGGTGCTGGGTCAGCAGCCGCTGCTTGCGGATGTCCACGAACGCGGTGTAGTTCCCGGGGTACTCGATCAGCCGGCCGCGTTCGACTTCCTCGATGCGGTCCACCACGCGGTCGAGCAGGTAGCGGTCGTGGCTGATGAGGATCACCGCGCCGCTGTACTCGCTTCGCAGGAACTCCTCGAGCCACTCGCGCCCCGCGATGTCGAGGTGGTTGGTCGGCTCGTCGAGCAGCAGGAGGTCCGGCGACTCCAGCAGGAGCTTCGCGAGCGCGAGCCTCCCCTTCTGCCCGCCCGAGAGGTCGCGCACCTTGATCCCGAACTGGGCATCGACAAACCCAAGCCCGTGCAGCACGGCCTCCGCCTTGTGCTCGATGGCGTAGCCGCCGCCCCCGCCCTCGCCCCAGGCGTCGATCCGCTCCTGCAGGTCCGCCTGTCGGCGCATCAGCCGCTCGAGCCGCTCGGGTGTCCCGTTCTCCGGCAGGGCCATCTCGTGGAAGACTTCATCCAGTTCTTCGTGCAGTGTCGAGAGTTCGGCGAAACCCGCGATCGCTTCCGCGAGCAGCGTGTTGTCGAGGTTCAGTTCCGGGTCCTGGCTCAGGTACCCGACCCTCGCACCCTTCTGCACATCCACCCGCCCCGATTCCGCCGTCACCCGCCCCATGATCGCCCGCATCAGCGTCGTCTTGCCGCACCCGTTGCGGCCCACCAGCCCGATCCGCTCTCCTGCTTCAATCGAGAACGAGACCCCGTCCAGCAGGACGCGCGTGCCGATCGAGTACTTGAGGTTGGTGACGGCGAGGAGGGGCAAGCGGGGATGATAGGGATCTCGGAACTCGCGAGGGCGGTTACTTGGCACCGGGCGCGCCGTCTCGCGCGCGGGTCACAACCAAGCGAGCATCAGACGCCAGCCAACGCGCCGGGCAAGCGAACGGTGTACACCCGTCGTTGCAGCATCGTGCCCAGAAGTCGGAACGATTCCGGCGCGAACGGCTCGAGTACGTGGGGTTTGTTGGTCATCGCGTCGAGCGCGAGGGCAGGCACCGGGAGTTCGGCGATGTCCTGTCCAAGTCTCGGGCGTTTGGTGATCGTGATCGCAACTTCGTGCTCGGATGCCGTCGCGCTCAGCAGCGCACCGTTGCTGAGGCGTTCCCTGCCCATGAATCGGCTGGTCGGCGCATGGTGTCCGATCAGCGGTCGTCCAAACGGCTTGCGGACGCAATGGTCAAGCAGGACTTTCACGCGGCCCTCGAGCCACGCTCGATCTCGCGTGCGGCCAGCGCCAGCACGGCCATGACCATCTCGCGTGGTGGGCTGTTCTCGAAACCGTCGAGAAAACGTTCCGGCGGATACCCGCCGCCGAGGTACTCAAACAGCACCCGCACCGGCGCCCTGGTGTCCCGGAAGCACGGCTAGCCGCCCATGCGCTCAGGATCGATCCAGACGTAGGGATTCCACGGACTCGCCGGCTCGGTCTGCTCCGTGGCAAGATTATTGGCTCTTTGCGCGATTCAAGCGTCCGGGATCGTTACTGTTGCGCTATGCCGGCACCTTCCAGCAACACCCCCCTGGTCCTCATCATCCGCGACGGTTGGGGCGAGAACCCCAATCCCGAGCACGACAGGTTCAACGCCATCAAACTGGCGAGAACGCCGGTCGCCGACATGCTCGACGCGGAATGGCCGCGGACGCTGATTCACACCAGCGGTGAGGATGTTGGCTTGCCCGAGGGCACGATGGGCAACTCCGAGGTCGGGCACCAGAACATCGGCGCGGGCCGGATCGTGGATCAGGAGTCGGTGGCGATCACCAAGGCGTGCCGCGCGGGCCTGGAGGGCAACGCGGCGATTGCCGGGGCTGTTCAGAACGCCAAGCGCCGGGGCGGGAAGGTCCACCTGCTCGGGATCGCCTCGGATGCGGGTGTTCACGGACTGCTCACGCACCTGTACGCGATCGTGCGCGCATGCAAGCGGTTCGACATGCCGCGAGTGGCGGTTCACCTGTTCACCGATGGCCGCGACACCGGGCCTTACACGGGCAAGGGCTACATCGAGCAGATCGAACGTGAACTCGCCGCGATCGGCATCGGGCGCATCGCCACGCTCTGCGGCCGGTACTACGCGATGGATCGGGACTTTCGCTGGGAGCGGGTCGGGATGGCCTTTGACGCGCTGACCGGGCGCGGCTCGACCCCGGCGCCGAACTTCCCGACCGCCGCGGCCGCGATCCAGGAGTACTACGACCATCCGACCGGCGACAGCCAGCAGGGCGACGAGTTTGTGACGGCGCGCGCGGTCGGCGAGCCCGCGCCGATTCGTGACGGCGATTCCGTGATCTTCTACAACTATCGCGGCGACCGTCCGCGCGAGATCTCCGCGGCGTTCGTGTTCCCCGATGAGCAGTGGTCGAGGGTGAAGCCGTCTCCCGATTCAGGGCGCAACGGCTTTGATCGCGGCCGGAAGCTCGACATCGACTACGTGATCATGACCGAGTACTGGGAATCGCTGCTCCCGTACGTCAAGGTCGCGTTCCCCAAGCCTCCCAAGATGGTGAACATCGCCGGCGAGTACATGAGCAAGATCGGTGTGCGGCAGTTCCGCTGCGCCGAGACCGAGAAGTACCCTCACGTCACGTTCTTCTTCAACGATTATCGCGATGAGCCGTTCCCGGGTGAGCGGCGCGAGAACCCGCAGTCGCCCAAGGTCGCCACCTACGACCTCAAGCCCGAGATGGCCGCGGAGGAGGTCTGCCGGGCGGTGCTCGGTCGTTTTGCCGCGCCGGACTGCGAGGAGTTCATCGTCGTGAACTTCGCCAACGGCGACATGGTCGGCCACACGGGAAAACTGGAGGCGGCGATCAAGGCGTGCGAGACGGTTGACAACTGTGTCGGCAGGATCATCAAGGCCGCGACGGCCCGTGGGGGGAGCCTGATCATCACCGCGGACCACGGCAACGCCGAGCAGATGTGGGACCCCGTGACCAACGCCCCGCACACGGCGCACACCACCTACGACGTTCCGCTGTACGTGGTCGGATCGGGGGTGATGGGCCGCGGGCTGCGCCAGGAGCCGCGCGGTCGGCTCGCCGACATCCTGCCCACCGCGCTGGAGATGATGGGCCTGCCCAAGCCCGCGGAGATGACGGGCCGGAGCCTGCTGGTCTGATGCCGGCCTGATCCCGGTCTGGTTCAGAACGGGAACTGGATCTCGAAGTACGCCATGAGCGAATCGCGCGCGGGGTTGCGTTCCTCGCCTTCGATCCGCGCGTTGGAGATGTGGTGCCAGCGTGCTCCGAGAGTGAGTCTTGCGCCGCCCGGGTCGTCGCCCAGCACGTGCGTGAAGCCCAGGCCCAGCCGGGGCAGGAAGTTCAGGCTCGTTCCGCCGTCGGGCACATCGTCGAACCCGGCGAGCAGCCCGATACCCGCATCGCCGAACACGGTCCAGCGGAACTCCCGGTCGTGCGCGAAGTGCCAGCGGAAGATCATGCTCGCGCTGAGGCCGCCGGTGTCGGGGCCTTCCTGGTTGAAGTACCAGCCGGCGGTCTCGACGCCGAACTCGAGTTCGTCGGCCAGGAAGGTCGAGAGGATCCCGTGGATGTTCGTGTCGATGGCATCGCCGAAGTTGCTGGCCACGCCCGATCCGACGCTCCACCACCACGAGCCCGCCCTGCCGAACCGGCGCTCGCGGGGTTCGTCGGCGCTGGGAGTTTGCGTTTCCGCGGCGGTGCTCGGCTGCGCGATGGAATCGGTCGGTTGGAGCAGGTGATCGGACCGGTCCAGGATCGAGTCGGCCCACGCGCTCGCCGGGGCGCCGGTGCCCAGCGCGGCCAGCGCCAGCCCGATCCGTGAGTACTTCGATGGGAGAATGGTCATCGGGACGCAGCGTAGCACACCCGCTAGGATCGCGCGTGAGCGTTGACGATGATCCACAATCCGTGCCGATCGATCGGCGGCTTACGGCGATCGAGGAGCACGCGGCTTTCTCGGAGCGCGCCGTTGAAGAGCTTGCGGAGGAGGTCCGGCTCCTCAACGCGCGCGTCCGCGAGTTGGGGCAGCGGCTGGCCGCGGCCGAGGCGCGTGTCATCAAGATGGAGAGCGGCACGCCCGATCCGGCAGAACCGACGAGCGAGGAATGAGAGCGTTTCGAGGTTGACCGGTGGGCGGTGGTCCGGCTCAGGCGGCCTTGGCCTGCGAGTCCGCCGACGGGGCATCCGAAGCCCGCGAGGTCCAGCGGACGCTGGAATCGAGTTCGGAGGAAACAACCCTGTTCCGGCCGTCGCGCTTGGCGGAGTAGAGGTTGCGGTCGGCCTGCTCGAGCCAGTTCGCCGCGGTGGCCTCGCCGATCCCGCCGCTGCTGCCGACCAGCCCGATCGACATGGTGATCTGGTGCTCGGGGTGGCGCGGCCAGATGACCCGCATGAGCGCTTCGCGCACGCGCTCGGCCACGACCAGCGCGTCGGGGGTTGAGGTCGCGGGCATGATGAGCGCGAACTCCTCGCCGCCGTACCGGCACGCGACATCGATCTCGCGGCATTCCGATTGGAGCATTTTGGCTACCCCCTGGAGCACCTCGTCGCCCGCGGGGTGGCCGTAGGTGTCGTTCACGCGCTTGAAGTGGTCGACATCGCACATGGCCAGGGCCAGCGGCATGGGGTGCCGTCGGCACTCCGCGACCTTCTCGGCCCAGCGCTTGTTGAAGTGGGCCCGGTTGCCCAGTCCGGTGAGGCCGTCCACGTTGGCGCGGTCGGCGAGCAGGTGCAGCAGTTGGTCGAGGCGCAGCGCCGCGCGCAGGCGGGCGCGCAGTTCGGCGAGGTCGAACGGCTTGGTGACGTAGTCGGTGGCGCCGAGGTCGAAGGCCGTGACCTTGTCCTCGGAACTGCTCATGGCGCTGAGCACGATGACCGGGATGGAGTTGGTCGTCGAGTCTTCCTTCAACGCACGCAGCACCTCGAACCCGTCGGTGTCGGGCATGTCGAGGTCGAGCAGGATCGTCGCGGGCGGCTCTTTCTTCGCCAGTTCCAGCCCGTCCCGGGCGTTGAGGGCGTCGACGAGCCGGATCTGCTCGTGACGCAGGCGCACCTTGAGCAGGCGATGAACGTCGATCGAGTCATCGATGAGCAACACACGGGGATTGTCAGAAGGGTTGGGCACGCTTGCTTGATCCGTGACCGTTCCGGGTCATCTTCCGCAGTGTGCCGCCGTTCAAGCCATGGAAGGGCGGATCGGTTTTTCTGAACATCCGCGGCGCCCCATCGCGCGGCGGAGACAAGTGGGGGCTTTCAGTCCGGCGCGGCCGCGGTGACGCGGGCGCACAGGGCGATCAGGCTGTGGACCTCCGCGCGGACGTTGTCGAGCGCACCCTCGCCGTCGGGAGTCTGGATCGCGCAGCAGCCCAGGGCTTCCTCGATCCTTCCCGCCAGGCGTCCGAGTTCGGCGAACCCGTACCCGCCGCACGACCCGCGGAGCATGTGCATCAGCCGGCGCAGCGATTCGGCATCCTGCGAGCTCGCGGCGATGCGGACCTCGTCGATGCGCCCGGGCAGTTCCGAGACAAACAGTTCGATCAACTCCCGCATGTCGGGGTCGTTGGCGAACGTGCTGTGGATCGCGGCGTCGGTGTTGCGCCCGTCGCGGGCCTGGCTGGGCATCGGAGCACCTCCCGTGACTCCGATCGGCACGCCCGTCCGCCGAGTTGACCCGCCCCCGTCAAGACCCCCGCGAATGCAGGGTCGCAAGCCCGCGTAATCGCGGCCGGCCGTCAGGCTCGAACCCGGCAAGCGCGGACAGTCCGGTAAACCCGCGCCCGGAGAACGAAAAACGCCCCGCGATCGCTCGCGGGGCGTCATGCCTGACGAATGACCCCATGGGGATTCGAACCCCAGTTTCTAGGATGAGAACCTAGCGTCCTGGACCGGACTAGACGATGGGGCCGTCCGGTTGCGGGGCGATCATAGGGCCGCAACGCATCCGGCTCAAGCGAGCCGGACGCGGTAAAGGAAGACACGAGCTTTGTGGCTGCCGAGCGAGGGGCTCACGCCGCCACGAGGCTGCGGCGGAACTGAGCGAGGGCGTAGACCGCGGCCTCGGCTTCAGAGTGGCCCACGACGGCCTGCGTCTGATCGCTGCCGGCTTCGCGCCATTCGGCGCGGTAGCAGTTGAAGCGGGACTGGTGCGTGATCGAGAACTCGAAGCCCGCCGCCGCGAACTCCTGCTGCACGCGAGCGATGGTGGGGTAGGCGCGTCCATCGGTGTCGAACGCGCACCCGGTGGTGTCGAGACAGGACCAACCGGTTGCGTGCAGTTCGTCCAGAGCGAAGATGAGTCCCATGGCAGGCTCCCTATCGAATCGGGTCGAGACCATTATCGGCAGACCGACGTGATCGCGACAGGCCATGGTCGCGTGCGGGCCAAGAAGCACAGTCTAGTCGGCCGCCGGGCACCCCGGTCGGGCGATCTCGCCGTGCAGAACGACCATCCGCGGCGGATTCCCTTGCAACTTGCGAACAAGCGGCTTTGGAGTCGCGCAGCGGAACTGGTTATTGGTCACGGCTCGAGCCCGAGCCGCGAGTTCTACAGGATTTCGACGATCTCGAAGCGCTTGATCCCCCGCGGGCCGCGCACCGCGACCACCTCGCCGACGCGCGCCTTCAGCAGGGCCTCGCCGAAAGGGCTGGAGACCGTCGCCTCGAAATAGTCAACGGAATCGCCGCCCGAGGATTCGCCCACCAGGCGCACCATCTCGATCTCTTCTCCGCCTTCCTCGCGGATCTTGACCATCGCTCCGACGAACACCACGCCCGAGGACTTGTGCGATTCATCCACGACCTGCGCGGTGGCGAGGCGCTGCTCGAGCCGGCGGATCTCGGCCTCCTGGATTCCCTGCTCTTCTCGGGCGGCGTGGTAGTCGCCGTTCTCCTTCAGATCGCCGAGCTCGCGAGCCTCGGCGATGCGCCTGGAGATCACCGGGCGGTTGCCGATCAGGTGCGCCAGTTTCGCCTCGATCTGCTCTTTTTCCTGCTGCGTCACCATTTCCATGGTGAGGGTCTCCGTGGCCTCGAGAGGCGGGGCGTGCTTGCCCGTGTGTCTGGTGCGTTCGGACGGTTCGGGTCGTTTCTTGTCGGCACAGCGTAGGTGTTCATCCCCGGCCCGGCGCGCGGGTCCCGGTCGTACTCCGCCCGTGGTCGCTGGGTTCGACCTCGCCGCGGCACACCCCGTTCCGCGCCGCCGCGAGCGCCCACGCGAAGACCCCGAAACTCAGCGTGATGATGATCGCCCGCCATTGCAACTCGCTCGCCGGCGCGGTCGGGCCGATCAGACCCTTGCCGGTGAGGGACGAGATGGCCGTGACCGGCGAGGCCATCCACAACCACGCCGGGGCTGCCCCGCCGCGAGATTCAACCACCCACGCGGCGGTTGGTCCGGCGAGCACCAGCGCGACGAACAGCGTCATCCACACCACGCGCCCGCCAAGCCGCGGATCGCGAGCGAGCCAGACGACCCGCCCGCCCAGCGCGAGCGCGAGCAGGCCGCCGGTCAGCACGCCCCACGCACCCATGAGCGAGGCGACGACCTTGACGATCTCGCCCGGCCAGTTGGCCATGACGTAGAGCGGCCACACCACGATCTGGACCGGGAACTGCACGACCAGCAGGTCCGCGAGCACGGGCAGGATCGAGTTGCCACGTGGAGAAGCCTGGCTGAGCCGCGTCATTGGCCACAGCACGACCATGCCCACCGCGATCGCGATGAGCATGATCCTCGCCGCGGGGCCGTAGGTTCCGGGTGTCACCACGCCCGCCCGCGCGAGCCACGTCACGCTCCCGCCCACCGCCAGCATGACATAAAACGTCCAGAAGAACGCGAACAACCGTGGCTCGCCGCGGCGGTGGGCCCAGGGGTCGACAGAAGAACTCGGCTGCCCGAGCGCGACGGCCGAAGTCTCAACTGGAGTGGGGGTTAGAGGAGATTCGGCAATCGGGCCGGCAACCGGTATGAACTGAAACAGCGGTGTGCTCTCGGATGGTGCTACCGCCGGATCGTCAGGTCGCTCAAGGTTGTCGGACGGGTTGCTCGTCACCGTGGACGCATTGTTGCGCTCGTGACGAACCCGTGAGACGGCTCATGGCTGGCAACCGAAGTACATTCCGAGGAAATCGAAGATGTCCTGCACGGACACGCTGCCCGAGTGGTTGACATCCGCCCGCAGATCACCAGCGAAGTAGAAGCCGAGAAAGTCGAAGATGTCCTGGACCGTGACGCTGCCCGAGTTGTTGACGTCGGCCATGCCGCAGTTTGTACTGCACGTCGGAACCGGGTCCTGATCCTGGTCGTCGGTGCCATTCCCATCGCAGTCGGGCTTGACCCGGAACACAAACGACGGCGCGGGGTCGATGAGCGTGTCCCATCCGCAGTGGGAAGTGGATGGCGGCGTGACCTGACAGCTTACCCGGCTTTCCGGGCGATGGCGACTCCATCCTGAGGTTCCAGTGCCGCGGCGAGCATCCAGAGCTGGCCGTGA
>JADLCX010000043.1 GCA_020846975.1 Phycisphaerales bacterium
CGTTCGGCGGGGCGGGCACGGCCTGCACGCCGTTCAGCCTGACCAGCCCGTGCTGCCGCGGCAACTTCAACAAGTCGGTGGCGGGCCCCGGCGCGCCGGGCGGGATCAGCGTGCAGGACATCTTCGATTTCCTGACCGGCTATTTCAGCAACGACGCGTGCGCGAACACCAACGACAGCGCGGCCGGTCCGGGCGCGCCCAACGGGGTCAGCGTGCAGGACATCTTCGACTTCCTGAGCGCGTACTTCGGCGGGTGCTGAACCCGAGATGGACCAAACGCACCGCCCTCTCCGCCGAATGGCTCCGCGGAGGGGGCGGTTCTCTTTCCGCTTGATCAGGCCGCGGACCCGCCCTCGACGGCGATTGGCGGGAGCAGCGGGTGGCGCAGGAGCGCGATGGTCGGAATGGTCGGATAGCGCACCCGGTGGCGGAACGCGTGGAAGTCGTTGGGGTTCCAGCCCGTGCGGGCAAACGCGTAGTCAACCAGTTCGCGGTACCGCGGATACTCCACGGTGGTCATGCTCGGAGGCGAGGCGCCGAGGCTGACCACCTCGTCGGGCATGTTCATGCGGCCCACATCCGACCCCTCGAACGGGTATCTCGGTCCGCCCGGGAGGTCGCTGTAGATCGACGCGGTGGGGTTCATCGCGAATCCGAGCGACTTGTGCACGACCAGGTCGTGGATCATGTGCTCGACCGGCGTCCACAGGTGCACGCCGTGCTCGCCGGTGTCGTCGGGCCTTGACCCGTAGATCGACGCGGTCCGCGCCCACTTCCAGCCGATGACGACGGTCGTCGCGCCGGTGTACCCCAGCCCGCCGTCGATGATCTCAAACCTCTTGCTTCCGAGCGGTGAGCTCTTGATGCGGGTAGATGGGAGCGGCTGCGTGCAGAACTCGGGGATGAGCGGCACGCCGTTGACGCCACCGCCGTCGAGCGGCTCGGGTCGCGCGTCGATCTCGGTGGCGGCATCCTCCCATGCGTGCGCGTTGGCCACCGCCCAGGGAATGTTGGCTCGCAGGCGTCGAAGGTCCACCAATCCGTTGATCGAAGCCATGTCGATCATCCCGGGCTCGGCGGACGGCGCCATGATCGTGAAGCCGATCTGCAGCCGGGCCTGAATCCCCCACGCCGCGCTGTTGGCAAGAAACCCCTGCTTGCGGAACATCTCCATCCGCTTGGATGCCGACGGTCGGTCGCCGGCCCCGACCATGATCTCGAACGTCTCGCGGTCGCCCGAGTGCCGTGCGACGAACCGCTCGAAACTCTCCATGGCTTGTCGCACCGCCTCCGCGTTCTGAGCCGGTGCTCCGCTGGATTCGAGCTTCTGAACCAGCGAGCGAATGCTCGGACGACCCGGGATGTGCCCGACGGCTTCCCACGCGTCTTCCTCGCGGATCATGCGACTGATCCGCCACGTCAGCGTCTTGTCCAACTTGAACCGCCGCGACACTTCCTGGGGTTCCGACGGGTCCGCATCAACCGAAGCGAGCAACTCCGCCAACGCGCGGCGAAGGCCGTGCACCGCGGCGGTTCCTTCCGCGAGGAAGTTGCTCTCGGGGCTCCGGGGCTTTTGGACGGAGTATGATAGGGACGACGGGCTCATGCTGCTCGTTGATTGTACACAGAGATCCTTGCCCATGCCCATCCCTATTGGATTTCTACTTAGAAAAATGTCTAGAAACCTATTGCCAATCTGTCGCGTATGGTTATTCTGTCTGTACGACCGCTTCCGTTGACAACGGTTCGGACGGCCGTTTTCGGGCGCCAAAGCACGACGCGTGCTTGGCCCGGATTCGTCGCGAGCCTCGGTGAGGGTCAGAGGAGAGATGATGATGAATCGAGCATTGACGATGGGTGTCGTGGCCGCCGCGGCGATTGCCGGGGCCGCGAACGCGGATGTCCTGTGGGATCAGTCGGCCATTGACACCAGCCCGACCAGCCAGGGGCTGTTTCACACGATCTCGCCCGGGTTCAACGGCATGGTGATTTTCGGGGTGGCCGATGTGACCGTTCCGGCCGGGGGCTGGACAATCAACAGCATCTCGACGTACTACTCCGCCTTCAACTTCTCGCCCGGCACGTCGGCCGTGCTGAACGTGTTCCCGAAGACCGGAGCGCTCCCGATCGCGGCGAACGACCCGCGCGCAACGCCCCTGGGCAACGGCACGCAGGTGCCGGTGACTTCGCTGGACTTTGTCTTCGACAACCAGGGAATCCGCGAGTACACGGCTTCCGGGTTGAACATCGCGCTGGCGGCGGGTGATTACTGGATCGGGCTGACGCCCGTTCAGCCGTCCGGACCGTTCGGAGCCGACAACCAGTGGAGCACGACCAGCGCGTTCGGCGTTGGGCAGGCCGCGTGGTCAACCGACTTCGGGTTCCCCCAGGGCTGGTTCGACTATGGCACGCTGTCGGGCGTCGCCGTTCACGATGGCGCGTTCAAGATTCAAGGCGTGCCCGCGCCGTCATCGCTGGCCCTGCTCGGGCTCGGCGGGCTGCTGGCCGGGCGTCGTCGCCGCTGAGATCCTCATTTTGCAGCGTCCCGGCCGCGGAAGCGCGGCGGGGGCGCTTTGTCCTCCAAACCAGGCTCTCTCACCCTCAATGGCCCGGCCCGGACCGGGCTTCAAGGACTGAACATGAACTCAAGGCTGTGGCCGGTCATCGCTGTCGCATCGTCGCTGGTGTCGTGTGCCGGAGTGTTCGCTCAACCGAAACTCATCATCACGGGGATCGCCGAAGACCTGGCGCGGACGACCGAGGGCGTCGCGGGGCTGGTCAGCGTGGGCTTGACCGGCGGGAACGCGGACTACTCGACTCTTCCCATTGTTTGGCGGCGCGGTGTCGGATACTCGATCGTTCCCGGCGCGGAGTGGGCCGGTGATGCGAGCGTCTCGTGCGCCTCGGACCTGACCGCGTTGTCGATGATGGTTGAGAACTCGAGCAACTGGGGCGACCTCAACTGCTTCAACGGGTACTGCTTCGGCTCGTTGCCGGGGTGCACGCCGGGCGATCCGCGTCCGCCGCTGTCGCCCTGCATCGTGCCGGGAGTGTCGCACCACTGGAGCGCCTCGGGCGGCTGGATCAACGCCGGCTCGTTCGAGCGACTTCAGGACGGCGCGACCGGCCGCTTCTATGGCGGAACGAGGTGCGACCAGACAATCAACACGCCCAACGATCTTTCCGGTGATGGCCGGTACATTGTCGGCGGCGCGTACTGGGCTCCGCTGACGACTTCCAGCGGCGGCCCCGCCTTCGGCTTGTGCGGTCACTTCTACGGGTTCCGGTACGACTCGGTCACCGGCCAGTTCACGCAGCTCCCGAGCCTCTCCACCACGTCTCGGGCCGACAACGTCAACCACGACGGGAGCGTCATCTCGGGATACGACCTCGTCGAGGTGCCCTTCGACCGCGACGGCGATGGCATACCCGATGGCGTGGACAGCTGGCGGCGGACCGTCGTGTGGCGCAACGGTGTCGAGTACGTCATCGATCCGCATCTCGGCGCCAAGGACAACGCGGCGATCACCGGGCCTGGTTCCATGGTCGCCTCCGGAGCATCGCCGCAGTTCGTCGCGGAAAACTTCTCCGGGCAGACCGGCGCGCGGCTGGTGAGGTGGTCGTGGGATGGCAGTGCCTGGGTTCCGACCAACCTGGGCAAGCCGGCCGACTACCCCGACCCGAGCAGCGGCGTGGGCATCCCGTTCAGCGACCTGTTCGTGACCGGGATCAGCGATGACGGCGGAACGATCGTCGGGATGGCGCAGTACGGGCCGCCCCCTCCCTCGCACGACGGGCTTCGCCGTCCGTTCATCTGGAGATCGACGATCAACGGAGGCGTGCCGATCGACCTCGAGATCTACCTCCGATCGATCGACACCCCCGGCAACCCGATCTTCAACGCCGCGTTCGCGATCATGAACGTGAACGGGCTGAGCGGCGACGGCAACCGCATCCTCGTGTCGGTGTTCGACCAGCGCAACACCTGCCCTATCGGCTTCAACGCGCCGCGGAGTCACGTGGCGTTCAACGCCGGCGTGGTGTACATCGACGGTTCCGCGCTGCCGTGCGACCCGCCGCGGATCGGGCTTGGGCCTGAGAACTGGGACGATACCGGCGGCCTGTCGGTGTACGGCGTGTCGCTCAACGTGGTCGCATCGGGAACCTGGCCGTTGAACTACCGGTGGCAGCGTGAGGACCCGGCGAACCCGGGCACGTGGATCGATCTCCCCGAGAGTTGCGAGGACTTCTCGGATCTGGTCGAGTGGGACTACGAGGGTGTGTACAAGAACCAGCTCCGGATCGGAATCGGCACCACCTACGCCAGTCGAGAGGGTCGGTACCGCGTCGTGATCTCGAACTCCTGCGGATCGGTCGCCAGCGAGCCGGCGCTGGTCACCTTCTCGCCGGGCGCGTGCTGCTTCGCGGGCGGAACGTGCCAGATCGACTTCTTCTATTCGTGCGTCGGCCAGGGCTCGGGCGGCGTATGGCAGGGCGCGGACACGACCTGCGAGCAGGGCCCTTGCGATGCCCGGGCGTGCTGCGTCGATCAGTTCTGCAACTTCCTCGACCCGATCACCTGCGGTCAGGTCGATGGCACGCTCGGTGCGGCGGGCTCGACGTGCGACCCCGACCCGTGCTCGCTCCAGACCGGCGCGTGCTGCTGCGGTTCGAGCTGCACGGTGACGACCGCGGCGCAGTGCTCGGGCGCGAACAGCGCGTTCGGCGGGGCGGGCACGGCCTGCACGCCGTTCAGCCTGACCAGCCCGTGCTGC
>JADLCX010000044.1 GCA_020846975.1 Phycisphaerales bacterium
CGATCGTCTCGGTGCGCGAGCCGGCGAAGTGGAATTGCCACACGTTGCCGTTCGCGTCGGCCTGCGTGCTCACCCTTCCCAGGGCATCGTAGGTGTTGGTGAAGAACGGGTCGCTCGGCGTTGCCGGGTGGAAGAGCCGCACCATCCGCCCGCCCGGCCCGTCGTAGGCGTAGGTGGTGGCCGATCCCGAGGGGTCGGTGAAACGAACCAGATTCCCGTCCGCGTCGTAGCTCAACCACACGGAACGCCCGGTCTCGTCGGTCACCGAGGCGACGCGGTTGCCGCTGTAGCCGAATGCAAGACCGCGCCCGAGGCTGTTCGTGACGGCGGTCAGGTTCGCCCCGCTGTAGGCAAGATCGACGCTCGCCCCGTAGGGGAAGCGCCAGCCCGCAAGCCGGCCCGTGCCAGTCGAATCGACGGGGTTGAACGTGAGCAGCGTCCGGTCCTTCGCCAGATAGGTGAACGTGGTGAAGTTGCCGTACGCATCGGGGGCCGATCCGGTCAGTAGTGCCGCCGACCCGAGGGGCGCAACGTAGCGTGCGCTCGCCTCGCCCCCCGCG
This sequence comes from Phycisphaerales bacterium, assembly GCA_020846975.1. Classification (GTDB taxonomy): domain Bacteria; phylum Planctomycetota; class Phycisphaerae; order Phycisphaerales; family UBA1924; genus JADLCX01. The sequence goes on from JADLCX010000044.1 coordinate 561, forward strand.
CGCGGCAGCACCGTGAACGACTCGTTGGTGTCCGGCCGGGCGATCATGACGGCGTTGTTCGTCAGCTGGTCGGTGAGCCACCGGTTCACCATCCAGGCGAGCGTTACCGTCTTCGCGTCCCGCGTGCCCTGCATGAGGTCCTGCGCGACGTAGAGCGCCGCGATCGCCGCCGCCGCGGCAGCCGGGGAGCTCTCGCCGAGCCCCGCGAAGGGATCGCTGCTGCGCGAGGCGGTTATCGTGTAGTTGCTCGTCCAGCCCTTGCCGAGTCCCGTATCGGTGGTGTTCGCGGCGGAACTGTAGGAGCGCGTGAACGGGAGCGCCCATGGGAAGGCACTGCCCCCGGTCACGAGGTCCGTCATCTGGTAGAGATAGGCGCCCGTGATTGCCGCGATGGGCTCGGCGATGGTGGGCGAGCCCGGTGCCGGCGCCTGCGCGAGAATTACGGGAGACACGCTCGCGGTGCCGCTCGCGGGCACCATCTCGGCCTGCGTGCTCTGGGCGAGCGTCCCGGCAGGCACGTTCGTCCCGGAGAATCCCCCGCTCAGCCCGCCCGATATCTTCTGGGCGATCGAGATGGTGTTGGTGCCCACAGTGCTGATGGTGTAGCCGGCGCCTTCACAGGCCCACGGCGAGATCGCCCGCGATCGGGACGAGCGCCTGGCTGCCCGTGGGCTTGCCCGTGGACTGCCCGTTCGTGGAGATGGCGTGGTCGATGACGTCAAGGTCGGCGCTGGCGTAGGACGAGGTGAGATTCGGGCGGATGCTGCCGAAGTATGCGGCAACGCCCGCGGAACTCGTTCCGTCCGCGAAAAAGGTCTTCGCGCCGCCGGCTGCGTTGATGTCGACGAGCCGCACCGTGGAGGCGGCCTGCATGCCCGGCACGAGCGCCTGCGTCTGCTCGAGCACCGCGGATTCGAGCGAGCTTCGCACGCCGGAAATCGTGAAGAACGCACCGATAAACTCCGCGGTGAGCCCGCTCTTGGTGAAGGTCTGCGGCTGGGCCGTGAGATAGTTGAGCGGCAGATCGACGTAGGGGCCTTGATCGATCCCCGGCGCCTTGATCCGGGTCTGTCCGGCGATCCCCACGCCGTGGTGGTACTGGGTGGTGATCCGGTTGAGGGGGTCGCTCAAGAGCTGCACCGCGGAGTACTGCGCAAGCCAGCTGTAGCTCACCACGGCGAGGCTCTCGCCCAGAACCGCCTCGGAATCCGATGCCGCACCCGAGGCGCGCGCCTCGGCGAGAAGTTTGCGGTGCTTCTCGACCATGCCGCGCCCGACGAATCCACCCCACGCTGCGCCCAGGAGATAGGACCCGCCCGCCTTGATTGTGAGCGTCGCGGACTGATCGGCCCCGGCATACGGGTGCGTGATCATGACGTTCACGGCCCACGGCGAGCCCCAGTTCTCGGCGGTGCCGGTGTTCTGTCCATTCGGTGGGGACTCACCCTCGATGAGCAGGGTCGGCGTGCAGCTGCCGCCGGGCGCGGCGCAGGCGCTGCCCGTGGAGAATATCGTGATGCGCCGGCCGTAGGTCTCGTCGGAGAAGAGCTCGATCGTCTGGCTGGAAGCCTTGCCGCAGGGGCTCGGGTTAACGCCGGGCATGGAAACCGTGAAGCAGGTGCGATAGGCGTCGGGCGCCGTTGTGCCCCAGTTCTGGGGAAATCCCGACGGCTGGCTCGGTGAGAGGTAGGGCAGCGCGCTTTGGCGCAGCGGCGAGCCGGCGAGCGGCAGGATGCGCTTGCCGCCCGCCACCTGATCGAGCGACCAGCCGGGATCGGTGGCTGCGATGTAGTCGATGAGATTGCCCGCATACGTGACCAGCGCGTTGCGGACGTTGGCGCGGTTGATGCCGGAAACCGATACGCTGTCGGTCGTCCCTCCGGCATCCGAGAGGAACGCGCTTTGCGTGTAGCCGAGAATCGTTCCAAGGCCGGTCAGCCCGGCAACGAGCGTGTGCTGCTTGAAGCTCGGGTCGAAGACGTAGTTCGTGCCTGCGATCGCCACCTGCACCCAGACATGCGCGAGGTCGATCGAAGCGAGTGTGCCGTCCGCGTTGATGACCACGCTCCCGGTTGCAATGGGGATGCCCCCGCCGTGGATGAGATTGGCGATGGCCTGCCCGTCGTCCTTCACTCCCAGCCATGCGCTCGCGGCCGCGCCGTTCAGCCGAATGTAGCCGTACTGGAGATTCAACTGCGAAGCGGCGTAACCGGCGGCGCTGAGCAGGGCGAGGAACAGGTTCGTCTGGTCGATATCGCTGCCGCGCCGATCGAGCAGCGTGCCCAGGGCGCCCTTGTTGCTGCCAAAAAGCGGCTCGTAGGCGATGTTGTCGTGGACGTACTCGAAGATGAGGTCGAGCTCGCACTTGAGCGCTGCCGCGAGGGTCGCGATCTCCACCGGCTGGAGCGCACCGCCGCAGCCGGCCGCGGCCGCGTTCGCCATCGCCGCCACGGCCGCGGCGCTTCGGGTCGCTGGCATGCCGGTGCGCGAGACCCCGGACCACCGGGCGCGCAGCATCCGGTCCGCATCCTCGATACGCACCGGTTCGCCGGTGGCGAGCCGTACGCTCGGCAGAGGCCGCACGCTCTCGCCGGGGAACACCGGCTGCGCGTTCGCGCTCGCCATGACGAGCGCGATCCCGGCCAACCCGACGAGCCTCGCCAATGCGGCCCGCGCCGCGCGGCGAGCATTGCCTGCCGGTGCGCACATGGGAGGGCTCGGCCCTACCTCGCCGGTCCTACCACTTCGCCGCGCCCCACGTGAAGCTCTCCCAGGTACCGGTGGTGCTGTTCACGTTGACGACCTGCGCGGTGCGGTTGCCGTTGGCGTCGTAGGTGTAGATCACGATCACCCCGGTGTCGTAGCTCGCTGTGCTGATACGCCCGAGCGCGTCGTAGGTGTAGACCACCGAGCCGCTTGCCGCCCCCACGGCGCACGGAGCGCCAAGCGCAGCGAGGAGCCCGGCGGCACAAACGCCGCGCCGCGCGCGGCCCGGCCGGTTCTTCCAGAATGCCATTTCGCCCTCCCGTGCAAAGTCGGTGCCCGCGACCTCGCGGGCCGCGGCGCCGCGCCGGCGCCGCTCAGTCGAAGCGGCCCCGCGCATCGACCCAGCCATAGACCACCAGCACGAGATTCGTCGAACTCTGGTTTGACACGGCCTTCACCTGCTGGCCGGTCGAAGTGCGCACGTTGAACCAGTTCGCGCCGGAGGACCCGGCGCCCGGGGGCCGAATGTTGAAGTTGCCGACGGGGCTCGAGGTGGCGGTAGTGCCGTCGTCGTAGGAATAGACCGTCCCGTTCATGGCCGCTTGCGTTCCGTGATACATGTAGCCGCGCAGCAGCGCGTTGACCGGCACCCCGGGTGGAACCGATGGCAGCTGGTAGACGGTGAAAGTGGTACCCAGATTGGTCACGTTGACGTCCTGAACCGGGGCTGCCCAGATGAACTCGTCGCCGAACTGCTTGAAGGCGAGAATCTGCGCGGAGCTGTTGGTCTTGAAAGAGCCGATGCGCCGCTTCTTCGTGTAGCTCCCCGGCAGGGCCGGATTCGTCGCCGAGGTCGAGCAGAGCTGATCGACCACCCCCGTGTCGGTGCGCGCGATCACGAACAGGTGATACCAGGCGCTGGCCGCAAGGCTGCTGCCCGAGTCGAGGCAGCCGTTGCCGCTGCCCGCCGCCCACGCGGCGTTCGCGTTCTTGGAGAAGGCGCCGATCTGCATCAACGTCGAGGCGTCGTCCGAGTTCGCCACCCCGGCCGCGGTGTCGATCACCGTGTTGGGGCTGCCGGCGTTGTTCGAAAGGGCGAGCCCGCCGAGCCAGCCCCGCAGGAAGGAGGCGACGA
>JADLCX010000045.1 GCA_020846975.1 Phycisphaerales bacterium
GAATACACTCGTGAGTGTGCCGTTGCCCACCCCGACATTGTTGCGGGCTGCTCGCGGGCTGGGATCGAATACACTCGGCGGATGACGTTGATCGCATGAAGCCTGGTTGCGGGCTGCTCGCGGGCTGGGATCGAATACACTATGAGGCACGCGAATCGCTCCTGACATCGTGTTGCGGGCTGCTCGCGGGCTGGGATCGAATACACTGCGGCTGGAAGCGGGCATCGCGGCGGTTTCGTTGCGGGCTGCTCGCGGGCTGGGATCGAATACACTCGTGACGATGACATGCACGAAGGCAATGCCGTTGCGGGCTGCTCGCGGGCTGGGATCGAATACACTCGACGCTGCGCCGGACGTTCCGGCAAGCTGTTGCGGGCTGCTCGCGGGCTGGGATCGAATACACTCCACTGGCCCTCCGGCAAACCAAGGCGGCAGTTGCGGGCTGCTCGCGGGCTGGGATCGAATACACTGCGCACGTCTCGACGAGTTCAGCGATGAGTGTTGCGGGCTGCTCGCGGGCTGGGATCGAATACACTACCGGCCCAAACCGCGACGATGACCAGTGGGTTGCGGGCTGCTCGCGGGCTGGGATCGAATACACTACCTCGCCCGTAAACCCCGTTGTTGGCGGGGTTTACGGGCAAGGGACATTCAGAAAAGCTCCAACTGAGCCGGTGGCGGTTCGGGTGGTCTGCGCGCTTTTCCCCAGAAAACCCGCATCCGCTCGAACTGCTTGTCGGTGATGCAGATCACACGCACCTCGCCATCATCGGGCACGGCGGTCTCGACCCGCCGCATGTGCACCTCGGCGTTCTCACGGCTGGCGCAGTGCCGGATGTAGACGCTGAACTGCATCTTGGCGAACCCATCCTTGAGCAGCGACTTGCGGAAGCGGGTGTAGGCCTTCCGCGCGGGCTTGTCGTGGACGGGCAGGTCGAACATGGCGACGACCCACATGAAGCGGTACCCGGAGAGGTGCATGGGGGGCGGGGGGGGGTAGTTGTGGCACAACCTGGCGCTTCGCCTGGTTGTGTCGGGGTGTCGGGGTGAGGTGGTGTGGGGTGTGGGGTGTGTGGGGTGTGGGGTGAGGGGGGAGGGGGGAGTTGTGGCACAACCTGGCGCTTCGCCTGGTTGTGTCGGGGTGGTCTGTGTGGGTGAAGCGACTATGAGCCATCGGCGCGGATCGGGATGAGCAGCGCCTCCGCCGCGCGCTCGCCCGCGTAGCACTGGGCCAGCGAAGCGGTGCAGCGGTGCAGCGTGACCATGAGCGGGCCGATGTCCGGTTCGCGAGCCGCCGGTGTGGATGCGGACCCGTCGATCGTCTGCGCCGCATCGGTCAATACGCCGAGCAAGTCGGCCTTGACCGTCTGCGGCATGTCGTCGCGTGTCCAGCCGCGGCCCCACAGCGAACGCACCCGCGCATCGACCATCGGCCGCAGCGGTTCGATCAGGTCGTCGGCGAGGCAGAAGGCGTTGGCGCGGTGGCGGTGGTGGATGCCCAGCGCGGGGAGCAGCCCGGCAGCGACCAGCGCGCGGGCCATCCCGGCCCGGAGCACGGCGTACCCGTAGTTGAGCATCGCGTTCGGCGGGGGCGCATCGAGCCCGGGCTTGGCGATGCGGTTGAAGGTGTGCGGGGAATCCGGGGAGGGGGGGCGCCAATGGTCGGCCATCCAGACCGTCCAATAGATCTTCGCGCCCTGGGCCTCGGTGTTGTCGGGGTCGCCGGAGCGGGTTTCGCGGGCCAGCGCGCGGAGCTTGGCCGCGCCCGCGCGGGCATCCTCGTGGTCGATCGAGGCGAGCAGCGCGGCCTGGGCCCGCAGCTTGGCCTGGATGATCGTCTTCCACAGTTGCTTGCGGACGGGCTTGCGCACCCTGATCTGATCGCGCAGGCGCCAGACGATCTGGGAATGGTCGCCCAAGGGCAGGAGCATCCCCGCGGGCAGGTGGTCCTCACCGCAGAAGCAGACCGCCGCACCCCCCGCCGCGAGTGTGACCAGCGCCGAGTGCGAGTAGGTCGTCTGCCGCTCATCGACCATGACCAGCGCGATGTCCTCGCACGGGACCCGCCCCCCCGGCGCGAGGTTGGGCGGGTTGGCCGGAACATGTCGGGGCGGCTCGGTCTTGCGGAGGATCAGCAGTTGCCGATCGCGCACCAGGAGGTGGGCGGGTTCGCGTGAGATCTCGATGGTGCGCTTGAGCACGGGGCGTCTCCTGGGGAGGGGGTAAGACGCCCGTGGTCCTTGGTGTGCCTTTCGGCCCGACACTCTGCCCGCTTCAGTCCCTTTCCAGAATCGTCACAACACCCAGCGGGCTGACACGGACCTTGACGGCGTGCTTGTGAATGGGGGGCCAGCGTGGAGAAGGTGGCGAGCTTGAACGGGGTTGGCAGCGAACCAGCCGGATCACCCAGACCGTGCATCAGCTCCGAGTAGCAGCGACGCTGGATTGGCGGAATAGAGCCGGGTCCGCACTTTGATGGGAAAGTCGTGCCCCGGGGCTGCAAACTCCTTGAGCTTTGATGGGGGAAGCTCAACATCGCGGCGTCTGGAGAACTCGACCTCTTTGCCCACGAGCGACCTGCGTTCCTTGCTCGGGCGGGCATCCCAGTGTGGAACCAAAACGACCTTTGCCGAACCGCTCTTGTTTACATCGATTTTGACGACCACGAAGTACCCGGCCGACGGATCGCCGGGCGGCCGCATCCAAAGGGTCTCACCCATCGCGAGCGACATGAGGAACTTGCCGCGCTTTGGATCGTCTCGAGCATCTACGATTGGATGTGAGACGTTGATCCGTCTCAGAGTATCCCGGTGCTCGCGACGTTCAACCCGCGGCGCGCGGCGAAGGTGATAAGCAGAAGGCACCCCCGCGGCCGTCAGTGCATTAAGGCGGGCCGTGTTCCGCTTGGCAGCCTCATCCATCGGAACACCAACCGAAGCGGTCTTTCCCTTCGCGTCGAGGTAGAAAGCAGCATGGTGGATGGCGCCGCCGACAAATGCACGCAGTCGGCGCAGGTCGGCATTCGACATCCCCAACTTCGGTTGCGGCCCATCGAACACCGGCCGCTTACAGACACGAAGGCGCTTGACCTTCAGGATGGGCACACCGTTGGAATCCCGGAAGGCACTGGCGGCGGCCATTTCTGCGGCGTGCCTCTTGGTGAAGTCCTCAATGGTAATCCGGTATAGCTCCTTCTCGTCCGGGCCGCCACCTTGCTTGCGGCGCTCAAACTCGAAGGACTCGATCATCTTGCGGAGGCGCTTTCGCTCCCGTAAGCTGACAACGAGACCGCCCTTCCCCGGCGACGGGTCCATCTCGGCCCAAAGTCCGAAGTTCCCGTTCATCGCGGCGAGCTGGACGTTTGCGGCCGCCTTCGCGTCCCTGTCCGTCTTGCCCTCGCGTTTGTGCATCACGATCAAGCGTTCGAGGACGCTTTCGGGCGTGGAGGTCGTCGGAAGTCGGAGATGCTCCGCTTTCAGTTCAGCTACTCGGATGCTGTCCACAAACGCCTCGGCGGGATCGCCCACGAAGCGGGGCGACTCGCGCCCGGCGGCTGGGCTCATCAGCGAGTCCTCGTGGAAGCCGCCCCGGATTCGAGTTCCCTCCGGCCGGTGTACCACCGGCCTGTCGCCGGTTCCGCCGCCGTACACGGCGCGCTGAACCTCGGCGCGAAGCGCCCGCACCGCCTGCTCGAACGTTGCACCCTTACCACCCCAGTTTCCAGGCGGATAGATTGGATTGTCGCGGCGATACGCCTTGGCCGCCGCAGTGCCGCCAGGCTGGCTCAATGCCTCACGTTCGCGTTTGTGCCACTGCGCGATGACCTTATCGCTCGCGAGAGCGAGCACAACGGCGTCGACGGCATGGTGGCGATGGTCGCGGCGGTCCTTCTCGGCCGCTTCGCGCTGCTCCGCCGTTGGTGCGCCGGTGCGCACTCGTCCGCCGTGGACCTCGAAGACGAGCCCCCATTCTTCTTTCAGTCGCTTGCCGATCAGGCCGTCACGCGCGAAGACCTTGCGTTTCTGTGCCGCGACCTCTGTGCCTGTTCCGGGTGAGTCCTCCGGGAGACCCTCTCCGCCATAGAGCCCGTCTGCGATGAACCGCATCACCGAACGTGTCGCTGCCCGTGTGTCGTTCCGCTGCTGCTCGGAGAACTCCTTGAAGTCCTTTGCCGTCTTGCCGAACATCGCCAGTTTCTGCCGGTTGTCGCGCGCCGAGAAAAACACTGGCCACCAAGCCCGGAACTCTTTGTCCGACTTGTCGCTCTCCATGGGCCATTCGGGCGGGTCGTTGTACATACGGCCGAGCCATGTCTTGACGTTCTCTTTGTACTGCTCCTCGCCCCACCATTCACGCGGGCACTTGGCCCCCATGTGCTGGTTGCAGTCCGTGTGCGCCAAGACCATGTTGCGGGTGCCTTTCGGCCCGCCTCGGGAGATCGGAAAGATGTGGGCCAGTTCGCAGCCCGTACCATTGAATGCGGTCAGGAGTGTGATGCCGCCGGCGGCGCACTCCTCCTGGCCCGGCACCATCGTCTTCCCGCACAGGGCGCATCGGCACTTCTGTTGCACCGCGAGGAGGGCGCGCAGAATGTTGTCGTCGTAATCCGCAAGTTGGCCGTGTTCCGGCCCGAATGCGCGGAATACCCCAAGACGGACAGAAGCGCGCCTCGCCTGCTCCTTGTTGTGTCGATCGAGCTCCTTCTTTCCCATCTTGGCGTCGCGGAAGAGTTCGACCACGACCGCATGGGGAGTGCCGTAGCGAGCCCGGATTGCTTCCAGGTGGGCCTTGGCCTCATGGATCGACTTCCGCACGACCGGGTTCATCAGCATCTGCGGGGGTGGAAGTTTGCCGCCGTGCTTCTTGCTGTATCGGATCGCTTCCCTGTTGAGACCCCGTGTTGAGCGGAGATACCGCTGCCTCGTCAATGAGTCCAGCGGCTTACCGTTGGTGGCATCGACAAACACGGTTGAGAGCGCGATCTCGCGCCGTGCCTCGACCTCGCTGGGGGAAGCCCTGCCGTTGCTTGGATCAACGTCCATGATCGTCAGCAGGTTTCGGATCGCTCTGCGGGACCGATTCAGGCGAGACTGAACCGGCGCCCTCCGCTTCCAGACCTCGACCACGCGCGAGGCCTCGTCGTTTGTGCAGGCGCACTTGCACGCGAGCCAATTCTCCAGCTTGGCCGATGCGGTCGGTTCGTCGGGATCGAAGCGAAGGATCGCGCGATTAATCGCTTCGGCGTACTTCACGGCCTCGTGACCGGCTGGTGTAGTCGCGAGCGTGTGCCACCGCTCCATGCCAAACACTCCCAGCACTACTTCGCGATGGAACCAGTCACCCGGAAAGCTCTTTTCATCCTCGGTCTCGGTGCTGAGCTTGGGCCATTGGTCCTTACGCAACTTCGGCATCTTCAACAGAGCCCTGATGTCCGCGTTGCTGTGGTCGTGGCGGGTACGTCCCTCGTGCTTTCCACTCTCGTGCTTCTTGAACGGCCCTCGCAGCATGTCGAGAACGGCCCGCCGCTGGAATGGAGAGAGCGGCGTTCGGGACTGGTCCTCCGAGACAAACCGCAGCCGGTTAGCGGTTTCAATGGCGATGAAGCGTGAGGCGTGCATGTCCGCCTTGGGGACACACCGCTCGCTCGGGTGCAGTTCGCACCGTCCGAGCGTGCCGACATCCCACGTCGTACGCCTTTGCGCAAACAGCAGTCCGCCATCGATCCACTTCTGGTGAAAGGCGGCACGCTCATTGTTGTTCACGAACGGATGACCCCACCTTGATGTCCGCGCCTCATCGTCAAGAAGAAGTCGAAGGCCGTCGTCGAGCCTCGCGGCCAGTTGGCCTCTTCCGCGCCGCTGACGTTCCCATAGCGCGACGAACTCGGATCGGATATCCGTTCGCGTCGGGCAGTACACATACACGCCTTTTGTGTTGCGGACACGAACGTGGCTTCCTTCGGGGTTGGCCTCCATGTCTCTCGGAGCGTGGTCGGGCACGAAGGCGCCGCAGCGGATCGCGTGGATGAGCGCGCCGTACGTTGTCACACCTGCACGCTGCATGTCTCGCGAAACCCGCGATGCCGCGGCGAGAATCTCCTGCCTTTCCTTCTCTGTGGGCTGACTCGTTTTGCTGCCGTCCTCTCCCTTTTCGTCGTCTTCCTCCTTCACGTCCGGCTCATCGGTTTGGTCTAGTTCTGGCCCGCTGCCATCCTTCTCGGCTTGCTCCGGCGGGGCAGTTGACTCAATGACCAATCGAGCGCCGCGATGCTTTGCCAAGTGCAGGAGGACTTTTCCAAACTCCCGCGGCTCCAGGTCTCGCTCCAACCCCTCGGCGCGGAGTCGCCAGGCGTCGGGAGGCCCGCTAAGGAAGGCGTGTCGCTCATCGTCGTCCGCGGGCAGCATGTCTAGGCCGATGAGTTCTCGCGTCAGTGCTCTCACCCGTGCCGAGCGGTGCTCGATCTGCTTCCGTCCGCTCCGCTTCTGCCTGCGCTTGACGTTTCGGGGTGCGCCACGCCCGCGTGTGCTGTCCTCGACCCCACTTCTGAAAACACTGACCTCGGCCGAGATGGAGCACTCCGCTATGTTCACAACCGCTGATCCGACGGAGTTCGATCCGATGTCCAAGCCTGTGATGATGGTCTTCATAAGGCGTGCCTTGACGCGGCGGCTGCCACTGATAAACTACGGCAGTGTATTCGATCCCAGCCTGTCGAGCAGCTCGCAATAAGAGCAAAAGCTCGTAGGCACCACCGGCGGCATGTCCTCCGGTGACCCGTGCGGAGCCGTTCTCGTAACGCCTCCCGCGCTTTTGGCCCTGCGGTTTCACGCAACAAGGACTTCCTTTGAGTAGGAAGCCGCAGGCACCGTCGAAAGACGACCGCCGCAGCCCGCGCAACCCGCGGCCTGCGGCTTTTTTCGCTTTTTCGGGCGCTGGCTCGCTCGCCCCGGCACAACCGGGCGGAGCGCCGGGTTGTGCCACGAAGCCCCCCCCGGCCACCCCTGTCAAACTCTCCCGCCTGTACCGCCGCCGGGCCGAACTCGCCTCCTCATCCTGCTCGCGCCGGCTCATCCCTCAAACCTCGCGCCCCGATGCACTCCTTATGTGACCGGCCCGCAGTTCCGCCCGGCCCTCACCATGACTATGAAGGAGGCTTGACCATGTCAGTTCTGCCGGACCGCATCAACGACCGTATCCAGTGGTTTGAGAACCGCATCGACGGGTGGGTCAGCGACTTCGCCGCCATTGGGCTCCAAAGCTCGATGTGCACAGCCGTAAAGGCCGCGACCGAGGCCGCCCGCACCGCCTACGACAACGCCCAGGCCGCGCGCCTCGCCGCCAAGGCCGCGACCATGGCCCAGACCTCGGCCCTGCGCACCATGACCGACCTCGGCTCCGATGCTATCGGCTACATCAAGGCCTTTGCTGACTCGCAGACGACGCCCGCCGCGCGCGATGCGGTCTTCCAGACCGCCAACGTTCCGCCGCCCGCGCCCCCGGGCCCGGCCGTCGCGCCCGCCGCGCCGAACA
>JADLCX010000046.1 GCA_020846975.1 Phycisphaerales bacterium
ATCTGCCCGTTCTTGCACAACGCCGCGGCCAGATCCCGGCTGCCGAGAACTTCGTCCCGTCCCACGACCTGATACCCTGTCTTCGACTTCATTGAGCGGCTCCTTCAAGAGGGGTGTCCGGCCGTTGAAGCCGGCCGGACACCCTTGGAGCCGCCATCCTCCGCCCTCACGCGGGGCGGTTCAACTTCCCACTACCAGGGGGACACCCTCTTGAGCACGTCGCGAGCGTGATTGAATCACTGGCCGAACGGGATGACGACGGCAAGTCGGCGGAGACGTTGCCGGACTTGAAACCGCGGGACACCGAAGCGTGGCAAGCGTCGTTGGTGGCAGGGATGACCCAATCGAAGATCGCGGACATGCTGAATCGAAAGTACCCCGGCGAGAACTGGACCCAACCACGGGTAAGCGAAGCGATCAAGCGGGCGAAGGCCCACGCGGAAGCAAGCGGGCTGGCCGACAAGGTGTCGGCGGCACGTTCCCGAGCGCCGGCCCGGACACTGGACCCTGCGGCGGCGGATGACGGCCAACGCACCGACGGACGGGCGAAACACCTGCGGGAGAAGGCGCGACAGATCGCCAATGGAGAATAATCGCGGCCTCGGTATCGGCGTGAAAACACGCTGGAATCTAGGGGTATCGGTGAGTATCGAGGTTTATCGACAGATACGCGCCGGGTATGCGGGGACGAGCCGAGCGGCCCGCCCCACCCGGAGTATCTTCGATGGATCAAGCAACGGAACTGTTGACGGCCCGAGAGCTGGCGAAGCGTCTTCGCGTTTCGCCTGAAACTGTGCGCGACTGGTCGCGGCGAGGGTGTATCCCCACGCTGCGCCTGTCGCGTAAGGCGATTCGCTACAACTTGGGAGCTGTGTTATCAACGCTGTCCACCACGCCAGCAAAGGGGGTGTCGCGTGCGAGGTGACACAAACACTCCGACGACACCAATCCCGCTGCTGATCGACGCGAAGGCGGCGCAATCGCTGCTGTCGATCGGCGAACGGCGGTTGTGGGTGCTGTCGAACTGCCGCGCGATCCCGAGTCTCAAGATTGGCAAGTCGCGGAGGTATTGCCCCGACGAACTCCGCGCGTGGATTCGTGCGGGCTGCCCCACCGAAGGCGGCGCGGGCGATCGTGTGCGGAAGGCGGTGCGGCCATGAACGCCACGCTGTTTGACCCCGGCCCCCCCGAAAACGACGCGGCCCCGCATCTTGGCAGTAGCGGGGCAGGCGTCGGGAATCCGAACTTTGCACAACAGTTTACGCAGTTAGCCCCGACGCCGCTCGCGCCACGCAACGCTCCGCCGGGCACTTCCGAAGTTGCCGCGCGGCGTATCGCCGGACACGCGGCCGCGCAGCGTGCGGCGGTCCTTGCGGTGATCGTGAAGTCGGGCGCGTTCGGCGCAACCGACGCAGAGATTGAGTCGGTCACGGGCATTCGCGCCCAATCGGTAAGCCCACGGCGCGGCGAGTTGCACAAGCTTGGCCTGATCGTGGACAGCGGGCGGCGTCGCCCGACCCCACGCGGACGACCGGCGGCGGTGTGGGTGACAACGAACCACGCGCCAAAGACGGAAGGGGTGAAGCCATGAGCGCAGCCCCTCAACTACTGCCGCCCGATGGTGTGCCCGACTGGGCGTGGGAAAGGATTGCACGTCGAGAGGGAACGCGCTGGGCGATCGCCGAGAGGGATGCTACCGGCGCGGTGATCGGCACGGCGTACCGCGATGGCGACGGTGGCAAGACCTTCGCGCCCGGCGGTAAGCGTGGGCTGATCGTCGCTTGGCCACTGGAGAGCTACTCAGGATCGACGGCGGCCGATCCGGTGTTCGTGTGCGAAGGGGCGAGCGATACCGCCGCGTTGCTCGGAATGGGTTTCGATGCTGTCGGCGTTCCGATGGCCGGGCAAGGCGGCGCAATGCTCGCGGACCTGCTTGCGGGTCGTCATGTCGTGATCGTGGCTGATGCCGATGAACCCGGACGACGCGGCGCGGGGAAAATCACTGCCGCACTGGTGCGCAAGGCCGAAAGCTTGCGGACCATCGAACCGCCGGAGGGTGCGAAGGACGCGCGGTCGGCGGTGATCGCGGGCGCGGATCGTGCAGCGTTTGTGCGGTTGGCGGAGGAGGCCGAGCCGGAGACGGAGGGCGCATCCGACGCGCCTACGGCGTTTGCTCCAGTATCGGCATCCGACCTGATCCGCGACTATCCCGCACTTCGCCCGGTGGTGATCGCGGGCCTGCTGCGTGAGGGAGAAACGATGAACGTGGTGGCTGCACCCAAAGTCGGGAAGTCTTGGCTCGTCCATGCGCTCGCGGTCGCGGTGGTGTCCGGGCGTGGCTGGCTGAGCATGAGGACGACAAAGGGGCGGGTGTTGTTGATCGATGCTGAACTGCACCGAGAAACGCTGGCGCGGCGGCTGGCAGCGGTGCAGCAGTCGCTGGGCGTTTCGGATGCGGACATGACCGCGCTGGAGGTGTGGTCGGTGCGTGGACAACGGCTGACCATCGACGACATCGCCGCGGCACTCTGTGATGTTCCGAAGGGCAAGTATCGCGTGATCGTCATCGATGCTCTCTACCGATTCCTCCCGTTGGATGGGGAGGAAAACGCCAACGAAACCATGATGCGCATCTACAACACGCTCGACGGGATCGCCGAACGCACCGGAGCGGCGGTCGTCGTCATTCACCACACGAGCAAGGGGGATCAATCGGGGCGAGCCGTGACGGATGTTGGCGCGGGCGGTGGTGCCCAAAGCCGAGCGACTGATACGCACCTGATCTTGCGCCAGCACGAAGTGACCGGCGCGGTGGTGGTAGACGCGGCATTGCGATCCTTCGCGCCTTTGGACAGCTTTGTGATCCGTCGGAGTGTGATGGAACCGAACTGGGTACTGGCTCCGGAACTGGACCCGGCGGAACTCAAAGCACCCAAGCGGCGGGGGAAAGACCGCAAGCCGGATGCGGAGACGCCCGCGCGGGAGCCGATTCGGACTTGGACGCCGGAAGATTTCGCAGCGGACATCGTCGGGCGGGAGCGGTCGATCAAGGATGACGTGATCGCGCGGGGTGTGGAAAGGGGGCTGGGCAAGGGACAGGCCGAGTCATTGCTGAAACGCGCGATAGGTGCTGGGATTGTCCACCGGCATCAGGACGGCCCGAGCGAGCCTCACCGCTTCAGCATCGACCCGCCCGCCACTCTCGCCAAACTGGGGGAGGAGGGGAGGGTCGGTGCGTCCCCCGCCCCCGGTGCTGATGCACCGGGGGGTACGGGGGGGACGCGCGCGACCCCCCTCCCCCCCGAGAGCCCTACGACCCATCCCGCGCAATCTCCCCCCGCGAGCATCAACGACCCCACCGGAGAGGTGGTGCTGTGACGCTCCCCGAACTGCTGATCGACCTCGGGCGCGCGGGGGCAACGCTTCGGGACGCCTACCCCGGACTCGGGTTTGCGCCCCACGCGGAACTGACGCTCGAACGCGCGGCGGCGATCGCGGCCCACAAGACCAATCTTCTGATCCTGCTCGCGGCGGGATACGTCGCGTCCGACCCTCCCGACGACGCCGAGTACATCTTGGGCGAACGGCTGGGCGTTGCGGACAGGTTGGGGATGCCGACGCACCCCGGTTCGGCGGCATGGCTGGTGGCGATCGGGGAGTCGATGGGGGGATAGTTGCCACGCGGCAACGGACGGGGTACACTCTGAGCATGGGTCAACTGACGAAGGCGATAGCGGCGGCGGTGAAGGCGAGCGATCAAACGCCCTACGCGATCGCCAAAGGCGCGGGCGTGGCCCGTAGTCAACTGTCGCGGCTGATGAGCGGTGAACGCGGATTGAACACGGACACGATCGAACGGCTGGCGGACTACCTGGGGTTGCGAATCACGATCGAACCCAAAGGCAAGAGCACGAAGGGACGGTAACGCATGGCACGCAGGCATCGCAGCAAGGGCACTGGTTCGCTGTTCCGCAAGACGGCCACCGGCCCGTGGATCGCCGCGTACTTCGACCACAAGGGCAAACGGCGCGAACACTCCACCCGGACCACCGACCGGCAGGCGGCAGAACGCATCCTGACCAAACTGGTTGCGGATACCGCCCTGCGGCGTGACCTTGTGATCGATGCCCGCACCGACCGTTTCGCATCCGAGGGCCGAAAGCCCCTCGCCGACCACGTGGCGGAGTACATCCGGCATTGCGAGCGGGCCGAACTGGATGCGGAGCATGTTGTGTCGAAGCGGCGGCACCTTGACGGGTTGTGTGCAACGGCCGAGATAACCCAGCTTGTGGAACTGTCGGCCGATGCACTGGAGCGATACCTGTCCAGCATTAAGACCAACGGGCGATCGGCCCGCACGGTCAACTTCGCTCGACAACTCGCGGTCGCGTTCGCCAACTGGTGCGTCAAGACTGGCCGGTTGGAGTCGAACCCACTGCTGGTGGTCCCGACGATGGACGAAGCCCGCGACCGGCGGCGCGTGCGTCGCCCGCTGACCGACGACGAAATGACCCGGCTGCTGGCGGTGGCCCGCGAACGTGGGCGCGATGCGTGGTATCTAGCGGCGGCGTTGGCGGGGCTGCGCAAGGGGGATTTGCAACGGCTGACGTGGAGCGATGTGAACTTCACCGATTCCACGGTGACGATCCGCCACGGGAAGGCGAAGCGCACGGACACAATCCCGATGCACCCGCAACTTGCCGAAGCCCTGCGGCGGCGGCTGGCGGCGTTCCCCGCCCTTCCGACGGCGCGGGTGTGGTCCGACACGGTGGGCGACGTGACGC
>JADLCX010000047.1 GCA_020846975.1 Phycisphaerales bacterium
CTCCGGGCGAACCGAACTTTGGAGACGAACGCTTCGTCTACATGCTGCCGACCCTCGGGGGCACGCCGCTGGCGGGGTACTGGAACAATGACTACGACCGGACGACAGCGGCGTACACGGGCCTCAACCATTCCATCCCGCTCTTCGCCCTGCATGGCGTAGTCGAAATCGTTCCCTCGCCCTCGGCGGCCTCACTGATCGGCCTGGCAGCGGCGTCCGGGTTCATTCGGCGGCGGAGGTAGACTCTTGTGATGGCGACATTGGAGTCCAACCCGGGTTCCAGCACATCAGCGACGCTGCTCGCCAGAGTTCGGGCGACAGGCGACGCCGCAGCATGGCAGGAGTTTGCTCGTCGCTACGGTCGGCTGATCTGGTGGTTCGGTAAAGATGCCGGACTGTCGGCGGAGGACGCCGGCGGCGATCCTCTCCAGCCTCGCCAGCACCTGCCGCCGCCACGACATCGACCCGCAGCGCTACCTCACGCAGCTGCTCGTCGGCCTGCCCGGGACGCCCGTCAAACAGATCGACCGCTGGCTCCCGGGTCAATGGAAACGCCGCGATCCGCCCAAGCCGAAGGCGTGAGCGGGGTGCGGTTCGTTCACCGCTTACGATGTGGTGGACCGGTCCCACGACGAAAACGCGGACCTGGCGATCAAAGTGTTTGAACTCTCGCAAACGCTTCGCCAGCAGTGGCTTACCGCCGACTATGCCACAAAGCGCCGCATCCTCGAAATCGTGTGTTTGAACTGCACGCTCGAAGGCGCAAGTCTCGTCCTTGTAACGAGAAAGCCCTTCGACGCGCTCGTCGAAGGGCTCATCTCTGAACAAAGTCGGGGTGAGAGGATTTGAACCTCCGACCTTCTCGTCCCGAACGAGACGCGCTACCAAGCTGCGCTACACCCCGGAAAGTGCTGACAAGAATAGGCGGGTGGTGCCCCGCGGACAAACCAATCGCCCTGACGCTACATCCCCAGCAGCAGCCGGGAGGGATCC
Source organism: Phycisphaerales bacterium (assembly GCA_020846975.1). Taxonomy (GTDB): domain Bacteria; phylum Planctomycetota; class Phycisphaerae; order Phycisphaerales; family UBA1924; genus JADLCX01. The sequence continues at coordinate 994 of JADLCX010000047.1, forward strand.
TCGATCGCGTTCTTCACCGCCACGAGGAACTGCACGGCCTCGGCCCCGTCGATCAGCCGGTGGTCGTAGGAGAGCGCGAGGTACATCATCGGACGGATGGCGACCTGGCCCGATCCCACGGGGAACTCGACGGCGCGGTTCTTGATCGCGTGCATGCCGAGGATCCCGGTCTGCGGCGGGTTGAGAATCGGCGTGCTCATCAGGGAGCCGTAGATGCCGCCGTTGGTGATCGTGAACGTCCCGCCCTGCAGGTCCGCCAAGGTGAGCTTGCCGTCGCGGGCCTTGGCGGCCATGTCCTTGATGCCCTGCTCGATCTGCGCAAACCCGAGTTGATCGCAGCGGCGCAGGACGGGCACGACCAGCCCCTTCGGAGTGCCCACGGCCATGGCGATATCGGCCGACTCGTGGTACTCGACCTCGAGCCCGCCCTTGGGGCTCTGCACGATGGAGGCGTTGACGGCGGGGAACTGCCGGAGCGCGTTCACGCACGCCTTGACGAAGAACGACATGAAGCCCAGGCCGACGCCGTGCTTCTTCTCGAAGCTCTCCTTGTACTGCGACCTCAGCGCCATCACCGCGCTCATGTCGCACTCGTTGAACGTCGTGAGCATCGCGGCGTTCTGTTGAGCCTCGACAAGCCTCGCGGCGATTCGTTGCCGCAGCGGCGACATCTTTTCACGGCGAGATGCGGCCGGGATCGCTGTTCCGGTCGGCCTGGAAGTCGCCGCGGACTTGGCCGCGACCGCCGTGCCTCCGCTCGCCTTGGCTTCGATCGCCGCCTGCACATCCTGCTCGCGGATGCGGCCACCCGCGCCCGTACCGTGGATGGCTCCCAGTTCGATACCGTGCTCATCGGCGAGCTTGCGGGCCAGCGGCGTGGTGCGCACGTCATCGACATTCGCCGGCGCGACGGGGGGTTTCCCGTTGGCCGAGGGCTTGACCTCGGCGGCGGCAACCGGCTGCGGCGCGGGCTTCGCCCCCGCGGCCGGCGCGGCGGCCTTGTCGTCGATACCCCCCACAACCTGCCCAATCTTGACCGTCTCGCCCGCCGCAACACCGATCTTGACGGTGCCGGCCGCGGGCGAGGGAACCGTCAGCGTGACTTTGTCGGTCTCGAGTTCAAGCACATCTTCGTCGCGCTTGACATAGTCGCCCTCGGCCTTCAGCCAGCGGGTCAGCACGCCGGTGGTCACACTCTCGCCGGCCTGAGGGATCACGATGTCAACCGCCATGCTTGCTGCTCCACGAATGGAAACTCGACCCGATTCAGTGCCCCGCCCCTGCCTTGACGCCGCTCTTGGCCGCCGCGCCGTTCGCGGCCTGTCCGTTCTGGCCCGTCGCGGCCGGCGCCGCGCCGATGGCCTCTTTCAAGATCGCCTCCTGCTGCACACCATGCACGCGTTCGCTGCCCGTTGCGGGCGACGCGCTGGCGGCGCGGCCGAGGTACGACAGGTTGAGCCCAAGTTCTTCGCGGAAGCGATCGGCAATGTGGAAGAACGCGCCCTGGTTTCGAGGCTCTTCCTGAACCCACGATCGGGTCGCGGCCTTCGGATACCTCGCGTTGACCGTCCTCAGCGCCTCGGTATGCAGCGGGTAGAGCTGCTCGATGCGCACGATCGCGACATCCTTGCGCCCGGTCGCGACCCGACGCTCGTTCAACTCGTGATAGAACTTGCCCGAGCAGTACAGCACGCTCTTGACGCCCGCCGCGCCGGCTCCGGCATCGCCGACGTGGGCCGGATCGTCGTAGATGTGGCGGAACGAGCCCGACGACAACTCGGACACCGTTGCGGTTTCGATGCGCAGATACTTCTTCGGCGTCATGACGATCAGCGGCTTGCGGAAGTTCCGCAGGACCTGCCGACGCAGCAGGTGGAACATCTGCGCGCCGGTGCTGGGATACACGACCTCCATGTTGCTGTCGGCGCAGAGCTGGAGAAAGCGCTCGATGCGCCCCGAGGAGTGCTCGGGGCCCTGGCCTTCGTAGCCGTGCGGGAGAAGCAGCACCAGCCCGGCCCAACGATTCCACTTCACTTCGCTGGCCGCCATGTATTGATCGATCACGACCTGCGCCGTGTTGCAGAAGTCGCCGAACTGGGCCTCCCACATCACCAGAGCCCTGGGGTTGGCGCGGCTGTAGCCGTAGTCAAACCCCATCACGCTGTACTCGCTCAGGGGGCTGTCCCATGCCGAGAACTTGCCCGCCTGCTCAGGCCGGATGTTGTTGAGCGGCGTGTAACGCTCGCCGGTGTTCTGGTCTCGGAAGACGCCGTGGCGCTGCGTGAACGTGCCGCGGCGGGAGTCCTGGCCGCTGAGACGGACGTTCACGCCTTCCAGCGCGAGCGTGCCGATGGCGATCAGTTCTGCATCGGCGTGGCTCAGCTTGTCGGTCTTCGGGAGCGCCGCGCGAGCCTGGAGCAGTCCGTTGAGTTTCGGATGCAGCCCGAATCCGTCCGGGACACGCCCGAGCGCGGCGCACACCTCCGCGATCGTCCCGGCATCAACCGCCGTTTTCGGAGAATCGAACGAGTACGACGCGCCAAGGCCGGACCACAGCCCACCTCCGGGCGGAGGAACGGGATCGACCGGCTGCTTGGCCGCGGCCTCGTAGGCCTGATCGAGCTCGGCGAGCGCGGCCTCAACCATCGCGTCGGCACGCTCCTGGGTGATCGCGCCGGAGAGAACCAGCCTTCGACGGTAGGTCTCGGGCGTCCCGGGGTGCTTGCCGACAAGCTTGTACAACTCGGGCTGCGTGTACGACGGCTCATCGCTCTCGTTGTGCCCGTATCGTCGGAAGCAGACCAGGTCCACGAACACGTCCTTGCGGAAGGTGTGGCGGTAGTCGCACGCCATGACCGCGGCGCGGTGCACGGCCTCGGGATCGTCCCCGTTCACGTGCAGCACCGGAGCATTGATGATCTTGGCGATGTCCGTGCAGTACATCGTCGAGCGGTCATCTTCGGGATCGGTCGTGAAGCCGACGAGGTTGTTGATGACGACGTGGAGCGTCCCACCAACGTCGTACCCCTCCAGCTTGCTCATGTTCAGGCACTCGGCGACAACACCCTGTCCGATCACCGCGCCGTCACCGTGGATGAGCACCGAGACCACGCGGCGACGCTCGGCGTCGCCCGCGATGTCCTGCTTGGCGCGGCATCGCCCGAGCACGACGGCGTCCTGGCTCTCGAGATGGCTCGGGTTGTTGAGCATCGAGAGGTGAACGACCTTGCCAGCCGCGGAACCGATGAGGGCCTGATCACCCGAGTAACCGCGGTGGTACTTGACATCGCCGCCGCCCTGGTTGGTTCCCTCCACCCAACTGTCCTTGAACTCGGTGAAGAGTTTCGGCAGGTCCTTGCCGACCCACTGCCGCAACACGGCCAGTCGGCCACGGTGGGCCATGCCGGCGATGATCTCCTGCACGCCTAGTTCCCCCGCGCGCTGCGTGAACGCTTTGAGCAACGGGATCGTGCCCTCTCCGCCCTCGATGCTGAACCGCTTCTTGCCCTGGAATCGCTTGCCCAGGAACGACTCGAACCTCTCAACCGCCGTCAGTTGTTCGAGCAGGAGCAACTGGACCTCGGGCGTGGTCGCGGTCTCCGTTGCGGCGCGCTCGAACTGCCCGCGGAACCATGCTCGCTCCGCCTCATCCGGAATGTGCATGTACTCAATACCGATCGTGCCGCAGTACACCCGCTCGAGCTCCGCGATGAGGTCGCGAAGCGAGGAAATGCCCGGAAACGTTGCTACCGAAACAGGACGATCGAGGTCCGCTTCCGTCAACCCGAACTCAGCGAGCGTCAGGTCCTTGGGTCGCGGCCGCTCCCGCCCGAATGGGTCGGTCTTGGCGATCACGTGACCCCGCGCCCGAAACTCATCGACAAGCCGACCCACCGCAGCATCGAACGGGGAGCCGCCCGCGACGGAGGATTCCGAGACCGCGAGCGATCGATCGAGCCCGAGGTCGAAGCCCTGAAAGAACGCCCGGAGGTCGTCGCTGAACTCAGCGCTCATCGGGTCGGCCTTGAACCGCGCATACGCGGCCTCCAGATAGGGAGCGCTCCACGAGTTCACGGAAACTCCGACCGCACGGGGGACACCAAGCGGTGAGGAAGAGTTGGAAGCAGGCATTGCGGGCCTCAGCAGGGCGGATGTCGGGCGAATCGTGGCGATCCGGGGACCACAGACACCAAACACAATCCACAAACTCCCGAAGCAAACGCGGACACTTCGCGTCGCTTTCGGGTCAAGATGATAGGCTCTGCATCGGTTGGATCGGCTCTAAGGGTCAGCGAAACTGGTCGTGCAAGAGACCGTACACAATCCGTATATGAAGATCAGAGGTCGTCTCCGGGTCATTCCTGCGCGTGGCACCTGCGTTGGGGGTCGATTCGAGCAAGCACCTGCCGACATGTTGCGCTGACCAGCGGATCTTCCGCCTCAGTCCCGGCCATCTCGCGCAAACGATCGAGCAGCGCGGAGGATTGATCCCGCACAACGGAGTTGCCGGCCGCGATCGCGGCGTTTCGGCGGATCATGCTCAAACTCGCGCGCGTGGCGGCGGTTCCGCCGAGCCGTTCCTGCCGCTGCGTGACCGTCCAGCCGAGGATCTCCAGAAGGTCGAACGACCCGCCGCCGCGGTCGAGCCGCGATCGGTACGCAGGGTTGACGCCCGCTCGCGCGCCCGCGTGTTCGGCGGAGTTGAACGGACAGACATCCTGACACACATCGCATCCGAAGACCCAGTCACCCATGGCCTCATGAAACTCGGGGTCGATCAGGCCTTCGTGCTCGATCGTCAGGTACGAAATGCACCTCCTTGCATCCACGCTGAACTCCGTGATCGCGCGGGTCGGACAGGCATCGATGCAACGCGTGCACGCGCCGCAGTGGCTCGTGGGTGACGTCGCGGGGCCGGATCGCTCTTTCGCCTCCGCCATCTCCAGCGTCGTCACCAACCCGCCGAGCAGGAGAAAGCTTCCGGCGTGCGGATCGATCAGCAGGGTGTTCTTTCCAACAAACCCCAGCCCCGCACGAGCGGCGTGTTCGCGTTCCAAAACCGGTCCGGTGTCCACGAACAGCCGGAACCCCTGGCCGGGGTACTCTCGCCTCAAGCGATCCACGAGCAGACCGAGGCGCTTACGCATCTGGTCGTGGTAGTCACGCCCTTGCGCGTATTTGGCGACGCGACCTCGTGCCGATCCCGGCAGGGATTCCGCCCTCGCGCCGGGCCTGGCGTATCTGTCCGCGACGACCACGACCGATCTTGCGCCTGTCAGCAGTCTCCGCGGATCGATGCGCTCGCCGAGGTGTTCGGCCATCCACGCCATGTCGCCGTGCTTGCCGTCGGCAAGCCAGCTCCGCAGAGCGTCAGGGCGCGATGATTCCGCCGCCTCGACGATTCCCGCGGCCGCGAATCCCAGCGATCGGCACGCTCGCAACACCTCTTCCGCGGCTTGTTGCGGATCGAGCGGACGCGGTTGCGGAGTCCCTGGATCCACAGGTCGGTCTCCGCAACTCAGGCCGTGCCCATGCGGGCCGCCATGGCGGACATCTTCGAGTTTGGGACGTGCCCGCCCAGCCAGGTCCACAACCGCGCCGACGCATTCAGCAGAACCTCTTCCGCGGGCGCAAGATTCGCAAGCCACGCGCGGTCCCACTCGAACACCAGTGGACCATCGAACCCCGCAGTCGCCAGAGCGCGAACGAACCGCTCGCACGGAACCCGCCCCTCGCCAAGCGGACACGGTGTTCCGTCCCTGTGGTCTTTCACCCTCGCTACCCAGAGGCGATCTCCGAGCGCCTCGACGGCGGATGCTACGTCATCGCCGAACTCGTGACCGATCGCCACGTTGTAGCACGCGCCGATAAGCGGGTCGCCGCATCGGCCGACGAGTTCCACAAGATCCGCGGCGCGGCCGAATGCGCCGCCGTTCTCGATCACGACCCGAATACCGGTGTTGTGCGCGTGGTCGGCGACCGCGCGGAGCCGTTTGACGATCCTTGAGACCGCTGTGGCACGCTTCTCATTCGCGGGTGGCTCGAAGCCGAACACTCGCACGAACGGGCACTCGATCGCGACCGCGAGATCGATCGCGTGCTGCGCGGCACGGACCGATCTCTCCGTGTCGCTGATCGCGTATCCGATCACCGGCGGGAGCACCGGCTCGTCGAAAGCCACCCCCGTCGCGAGCACGAGGATCTCGATCCCGCGGTCACCGAACAGGCGGCGGACCTTCTCGGCGCCGGTCAGGGCCGGGTCGCACGCGAAGCGTGTGGAGTCGTCACCAAACGTGCGCAGTTCGACCGCCTCGAATCCGTTGGCCTGGGCGCGTTCCGCGACTTGCGCGAGCGTCCACTCGGGGCAGGCAACGGTGCTGAATGACGGCTTCATCATCGGGTTCGTTTCCTCGCGATCCACGGTCAATCCGGAGTGTCATGGTACTGCCGTCCGCGTGGGCTTTCCTGCCGGGGTTTGCCCGTTCCGAATCAGCCTCTCGCCGCCTCCACGGGAAGGACCACCACAAAGTCTGAACCTTTGCCGAGTTCAGAACGCGCGTCGATACGTCCCCCGTGTTCCTCGATCAGCCGCCGGGACGTCGGGAGCCCCAGGCCGCTCCCGCCCGCGCGAGTGGTGAAATAGGGGTTGTAGATTCTCGCGAGCGTCTCCGGTGAGATCCCCGGCCCGGTGTCCTCGACGTGGATCTGCACGACCCTCCGACCATCCGCATCCCGGCCGGGTTCGATCCAGAGCGATAGTTCGCCCGCGGCGCCGACAACCGGCGTCCCCGCCCCACCGCCGCCACTCAACCACGCCCCATGCATGGCCTGCGTCGCGTTGAGCATGAGGTTCAGCAGCGCCTGCTTCACTCGGCGCACGTCGATCTCCGCCGTTGCCGGTTCGGCGCCGAGTTTCGTGCGAAGCCGGACACCGAGCCGCTCGGCCTCGGGCAGGAAAAAATCCGCCAGCTCCTCGACGAGGGCCGCAACATTCGCCGGTCGCCTCTCGAGCCGAATCTCGCCCGCATACTCGAGAAAGTCCGAGAGGATTCCCGCGAGACGCTCCGTCTCTCGACGCAGGGCGCCGGTGCGTGACAGCAACCGTGCCTGCTCGTCGGCCGGCAGCTCGACATCACGGATGGACTCCTGCAGCAACTGGGCGTTGAGGCCGATCGTCGACAGGGGGTTCTTGATCTCGTGCGCAAGACCGCCGGTCATCGCGCCGATCTCCGCCATGCGCTCGGCCGCACGAGCCCGGCGTTCGGCCACGCGGGTTCGCTCGAGCGCGCGGCGCTGCAGATACCACGCCGCGGCCGTCGCCAACCCGACGCCCGCCGCGAATCCTACGAACAGCCAGGGTTGCACCGTCGCTCCACCTTGCCTCGAATCACCTCACCGCTCGCCGGGTCGATATCGTTCACCGCCGCGGAGATCGAGAATAGCCCTTGTGCTTGGGTACCGTAACCTCCAGCGACTCGGTGCGCACCACCCGTGTCGCGTGCCACCCGCGCTCGGTGAGAACCGCGTCGTATGCGACGGTCGAGCCGTCCTTGAGCACGCGGAATCCATCTCCGGCGATCTTGCTGTAATGAACGAACACGTCCCTGCCCTCGGGGCCAACGATGAAGCCAAACCCCTTCTTGGGGTCGAACCACTTCACGACACCCTGAGCTTCCGTAATCGTCGTCGGACCAGCCTCTGACATCGCATGCCCCCTTGATGCCGTTCCCTTCCCGGTCGATCAGGGGCCGGGCGGCACACACCAGGGAAAGTTCACCGAGCCGCACACTCAAGCCCACAGCGTGGTGCGCGGGCGACAACTGTGCCCGGGCGCCTCGAACAACCCGATCCGGCGCCCACACCGAGGCGGGTGGGAAACCGGATCGAACCCTCGCTTCACGGTACGTTCGGAACCCACCGAACGGGCCGTGAAGTTGTCCAGACTACCAAGTTGGCGGGTAATCGCCAAGTCGCGTGCGGAGAAGGTGTGAATAAGTTCGCTCGGCGCACGAAAAAGCGGCCCGAACGCACCGTGCGTTCGGGCTGCGATACTCGCGGTTTTTCGCGTGCGAATCGACGCTGATCGATTATCGCTTCGCGGGGGCGGCGGCGGGTTCGCCCAGTTCGACCATCGCCTGCTTTCGGCTGAGCTTGATGCGACCCTGGTCGTCAACCAGGATCACCTTCACCTTGATCATGTCGCCGATCTTCACCACATCGTGGACGCTCTTGACATAGCCATCGGCCAGCTCGGAGATGTGGCACATGCCGTCGGTTCCGGGGGCCAGTTCAACGAACGCGCCGAAGTCCTTGGTGCTCACAACCTTGCCGGTGTAGATCGTGCCGACCTTGATCTCCTCGCACAAGGCCTCGATCTCGGCGCGGGCCGCGTCGATCGCGTCCCCGTTGGGGGCCGCCACCATGACCGTGCCGTCATCCTCAACGTCGATCGTGACGCCGTACTTGTCCTGCATGCCGCGGATCGTCTTGCCGCCGGGGCCGATCAGCTTGCCGATCTTCTCCGGGTTGATGTGCAGGGTGACCAGCCGCGGCGCCAGAACGCTGATCTGTGCCCGCGGCGCGGGGATGCAGCGTTCCATGATCTCGATGATCTCCAGGCGACCCTTGCGGGCCTGCTCGAAGATCCGCTCGATCTGGCCGAGCACCAGCCCGCGGGTCTTGAGGTCGAGCTGGATTCCGGTGATCCCCTCGCGCGTCCCCGAGACCTTGAAGTCCATGTCGCCGAAGAAGTCTTCCTCGCCGATGATGTCGGTGACAAAGACCTCGTTCTGATCGTTATCGTCGGCGAACCGACCGACCGAAATGCCGGCGCAGGTGGCCTTGATCGGCACGCCCGCGTCCATCATCGCCAGGCACCCGCCGCACACGCTCGCCATCGAGGACGAGCCGTTCGATTCGGTGATGTCGCTGACGACTCGGATCGTGTAGGGGAACTCTTCGGGGCTGGGGAGGATGCCCATGAGGCTGCGCTCGGCCAGCGCGCCGTGGCCGATCTCGCGCCGGCCAGGCCCCGTGATCCTCTTGGCCTCGCCCGTCGCGAACGGGGGGAAGTTGTAGTGCAGCATGAACTTCTTGCTGTACTCGGGGATCAACCCGTCGATGATCTGCTCGTCCTTGCCCGTGCCGAGCGTGCAGGTCACCAGGCTCTGCGTCTCACCCCGCTGGAAGAACGCCGACCCGTGCGTGCGGGCAAAGATGCCGACCTCGGACTCGATCGGACGGATCTGCGTCGCGCCGCGGCCGTCGGCCCGGGTGCCGCTCTCGACGATCAGTTTCCGGGTGAGCTTCTCTTCAAGCTTGCTGAACGCCATTTTGGCCATCGCCTTGCGCTTGCTGCTCGCGAGGAAGTCCTCGTAGTTGCCGTCGGTCCGGACCTTGAAGTGCTCGTCGAGCATCTTGGTCTTGATCTCGTCAACCTTGTCGCCGCGATCGGTCTTCAGCTTGATCTTGCGGGCCGCGGTCAGCTCCTTCTCGACCAGCCTGCTCACCTCGGTCGTGACCTCCGCCGTGGGCAGCAGCAGCTCGCCGGCCCGCTTCTCGCGTCCGGCCTTGCGAACGAGTTCGTCGATGAGCGAGAGCGTGTCCTTGATGGCGTCGTAGCCGAACTCGATCGCCGAGAGCACGTCAGCCTCGGGCACCTCGGCCGCCCCGACCTCGATCATGTTCATGCCGTCCTTGTGACCGCACAGAACCATGTCCAGGTCGCTGTAGTCCAGCTGCGTGATCGTGGGGTTGAGCACGAATCGCACACCGTCATCCGTGTGGACGCGGCCGACTCGAACCGTCGCGATCGGCCCCTCGAACGGGCAGTCGCTGATCGCCAGCGCGGCGCTCGCGGCCGTTCCCGCCAGAACGTCAGAATCGTTCTCGCCGTCATGGCTCATCACGAAGACCTGGATCTGCACCTCGTCGAGGAATCCCTCGGGAAACAGCGGCCTGATCGGACGATCGATCATCCGCATCGTCAGGATTTCCTTCTCGTTGGGCGCGCCCTCGCGCTTGCGGAAGCCGCCGGGGAACTTGCCCGCGGCCGAGGTCTTCTCGCGGTAGTCGATCGTGAGCGGGAAGAAATCCAGCCCTTCGCGAGGCTTCGCCCGAACCACCGTCGCCAGCACCGTCGTGCCGCCGTAGGTCGCCATCACCGCGCCATCGCACAGCTTGGCGACCTTGCCCGTCTCCAGCGTCAGCGTCCGTCCGCCGATCTCGCGCTCAACCTTCACGTATGCCATTGCCTTCTGCCTTTCGCGCCCATTCGGGGCTTTGCGGCCTCCGCGCCCGCGGCCGGTGAAAACCCACGGCGCGGCACGAAAACCAGTCCAACTCTTGCACGACCCGGCGGGTCGCCCCAGAGGAGGCAGAAGGCATTGAACAGTCACTTCGGGCAGGTCGGCAATCCGAGCCGACTCCAACCCGGCCGGTTCATCGATTCGGAGAACCGACGCACAAACCGACTGTTCTGTGCCCACTGCCACCCGGGCTGACGCCGGGAAACTCCTAAACGAAAAGGCCCGTGCGTCCTTCGACACGCGGGCCTTGATATGCACGTTATTTGCGCAGTCCGAGTCGGCCGATCAGGCTCGTGTAGCGGTCCCGATCCGTGTTGGCGAGGTACTTCAACAACCGGTTGCGCCGGGCGACCTTCAGCACCAGGCCGCGGCGGCTGTGGTTGTCCTTCGCGTGCGATTGCAGGTGACTCGACAGTTCCGTGATCTGCTCGGTCAAGAGCGCGATCTGAACTTCGGGAGAGCCCGAGTCCTTGCCATGAACCCGGTACTCCGATACCAACTGCTTCCGACGCTCCAAAGCGATGCTCATGCTATCCCTCGAACGGGTGAGTGCTGACTTCCGGTACTTCCGACGAACAGCAAGGGTAGGACGGGTGGTGTCGGCAATCAAACACAAGCCTTCCACTGCCCAAAAGTGGATAGAGCGGTGTGCATCGATGCTGCTGCGGCGATATCCTACGAATGACAGGTCCAACTTCCGCCATTCCCTTCCCTCCCCCACATACCGAGCAGAATCCCAATGGCACACGCCAAGAGCACCAACCCCAACGAGTTCATCCTGCCGGACCTCGGCGAGGGTGTCCACGAAGCGGAACTCATCAAGTGGCGGGTGAACGTCGGCGACACCGTGGCGGAGCACGACATATTGGCCGAGATGGAAACCGACAAGGCTCTGGTTGAAGTGCCCTCCCCGCGGGCCGGCGTCATCGCCTCCCTCAACGGCAAGGAAGGGGAGATCCTCAAGGTCGGCAACGTTCTGGTGACCTACGCAGGCGGCGAGTCCAAAGCCGACAGGCCCAAGACCGAGAGCACCAAAGCCGTGCACACCAACGGCAAACACGCGGCTCCTGCCGCCGATCACCACGAAGTTACGGAGCCGCCCGCTCGCACGGAAGACGATGGAACGGTGGTCGGCAAGATGGGCACGGTCGCGGGGGTGAACGCCGAACCGGGCAAGGTGCTGGCTACACCCGCCGTGCGGCGTCTGGCACGCGACCTGGGTGTCAACATCGATGGCGTTCGCGGCACGGGCATGGCCGGCCGCGTGACCGAGAAGGATGTGCGTGACTCCAACTCCGCACCGAAGACGCAGGCTCGACCCGCCGCCGCGCCGACCCGCGGTCTGCCCGAGCTCGCTCCGGCCGACCGCGATGAACCGCCCGCCCGGATACCGAGCCGCCCCACGACGCAGGCTCGCCCGGCCGCGACCGAAGGACGGACCGCGCAGGACACCACCCGCATCCCATTCCGCGGCGTGCGGCGCACCATCGCCAACAGGCTGCGAGAGAGCGTCAATCAGGCGGTCCACTTCAACGTCATGGACGAGGCGGATGTTTCAACGCTCGACGGCTTGCGCAAGAAACTCGCTTCGGCCAGCGGCGAGAAGATCTCCTTCCTGCCGTTTGTCGCCAGCGCGGTGTGCCGGGTGCTCAGCCGCGAGCAGTTTCGGGCCATGAACGCCGTGGTTGATGAGAAGCCCTTGGACCCCTCGTACGAAGCGTCGATCGTCCAGCACCGTGCCGTTCACCTGGGCATCGCCACCGACACCGACAACGGCCTGATGGTGCCGGTCATCCGCGACTGCGACGGCCTCGGCGTTCTGGAGATCTCCCGCCACATCGCCCACGTCGCCGAGGCCGCCCGCTCTCGCAGCGCGCCCCGCGAGATGCTCATGGGCAGCACGTTCACGATCAGCAACGTCGGCAGCCACGCCGGACGCTTCGCCACCCCGATCATCAACTATCCGGAGGTCGGGATCCTGGCCGTCGGACGTGCGCGGCCGTCGCCCGTGGTACGCAACGGCGGCATCTTCGTCGGCAACCTGTTGCCGCTGAGCCTTGCCTGCGATCACCGCGTGGTGGATGGCGCCACGGCCGCGCTTGCGCTGGCCGAGATCGTGCGAATGTTGCAGGAGCCCGAGCAGCTGCTCGGACCGGCTCGAGGCTGACGGTTCGAGAGGTTCGTCGCATCAGTCCGGCGGATGCCGTTGCCACATTCCGTCGCGGCGAAACGGCGCACGGTTTCTCGCCGATGCTTCCCGCGAGCCCAGTAGTTCGATTTGGCAAGACTCCCAACAAGGGTTCGAGCCCTGCCCTTCAGGGCTCGGTCAGAGGTTCCCGCGACGCTCCTGCTCGAGTTCCAGAGCCTCGAAGAGCGCCTTGAAGTTTCCCTTGCCGAAACTCTGGCTGCCGCGGCGACAGATGATCTCGAAAAACAGCGTCGGCCGGTCCTGCAACGGCTTGGTGAACAGTTGCAGGAGGTACCCTTCATCATCGGCATCGACGAGGATGCCGAGGTCACGGACGCGCTGGTGATCCTCTTTCACGGCCGCGTGACCGTGGCTGGTGAGCATCTTGTTGACGCGGTCCCAGACCTGGTCGTAGTAGGCGTCGGGCAGCGTCAGGAAATCGACGCCGCGCGACCGGAGGGCGGCGATCGAGTGCAGTTCATCGTCGGTGCGGAGGGCCAGGTGCTGCACGCCGGGGGTGTTGCAGTGCCAGTCGAGGTACTCCTGCACCTGGCTCTTCTTCTTGCCCGCTGCGGGTTCGTTGATCGGCATCTTGATGAGGTTGTTGCCGCTGGCCATGACTTTGGACATCAGCGCCGAATACTCGGTCGAGATGTCCTTGTCGTCGAAATGCTTGAACATCGTGAACTCGAGCACATCCTCGTAGAAGCGTACCCAGTGGTTCATCTTGCCAAGCTCAACGTTCCCAACGAGGTGATCGACGTACTTCAAGCCGCAGGGGTTCTTTCGGTTGTGGTCGTTGATGGAGAGAATGGAAGAGCCGACACCGAGCTGGGGCGCGCACCCGGCGCCGGAGGCCACCCCGCCGTCCCCCACCGCCATCGATGTGCCGCACGAATCGCCCGGCTTCCCGTCGATCCGCTTGAAGCGTGGAGCAAAGATGCCGCCCTGCTTGACACGCGTGAGGTCATAGCCGCCAGTACGGCTGACAAACGTGTGCTGGCATCGTCCGTAGGTCCGGATGGTCGCGGTCGTCACCGTGCCGGCCGCGTCCCGCATGGTGTGGGGTTCGCCGCCTGGCGTGGCGGTCGCTCCGTTCTTGATCGCGCGATCGAAGGCCTTTTCAGCGTCGAACACGGTGAACGCGACGTCCTTCACGCCGTCGCCGTACATCGCAACTTCCATCGAAGCCGGGTGCTCGGCGGTGAGGCCGCTGGTGAGCAGGAAGCGGATGTTGCCCTGCGTCAGCAGGTAGCTGGCCGCATCGCGGCATCCGGTCGTCAGGTCCGAGACCTGCTCGATCTGGAAGCCGAAACAGTGGGCGTAGAAGAACGCGGCCTGCTTGGCGTTGCCGACGTGAAAGCGGACATGGTCAACGTCGATCAGTTGAAGCGGGTCGGCGGCCTTTGACAGTGTCGGCGCGGGCGAGAGGGTGGTCATGGGGAATGATATCGCGGGCTATGGACACCCGGCAAAGTACGCGGCCAGGAAGTCGAAGATGTCCTGGACGCTCACCCCGCCCGAGTTGTTGAAGTCGGCCGGACACGCGGGCTGCGGCGGTGCGGGCTGGAACTCGTAGGCGCCCATGTCCACATTGAGGGCCCAAGCGGACAGGCCGGTGTTGGGCGTGGCGGGGTCGTCCTGGTTCCGGTTCTGGCCGGGCAAGTCGAGGGGCAGACTGAGGGCCGCGGGCGAGTCGCCAGCGTCAATATCGGGAGAGCCGGCGAGCAGTTGCAGGTCGCCGTACTGGTCATCGTCGGTGCCCCAGGTGGCGTCGAGGCCGGCGCTGGGAGTCCCGGCGAAGTTCGACGAGGCGTTGATGTTGCCGACGCCGGCACGGATGCCGGTCTGCTCGACGTTGGAGTACGTGAAGGCGTGTACGGCGTTGATCGCCGGGTTGGCGGCGTTGCCGCGGACGATGCAGTTCTTGAAGACAGAAGCGACTGTGCTTCCGATGGAAGGTTCGGCGCCCTGATTGCCCACGAACGAGCTGTTGATGACGTTGAACGGTGTACCGCCAACGTAGAGCCCGCCACCAAAGCCGCTGGCACTGGCCGTGTTTCCGACGAAGGCGCAGTTGCTCAGGTTGGAAGTGGTGTTGCTGCGCAGGCCTCCGCCGCGCAGGGCGACGTTGCCGAAGAAGCCCGACCGCCCGAGCGTGAGCGCGCCGGCGCCGGTCTTGTAGATTCCTCCACCGTTGTCGGGACAGCCATTTCGCGTGAAGGTCGTTTCGGCGATATCGAGCGAGGCGTTGATGCCCGCGTAGACGGCTCCGCCATCGCCCCCCGCGCCGAAGGCGGTGTTCTTCGTGAACGAGCACCCTCGAAGGGTGATTGTGCCGGCGCTGGCCAGATCGCCGGCGGAGATGGCTCCGCCGGTCGTTGTCGCCATGTTCTGCGTGAACTCACAGTTGGTGAAGCTCAAACCGAGAACCGTCGCGGTGAACACCGCGCCCCCCTGACCCGCTGGCGACTGGTTCATGCGGAACATCGAGTTGCTGATGTTTCCGGATGAACCACCGAGGAAGTAGATGGCACCGGCGGCGGAATCGCCCGTGTTGTTCGTGAACGTACAACCATCCACGGCGCTCGCGCCGCGGATCAGGAGTGCCCCGCCCGCGGTCGAGCTGTTGCTGTCGAAGAGCGTGTCGGTGATGGTGGCGCCCCCGGCGAGCGTGTAGATCGCCCCGCCGTCATCGCCCGCCTGGTTGCCGATGAACCGGCAGTCTTCGATGGTCAGCGGCGAGTTGCTCGCCGAGATGCCGCCTCCGTCGTTGGGATAGCCGTCGGGCGATCCAGCGGTCCCGGGCGCGGTGCCGTCGCGAACCGTCAGCCCGCGGATGGTCACACCCGGCGCGGGCGCGTTGATGACCCGGAGCACCGTGTTGTTGAGCGCGTTGGCGGTCAGAATCGTCACCTCCGCGCCGGCGATCCCTTCAAGCGTAAGCGATTTGCCGTCGATGATCGCGATCTGGTTGTACGTGCCCGGCGAGAAGCGGATGGTGTCGCCGTTGGCCGATGTGTTGATCGCCGCCTGAAGATTGTCGGCGGGCGTGATGGTGATGTCTCCGGCCATCGCCGGCGTGCCTAGACCCAGCACCGCCGCGGTCGCCGCGAGGATCGACCGAAACGGAACGCGATGCAATACCGATCGAGCCGATGGTTGTGACAGCATGGTGAGTGTCTCCTGGTTCGTGCAAACCTGCTGGTCGGCGGATCGGATGCTGTTCGAGGCGAGTGCGCTCGGCGAAGCCTCGATGAATCGCGTGCGAGTTGCGAATAGGATGCCGGTCGAATCGGACGCGGCCCGGCGAGCATGGCGACCTGGACCATGCGTCACCGGCGAAAGGGCGTGATGGGAACTCGGTTGCGCGGCCGCCTTGTCGGCGAGTGCCGCACACACGCACACCACCGTGAGCGCCGAGGTCGTACCGCTCTTCATCGCGCACCTCCTCAGATGGAGTTCTCCCGCCCGGCAGCAGTTCAACCCGGAACGCACACGCCGACGGCGACGCGGCCGAAGCGGCGGTGCCTTCACGGTGACATGCTTCGAGCGGCTTGTCAACCCCCACTCTGCTCGTGCCGCTCATCATCGATTGCAGACATTCGGGTCCGGGCGATTCTGGCCATTCTCGGGTCGTTTCGGGGTCAGGCTCGCGAAGGACTTGCCCGAGCCGGCCTCAGCGGGGCGTGCGATCGGCTTCGGCTTCAGGAGTCGGGCCACCTTTGCCGAGCAGACAGGCCGCGAATGCGAGGGCGAATCCGATGGTCATGTGCCAGGGGAAAGCGAGATTGAACTTGGCGATGTCCGAATCCGCGCCAAAGAGCACGCCGGTCCACGCCTTCCATACGACCCCTTGCAGGAGGGCGATGACGATGAAGCCGGTGAGGAGCGCGGCGATGACGCTGCGCGTGCTGCCCCGCGTGGTGAACAGGGCGGTGCAGAAGACCGCGAGCAGGCCGGCGTAGGCGAAGGTCATGACGCCGAGCGCGAGGCTGATGAGCGAGGTCTCGGGGCTGTTCTGTTTCCAGAAGACGCACCCGACGGCGAACAGGCCGAGGATGACGCCCCAGCCCGCGACGGCCCATCGCGACATGCCCAGGTAGTGCTTCTCATCGCGAGTTTCGCTCGGCGGGCACCAGCGCTGATAAAAATCCTTGATGAACGTCGCGGCCATGGCGTTGATGGCGGAGATGAGCGAGCCGATTCCCGCGGCGAAGAGTCCGGCGAGCATGAGGCCGGCGAGGCCGGGGGGCATGTGGTTCAGGATGAACTCGAGGAACACCTTGTCGGATTTCGGCGGCTCCGGCAGCGGTGGAGCAGCCGGGCCGCCGACCGCATCTGCGGCGAAGGGTTGAAGAGCCGCGGCACCTCTTTCGTTGTAGAACAGGTACAGCAGCAGTCCCACCGTCAGGAACATGCACACAATCGGGATCCCGATCGCCATGGACACGAGCACCGAGCGCGATCCCTGCACCGCGTTCTTGCACGTCAGCATCCGCTGGACCATGTCGTGGTCGGTGCCGTAGGAGGCGATGTTCAGGAGCGCGAAGCCGAAGACGGCGGTCAGGAGCGTGAACTGCGCGGACGGATCGAATCCTCCCCCGAACCCCGTCTTCAGCACGGCCAGTTTCGAGTTGTTGTCGGCACCCGCCTTGCTTAGGCAACTCCACATCTCGCCGATCGGCATGTCGATCTTCACGTACAGCAGCACGATCGCCGCGCCGACCGCCGTAGCCAGCACGATTGTCTGGATGACATCTGTCCAGATCACGCTCGCGATCCCGCCCACCAGCGTGTACACCACACCGACCACGCACATGAGCGCGATGGAAGCGATCAAGTACTCCGGCTCCGCCGCCTTCTGCGTTCCAAAGAGGATCATCGCGAAAGGGATTGCCCCGATGTAGATCCGGCTCCCGGAAGCGAACACGCGCCCGACCATGAACGCCGCGCTCGCGGCCCGTTTCGCACCCGGCCCGAACCTGTTCTCCAGCAACTCGTAGATCGTCGTGCAGTTGTGTCGGTAGAACGCGGGGATGAAGAAGACCGCCACGATGACGACGGCGATGATGCCGCCGATGTTGGTCGAGAGGTACGTGCAGTCTCCGGCGTAGCTCTGCTCCGGCGCCCCGATGAACGTCGCCGCCGACAGGCTTGTCGCGATGATCGAGACCGCCACCGCCCACATCGGCATCCGCCTCGCCGCCAGGAAGTACTCGTTGGTGTTCTTGGCCTCGCGTCGGGCAAACCAGATGCCGGTAATGACCAACAGCGCGCAGTAGCCCAGCAGGACGAGGCCGTCGGCAAGGCGGAGCGGTGATTCGGGAATGAGGTTCACCGGACCATTATCGGGATTTCGCCGCGCGATAGCCGCAACTTGACCGCGGAGCCGCTTGCTACCATCGCGGATGACCGGTTCCGAGTGGCGGCGTCCCCGCGTGTTTGTGCTGATCCCGACGCACACCACACGCCATCTGGCGTGCTGCCTGGCTTCACTGGCTCACCAGACGCTTGCACCCGAGGCCGTTGTGGTCACTTGCGATGTCGATGATCCCGCGATCGGAGCGTTGCTCGACGATTGGTGGCCGCGGGTGAGCCGGGTGCTGGGCGGGCGAACGACACTGCTGCACACCTTTCGGCCGCACATGGGTCAGGCCCGACTGAACCAGGTGCGGAACAACGGCCTGCGGGCTTTGCGGGATCATGCCGGCCTGATGGACGAGGACCTGGTGGTGGTGCTCGATGGGGACACGATGCTCGCGGCGGATGCGCTGGCTCGGCATGGAGGGTTGGCGGCCAAGGGTATCGAAGTCGTGATTCCGTACCGGCACATGATCGAGGAAGGCCCGAGTGCAGGGGTATCTGCGGAGGAGGTGCTGGAATCTGGCGTGCCCACTGATCGTCTCTCGACCGAGGCGGAGCGGCTCTCGCTGGAAGCGCGGCATCGGCGATACCGGCGTCACCTGTTCCTCTCGGGGTTGGGGCTGGTGAAGGGGCACAAGCCCAAGATCATCGGCGGGCACCACGCGGTGGTGTGGTGGCGGCTCGTTGAGATCAACGGGTTCGACGAGGAGTACATCGGATACCGCTTCAACGATGACGATCTCTCGCGGCGCGTGCGGGCTGTGCGGCCGCGGACGGCGATCGCGGTGAGGGACATCCGGGCTTACCACCTGTGGCACAAGGTTCGCGCACCGGATCGGCTGGAAGACTCGCCGGGGTATGCTCGGTGGTCACGGAAGGGCCTGCCCACGCGCTGCGTGCGGGGCATCGAGAACGGACTGGAGCAACCCGTGGCGGTTGTCCGGCAGGTCGGGACGGGAGGGCGCGAAACCCGGAGTACGGACCTCGGAGTTGAGATGCGGGCGGCAGAGGCCTGAGAACGAAGCCCATCGGCAGGATGCCGATGCCACGGCGCGAGGCAGGTCCGGTACGCTGTGTCATGGCCCGGAAACCGCAAGATTCAGAATCGGGAGACGGGGTTGTCGGGGCGGCCATTGATCCGGTGATGACCGACGATGCTCGCGACCTGGAGCTGGCCCGCGGCCAACCTCCCGGCTCGCACGAGGCCTTTGCACGGATCTATGACCGGCACGCGCCGGTGGTTCGTGCATTGTGCCGGCGTCACTCGGTATCCGAGGCCGAGACCGATGATGCGCTGCAAGAGACCTTCATCCGCGCGTTCCGGATGCTCGATCGGGTGGACAACCCCGACGGGCTCAGGTCGTGGTTGTACCAGATCGGCACGTTGGTGTGCTCAGAACGCCGGCGAGCGGCGACACGCAGACGCAAGCACGAACTCGGCGCCGGCAACGGACAACCGGCTCGGGGGGGTGGCCGCATGAGCGCGATCACGATGAACCACGAACCCGCGCCGAACGCTGCCGCGGAACATGCTGAGCAACTGGAAAGGCTCACGGCCGCTCTTGACGCACTGCCCGACGAGGAACGGCTGGCGATCCACCTCTACTACCTCGAGCCGGATCCCGTGGCCGCGGCGGGCAGCGCGATCGGGTGTTCGAGGAGCGCGTTCTACAAACTGCTGGCGCGGGCGAGGGAGCGGCTGGGCTCGATCATGACGAGGGCCAATGCATGAACAACACACGGAACAGGGCGCATTTGTTCTGCTCACCCGACGAGGACTCGGGCGCCGATGCCGGCCCACCGCCGCGGGATGACCTGGATTCACAGCTTCGCGCATGGCACGTCGCCAACGCCGCACAGGCCGCGGCGGGTCGGGACCGCCTCATGGCGGCGCTGCGCCAGGACAGCGAGACGAACGCGCAGACCGACCAAGCCGGCCGCTCAGAGAGTGACGAAGCCTCACACCACCCGTGGTCACTCACGGTACGGAGACTCGCGATGAACAAGTTCATTCATCTTGCCGCGGCGGCGGTGCTCGTCATCGTCGCGCTGCCGTTCCTGCTCAACAACTCGACCTCGCCGGCGATCGCCGAGGAAGTCGGGAACCTCGTGATGTGTCCCGAAGGCGGACGGCTGGATGCGGTTGACGCCCAGGGCCTCTCGCTGGGGCCGTGTGTGCTGAAGCACACGGATGTGCACGCGCTGGTGCAGGGGCACTTCACCCGCGTGACCGTCAAGCAGAAGTACCACAATCCGCACCGCGACAAGATCGAGGCGGTGTACACGTTCCCGCTCTCACACCGCGGCGCGGTCGATCGGATGAACATGACCGTGGGTGATCGGGTGATCGTTGGCCAGGTGAAGGAGCGCGAGGCCGCCAAGCAGATGTACGAGTCTGCGCGGGATGCCGGACGGGTCGCGAGCCTGCTGGAGCAGGAGCGGCCGAACATCTTTACCCAGAGCATCGCGAACATCGACCCCGGCGCGGACATCGACATCGAGATCAGTTACGTCGAGACGATCGACAACAAGGATGGCGTCTACAGCCTTGTTTTCCCGACGGTTGTCAGCCCGCGGTACATTCCGGGCGACATGCCCCGTTGGATCGAGGCTCCGGAACACCGACGCGCCGACGCGGCCGATGCGCCGCCGATGCTGCCCGCCGGCACGCAGTATCGGCGAGGACTGGTGCTCTCGGCACCGGCGAAAATCTCGCTCGCGGGGAGGCGAACCGGCGAAGGCGGATCGGACGCGACGATTCAGCCCGCGACCATCGATGCGGCGGTGTTCAACGAGAGCCTGATCGACGCCGTGCCGATCCAGATCGCCGCGGCAGAGGATACCAGTTCCGCTCCCCTCGCATTCGAGTTTGAGGCGAAGTATCCCGATGGATCGGTGGAGCGAGGCGCGGTGCGGCCGGACTTTACGGGCGAGATCGGAGGTCGATGGTTCTACCTTCCGCAGCGCGAGCGGGCGTGGCGCGTGGTGGCGGCAGGACAGGCACCGGCCGCGGGCGAGCCGTTTGCCCGACCGACCGGGCAGGTGCCCGATGCGAACCGGATCACGCCGACACCGGTGCGGCCGCCCCTTCGATCGGGCCACGACATCAGCGTGACGGTCGAGGTGGATACGGGTGGGGCGGGACTGACGGAGGTCGATGCGCCGCTGCACGCGACGACTCGCCAGGACCTGGCCCGCCGCCCCGATGGCCTCGCCAGCAAGGCGAGGATCACGCTCACCAACCAGAGCGAGATTCCTAACCGCGACTTCGTGCTGAACTGGAAGCAGACGCGGGATGCGATCAGCGAGGGCGTGTTCACCACGAGCGCGAGGCAAGGCGACTTCTTCGCGGTGATTCTGAACCCGCCCGCCCGGGTGGCGGACGAGCAGGCTGTGCCTCGCGAGTTGATCTTCGTGCTGGATACTTCGGGCTCGATGAACGGACCGCCGATCGAGAAGTCCAAGGCTGTGGCCGCGCGGATGATCGAGTCGATGCGTGCGAGGGATACGTTCAATGTCATCACGTTTGCGGGCAGGACGAGCGTGCTCTGGGATCGGCCGCGACCGAGCACGGAGCAGAACCGACGTGAAGCCCTGGACTTCTTCAAGAACAAGGGCGGCGCGGGCGGAACGGAGATGATGGCGGCGATCAACGCCGCGCTTGAGCAGCGGATCGACGGCCGTCCGACGCCGATTACGCTTGAAGACCTCGCGAACATGCCGGCGGATGGGCGCATCGTCACCATCGGCTGCTTGAACAACGCGATCGAGCGAGTGCCCGCGAGTGGGACGGGCGCGGCCGAGTTGCGGCTGCGTGTTCGCGGTGATCTGACGGTTCGCGCATCGAGCATCGACTGGCACGGGGGCAACGCCGATGCGCCACTGACGATCGTGGGTGAGTGGACAACCGTCGCCGGAGATCGCGTGCTGCGGGTTCAGAGCATCGCCGTCAACGCCGACCCCCCCGCGAATCCGCTGCGGATCGTCGTGTTCCTGACGGATGGCGAGGTGGGAAACGAGGGTGCGATCATCGAGGCGGTCAAGCGCAACCGCGGCACCACCCGGGTGTTCAGCTACGGCATCGGCAACTCGGTCAACCGATACCTGCTCTCGGAAGCCGCCATGCAGGGCGGGGGCGAGGCGGAGTTCATCCTGATACCTCGCGGCGGCGACGGCGAGGCGATGGCGGCGGTCGATCGTCAGGCCGATGATGCGGCCCGTCGGCTGCACGAGAAGACCCGAACCCCGGTGTTGGCCAACATCTCCGTCGAGTTCTCGCCGAATCTCTCGGTGGCCGACATGGAACCCGCGCCGGGCACGATCCCGGACTTGTACGACGTCCAACCCCTTGTCATCCTGGGCCGGTTCAATCAGCCGGGCGATGGCACGGTGACGGTTCGCGGCACGACGGGCGCGGGACGATGGGAACGCACGATGAGGTTGAGCCTCCAGAACCGGCCGCAGAACGCGGATGAACGTCTGGCGGCTGTCGGTGGCGATGGCGTGGTCGCGACGCTTTGGGCCCGGGCGAGGATCGATGCTCTGATGAACAGCGATCTGCGGGCGCTGCTGCACGGCAACCCGCCGGAGTCCGTGCGGCGTCGAATCGTGCAGATCGGAGAGAACTTCGGGATCATGTCCAGGTTCACCTCGTTCGTCGCTGTGGACTACCAGCGTGTGACGATCGAAGGCCGGCCGCGGCTGGTGCGCGTACCGATCGAACTTCCAGACCAGACGGCGTGGGAGAACTACTTCTGTTCGGAAGTGCTGTTGCAGCCGGTCGAGCGGTTGTCCACGCTGGTGGACGAACTGGACAGGTCGCAGCGCGAGCGCGCAGGTGGAGTCGCACCCGACATGGCCGGCCTGCCGGTGCCCCCGCAGCCCAACGTCGCGCCGGCCGTTGTCGGCGGATCATTCACGCCGTCCCACTCCAACCCACCAACCGCCAAGCCCGCCGCGGCGCCGGCCCCAGAGCCCGTCGGCCGGCGCTTCGCGCCGGAAGCATCTGTGTCCGCCCCGCCACCCGCGCCTTCGGGATCCGGCGGAGGAGGTGGAGCGCCCGTCGCCAACGTGCCAGCGGATGTGAAGAAGGATGTGTTCCCCTCGAAGGGCGTCGATCCGCAACGCGCTGCACGAGGAGAAGAAGGGCGACGTGGCGCCATGAGCGCTCCCGATAGCGCTGCGCCCGGGTTCCGTGCGGCGCGCCCGACGGCCAACGGCCGCTTCGATGATCCCAAGCCGATGTCCGAGCTATCAAAGGGCAAGAACGAAGCCGCTGTGCCTGCCATGTTGGAACGGAAACTCTCTTTCGCGAGACAGCCCGACGGGTTCACCTCGGACCGTGAAACCGCTGTGCTTCAAGCACGCATGCGAGCCAACCCCGCAGCCGACAAGGTGTCGGCGATCGGGCTTCGCACGACCGAGTCGGAGGGGCTCTCTTTCGGTGACGACAGTGACGGTACCACACAAACAGCCGCGGCGGGCGCCCATGACGGCGGACAGGTTACAGCGCAGGACCTGACGGCCTTTGTACTTCAAGACTTGCCAGAGGAGCAATCGCGGGCGGCGGTAGCCGAGGAATCCCAGGCGGCTCGAATGGATGAGCTCCGCTCGCAACTCGGTACACGAGCGGGATGGAGCGTGGACTCGACGCCGCGTCGCCTCGTTCCGCTCACGGCCGCCAAGCTCATCGCCGCCGCGGTTCGCGTGGGAAGCCAGGAAAGGGCTCGGTTCATCCGCGACCGGTTCCAGCCGCAGTTCCCGGGTTCGGAACTGCTGAAGGAGGCTGCTGGACTCATTGCTCAGCCCGAGGCTTCGGCATCGACAGGCACGGCGGACGCTCCGACCGATGAGGCACGCGCCGACAAGGGCAGCCCCACGATCGAGCTCGATCGGGCCATCATCGATGCGCTCGTGAAGCGCATTGACGAGGCCGCGGCGAGGGAGACGCTGGTGGCCAAGCGGCTGGACCCACGGCTGTACTCGCTCCTGCCTGGCACGACGGCCCGAGCGACCGAACGCAGCGGCGCGCCCGAGCCGCTCATCATCGCGATCCTCGTCAAGCAGGCCGATGAGCAGACGATGGAGGCATTGCGAAGGGCCGGCTTCGTCCATCGCTCGACCATCAAGGATCAGGCGTGCCTCGTCGGCATCGCCAAGCCCGCCGACCTCACCGCAATCGCCCTGGTGGAGGGTGTTCGGAGGGTCGAACTGGTTGAGGAGTGATCTCCACCCGATCCACACACGTACCCGCATCCCTCATGCAGCCCCGGTCCGGTCGTCGCGCCTGCGCCGACCAGGGCAACCGCATTATCCGCTCGTGAGAAGGTGGAGGAGGTAGTCGCTGCTCCAGCCGGCCATGAGGCGTTTGTTCTTGACGCCCATCTTCTGGGTTCGGTCGCGTTGGAGCAGGTTGAGGCCGA
>JADLCX010000048.1 GCA_020846975.1 Phycisphaerales bacterium
GACTCGCGCTCGCCACGGCTCGAACGCCACGCCAGCCAGGTCGAAGTCGATCATCTCGAGGTTACCCGAGACGCGTCCGCACACCAGGCACAGATCACGCCGGGCGGGCCCGGCGAACCATCGCGCGTGCTCCGCCGGCGTTGGGAACCGCGTCTGGTACGGCTTCCACGAGCGCAGGGCAACGCGCTTGTCGTCGCCCTCGCGGATCGCCGGCAGTACGCAGAGCCCCGCGGCGGCATATCGCCGGGCGGCGTCCAGGGTTGAGGGCAACGGGCGCATCATTCGAACGGCACCTCCCACGCCAGCGCTCGGTCGAGCGCTTCGGCGGGAGAGGCATGCACGTGCGCGGTCGTCCGCGGGCAGTTGCGGGCGAACCACATCTGCCGCGCCAGGTCTCGCGACGCGAACGCCAGGTACACCGGCTTGCCGAGCATGTGCGCCCAGCCCAGCTCGAGCAGCGTGGCGTGGCAATCCGTGGCATTGATCCAAGCGAAGAACAGGTCCGACTCTCTGATCCACTCCATGCACAGCCCCGGAACCACCCAGCGGGGGCGACTATTCACTGGCGCGGGCCACGATGGACTTGAGTCGTGCTGCCCAACGCCCGCGTGCCATCCGACCCACTCGTGACTCTCGCCGCCGAACGGCACGAAGTGCGGCCCAGTGAAGATGAAACGGCCGCAGTCGATCGGCTGTCCGAACGGCGAGACGCCCAGATGCGGCACAAGCGGCAATCGCCAGTTGCCAGATCCGTGCATCTTCCCGGCGAGGTACACACGACGCCTGGGCCGGGGACTGGGCGCAGCCGCCACGGCGGACCGGAGCGTCGTGCTGGGCGGGATTGAAGAGAGTGTGCGAGTCGTCATGACAAGTTCTCCGAGAATCCGACGGATTCGAAGTGGCGGCGCAGCGCGGCTGTTGCCGCAGCGCCGAGCGAGGGGCGACGGCGGCCATCCGTGGCCGCTTCCAAGAAGTCGTTGCAGACCGTGGCAAGTTCTCTGGGCAGAGCATCGATCGCGGCGCGGACGTCGAGTTCGAGATCCCGTTGCCCGATCGAGGACGCCGCCGTGAAGGACGGCTGGCGATCTGCCCCGTCCGCCATCGCCTCATCAAGCGGGATCGTCGTCGATCGACCGCCCCGCTTGGCCGCGTGCTGGGCCCGGAGGATCGACGTCCCGGCCCGGGTCATGGCGATGGCCAGGAATGCCATGGGCCGGCCCCGCGACGGATCGAACTTCGGCCAGCGCTCCAAGGCGGCCAGAATGAGATCGGCGCGCAGATCCGCCGCGTCGTCGACGGGATAGCGGTTGCCGGTCAGACGGTTCGCGATCCCGTGGGCGGTCGCACCAAGTCGATCCAGATCGAGCGACGCGAACCGCTGAGACGTTGACGCCGTGGCGCCCTCAGCCATGCGTCACCTCCTCCACGATCAACCGCGCGGGCAGTCCGTGACGAACCTCGATGGCGACGGTGGCGACGCCAACGACGGCCAGCTCGGCGAGAAGATCAACCACCGCGCTCTTGACAGCAAAGTCAGCGTCGCCAACCCGCTTCGGGCTCGACGATTCGGCCCCGAGCCTGACCTCTCGGATCACGCGGGGAGGCGGATCGAACACGGGCCGGCCGGCCGAGACGCTGAGCGACTCGATCCGGCCGAACCCGATGCGATGCATCATTGCGATTAGCCGCTGTGAGCCTTCATCGAGCGATGCCTTGCGAACCTGGGCGTTGGTGCTGTTCAAGCCGCACCGCCTTGGCCGAGCGGCGTGCGGCGGCGGTCGATGCCGTCGAGCTCTCGGCGAACCTGCTCGATGGCCCGGCGGTCAAACAGTCGGACGCGACCGGCCAGGGCAGCCGGTTTGATCCACGGGCGGGTCGCCAGGACTCGCACGACCCGGTGAATGGGTTCGTCCAGTTCGCTGGCGATCACGCCGGCGGTGATCAGCGCGGGCGGTGGTGTCGTATCGATACGGCGGGGTGGGGGCGCGATTCCCATGACGGCGGCTCCGATCCCGGGCGGCGTGCCCGGCTACCAGACCGCGGGTGGTCGCGCGACCGCCCTGGATGTCTCGGGATTCGCAGGACAGCAACCGGTCGCGACTGGTCGCGACCGCCCGTCCAGTGTCTTGTCGCAGCATTACCGCTCGGGCCGCTTCTTGGCGACCTTGTGCTGGCGGTCCTCGCGTAGCCGTTCGGCTCGCTGCTCAGCGGCGAGCTTCGCGATGATCTCATCACGGTCGCCGGGTGTGTCCTCGTCGCCCGCGTGATATGCGTCGAGGGGTTCGCCCGCATCAATCCGGGCATCAACCGCTTCCTGGGTCGCCCTTGCCTCGGCGAGAGTCTCGCCATGCGTCTCCGACGAGCCGACTTCCCGAGCCTTCTTTGCCTTCTCGGCCTCTTTGCGGCGAGCCTTCAAGTACGCGGACCGCTCGATCGCCTTTGTCATCGTGGACGACCCGCAACCGATGATTCTGGCAAGTTCGTTCCGGCCCGGGAAGAACCCGCCGTGCTTCTTGACGTGTGCCTCGGCCAGGCTCATGGCTTCCTGCCAGGTCATGGTGTCAGCCTGTGATGCCTTCGCGCTGCCGCCGCTGCTCTCGCGAGCCGAACCGCTCACGATGGCCTCGACCATCGGCAAGATCGCGTCCCGGAACGCCGCGGCGATGTCGGCGGCGTTCGTCAGGTTCACCTGTGTCGGACCGGCCGTCTTCGAAGCGCCGCCTGGTTCCGCAGCAACCCCGCGCAGTGCGACGAGCGTCCCGGTACCGTGGACCGGTGGCCGATCCTCGAGACTCCCGGCCTTCATCACAAAGTCGATGACCCGCTCACGGCTGCCAATGAGCGCCGCTTGGTCCCGGGTCAACTTCGTGTCCAGCGGCACGCCCAGATCTGCCCTCGCGAGCAGGCCGTGCTCGGTGAGCCGCCATTCGTCGCCACCGACTTTCGTCACTCTGAACGGCCGGACGGCCCCCTCGGATCCCCGACGCCATTGGTCGATCGCCGCGGACCACCGGCTCCAGGATTCCGCCAGCAA
>JADLCX010000049.1 GCA_020846975.1 Phycisphaerales bacterium
CAGCCGCTTCAACGACGGCTTGCTCAACCGAATCTCGTGTCGTTCCATTGGGTGTCCTCCTCACGATTGCTACTCGTGGAGGACGCCCTTTATACTGACAGTTGCCGAATCGCGCAAATCCGTTTAGGAAGGCGCCGTAAGGGGAGCGGCGTGTGGGGCGTGCGTGCGACGGCTCGTGGAGAGAGGTCGGTTAGACTTGCACCGCGATGCGCCTCCTCAAGACGGCCCGCCGGGCCGCGTGCAGCTTCTTCCTCGCCATCAGCGTGCTGCTGGGGGCGATGATGGTGGTGAACTGTGGTTGGTACGTCCGATGGGATGCGGGGACGTCGGTCTGGAGCCTGAGCACTGGGGCCATGCACTTCGGTCGCCAACCCGCCCGTTACTCGATGCCGGGGCTTCGTGTCGGAGGCTCGGCGGCCGCATTCCATTGGCTGCCGGGTTACAAGGACCTCGCCGCGTCGTACGGCCCCGGCACCTCCGCCATCTGGATCCCGTATTGGATGCCGATGATCGCGGCCATCGTGATCGCCGGGCTCATCCGTCGCGCTGAGCAAAGCACGCTCCGCCGCGAGGCACGGGCGAGTTGCGTCAAGTGCGGTTACTTGCGAGCCGGGTTCGCAGATGAAGCGGTTTGCCCCGAGTGCGGCGCAGCGCCGATCGCCAAGCGATGCTCGGCCTTCAAGGGGAGAGCACGAGAGGGGCCGCCCCTCTCGTAAAGAAGACTCACGAGCACCCGCGTGCTGACGAGTGTGCAGACTCGCTTCGCCGCTCACCCCTCGAACAACGCCCCATCCTTCTCCAGCTCGACTGCGACGGCCGAAGGCATGCCGATGTGCTTCGCGCCCGCGGCGGTAAGCGCCCGGCCGCGCCTCGTGCGCGCCAAGAACCCAATCTGCAACAGGTAAGGCTCGACGACATCCTCGAGCGTGCCGGAGTCCTCGTTGAGGGTGGCGGCGACGGCTTCGAGGCCGACGGGGCCGCCCTTGTAGACGCCGGCGATGGTGCGGAGGTACTTGCGGTCGAGTTCGTCGAGTCCGCGTTCGTCGATACCTTCGAGTTTGAGGGCATCGGCGACGACCGCGCTGGAGACGACACCCTCGCCGCGGACGGAGGAAAAGTCGCGGATCCAGCGGAGCAGGCGGTTGGCGATGCGTGGCGTGCCCCGGGAGCGCGAGGCGATGTGGGCGAGCGCGGCCTCGCCGGACTTGCCCGTTGCGCTGACCGAGAGCAACCGGCAGGATCGGGAGAGGATCGTCAGCAGTTCCTCGGGCGTGTAGAACCGGAGGTTGTGGGCGATCCCGAAGCGGGAGCGCATGGGCGAGGAGACCAGCCCGGCGCGGGTGGTCGCGCCGATGAGCGTGAAGGGCTGGACATCGATCTGGATGGTCTGCGCGTGCATGCCGCTGTCGGTCTTGACGTCGATGCGGAAGTCCTCCATCGCGGGGTAGACGAACTCTTCGACGGCGATGGGGACGCGGTGGACTTCGTCGATGAAGAGCACGTCGCCCTTCTGCAGCTGAGTGAGCACGCCGACGAGGTCGGTCGGGCGCGTGAGCGCGGGGCCGCTGGTGAGGTGGAGCTTGGTGCCCATCTCCTGCGCGATGACGTGGGCGAGGGTGGTCTTGCCGAGGCCGGGCGGGCCGTGGAGCAGGACGTGCTCCATCGGCTCTTTCCGCAGTCGCGCGGCTTCGATCGAGATCGACAGCCGTTCGAGCAGTTCGGGCTGGCCGACGTATTCGGCCATGTTTGTCGGCCGCAGCGACCAGTTGAGATCGGGCTGGTCAACCTCCACCGCCTGGGCGGCGGGCGAGACTAATCGTTCGACGGCCATAAGGGATCATATCGGATCGGGTCGTGCGAGGGCATGCGGGCAACGCGGAGAACACGGAGGAGCCGCGGAGGGCGCGGAGATAGCCCCGGAGCGGGATCCTCAACTCCCGCTTGCGCTCAGCGCACTCCGCGAAATCTCCGAGACCTCTGCGTTGTCCGGCCGTCATTGCTCGCGCCGCCGGCGGCGCGGGCGGTCATCTCCGCCGCCGTCCTGGTCCATGGGGAACCTGGGCAGGAGGTCGGGCGCGCAGGCGAGGTTGTACGCGGTGATCGCGGCGCAGGTGGAGGATTGCTGGAGGTATTCGGGGATCGCCAGGTCGAGTTTGTCGTGCTGGGTGTGCCAGCCGTAGCCGTACTCGGCGCGGCCGACCTCATCCCAGAAGAAGCCGGGGATGCCCTTGGCGATGAACGAGGCGTGGTCGCTCCCGCCGCTCTGGTTGAATCGCTCGCCGCCGGGCTGGATGTTGACGTTGAGGGGCTTGCCGTCCTTGCTGTCGAAGAACTGGTTGTTGACCGGCGCGGTGGCGGCGGCGAGCATGGGCGCCATGGCGTCGGTGCACTTGAGGCCGCCCTCGTAGTTGGTGCCGCCGTCATCGACGAAGCACGCGCTGATCTTCGGCCAGAGCGCCTCGTGCTGCTTCACCCACTCGCGCGAGCCGAGCAGGCCCTGCTCCTCGCCGGTCCAGAGGATGAACTTGATGGTGCGCCTGGGCTTGGCGCCCGCGGCCATGAGCAGGCGGGCGGCTTCGAGCGTGACCGACGAGCCCGTGCCGTTGTCGGTGGTGCCCATCGAGCCGGGGCCGTTCCACGAGTCGAGGTGGGCCGAGACGATCACGTACTCGTCGGGTCTGTCCGTGCCTGGGATCTCGGCGACGGTGTCGTACACGGGGATCGGCCCGGCGGTGAAGGTGTTCTTCAAGTCGAACTCGGCCTCGATCTTCTCGCCATCGGCGAGTCGCGAGTTCATGTAGTCGTAGTCGCTGAGGCGCACGCTCACTTCGACATCTCGCGGCGGGCAGGCCGGATCGAGCTCGCGCCAGCGGCGGAACGCTCCCGTCCAGACGCGCTCATCGCGCGAGGAAGAAATGAACCCGGCAACGCCCGCTTCGATGAGCCTTCGCTGCTCCTTGACGAGGTCCTCCATGTTGGCGGTGCGCTCTTCGTCCTCGGTGGAGACGCCGAGTTCGGTGAGCGGCTTGCCGGTCTGGATGGCGTAGCGGGCCAGCGCGCGGTCGCTCATGGATGCGCCGACGACGCGCAGGCCGGCTCGCCCCGTGACCGGGGTGCCCTTGAGCAGGACCCACGCGCCCCGGAGCTGGTCCTTGACCTTCTCGAACTCATCGTCGGTTTCGGGGATTCGCACGACGGGTCCGCGGACCGGGCCGCTGGTGCCGCCCGTCCAGGCGAGCGTGGTGATCTCCAGATCTCGCAGGGTCTGGTACTCGGGTTGGGCCTGCTCGCCCTCGCCGCGGCGTTCACGCTTGGTGACGAGTTTGCCGGTCGAGGGGCCGCGATCGAAGCGGAGCGGGATCTCGCCCCACCTGAAGAGATCGACGTTGGTGAGGCCCCAGGATCGGAACTGGTCGGCGGTCCAGTGGTTGGCCTGCTCGGCCGCGCTGGAGCCGGTGAGTCGCGGGCCGATCTTCGTGCAGATGTACGTCAGGTGCTGCATGACGTGGTTGCGGTTCTTGCCCTCGGCGAGGATGCGGCGGATCGTGGCCGGGTCGCCCATGGGGATGTCGGGCACCGGGGCCGGCTCGCCGTTGATGATCGCGACGGGCGCGGCGGGCTTGCCGGAAACGAACGCTTCGGCGGTGGTTTCCGCGCCGGCGGCGGGGGAGTTGTGGGTGGAGCGTGAGCAGCCGCAGGCGGCGAGCAGCGCGAGCGAAGACAGGGCGGCGTAACGCCGGGCCGGCGAGTTGAGGCGAGGCAGGATCGAGGCCATTCACGACTCCTTGTGTGTCCGACCGCGAGCCGGGCGGAACATCGAGGGTGGGTCCGGGCGCGGGGCGGAGCATCCTACCACAAGAGTGGCGGCGCACGCCAGAGGGGGAGCGGCGAGCGGTGAGCGCGCGGGATCGCCGCCGTCGATCGCGGAGTGCGGAGACGACTCACGGGGTGGTCGGCGGCCGTGGCGGCTATTTTCCGGCCTTCACCTTGTCAACCGGCAGCCCCTTGCGCTTCCACAGGCTCATGAGGGTTTCCGGGTCGGTGGGTTCCCAGACGCCCAGTCCCTCGATCTCGCCGCGCACAAGGTCGCCCTTGTCGTTGTAGGTGTAGGTCTGCGAGACGGCCTCTTCGCGGAAGGAGGTCTTGATGGTGAACAGGTTGCCGCGTGCGGTGTCGCGGGTCACTTCGTCCTTGCGGAACGAGAGCACGCGCTCCTGGTCGCTCCATGCGTAGGTGCCGATGGTGGTCTGGACCTTGTGCTTGACGAGCAGGCGGGGAAGGAGGAAGGACTCGAACTTGCTCATGTAGCCTTCGCCGAGGTTGGCGGGGGCGAGCGTGGTGACGGGCTGGCCGGTCTCCTTCTTGATGATCGTCAGGGAGTCGCCCGAGCGAGCGCCGGTGTCGGTCGCGGCGGAGACCTGCTTGCCACTGTCGTCGGTGAAGATGGTGCGGATGGACCACATCTCCTCGCTGCGGTCGGGCTTCAAGAAGTAGATGCCGACACTGTCGGCCACGCCGGTCGGGTTGCCGCTCTGGCCGTAGACGACGAAGCGTCCCTCGACGCTGCACAGCAGGCCCTCCTCCTGCTCGGCCTTGCTCCACTGGTTGCGGGGCTTGTCGGGGTCGATCTCGCCGCGGCGGCCCTTCCAGAAGCGGATGCCGCGGTAGCCGAGCTCGGTGGCGTCGCTGGGCGCGCCGCTGGAAGCGGGCTTGTAGAGGCGCTGCCAGGAGCGTTGGTCGCTCATGACCTGCTGGTAGTCAGCCTCGGTCAGCGCGGCGAGGAACTTCGCGCCGGCCTTGATGAAGATGCCGCGCTCGAGCATGACGGCTTCGTTGTCGGCGAACTGCGCGGTGCCGATGACGGTCTCGTAGAGGCCGCGGGCGGTCTTGAAGACATCCTCGGCGCAGATCAACTCGAACACGACGTACTGCTGCGTGGTGGGCTTGAAGATCGTGTAGCCCTTGACGACGCGCGAGTTGTCGTTGTTGGGCACGCTGATATAGAACCGCGCCGCCGCGCCGCCGGGCAGGATGAGCTTGTCGTTGTGCTCCAGCACCCTGGCCTCGGTGGATCGGATCTCCTTCTGGAGCGGGTCAACCTTGCCGTACGAACCCTGGATGAGCGTGATGGTCTTGTCCGCGGCCTCCGCGATGGTCGCCTCGGGGTTGCTGGTGCGGGGGAGTTGGATGTTGATGAGCCAGGTCGAGTCCCGCGGCGTGATCTGCGTGGTGGCGCGATCGGCGACGGTGGTCGATTGCGCGTTGCAGCCTTCCGGGAGACGCATCGTCAGGCCGACCGAATCGAGGCGGAAGGGGGTCGGCGCGAAGGCGACGGTGCCGCCGGCCCCACTTTGACTTGTTTGAGGGGGTGTGGTGGCGGGCTGGGCCGGATCGGGTTGCTTTCCCGTGTTGGCTGGGACACCGGTGGGGCGTCCTGATTGGTTTCGGTTTGGTTGGGCGAGTGCAGGGGAGGAGGCGGCACCCCCCACGAGCAGGGCGAGTGCGAGGCAACGGAGGTCACGGGAACGGGCCATGCGAATGATCCCCTAATAAGGGTGTGGTTGCGGCGGTAACTTGATCCACCTGAACATCGGCACTCGGCGCGGAATCGTACCGCAACATCCCCCGGGAATCCCCAACTCCAACAACCCTCGAACACGGGGTTTGACATTTGCGGCGAGGTACGTAACCTTCCGGGCTATTCCCGGTGCTCGTGGCTGGGGAAGTGCAAGCGCATCGGCGGCACGAATCGGTGCGAGCGCGGGGACGGATCAGTTCCCGACGGCGAATCGAGGCCGCCCGACTGTCCGGTGAAGAACCGGATGAGTGAGATGTGGTCGTTTCGGCCCGCGGGAATGCGGGTTGTTCACTCAAGGCGGAAGGATCGCGCTGGGTTGTCCCAGTCGGATCGCCTGAAAGTTCCTGTGTCGTCCTGCCCAGTCGAAAGGACCGGGCGTCGCGGGAGGGTTGGAGTATCGTCGTCAACGGTTCGGATCGACTCAGCGAGGCAAAGAAGCAATGACCGGCGGCAAGATTCGCATTCGCATGGAGGCCTACGACCACCTGGCCCTCGACGCCTCCGCCAAGGAGATCGTCGATCACGCCAAGCGCACCAACGCGAAGGTGGCCGGTCCGGTCCCGCTGCCGACGCGCGTGGAGCGGTACACGGTGCTGCGTTCGCCGTTCATCGACAAGAAGTCGCGCGAGCAGTTCGAGATCCGCACGCACAAGCGGATCATCGACATCATCGAGCCCAACGCGCGCACGGTCGAGGCCCTGAACCGTCTGGTCGTTCCCGCCGGTGTGTTCGTGAAGATCAAGGCATGACATTGGAACCCTGGGCGCACGCCCGGGGTTTTTGTTTCGAGACGTGTTTCGTGGATCAAGTTCCCGCTTCCTCTGCTCCCTGAAGCACGAAGCAGCCGGCCCGGCAGATCCGGGCGTCGGGCATGAAAGGTTGGACTGAAGGAATGGCTTTCAGCCTGTTCGGAACCAAACTCGGCATGACGCGCGTCTTCGGCGAGGGCGGCGCGAGCACCCCCGTCACGGTTATCCAGGTCGGCCCGTGCGTTGTGACGCAGGTCCGCACTGTCGAGAACGACGGGTACGCGGCGGTGCAGATCGGCTTCGACGACATGAAGCCGCGCAACGCGACCTTCCCGGTGATCGGCCACGACGCCAAGGCCGGGTGCGGCCCGAAGCGTCACCACGCCGAGTTCAAGGTGGCCGCGGACAAGATGGCGGAGTTCAGCGTCGGCCAGACGTTGAACGTCGATGCGTTCAAGGATCAGAAGTACGTCGATGTCATCGGCATCAGCAAGGGCAAGGGCTTTGCGGGCACGATGAAGCGTCACGGCTTCAAGGGCATGTGCGCGAGCCACGGTACGGAGCGGAAGCACCGTTCTCCGGGCTCGATCGGCTCGCTGTGCTCGAACCGCGGTTACGGCGGCGGTCTGAAGAAGGGCAAGAAGATGTCGGGCCACATGGGCGCGGAGCGCGTCACGATCCGCTCGCTCGACGTGGTGAAGGTTGATGCCGAGCAGGGCATCATCCTGGTGAAGGGCCCCGTGCCCGGACCCAACACCGGCACGGTGATGATCCGCAACTCGGTTCGCCTGAGCCGCAGCAAGAACAAGAAGATGGCGGAGGCGGGGAAGTAGGAAGAAGTAGGCAGTAAGCGGTAAGCAGAAAAACAGTCGGAGGTGCGATCAGCGTGATTGCCCCGCCGGCCCGGAAGGTCGAGATCGCCGGTTCGGAGAACCGGCATACCCGAAACCGCCGGGCGAGAACAGGACAACGCGGGCCGGACAACCCATCCGGACCGCAACGACAGCCGAGTCGATTCCGTGCTTCCGCCAGAGAATGAAGGGCGTGGCCGGATAGGCGAGGGAAAACGGACACGGGCCAGAGGCCCGTGCCACGAACTGAGGCGTCTGACGAGGTAAGACACAGATGGATGTGCCCGTCTACAACATGAAGGGTGTCGAGGTCGGCAAGCTGACCATCGACCAGGACAAGCTCGGCGGAGAGGTGAACGCCGCGCTGATCAAGCAGGCCTACGTTCGCTATCACGCGAACCAGCGGCAGGGCTCGGCCCGCACGCTGAACCGCCACGCGGTCGAAGGCTCCACCAAGAAGATTTACAAGCAGAAGGGCACCGGCCGTGCGCGGCACGGCGACAAGAAGGTCCCGCAGTTCCGCGGCGGCGGCCACGCGTTCGCCAAGAAGCGGACCCGCGAGGACTTCCGCCTGGACATGCCCAAGAAGATGCGGCGCAAGGCGAACCTGAACGCGCTCTTGGCCAAGTTCGTGGACAACGAGGTCCGCGTCGTCGACAGCCTGTCGATGGATGCGCCCAAGACCAAGTCGTTCCTGGAGTTCTTGGGCGCGCTGAAGATCGACCGCTCCGCGCTGGTCGCGGTGAAGGCGGACAACCGCTTCGTCCGGCTCTCGGGCCGCAACGTCGAGGATGTCACGCTCTGCTGTGCCGAGCAGCTCAACGCGTTCAACCTGCTGAATCACCGGTATCTGGTGATCACCAAGGCGGACCTGCAGGCCCTCTTGGCCGGTCCGTCGGCCCAGATCGACAAGTCGGCCAAGATCAACCCGCTCGGCCGCGTCAAGAAGGAGGTTGCGTGATGCTTCATGCCACCGAGGTCATCAAACGTCCGCTCGTGACCGAGAAGGGCACGTTCGCGATGAACGAGCAGAACCGCTACTCGTTCGAGGTCAATCCCAAGGCGACCAAGACCGACATCAAGGCGGCGATCGAGGCCATCTACAAGGTCAAGGTCGAGAAGATCAACACGCAGGTGCGCAAGGGCGTTTTCCGGCGCATGAAGTACGGCCTGACGCAGATGCCGACGACCAAGACCGCGGTGGTCCGGCTGAAGGAAGGCTCCGCGATCGAGTTGTTCTGAGCAGGGATCAGGCACCAGGCATCAGGAAGGTAAGACATGGCGATTCGCATATACAAGCCAACATCCGCCGGACGCCGCAACGCGTCGGTGAACGCGCACGCGGAAGTCACCAAGTTCTCGCCCGAGCGGGCCCTCCTGCGCAAGCAGAACAAGAGCGGCGGGCGCAACCACAGCGGCAAGACGACGGTCCGCGGCATGGGCGGCGGCGCCAAGCGTCAGTACCGCGTCATCGACTTCAAGCGCATCGACCGTGACGGCATCAAGGGCAAGGTCGTCGGCATCGAGTACGACCCGAATCGCTCCTCGCACATCGCGCTCATCAAGTACACCGACGGTGTGAAGCGGTACATCATCGCTCCGCGGGGCCTGGTCGATGGCGCGACGATCGAGGCCAGCGGCACCGGCCCGGTCGATCCCGATGTCGGCAACTGCATGCGGCTCCGCGACATTCCCACCGGCCTGGATGTGCACTGCATCGAGCTGCAGCCGGGGCGCGGCGCGCAGATCTGCCGCTCGGCGGGCGTGTTCTGCCGGCTCCTGAACAAGGAAGGCGATTACGCGACGCTGCAGCTGCCCTCGGGCGAAATCCGCAAGGTCGGCATCAACTGCCGCGCAACCATCGGCCAGACGGGCAACCCCGACCACCAGCAGCGCAAGCTCGGCAAGGCCGGACTGATGCGGCACATGGGGCGGCGTCCGATCACCCGCGGCGTGGCCAAGAGCCACAACGCCCACCCGCTGGGCGGAGGCTCCGGGCGCAGCAAGGGCAACCGTCCGCCCGTGGGGCCGACGGGCGTGCCGAGCAAGGGCGGCGACACCCGCAACCCGCAGAAGCACTCGACCCAGTTGATCATCCGCCGCCGCGTGAGCAAGCGGTACGGGCAGAAGAAGTAAGAAGTAAGCAGCACTCAGCCAGCACGATCAGGAACACAGCATGAGCCGCAGCAGCAAAAAAGGCCCTTACGTCGACGAGCGTCTGTACCGTCGCGTCGAGAAGCTCAACCAGATGAACAAGCGTGAGGGTCTCAAGACCTGGGCCCGTGCCTGCACCATCGTGCCCGAGTTCATCGGGCACACGTTCAAGGTGCACAACGGCCGCGCGTTCCTCGATGTCTTCGTGACCGAGGACATGGTGGGGCACAAGCTGGGCGAGTTCAGCCACACCCGCACCTTCCGCGGGCACACCAACAAGAAGGAAGGCATCGAGGGCGGCGTCAAGGCCGGCGGTGCGGCCTGATCCCTGCCTGAAGAGCACCGTTTTTGCCGTGGGGGGGGGGGGGGGGGGGGGGGGGGGGGGGGGGGGGGGGGGGGGGGGGGGGGGGGGGGGGGGGGGGGGCGGGGG
>JADLCX010000050.1 GCA_020846975.1 Phycisphaerales bacterium
GCGCGTAGGACGGCAGCCATTCGACCATCACGCGGGGAGCGCCCTTGGATCGGTTGGCGAGCCAGCGCTTCACCGCGGCCTTGTGCACGTTGAGCTTGTCCTGCACGACGATCAGCGGCCCCTTGACGTGCCGCTCCAACGCCCGCAGGAACTCCGTCGCCTGCGGGGTCTTGATGTTGCGGGTGTGGATGCGGAAGACCGCCGAGAGCCGGTGACGGCGGGCCGCGTGCGCTTTGGTCCGCAGCGTCGAGCGCGGCACGATGATCCCGCCGATCACGCTCAGCCGGTCACGCCGGTCCCAGCAGCGCACGATCGGCGTGACGCCGCGCTGGGCCCAGGTCTGACGCACCAAAGGCCGCAGCATGAAGCCGGATTCGTCGTAGAACACGATGGCCGCGTTCAGCCGCCGCGCGTTTCTTTGATGCGCGGCCAGTCGTGCTTCCGCCAGTTGGCGATCGCCTTCTCGTCGCGCTCGCGGGCCCGGGCCTCGGGCTTCTGCACGCTGAAGCCCAGGGCGTGCAGGATGCGTCCGACGTGGTTGAGGTCGTACCACACGCCGAAGGTCTTGCCGATCAGGTCGCGCACGCGTCGGCAGGTCCACAGGTCGCCGTCGTACCCCGCGGCCGCGGCGCCCCGCTTGATCGCGGCAGCCAACCGCCGCCTCTGCGCGGCGCTGAGCCGGGGCTTGCGTCCCGGGAGCGGCTTGGCCCGGAGCCCCTCGACGCCGCGCTTGCGCAGAGCCTTCTTCCACTTGCTCACACACGACGGCGTGACGCCGATCAGCCCCGCAACCTCGCCCGTGCCCTTGCCGCGGCCCAGCAGCTCCGCCGCACGAAGCCGCCGTGCCTCCAGCTCCGCCGGAGTACCCTTGGTTCGCATCCCCACTTCATCGGCACAATCGGTCAAATGTCTTTTGTTGCGCAGCTGTCAATAAGGATTTCGACCGGATCGCTGGTTCCCTTCAGGAACCGCTTGCTGATGCGGCGGCCCAGCCAATCGTACCCGAACTCCAGCCGCACCCAGTAGTTGTTGGCCCCCAGCGCGACGACCGCGACTACGCCAAGAACCGCCGCCGGGACACACTTCCGATTCGACCGGAACTGGCTGCGGCCTTACGCGCGCACGCAGCCAAGCTCGCACCCGTCGCGCCGCTCTTCAAGCTGCCGCACCCCGACACCGTCGTGGACATGCTCAAGGCCGACCTCAAGGCCGCGGGCATCCCGTACGAGCTGGACGGCAAGTTCGCCGACATGCACGCGCTCCGGCACACCTGCGGAACGTGGCTGGCGGCGGCCGGGGTTCACCCGAAAGTCATCCAGCGGGTGCTCAGGCACTCGACCATCACGCTGACGCTCGACCGCTACACGCACGCGTTCCGCGGTGACGAGGTCGCAGCGGTTGCGAAGCTCCCGTCGCTGTCCGAGGCGGTACCGCTGCGTGCAACTGGCACCGATGGCGCTCCCACCGCGGCGAACAAGCCGCCTGGTGACTTGGCGCTCTGCTTGGCGTCACTGGGGCGACCCGTGGAGCCTTGTGGAGACGCAGATAGACTCCGGGCGGGCTCGCGGTTCATCGAGGAACACCGCGAGATTCCCGCGAAACACCACGATTCCTCGGGAAAAACCGAAGCGCGGCCGGCGGGATTCGAACCCACGACCTGCGGTTTAGGAAACCGCAGGTCGAAGCGCGCAAGTCGCGCAGAGGGCGAGAGTTGCGAACCTGCGCCCGTTGACTTGGCGCGTTGCTTGGCGGACCTCGCCGATGCCCGGCCCGAGCTTGGCGCGCTGCTCGCGGCGTGGGACCAACTGCCCGCGGCGATTCGTGCCGGCATACGTGCAATGGTGTCTGCCGCCAAGTAAGCTGTTGGCAACGGATACCGGGGTGGGGTCTCAGCTTTGAAGGTCGAAGCATGTTTCAGTTCGGACCAAGTGGCGGTGACGGTGGGGTGCGGGTGAACGCCGCCGCCTAGCAAGTACGTCACGCGGGACCGTGAGCACGCGCATTCAACGCGCGACCTCAGCGCACAGAACGCTCGCGTCACTTCAATCGATCATGCGCGGCGCCCTGCCTTGGGTTTGCCCACCATGTCCCACTGTCTGAGCGCATTAGGCTCGCCGCTCTCGCAGCCATCGAGGTAGGCTTCCAATGCTGGGCGATCGACGCGCTCCAGCAGTTGCGTAACGGGTACCGATTCAACGATCTCTTCCGGAGCGATGAATCCGGGAACGCCATACTCGGCCTCCGCCGCGCCGATTGTGTCTGCCAGCGCAATTCGAGTGATCGGAAGCACCGACCGGGCCGTCGCCACGACGTGTACAACACCCTCGTTCTGCGGCGAGCTACAGCGGGAGTAAACATCTGCCCAGTTCACTGTGAACTTGTCGTCAAACTTTGAGAAATAGCCCGACGCATAGAGCATCGCCGTGCGTAGGCTCGTTGTCGTTGAAACGAATGGATTCGGGACAAAGTCCCTGACAATGCCGCCCGGCCCGACCAATGGGACGGGCAGCTCATAGTCTGTCAGGTGTGCGACGTACTCTCGAACGAAGCCGGTTGGTAAAGCGTTCAGCGTCGTGCTAATCACATGTTCGCCAGCATGCACGCCGGCCTGGACGGCCTCCTCCAAAGTGTGCCCGCCCCGAAACAGCTTCAGGTGGAACGGGGTTGCGAGCGCAAAGCGGAGGCCAGACTCTTGTTCGTCGCCACCCCAGTTCGAGTGCATCCCCACCCGTGTGTTCATGGAGAGGTTCAGCGTGAACCGAGCGAGGATCTGGCCCATGTCCATCGGTGTCCGCAAACCGTGAACGGTGTCCTCGTAAAGCGGCGCCCTGCTCACCGCGTGGCTCTGGGAGAAGTCGCTCGTGAGAGACTCGTCCCATCCCAGAATCTGTAGACGAAAACCGTCGGTGTTGGGGTCAAGAAGAGAACGCGCCATCGGGCTCAGAATGTGAGCGGTCGGTCGCTGCTGTCCTCGGAAGAGCAGGCGATGGGAGTTCGATGGCCCTGCGCGTCCCGTGGACGATGTCTGAAGTGCGTTCAGAAAGGCGTCCGGGTTGGCGTACTTTGCGATGGTCTGGCGGGAGCCAACCAAGCCAGTGAACAGGTGCATCCAGTATTCGGTGAGCTTGGGGAACTTTGGGTATATCTGCCACAGAGGCTTGCCAAGCAGCATGGCGTAGTTATGCGTGATGGAGCCCGGGTCGGTGGCAAGTCCAAGGTTGCCGACCGGCAGGCTGACATGCGCTCTGCAGAAGTGGCGGTAGAACTCAAAGAGTCGATCCGAACTCTTGAAACGCTCATCGTCCAGGAGCCACTCTGGTGCCCCCGCCTTGCCGAGGTAATCCTTCAGAAGCGGCAGGGCCGCTTGGTCTTCAGCGTGTAGTTCGGGGATGACATCCCACAGCGCGAAGTCGGATGGCAAGGGCATCGACTCACCTCACGTCTCGCGGGCACGAGGTCGTATCCGGAGCATACGGGAGTGTATGCGAACGTGGTATGCACAAGAGTACCACCTCTCGATGGTCTCCTCCGCGAGGACCACGCCAATCCGATCGGCTTTGCAAAGGCGCGAGAATTGGCGGACAAGGCCAACGCGCCGACAGCGGTTGTTCCGGAGATCGTGAACTCGAGGAAGGGCAGCGCATCGGCCCTGTTGCTTGCTGCCACCGAACTTCGCGACAAGTCCAAGTGCCAAGGGTGTTTGGGGAAGGGCACAGTCAGCCGGCGTACCACCAACGGAACCACGACGGGAGACGGATACGGGCCAACGGCCTATCGCGAGGTCACCGAGAAATGCAGGTCTTGCAACGGTTCGCTGCTGAACAAGCCTGAGAAGCTCTCGGCATATCTCGAGCGAGTAGTCGTTGCCCTCAATTCGCTCAACGCTGCTGATCCGAAAGCGAAACACGCACGGTCGTTCGCAAAGGACCTGTTGGAGCAGTTTGCAGCCAGTCGCGGGTCAGCCGATGCCTTGAACCCTGCCGCCATCACCGCTGTGACCGGAACAGACCCGAAGCGAGGTCGGTGCGTGGCTTTCGTTGGAACGCTACGAGCCGACATCGAACTGGATGGACGCATGGATCGTCTGATCATGGTTGATGTATTGGGCACCGAGACCGCGATTGCGATCACCCTTCCAGAGATCGTTGACGGCGGAGCTGGAGACACGGTGCTGGTAGGCGGTCAGCTGCGCGGCGTTGTCGGAACGGAGTCTGGTCCCGTCGGAGTTCTGCAGGGCGGCTTTGTCTTGAAGCGATAGAACGCGACATCACCACACCTGATCATGCGGTACAATTGCATCAACGTCGTCTATGGAAGGCCGGCGTGCCGCAACCCCTCGGGGACTCTCAGGGTCAGGGTGAACAACATGCAGCTGAACGATCTGACGGTCGAGCTTCGTCCAATTGAGTCGATCAAGCCGTACGAAAAAAACCCACGCAAGAACGACCTGGCGGTGGAGGCGGTGGCGCGGTCCATCACTGACTATGGGTTCCGCCAGCCCATCGTGGTGGATGAGGAGGGCGTGATCGTCGTCGGTCACACGCGGTACAAAGCCGCGCAGAAGCTCGGGCTCGCGCGCGTGCCGGTGCACGTGGCGACGGACCTGACGCCGGACAAGGCGAAGGCGTACCGCATCGCCGACAATCAGACCGCAACCATCGCAGACTGGGATCTGGACATCCTGCCGATCGAACTGGCGGAGCTGAAGGACCTCGGTGTGGACATCCGTCACCTCGGGTTCGATGACGATGAACTCGCCGAGATCATGGCCCCGCCTGGGAACGCCGGATTGGTCGATCCCGACGAGGTGCCTGCGCCACCCGACGCGGCGATCACGCAGCCGGGTGACCTGATCATCCTCGGCAACCACCGCCTGCTCTGCGGAGACTCATCAAGGGTTGAGGATGTGGATCGTCTGCTCGATGGTCAGCCCATCCACCTCTGCAACACCGACCCGCCCTACAACGTCAAAGTCGAGCCCCGCAGCAACAACGCGATCGCGGCGGGCCTCAGTTCCTTCACAGCCGCCAAGGGCACAGCCGAGTCACAGTTCCACACGCAGGGCATGGATGTGGCCCTCCACCCCGAGAAGGCCAAGCCCACCGGCCGCAAGCTCAGGGCGAAGGACCGCCCCCTGGCCAACGACTTCCTGCCCCCCGAGGAGTTCGATCGCCTGTTGCGCATGTGGTTCGGCAACATCGCGCGTGTGCTGATTCCCGGTGGAGGGTTCTATTGCTGGGGTGGTTACGGCAACCTCGGCAACTACCCGCCCGCTCTTGCCGACAGCGGGTTGTACTTCTCGCAGGGGATCGTGTGGGTCAAGGAGCACCCCGTGCTGACCCGCAAGGATTTTATGGGCAACTTCGAACTCGCGTTCTACGGCTGGAAGGAAGGGGCAGCGCACAGGTTCTTCGGGCCTGCCAACATCCCCGACACGTGGCATGTGAAGAAGGTCAACCCGCAGTCCATGATCCATTTGACGGAGAAGCCCGTCGAACTCGCCGCCCGCGCCATGGCCTACTCCAGCAAGCCCGGCGAGAACGTGCTCGACCTCTTCGGCGGCTCAGGCTCGACGCTCATCGCCGCGGAGCAGCAGGGCCGCCGCGCGTTCCTCATGGAGTTGGACCCGCTCTACTGCGATGTCATCGTCCAGCGGTACGAGTCGTTCAGCGGGGAGAAGGCCGAACGCATCTCAGCCGCCACACCGGCCACGGCGTTGGCCCACGACGCGGAGTCCCGCGCGTGACCGCCCTGGCTCCCCGTTCCCCCCGCACCCGCGCCTTCGCCCGCGTGGCCCGTCTCGAGGCCAACGCCGCGGTCCGTAGCGCCGTCGATCCCCGCGAGGCGGCCGTCCGATGGACCGAGCGATTCCGACGCGCCCACCCCGAACTGATCCAGCAGGTGTACGACCGCGCCAAGACCAGCCCCACGATCCTGCTCGACCCAACCCCGGATGGCCGCATGGCACACGCGGGCAAGATGTGGATGTTCCTCATGTACGAGATTCCGCACTTGTGGGTCCAGGACGACACCCCCGAGTACGGCAAGCTCCCGCCGCACCCGCCCGTCGTGCCCGACCCGGAAGTCGCCGCCACGCTCTTCCGCGAGTTCATGATCACCGCCGCGCTGTACCAGGCCGACCATAACGACCTGTTTCCGCTCTTCGGCTACCGGCTGCAAGAGATCGGGAAGATGGCGATCAACCACCGCCGCGAAGAAGCGCTGGAAGCACGCGCCGCCGTCGAAGAAGGCAGTGCTTCGCTTTGGCGTTTGAAGCGACCCACTGAGAAAACCCCGACCGAAGCCGGGGTGATAGAGGGGGCGTGAGCGATGTGTTCAAGCGGCGGGCTTCGGTTCGACGGGTGCTGGTTCGGGCGCATCAACCCTGCGCCGGAGCTTCGCGGCCGAAGCGAACGTGGTCTTGCGGCCGGTCCGCTCGTTGACCACGTCGATGCGCTTCCGCCAGCCGCCCTTGTCGTTGTGCCACGCGGGCGGAACCTCGCGGATGGCCAGCACGCGCACGGTCGTGATGACGCCCGAGACCTTGGCGGCGTAGCGGCCGCCGACTTCGACTTCGTGGAGCTTCATGGGTTAGTTCGCCCCCTTCCCGGCCACGAAGAGGCCCCGGTCGTGTTTCTTGAAGCGGGCCTCGCGCCCCTTCGCGGCGATCTCGCGGATGATGGCGGCGTACAGCGTGGCCTCGGGCGTCAGGCCCTTGCCGGTCTTCCACAGCCCTTTGGCCTCCATCGCGGCGATCATGTCGGTCGCCTTCATGGGCGCTTCGCTGGCGGCGAGCACCTGCGCGGCGGCATCAAGGCAGGAGACCTTCTTCACCTTCGGGGGCTTGGCAGCCTTCTCCTTCTTGGCCTTCGGTTGCTTCGCGGCCTTCGGTGCTGCGATGCGCTTGCCGCCCGGGCCGACGTGGCGTTTGCGGGCGGGCTTGCCCTCGGGCGCGCCGTCGGGCAACGTCCCGGCCGCGTCGGCGGGTGGGACCACTTCGGGCGCGGTTGGGTCGGGGCCGGGCGCATCGGCGTCGTCGGCCGGAACCGAGACCTTCACCTTCTTGCCGTCGCCACGGGTGATTTCGCCCTCGTGCAGCGCACCGCCGCCGGCGAGTTTGGCGAGCGCGGCCGCGCGGCCCTTGTCCAACTCGCTGGGCTTGCCGCCGGCGGCCTTGGTCTTGTCCTTGTTCGTGGGTTTCGCGCTGGCGCGCACCGATGGCTTCTTCTTGCTGGGCATGGTCGTCTCCGATACGTGGGGTTGAACGCCCGCCGCACCGCGCGTCGGGCAAGCGTGGCCGGTGCGCTTCCGCGCGCCGCCGCGTCGGGGAAGGGCGGGGCTCGGCTACTTCGTTCCGACCGCCTTCAGGTACTCGAACAGTTCCGCGGCCGTCCAGCCGCCGCCGTCGTCGGCA
Source organism: Phycisphaerales bacterium (assembly GCA_020846975.1). Classification (GTDB taxonomy): domain Bacteria; phylum Planctomycetota; class Phycisphaerae; order Phycisphaerales; family UBA1924; genus JADLCX01. The sequence continues at coordinate 7,415 of JADLCX010000050.1, forward strand.
TCGTGCTCGTTCGGGCCGTCCATCGCATCCCAGTCCATCTCGAAGAGCCGGAAGCGGCCGAGCAGCCTCGCGCCGGGCACAGGCCCCCAACTCCCGTCGGCCCGCTGGCCCGTGCCCAGCGGCACCGGCGCGACGTTCCAGCAGCGGCCGTCGGGCGTGCGGACCTCGACGGCGCGGATGTCGAACCCGGCGTGCACGAGGGTTTTGGCGAGGTTGAGCGTGGTGTTGGCGGTCGCGTTCATGTTCGAGATCTCCTTTGGGGGGGCGGTGATGCGTTGGTTGGTTCAGCCGCCGAAGATGTGGTCGGCCAGCCCGTCGGCCAAGAGGTCGGTGATGTGCCGCGCGGCCTGCGTGCGGGGGCTGATGCTCCAGCCCCGGTCGAACTCGCAGACCACCTCGTTGGTGAGCAGGTCCCGCAGCCAGAACTTGCTGATGCGGCTGCCGTCCATCTCGTACGCCGGGTTCTCCGCGTGCTCGGCGAACACCAGCGCCTCGAACTCGTGGCGGGCCAGCGTGCCCGACACCCATCGGCCCCCCGCGCTGCGGCGGCCTTCGTTCTTGGTGATGCGCAGGTCGTCGAGCATCTCGTCAACCGGAATCTCGCGCTCGCCGAGCAGGTCCAGCACGCGGCCCGCGGCCTCGCGCTGGGCGGCGGCCTGCTTGTAGCAGAATGCGTCCACCATCTTGCGGCACGCTTCGGCGAGCGCGGTGTATTCGGGCGTCTGGGTGGCGGGGTTGTTCGTCGTGTTCGTCATGGTCGTGGTCTCCTTCGCGGGTTTGCGTTCTTCGCCCCGCGTTGGACACATGAAGCCATGACAACCGCGACGCAGCAAGGCGATTCCGCGCACAATCTCGAACATGTGGGCAACTTCTTCGGCGCGCCTAACACGCGCCTAGTTCATCCCGTACTTCAGCCCCACGGCCCATTTGCGCATGGTGCTTCCGCGCCGTTGGGCGACGTTGGCCCACGGCGGGCCGAGCGCACGACGCGGTCGCGTTGCCGCCGAGCTTTGCCGCTCGCGGCCACAACGCCGCGTCGCGGGGGCGGGGCCAACCACGCGGCCGCGCGGGCCGTATCGCTATCAACGCAACCATCACCACCACGGGGGTGCATTCATGGAGTTCACGTTCGATGAAGGGCTGACGCCCGAGCAGGAGGCCGCGATCGCGGCGTTGCTCACCCAGCCCACGCTCGCCAAGGCCGCGAAGGCCGCGGATGTCAGCGACCGTACGCTGCGGCGCTGGCTCAGGGAGCCGGTGTTCCGCGAGGCCTTCCGCTCGGCGCGCCGCCAGATGTTCGCGCAGGCCATTGCGCTCACGCAGCACTACACCCCGCTGGCGGTGAACGTGCTGGCGAAGGTGATGACCGACCCGCTCAGCGCGAGCCCGTCAAAGGTCGCCGCGGCCGCCGCGATGATGCGCTTCGGCCGCGAGTCGATTGAACTCGACGACCTCGTGGAGCGCATCGAGCGGCTGGAGGACGGGCAGCAGGGTGGCGACAAGCGCGAGGGCGAGCAATGGCGCGGTTGAACGCGCGAGTCGGCCGGCTGGAGCGAACGCACGCAGCGATCGCGCGGGCGACGATGCCGCGCCTGTGCACGTGCTGCGGTGGTGTTGATCCCGAGACCGGCACGGGGCCCTTGCGCGGCTGCACGGCGATGGATCAGGGCGACGGCACCGATCTGGTGATCTGCCGCATGTGTCCGCGCGCGTGGCGCGGGAGGCTCGACGAGTCGGGCGGTAAGCTGGTGCTCACCGGCGGCGTGCCGGCGGAGACCCCGTTCTGATGCGAGGCAGCGCGCTCCAACGACGCGTCGCGGCCATCGAGCGGAAGCTCGTGTCGGTCGCCGCGCGCTGCGATCTGTGCGGCGGGAACGGTCCCGGCGGTCTGGTCTTTGCCATCGAGCCCGACGAACCGAAGCCGCCGCCGCCATGCCCCGCGTGCGGCCGATCGGGCGATGCCATGCTCGTCCGAATCACGCTCGCACCATCACCTACCAGCAATGATCGGGTGCCGGTCGGGTAGCAAACGCACGCTCGTCATGATCACGCTCGCGACGCCCTTGCCGCATCGCCAGAGGGCATTTGTCGGCAACATGTCCCCGCTACCGGGGAGATGCACACGGCGGCAAACCCGCCGTTAAGCGGCCAAAACCGGACATTCCGACGGCCGACCACAGGAGGTCGAGTTGAAGGGGTGAAGGTAGCGGTGTAGGTGGTTGAGTCGATGAATGCCGCCATTGAAGCGGGGCATGCCGCGGGATTACCAATTATGGAACTCCGCGGCCCGGCACCATCCCATCACCCATCACGTTAAATGGGACCTACTGCCGACCCCGATCCAAAGTCAAGTCCGGCACGCTGATAGCGGATCCTTCTCCAGAATGGAGAACCGAACTGCTCTCTATGAGTCGCTGCGCGTGCTCAGCATCGCTTTGAGTTCCCACGACGAAATAGGCCAAGTTATCTCCAAACACACCGACAGACCTTAGCGCAAACGTGCCGGGCGCGACTTGTGCATCTAAGCCTTCGGTCAGTACTACAGATCCGTCATCAAATTGACACTTAAGCTCGTGTGGTGTAAAGACTATATTCCAGTCATTAATGCCAACCTTCCCAGACATTGGTATATCTAAACGCGCAACTCCAGATGATGAAACGGGCACATGCACTCCATTATCCAGATCTTCATAGATAAGTATTACCTGCTTTCCAGCTTTCGGCAGCACAAGAAGAAGAACGTCTTGTTTATTACTGCATGCTACGAGCAGCAATGCAGGCATTGCGCTCGCAGCAATATGTAAGAGCTTAGGCTTCAGAGACATAATCTGTTACCTGTTTCGTGGACTCACGGGACGGCCAGAGCGTGTCATGCACTGACACTCATCCCGCGTATCACCAAGAATGCTGGTGCCAATTTGCGGAATGCGATCGGATCGAGCATTCAGATTGGACAGTGTTGGTCCCGGATCTGGAGAGCTCCAAGTCCACAGCAGATCGCCATCCACATATGACTCATAGTCAGGGAAAAAATCATGTTTGCCATCTTGCCAAACGGTAACCGCGCCATCTCGTGCGACCATCAAATAAATGATCCATTCGTAGTCGATTGCAGGGGCAATCTTAAGAAATGGATAGGCGGCACGGGCCTTGACACTAATTCGACTCTTGCACCACTTATGTGCATTCCATTCATCTGGTGCAAGTGCGTCAAACTGATTATCTATAATACTTACTTGTTGGCTTGGTGTTGATACTTTTGTTGCATCAAGCTTCCAGACAAGAGAAGATGTCCAGATGTACCTTGTAGAGACACCAGTCTGAGTAACAATAACGGGGCGATTCTGCCGCAGAGCTCCAACATCCTGCGTATCGAAATCCACTCGAGTTGCGAGTCGGGCGTTCGGTCGTGAGCCGTCGTTCCAAATCAATTGGCCGTGAAGCCGATCGTCTGTGCCGAAACCGATACCGAGAAAGTCGCCGTGGAAAGGCTCCGAGAGTACGGCTCCGCGAAAGCCGCTAATGAATGCATCAAATTCCAATCTCACTTTGCGCAAACCCAACGCGTCAACAAAGTTGGGGGCACCATTGCCAATGAAGGTGCTCAAGGCAGGCCCGTCAGACTCCCCAATGCGATCCCGGTTCAACCATCTGCCAACTGTCGCCGCATAGTACCGATACCCGTAGTACACCAGCCCCGTCTCCGCATCCGTCCACTTGGTGCTCCACCGCATCGGGTTGCGGTGGCCTTGCACGCCGTTCATCGCGCGCAGTTCTCCGAACGGCCCATATTCGTAACTGGCCATCACCGAATCGCCGGGCGTGAAATCCACCGTGTGCAACCGCAGGATGTTGCCGTTACCGTCGTACAGCGGGACCATGCCGACGCCTGTGCCGGGACCGGCGGCGGGGCTGCTCCCGTCATCGTCGGCGTACACCGCCAGGCCGCCGATGCCGCCCGCGCCGCCGAGGCCGCCAGAGAGGTCCGGGCCCCACGCAAAGCTCTGGCACGGGCCGATGAACTCCTCGGTGTCGATGTCGGCGTAGTAGCTCATGGAGACGTTCCAGCTCCCCGGCTCGTACACGTACTTCTCGCACCACATGGTCCCGAAGAGCGCCAGTTGCTTGCCGTTGGATTCGATGATCTCCACCGGGTCACTGCTGCCCTTCATGAACCGCTTGCTGATCCGCCGGCCCAGCCAATCGTACCCGAACTCCAGTCGCACCCAGTAGTTGTTGGTCCCCAGCGCGACGATCGCCACCTCCGGCCGCATCGACATCGCCGTCAGGCGGTTCTCGGCATCCCACTCGTAGTCCCAGATGCCGTCCTGGGTGAGGTTGCCGGACAGGTCGTAGGAGAAGGTCTCGGGCGTCTCGGGCAGGAAGACGTTGTAGCTGAACGGCGGCTGGCCGGGGATCTCGGCGATGTCGATCTGCGTCAACGAGGGTGAGGTGCTGTTGTCCGAGCCCTCAACACGCTTGTGGAAGAGGCCGTGGCACTTCCAGGCTGTGCTGGCGTTGACAGTGAAGGCCTGCGTGTCGCTCGGGAAGAGGCTGCCGACACCGGCGACCTCGATGTTCCTCGACACGGCGCGCTCGGTGTACTGGTTGAGGTCGTTGGAGGTGTAGCCGCTGGTGTAGGTGTCGTCGCCCTCGGTGTCGCCGCCCTCCTCGACGCCGGTGCGGTTGCCGATGTCGTCGTAGCTGTACCCGAAGTACTCGCCGGGCATATACGGGCCGGGGTTGCCCGAGCACGGTTCATCGAACAACCGCTTCGCGCTGGTGAGCTGGCCGAGATCGTCGTACTCGTAGGCCCAGCGCAGCGTCAGGTCCGACTTCGCGTCGGTCCGCTGCGTGCGGCGGCCCCACTTGTCGTAGGTGTAGTCGTACCACGCAATCATGTCCGAGCCGGCATCGTTCCAGCGGATGCCGGTCAGCCTGCCGAGCTTGTCGAACGACCGATCGCCCGCAGCCTTCAGGGCATTGCTGTTCGCGTTGTCGCGGTACTCGGTCGTGCCCACCTGCCCGGTTGGGTCGTGGTACTGGTACGCGACCTTCACGTTGTTCTTGATCAGGTGGGCGATGCGCCACTGGCTGTCGTAGCCGTAGTCCACGAACGTGGAGTGAGCGGCGAGGCTCGGGCTCGCGGGCACGGTGCCGTTCGCGCCGATGCTGGTGGTCAACTTGTCCCGGCGGCCGGTGGAATCGTAGTGGTTGTCCACGCGCACGCCGGCGAGGTGGTCCTCGATGCTGCCCGAGTGAGCGGCGATGGTCTCCAGCAGCGTGCGGCCCGCATCGTCATACGACATCGAGCGCTCGCCCGCGGCGTCAATCAAGGTCTTCAACCGGCCGCGGCGGTCGTAGGCCAGTTCGACATCCTGCGTGACGTCGGAGTAGTCCACGGATTCGAGTTCTCCGAAGGCGGTATACCCGTAGGTGGTGGTAACGGTTGTGGAAGAGGTCCGGGGCGCGGTCCGCTCCGCCAGCCGCCCCCCGGCCGTGTACTCGTAGGTCGTTTCGGTGTTGTCGGCGTAGTCCTTGCTCGTCAGCCAGCCCCGCGCGGCATCGTAGTTCCAGGTGGTCACGGCCTCCCCGGCCCAGCCGCTGGTGCCGCCGGGTGTGGTCGGGCCGGTCTTGAAGGTGTGCAGTTCGCTCAGCCGACCGTGGTCGTCGTACACGTAGCGAACCGGGTTCGCGCCGAAGCCCGAGACCTCCTTCACCTCGCCGGTTGGGAAGTACTTGGTGACGGTGTCCTTGCCGGTGCCGTGATTGACATTGGTTACGCGGCCGCGCTGATCATATGTGTACGTCGTCACGCGCTGGCCGACGTACGGCGAGGCCGTGTTCGGCTCGGGATCGGTCTGGGTGAGCGTCCGATCCAGCGCGTCGTACGTGAACGTTGTCGTCGCGTTGAGCGCGCTGTTGGTCTCATCCGCGATGAACGTGGTGCCGCTCACGCGCCCGTGCGGGTCGTAACTGGTCGTCGTCGCCCGCAGGAACTCGCTGCTCGGACCCGTCGATTCGGACCCGACGTCGCGGCCGTACTCCGACAGGGACAGGGATGACACCCCGTTGGGGAGAATCGTCGTCGTTGATCGCGTCGCCGTGCTCGGCGTGATGAGCGTCTGCGAAGTGGTCACCTTTCCGTCGGCTTCGCTCCACGATCGTCGCCCGTCGAGGCTCTGGTCCTGAGTGGCGACCAGGTATGTTGCGTCCCAGTCGCTGTCGGTGGTCCATACGCGGGTCTCGGAACGACGGACGATCTCATCGCCGGTGCTGAACGGCGCGCTGCTCCGCTCCACGAGGTAGCTGCGGGTCATCGTGATCCGGTCCGTCCCGTCGAAGTCGATAACGCCGTCCTGGTCCCCGTCCTGCACCGACAACGACCACCGCCCGTCCCAATCCACGCCCTGACTCGCGCCGGGGGCACCGGACGGAACGTTGACGGTCCCGTACCCCTGAGCGTGCAGCGCAATGTACCCGTCGGGGTCGATCTGCTGAACGAGATGTCCACGCTTGTCATAGATCGACCAGGCGTAGACACTCGAAGTGCCCGGATAGGCCGTGCAGACGCTTTGGCCCAGCCCGTTGACATAGGTCTTGACCCACTGCGTGCCCGCGGTCCCGACCGACTGTTTGCTCACGCGCATCGGAATGGCGGTCGTTGCGCCGGGGGTGGTGACCATCTCGACACCCGAGTCATGAGCGGTGGGATGGGTCCCGGTGCCGTTGACGTGCGAAGGTGAACCGTCACGATATGACCATTGCACGATGTTGACGGTCGTGGTCTCGCCCGTCACCGCGGGGAGAATCGTTTCCTGATACACGAGGCCGCTGGTGATGCCATAGCTGTAGGTGGTTTGGTTTTCGAGGGCATCCTCCGTCATGGTCACACGCCCCGCCTGGTCGTACTCGGTGCTCCCAAGGTCGATGACGGACGAATCGGTGCCCGTGCGCCACGAATGCACGACTCGGCCCGCTGCGTCGTACTCGCTGTGCGTCGTGATCGACGCGGACGCCGAGACCTTGCGGGCGACGGCTGTTGTGCGCCCCAAAAGGTCGTAGGTGTACGTGGTCAAGATTCCCTCGCCGTCGGTCTCAGACTCAAGATGGCAGCAGCCGTACACCGAAGTCGTCACGGTGCCGTCGAAGTGATGGCGGCGCAGGATGCGACCAAAAGCATCCACATCATCATCATCTTCGGGGTCGGACATCATGCCGCCGATCTGTATCCAGTCCGTCCCGTCCCACTCGAACGACTCGGTGCTGCTGAGCACGCCCGTGGGCTGCCGGGTGGAGACGGTCATCGTGCCGCCCAGGACGCCGGTCATGGTGGAGTTGCCGGGACCGCTGACCGACTCGGTCGTGACCACGCCACCACTGTTCGTTCGCTCGGTCAGCGAAAGAGTGCCGTCGGGCGAGATGCTCTTGACGTGCCGGTAGGTCGTGAACGATGTGCCCGGAATCGTCTCCGGATCGCTCCAGCTGCGGGTGACCAGCCAATCCAGCGAGCCCGGGTCGCTGACGACCTGGCCGATGAACGTAGCCTCGCTGCTAGGCGCGGCTGGGTTCTTGCAGCGAATGGTCCAGACTTCGCGGCGCGTGTTGCTGACCGCATCAAAGCCATGCACGGTGTAGGTACGCGAGACGTTGTACCCCAGGAGCTTCTCGGTGTGGATCTCGACCAGGTCGGTCGCGCTGCTCCCGATGACGTTGAGGTTGGTGATGTACGTCCACTCGTCAACCCTGTTCTGGCTCTCGGTAGTCGTGGCGGCGTTGCTCTTGTGCTGCGACACCACCTTGCTCAGGCGGCCGCGCGAATCGTAGTGGTACACCTTCCAGTGCCCCGTCGCCGAGAACTCTCGCATCAGCTTGCCGTAGCTCGGGCTGGTGGTTGCGACGATGGTGTCGTCATAGAACTCGCGCGTGGAGATGAGTTCCTGGCCGGAGGCGCCGATGCCCTCCTCGATGATCTCCGTGCCCCACGCGAACTCGTGCCGGGTTTCGTACCGGCGGAGCGCAACGTTGCCGGAGGCGTCGCTCAGGATGCGGGTCTCCTTGAGGTCGCCGTTGGTGAGCGTGTCGGTGAGCTTGACCTCGATCGTGGTCGGAACGCCGCTGCTGTTGATGCCGCTGCGCAGCATCCAGTCCGAGTGCGCGCCGTTTGCGACGCGAACGAACTGCCACAGGCCCGCGCCGGCCCCGGTCGCCTTGAGCGTGATGCGGTCGCCCGTGGTCGTCGAGGCGAGATTGCGCGGGTCCGGGACCGTGACGCCCTGCTCACGGATGATGCAACTGCTGGCGAAGGCAGGACCCTCCACGTCATAGAGCCCATCCACCAGTTCCTCGCTCATGTTCTCGCGCAGGTAGAAGTGGATCTGGAAGCCGCACTGGTTGCCTGCGGGTTCGCATGCTCCCGGCACGATGTCCACGATGTACCGGCCGGTGTTGAGTTGACGCAGCACTTTGCGAAGCGCGGTGGTGGCGGGCGCGGTCGGCGGCAGGTTCGGCAGGGGTGGGCAAGCACCAACATCCTGGTAGACCCACAGCAGATCGACATCGTCCGTATCTACGTTGGCGATCAAGTGCTCGGGCAGGCACAGGCCCTCGATCGCATCAAAGTCACGCAAATAGAGATATCCAGCAGGTTCTCCGTTAAGCAGCCGGCCCAACGGGAAGTACCCCGATGTGTTGGCGAGGTCCGGCATCGGCTGGCCGGGGATGCAGGAGGTGCAGTCCCCGCCGCAGTCCCGGTACTCAGGCCGCTTGTCGAGTTCGGGCGACAGCATCGGCTTGGCGGTCTGTACCGCCCAGCCTCGAGTCAACGAGCCTACGTTCGGGAGGTCGTTGCATCCTACTGGCCCCGATCCTGAGTAGGGTTGAATCACACCGTAATCGCCACCGCCGTATAGAGGGCTGTACCAGACCCCGGCAGATTGCTGAGTCAGCCCCGTGTCGTGCATCTTGCCGTCCAGTTGATCCGGCTCGAAAGGGTGCCCTCCCGGTGTGGTCTCTTCAGGGTCACAACCGGCGACGGGCTCGGAGTAGGCCGACATGATCGACACCACGCTCCCTCGCTCCTGTTGCAAGTCGATCTTGAGACGACCCCGCACCTGCTCCAACTCGACACTCACGGAATAGTCAGGCGCACAGTCCGTAGAGCTTGTGGCCATCTGACGGAACATCGGGAAAGGCCCTCCAGGAGCCCATTGCCGATTGAACATCGCTCGCGCGTGCGCTTCCGCGGCACTCCAGGAACCCGCTAGTGATGTGCTACACCACCAGTCATCGCCGGTACCTGCTGCCCACGCTGATTGAATGCAGCACGGATCAGAACAGTCTGTCACCGCAGCGAAGTCGCTTGACGAGTTGGCCCCGCGCGCGTTGCACACAGCATCTTCGGGACCGACCCAGGTGCGCTGGCACTCTTGGAGATCCACGAATTGCATCTTGCGGATCAGCAACGCTAGCTTCTCGAACTCCTCGCAGTAGTTGGCGAGCGTGATCGGGGTGGCGTCGCCAGGAAACTCCGGGTCGATGCTCGCGCTGCTGATCTTGAGCAGATCCATTTGACCCGGCGTAAGCCCAAGAAAGTCTCCGACCGATTCGGCCTGGTAGTAAGATCCGAAGAACGGTGCTGTGTACAGCAATCCGTCGCGGAGCGCACGGACGATGTCGGGTCCTAAGTCCGGGTTGTTCCGCAGGGCGTCCCGGTAGTACCCGTCCTGCGGATAACGCGAGGCTTTGGAATCGGGGCAGCAGGGCGGCCAGTCCATCTCCTTGTCGGTCATTTTCTTGGCGCGGGCCTGCGCTTCACGCAGCGTCCGCTCCACGTTGTACAGGCATCCCGCGTCCCCCTGGCCATGGGCATAACTGCCGAAACCGATGACGCAGATCAGGCCGGTGACCAGGAAACGCCAGAAATGGTGTGGCATGAAAGCCTCGCTGTACGCCCCCCCGACGCGACTCAGAATACAAGATCAACGCTGAAACGTGCGACCCATCGAGGTGTCGTCAACAACTTCTTGACCATGCCTTCACACGCAGTCACGTGAGAGATTTGCAGACCGTGCGGGGTGGAATCGTGGTGTGACGCGGTGAACGCGCGACGGTCTCGTTCCGCGCTTCATGGTATCGACACCCTCTGATGCGAAGCCTGCGCCAACTTGTCCCACGGAAAATCCACAATCCTTCTTGATTCCATGTTCCGAGGTATAACCGAAAGTCGTGGATGGCGTACTGACACAGCGGCGTACTTTCAGGGTGTGGTTGAAGCACCTGAACGGCCAACGAGGCCAGGAGTACGCGCTGATGAACCAGAGTAGCAAGGCATGGGCGGGCGGGGTGGAGGGGTCTTTCCAGTCGGGCGTGCGGCGTGGCGCCGGCTCAACCGATGAAGGCGGCGGGGGCGACGGGCCCGTGCCCGGGTCGATCGGTCAGATTGCGGGCGTCGGCTCGCGGGACGTGCTGACGGACATTCTCCGTCGGGGCGCCTCGGAGCTGCTGGCGGCGGCGGTTCAGGCGGAGGTGGCCGCGTGGATCGAGGATCATTCGCACCTCACCGACGCCCGCGGCCGCCGTGTGGTGGTCCGCAACGGCTCGCTGCCCGAGCGTGAGGTCGTCACCGGGATCGGGCCGGTGAAGGTGAAGCAGCCGCGTGTGCACGATCGACGCGCGCCCGACGAGGGCCGAGAGACGTTCAGCAGCGCGATCCTGCCTCCGTACCTGCGGAAGGCGCGGTCGATGGAAGAGTTGATCCCGTGGCTCTATCTCAAGGGCGTGTCCACGGGCGACTTCTCCGAGGCCCTGGCCGCGTTGATCGGCGCGGACACGCCGGGCTTCTCGGCCTCGACGGTGACGCGGCTGAAGGAATCGTGGGAGTCCGAGCACGCGGCGTGGAGCACCCGAGGCCTGACGGGCAAGAACTACGTGTATGTCTGGGTGGACGGCATCCACTTCAACATCCGCCTGGGGGAGCAGGACCGCCAGTGCATCCTGGTGGTCATGGGCGCCACCGCCGAAGGTGACAAAGAACTCATCGCCATCGCCGACGGCTTCCGCGAGAGCGAGCAATCCTGGAAGGAGCTGCTGCTGGACGTGAAGAGTCGCGGCTTGACCATCGATCCGAAGCTGGCGATCGGCGACGGGGCGCTGGGCTTCTGGAAGGCGCTCCCGCAGGTCTTCACGACGACCCGCACGCAGCGCTGCTGGGTGCACAAGACCGCCAACGTGCTCAACAAGCTGCCCAAGCGTCTGCACGGACAGGCCAAGGAGCATCTGCACCAGGTCTGGATGGCCGACACCAGGGCGCGGGCCGAGCAGGCGTTCGACCTGTTCGTGACGACCTACCAGGCCAAGTACCCCGGCGCCGCCGAGTGCCTGGCCAAGGACCGGGACGCGCTGCTGGCGTTCTACGACTTCCCGGCCGAGCACTGGCTGCACATCCGCACCACCAACCCGATCGAGAGCACGTTCGCGACGGTGGTCGCGCGCGAGGTTCGACGGCCGACGCGGATGCAGTGAACTCCCCGCCGCCGCCACCGTGGACGGTGGAGAGGTTCGCCAACGAGATTGTCGGGTCGAAGCCGGACATCGAGATCAACATCGTCGATCGCGCCCGCGACGAGGCTGGCATGTCCGCCGCGCAAGCCAAGCGTTGGCTTGAAAAATGCGAAGAGGCCGGCTCAGTCTCTCGGATCGTCCCGGACGGCAACCAGAAGCATCGGTTCTGTAACCAAGCGCCGTTGCAGACCAATCTTCCGTTGGCCTCGGATGGGGGAGGGGAGGGGTCCCCCAAGCAGCAAGCCCCCCGTGCTCAACGCACGGGGGGTGTGGGGGGGCGCGCGCGCACCCCCCCTCCCCCCTGCGCAACTTCGCGCAAACGACCCAAGGAACCCACGAAACCCCCCAAGAAACCGGCAAAAAAGCGTTCTTCAACCACTTCCGAAGGCCCCCAAACATGAGCGCGCGCGACTTGAGCCAAAAAGAGCGCGTTCAGGGGTCACAAGAGGGCCAACCCATCGGCCTCGACGAGCCCCTCGCCGTCGCGGCCGAGGGCGTCGGCAGGCTGCTCGGCGTCAGCCGGGCGCAGGTGTTCAAGCTCAATGCCACCGGCAAGCTGCCGATGCCCGTGCGGCTCGGCAGCAAGACACCCCGCTGGCCGGTGGCCGAACTCCGCGATTGGCTCGCCGCTGGATGCCCCGACCGCCTCGCATGGGACCGCATGCGCCGCGAGGTCGGCGAGTCGCCTCACAGTCCGCGCCGATCACCTTGATCAATGTCAAACGCGGAGGTAAGTCAGTCACGGGAACCTCAAGGAGCCCGAAGCCAAGATGCGTGTCTACAGAGTCCAATACCGGGGCCGCGATAAGCAGCTCCATGAAGCCCGCAAATGGTACTTGGCGTTCCGCGACCAGCGCGGGACGGTTCGGCGCCTGGCGGGCTACACCTCCAAATCCGCCACCGAGGAGCTTGGTCGCAAGTTCCAGCAGCTCATCGGTTACCACATCGCCACCGGCGGCCAGACCGACCCGGCCCTCTCGCAGTGGATCAACGACCAACCCGAATCCATGCAGTTGAAGCTCGCGGCGATCGGCCTGCTTGACCGCCAGAGACTGGCCGTCACCCGGCTGCTCGTCGGGCACCTCGACGCCTTCGAGGAGGCGTTGAAGGCCAAGGGCACCAGCGTTAAGCAAGCCGAGCAAGTCGCGGGGCGGGCCCGTAAGGTCATCGACGGGTGCAAGTTCAAGAACATCGGGGATGTGAATGGCGCGGCGGTGATGACGTACTTGGAACGTCTGCGCCGCGACACGGTCGATGCCAAGGGAAAGGTTGTCAAGCGCGGGTTCAGCGCCCAGACTTCGAACTTCCATCTCGCGGCCATCAAGCAGCTCTTCAAGTGGATGGTCCGGGAGGGACGCGCGACCGAGTCCCCGGTAGCGCACCTGACCGGCCTCAACGTTCGCCTGGACCGCCGCCACGACCGCCGGCCGTTGACCGCGGACGAGGTACGGCGGCTCCTCGCGGCCGCGACTGGCGGGCCCGTCGTCTACGCGGTGCCCGGCCCGGCGCGGGCGTTGTTCTACCGCTTGGCGGTCGAAACCGGCCTGCGGTCCAACGAACTGCGGAGCCTGACGCGCGCTTCGTTCGACCTTGCCAACGCCACCGTGACGGTCGAGGCCGCCTACGCCAAGAACCGCCGCCGGGACACGCTGCCGATCCGGCCCGAACTGGCCGCGGCCGTCAGCGAGCACGCGGCCACGCTCGCCCCCGCTGCGCCGCTGTTCAAGCTTCCCCACCCCGACACCATCGTGGACATGCTCAAGGCTGACCTAAAGGCCGCGGGCATCCCGTACGAACTGGACGGCAGGTTCGCCGACATGCACGCGCTCCGGCACACCTGCGGGACGTGGCTGGCGGCGGCCGGGGTGCACCCCAAGGTCATCCAGCGCGTGCTCCGTCATAGCACCATCACGCTGACGCTCGACCGCTACACGCATGCGTTCAGGGGTGATGAGGTCGCGGCGGTTGCGAAGCTCCCGTCGCTGTCCGAGGCGGTACAGCTGCGCGCAACCGGCACCGATGGCGCTTCGACCGCGGTGAACAAGCCGCCGGGTGACTTGGCGCTCTGCTTGGCGTCACTGGGGCGACCCGTGGAGCCTTGTGGAGACTCAGATAGACTCCGGGCGGGCTCGCGGTTCACCGAGGAAAACCGCGAGATTCCCGCAAAACACCACGATTCCTCGGGAAAAACCGAAGCGCGGCCGGCGAGATTCGAACTCACGACCTGCGGTTTAGGAAACCGCCGCTCTATCCAGCTGAGCTACGACCGCGTCGAATCAAGGATAGTCTTGTCGGCGTGCCAGCGGGCGGTACCGGGAGGCTCGGAGCGCGGCGGGGTCGGGAACTCGGAGCGTGGAATGAGCGGTCGAGTTCGCGTATGGCCTTTGCCGTTGACGCACCAGCGCGCGGTCGGAACGGCGGTGGTGGTTGACCTGCTGCGTGCGTCCACGACCATCACGCGGGCGCTGGGCGCCGGCGCGGCCTGCGTGCGTCCATGCCTGGAGACGGGCGAGGCGTTGGCGCTGCGCGGGGCCGGGGTGGTGCTCGGCGGCGAACGCGGCGGGGTACGCATCGAGGGGTTCGATCTGGGCAACTCGCCCGCCGAATACACCCGCGCGAGTGTGGGGGGAAGGGTGGTCGTCTTCACGACCACCAACGGGACGCGCGCCATCGAAGCGGCGAGGCGGGCGGTCCGGGGGCGCGCGAGCGCGGTGCTGGTGGGCTGCCTCAACAACCTGTCGGCGGTGGTTGGGCTTGCGAGCGGGGCGGCGGGTGTGGAGGTTGTGTGCGCGGGCACAGGAGGCTTGGTCACCGACGACGACCTGATCTGCGCCGGCGCGATCGCGGAGCAGCTTATCGAAGCGGGCTTCGAGGCCGCGGGCGATGAGGGAACCAGCGGGGCGATCGCGGCGTGGCGCTCGGCGCGGACGGATCTGGCCGCCGCGCTGCGGCGCACCCGCGGCGGGCGCAACCTCGTCGAGATCGGGCTCGGCGGGGATGTGGACGATTGCGCGGCGATCAACACATGCGGAGTCGTCGGCGTGCTCGCGGACGATGGTACACTGCGGGCCAGCCCATGATCGACCCGCGACACGACCACGACCGAAACGAAGCCGCCGACGAGCCTCGCGCCGCACGCGCCGGCGGGGTCGCGTGGTTCACGGTGTTCCTGGTCGTCGCGGCGCTCGCGCTCGCCGTCATCGCGATGCTTCTCGCCAGATCCAACCGCGCCCTCCGCGGCCAGGTTCTCGCGGCGGAGCGGGCGCTGGCCATGGAACGAACGCGGGACTCGCTCGCGGTTGGGGAGTCGGTCGGTTCGCTGACGCTGATCGACAGCGCGGGCGCTGAGCGTGCGCTCGCTTTCCCCGCTGAGCGTGCCATCCTCATGCTGCTGACCAGCGGGCACTGTCCCTATTGCGAGCAGACCGCGCCGGTGTGGGAGCGCATCGTGCGCCAGACCGAGGGCGGCGTGCCGGCGGGGATCGAGGTGCTGTGTGTGCAGATCGACGCCCGGACCGCGACGGACCTCAAGCCGCTGTCAAACCTGCCGCGATCGATGCTCGCGAAAGACCACGCAACGACATGGCTGCGGCGTGTGCCCATCTCGCCGGGCGCGGTGATGATCGACCGCAACGGCGTGGTCCGCAAGGCGTGGTTCGGCGTGCCGTCGGAGCGAGACCAGGCTGAAATGGCGGCCGCGCTGCTGGGCGGCTGATGTCAACCCTCGCGGCGGATTCGGAAAGGGAGCCGGTGTGGGCTGTTCGCCCGCTCCGGCCCGAAGCGTCTTTGGTTACTCGGTGGCCTGGGACGTGCCCCCGGCCGTGCAGCCGGTCGCGCAGGCGACGTACGCGTAGCAACTGTTCGAGAACGTCTGCCGCTGGCCGAAGCGGTTGGTGCACTCCACCGGGTCGTAGACATCGAGGCAGTAGATCCCGCGACGCGGGCAGCCGCTGCCCGGCCGCGGCGGTGCGGCGAGCGTGATCGCCGTCGAAGCGGCGACACCGAGAATGCCGACCACCAGGCCGGCCTTGCTGAGACGGACCAACGTGTTCTTCCGCATAGGCAGTCTCTCCATGAAGGTGACAGGGCCTTGCGCACCGGCCAATCTCCACGAGATCGGCCGCGGCCCACACCGCCAAGTTACCGCGCCGCGGCGTGTTGTCAAACCTCAGGCGAACCCACAGGTGAGAATCACCTGAACAGGCTAGCCAAATGTGGGGGATTGACTAACGTCGGTTGCGCTCAGAGCACGGGGCGACGGTGCGAGCGCGACCCGAGACGCCTGACTCGAGGAAGCGGGCCGGATGAAAAGCGGGGATAAGAGAACGGCGATTGAACTCTTTTTGACCGGAATCGGGGGATGGAGCATGGCGGTGCGGCGGGCTGTTGATGGCGGCGAATAGGCTGGCGGGATGGTGGTGCTTTGGGCGTTCGTTCGCGGAATCTTGGCGAGCCACGGGGCATTGGCCGCGGAGAATGCGTTGTTGCGGCATCAACTGGCTGTTCTTCAGCGGTCCGTCAAGCGGCCGCGGCTGACGCGGCGGGATCGGATGGTGTGGGTTGTGGCGCGGCTGGTGCTGCGACGGTGGCGGGAGTGCCTGGTCATTGTCAAGCCGGCGACGGTGGTCGGGTGGCATCGGGCAGGGTTCCGGCTGTACTGGCGATGGAAGTCGCGGGGTGGACGGCCACCGGTCAGGATGAATGTTCGAGCACTCATCAAGCGGATGGCGGCGGAGAATCCGCTCTGGGGGACGCCGCGGATTCAGGCGGAGTTGGCGATGCTCGGGCACAAGGTCGCTCGGGCGACGATCGCCAAGTACCTCGGCCTCCGGCC
Source organism: Phycisphaerales bacterium (assembly GCA_020846975.1). Classification (GTDB taxonomy): domain Bacteria; phylum Planctomycetota; class Phycisphaerae; order Phycisphaerales; family UBA1924; genus JADLCX01. Next base: position 23,811 of record JADLCX010000050.1, read on the forward strand.
AACCGGTTCGCCTACGTGGCGGACCTTCATCCGCAACCACATGGACTGCACGGCGGCGATGGACTTCTTCACCGTGCCGACCATCACGGGGCGCGTGCTGTACGTGTTCGTGGTCTTGCACCATGCAAGACGGAAGATCACCCACTTCAACGTGACGGCTCATCCAACGGCGGAGTGGGTTGTGCGTCAACTGCGAGAAGCCTTCCCGTTCGACTCCGCGCCGCGGTTCCTGATCCACGACAACGACTCGATCTTCGGGCAGGCCGTCGATCGGTGTCTCAGCACCATGCGGATCACGCAGATTCGGACCTCGCTCGGCTCGCCGTGGCAGAACGCCCACGCGGAGCGGGTCATCGGGACGATCCGGCGCGAATGTCTCGATCACGTCATCGTGCTAAACGAGGCTCACCTGATCCGGGTAATCGATCAGTTCGTCACCTACTACAACGAAGCCCGCTGTCACCAGTCGCTCGGGCGAGACTCACCGAACGGTCGAGCACCGGACCTTCCTGGTGACGGCCCGATCATCGCCGAGCCGATGGTCGGTGGCCTTCATCATCGCTATCGGAGGGCGGCGTGACCGCTGATTTGGGGGACGCGATGTGGTTTCTGACACCCACAGCCTCGCATACACCACTCCCCACCCATCTACAGAGCGCAATCTGCAACTGATGATCAAAGTTTTCCCGTGGTGGCTGTCATCATCGCCCGGATGCCTGCTCGCGCGGGCGCGGGCAGTTGATCCCACGCCGCGAGGAGCGCGCCAAGCTCCGGACGTGCATCGGCGAGGTCCACCAAGCAACGCGCGAAGTCAACGGGCACACGTACGGAACTCTTGTCCTTTACGCGACTTGTTCGCTTCGACCGGCGGTTTCCAAAACCGCAGGCCGTGGGTTCGAATCCCGCCGGCCGCGCTTCGGTTTTTCCTCATCCACTTCCCGGGGCACGCGTCCCGCCCGGCGCTGTCAGTTGCCCACGCCCCGTCCGGCGCACGCTACGCTGGCGGCATGAGTTCCGCCCACGCCGCAGCGTCTTCTCCACCCTCCGGGACCACCTCGCCCAACCCGGCGCGTCCGGTTCAGGTGCAATCTCCCCGCTTCGCGATCGAGCGAACACCCTTCGAGTCGCCGACCTTTGATGTCATGGGCGGCGCCGCCCGGCACCACATCAAGATCCACGAGCACGGATTCGTCGCCCTCGTCGATGCGATGCCACGGCTCGTCCCGCAGGGTCAGACCGCCGATGCCGCGATCGTGCAGGCCGCGCGCGTCAGTTACGGACAGGGAACCAAGAAGGTCAACGAGGACCGCGGCCTGATCCGGTACCTGCTGCGCCATCGCCACACCACGCCGTTCGAGATGCTGGAGTTCAAGTTCCACGTCGCCATGCCGATCTTCGTCGCACGCCAGTGGATCCGGCACCGAACCGCCAACGTCAACGAGTACTCTGCGCGCTACTCGATCGTGCCCGACCGCTTCTACAAGCCCTCGCTCGATGCGGTCCGCAAGCAGAGCGCGAGCAACCGACAGGGCGGCGAGGATCGGTTCACGGCCGATCCCGCGGCCGCGCCCGACGAGGCCCGGACCGCCGAAGAGTTTCTGCGTTACCTCGACGATGCCGAGAAGATGTACGGGCGCTACGAGCACCTCACCCGGGCGGGGGTCAGCCGGGAGTTGGCGCGCATCGCCCTTCCCGTCAGCGTCTACACCGAGTGGTACTGGAAGTGTGACCTGCACAACATCCTGCGGTTCCTCTCCCTCCGCATGGACCCGCACGCGCAGGAGGAGATCCGCATCTACGCCGACGCGATGTACGCGCTGCTCGAACCGATCGTCCCGCTCACGATGGAAGCGTTCCGCGACTACGAGCTCGAGTCCGTCCGCCTGACGCGGCTGGAGATCGAAGCTCTCCGCGCCGGGTCCGCGACCATCGACAGCGACAACAGGCGCGAGCAGACCGAATGGGCACAGAAGCGCGCCAGTCTCGGCCTCTGACGCTCTCAACCCCGACCTCAGGCCGCGCGACTCCCCCGTTTGGGAACGATTTGCCCTGAAATTGCAACGACGTCGTTGAACATGTCCATCAACCCGGTAACAGTGAACCTGACGCGTGGATGCGGCATCGAAGCCGCCACAACGAGCAAGGAGGTTCCGCATGGTTGACTGCGACCGCCTCACCACCGATCTCCTGACCTTCAAGATCTATCTCCCGCACGCCGGGCGTGTCGAGGTGGTGGGCACTTTCACGGACTGGGAAGAGCGGCCCATCGCCATGAACCGCGGCGAGCGCGATGAAGCGGGCTGGTGGTTCGCCAACGTCCGCGTCCCCGCCGGAGAGCACGAGTTCTCCTACCTGGTCGATGGCCAGTTCTGGATGCCCGATTACGCCGCCACCGGCGTTCATCGGAACCAGTTCGGCCACTGGACCAGCGACCTCAGCGTCGCGGCCGCCTGACTTGGCGTGTCGGCACAACGCCCGCCGCACATCCCCAGTTAAGGGGGTTGTACGAGCGAGGCGCGCCACTCTCCTGCACGTTTGGGAGAATTTTGGTCAACTTGAGGCGTGTTTGGCTTGTCGGTACGGCATTTGTTCCTATACTTGGGATCATCTGCCCCATCGACCGCCGCACACGATTCAAGCCCATGTCCAAAGCCCCCGCCGCCAAGCCGAGTCGAGTTGTTGAGGTTTCGCCGAGCGCGCCGCTCGCGAGCAACGGCCAGCCCATCGCGCCGGCGCATCAGTCAGCGCACGGTGGCGCGCGCTGGATGCCCGATGATCCCTCCAAGTGCATCCGCGTCCGGGGCGCTCGCGAGCACAACCTCAAGGGTATCGATGTTGACATCCCGCGCGACAAACTGGTGGTCATCACCGGGCTCTCCGGCTCGGGCAAGTCGAGTCTCGCGTTCGACACCATCTTCGCCGAGGGTCAGCGCAAGTACATGGAGTCGCTCTCCGCGTACGCGCGGCAGTTCCTCGACCAGCTCAAGAAGCCCGATGTCGATGATGTCGAGGGCCTTCCCCCCACCATCGCCATCGAGCAGCGCAGCGGCGTGGCCAACCCGCGCTCGACCGTCGCGACCACCACCGAGATCTACGACTATCTCCGCCTGCTCTTCGCCCGCTGCGGCCGGCCGTGCTGCTGGGCGCCGACCAGGACGAGGAAGGACGGCACCGTTCTCGAACGCTGCGGCAAACCGATCGAGTCGACCAGCGCGAGCCAGATCGTCGAGGCGGTCATGTCGTCGATCGGGACGCCAGCCCCGCGCGTGATGATCCTCGCGCCGGTCGTGCGAGCCAAGAAGGGGTTTCACAAGGACGTGCTCGAAGACGCCCAGAGCAAGGGCTGGGGGCGCATCCGCGTGGCGCCCGGCGGCAGGAACCCGCAGGTCTTCGAGATCCGCGAGGCGCTCAAGAAGGGCGGCGAGAACCCGCTCGACCTCGCGCGCCACGAGAAGCACACACTCGACATCGTGATCGACCGCATCGTGCCCGCCGCCGAGTCCCGGCAGCGGCTGGCCGAGTCCGTCGAGGCCTCGCTGCGCGCCGCCGAGGGGACGGTCATCATCTCGATCGAGGAACTGCGGGAGGACGGCACGCCGGCGTGGGTCGATCGCGTGTTCAGCGAGAAGCACGCCTGCTCCGTGCACCCCGAATGCTCGCTCGCGGAACTCAGCCCGCGCGTGTTCAGTTTCAACTCCCCGCAGGGCGCGTGCCCGGAGTGCCACGGGCTGGGCGCGATCATGGAGTTCGACGCGGACCTGTGCATTCCCGACAAGTCCAAGACCCTCGCGCAGGGCGCGATCAAGCCGTGGAAGGTCCCGCCGCCCATGGGCCGGTTCTTCCGCCGCCGCATCAAGTTTTTCTGCGAGTCCTTCGGCGTCAGCCCCAACACCCCGGTCGAGCGCATCCCCAAGCGCCTCGTCAAGATCCTGCTCCACGGCGCCGATGCCGAGGAGCAGGAGGAGTTCGGCGCGAAGTTCGATGGGGTCGGCGCCAGCCTGCGCGCCTGGTTCGAGAAGACCGAATCGAGTTTCATGCGCGAGTGGCTCGGTCAGTTCATGCGAGAGAAGACCTGCCCCGCCTGCCGCGGCGACCGCCTCCGCATCGAGACGCTCAGCGTGGTCGTGGCCTCCGACCACGCGGCCAACCTCCGCGGGCGCGAGTCGGTGGTCGCCTCGCTCGGCGGCGCGCCGCGCGGGCCGCGCGAGATCCCCCTCAACATCGCCGACCTCGCGGGCCTCACGATCCTCGACGCGGTTGACTATCTCAAGGGCCTGAAACTCACCAGCGAGCACCGGGTCATCGCCGAGCCGATCCTCAAGGAAGTGCTCTCCCGCCTCGGCTTCCTCACCAGCGTCGGGCTGGAATACCTCTCGCTCGACCGAAAGACCGGCACGCTCTCCGGCGGCGAGGCCCAGCGCATCCGGCTGGCCACGCAGGTCGGCAGCAAGCTCGTCGGCGCGTGCTACGTGCTCGACGAACCGACCATCGGCCTGCACCAGCGCGACAACACCCGCCTCATCTCCACGCTCCGACACCTCGCCGACATCGGCAACTCCGTCCTTGTCGTCGAGCACGACGAGGAGATGATCCGCGCCGCCGACCACGTGCTGGATGTCGGACCCGGCCCGGGCGTCCACGGCGGGCGCATCGTCGCGCAGGGAACCATCCCCGAGATCATCGCCGAGCCCGGCTCGCTCACCGGCCAGTACCTGAGCCACCGCAGGCGGATCGAAACGTCGCGGACTCGCCGCCCCCTCGACCCCGCCAGGCGAGCCATCGTCATCAAGGGCGCGAGAGAGAACAACCTCAAGAACATCGATGCGGCCTTCCCCGTCGGCGGCGGCTCGACGGGTGCCAAGGGCTCGGGCGGGCTGATCTGCGTGACCGGTGTTTCCGGTTCGGGCAAGAGCACGCTCGTCAACGACATCCTTCTCAAGGCCGCGCGCCACGCGCTCTCGGGCGGGGGCTCTCGCGACTTGCCCGGCCAGCACGGCAGGATCACCGGCCTGGCCCCCGCTCGCGGCGGCACCGGCATCGACCGCGTGATCGAGGTCGATCAGTCGCCGATCGGACGAACGCCGCGCTCCAACCCCGCGACCTACACCGGCGTCTTCGGCGACATCCGCAACATCTTCGCCACGACCAAGGAAGCCAAGATCCGCGGCTACACCCCCGGCCGTTTCAGCTTCAATGTCCGCGCCCAGAAGGGCGGCGGCCGCTGCGAGGCCTGCGAGGGCCAGGGCCTCAAGAAGATCGAGATGCACTTCCTGCCGGATGTCTACGTCGCGTGCGAAGTCTGCGGCGGGTCCCGCTACAACCGCGAGACGCTCGAGGTCACCTTCCGCGGCAAGTCGATCGCGCAAGTGCTCAGGATGACCATCGAGCAGGCCTGCGAGTTTTTCCAGAACCACCCCAAGATCGCCCGCTTCGTCGAGTGCCTCCGCGATGTCGGCCTCGGCTACATCGAGCTCGGCCAGCCCAGCACCACGCTCTCGGGCGGCGAGGCGCAGCGCGTCAAGCTCGCGACCGAGCTGGGCAAGACCCGCGGCTTCGGCGGTCCGGCTCGCGGCGACGACCCGTCAACGGACGACAACGATTCGGACGAGCCAGGCGATTCGGACGAGAGGCCTCGGTCCATCCGGGCCGACTCGCCCTACGGCTCCACGCTCTACATCCTCGACGAGCCGACCACGGGCCTGCACTTCGATGATGTGAACCGCCTGATCCAGGTCCTCAACCGCCTCGCCGACGCCGGCAACACCCTCGTGGTCATCGAGCACAACCTCGATGTCATCAAGTGCGCCGACTGGATCATCGACCTCGGGCCCGAGGGCGGCGATGCCGGCGGGACCATCGTTGCGGCGGGCACGCCCGAGCAGGTTGCCAGGAACGAGAAGAGCCACACAGGAAAGTACCTGCGTGAGATCCTCGCACACGCGACACATTGATTCTTTCCAGCTCGACGCCCCGCGAACTTCGATCGGTCAACAGCCGATGAAGTACGATGACAGATAATCGAAGATGTCCTGCACCGTGACACCGCCCTCGCCGTTGATATCCGCGCTGGACAGGCCCTGGAAGTAGGCCGTCAGGAAGTCGAAGATGTCCTGAACGGAGACGGAGCCGTCGGTGTTGAAATCCGCGATGCAGAACGAGGCGATGGAGATCGCTCCTGTTCCTGCGCCTCCCAGATAGCCCCCGACGCGCACGAGGTAGCTGCGCCCCGCGCCGGCCACGAAAACCGTTCGTGACAGGAACAGCGACGCGCCGCATCCCGATCCCACATCGTCGCTGCAGGCAATCGCCGTGTTGTCCGCGCCAGGGCAGGCCACCGGCATCCCGACCTCGCCGGCGCTGTACACCGCAAGTTTCGTGTCCAAGGAAGGAGCGGCGCTCGCGCACGTATCCACCTGCACACGCCGCGCCGTCGGCGCGTCATACCTCAACCACAGGTCCCGGTTCACCTGAAGATCGCCGAAACCGAAGCCGCACTGCCCTTCCATCGGCCCATCGGTCACGGCCCCGCAGGTGGTGAAGGGGTAGGTGCCGTCCGGCACGATCGGGGCGTCCTCGCACGCATCGGCCGCGACACCGGCGACATACCCGGCCAACAGCAATAACGCGCCCGATGCCCCGTTGAATCCCGAGACTCGGATCCAGTACGTGCTCCCCGGCGTCACCGCCAGTTGGAGGGCCGAATCCCGAAGGCCGGCACATCCACCCGCGCCGCCGTTGCCGTGGTCGTCGTTGCAGGCGAGTTGGTTGGCGCTGGTCCCAGGGCAACCCGAGTGCACCGAGAGCACCGTGTCGAACGACGACCCGCAGGTGTCGATCCGCAGGAGCCCGGCGCACGACGGATCAAGGCGGTACCACACGTCGGGTGCCGACCCGGTCACTCCACAACCCGACGATCCGTCCACGCTCGCCCCCGAGGTGATCCCCGCCAGGCTCGTGCCGGGCGACACCCCAACCGCACCGGCACAAGTGTCATTGGCCGGGGCGATGTAGCCCGAGCGCAGCGTGAAGTACCCGACCGCGCCGGCGTACCCGCTCACGCGGATGAGGTAGGCGTTTCCCGCGATCACACCGACATCCAGGGCCGAGGGCAACGGCGCCGTGCAGGTCCCGGTCGGCGCGTCGTCGTTGCATGCCACCTGCGACGGAAACGGACCCGGGCACGCCGAGTGAATCGAGAGAACCGTGTCGAATCCCGAACCACAGGTATCGACCCTCAGGTTGCCGGTCTGCGGCGCCACGAGCCGATACCACGCATCCGCACCGGCGGCGGACTGCCCACACGAGGCCGAGCCGTCGTTGGTCGCTCCCGCGAGCGTGCTCTGAACGGTCTGACCCACTCCATAGGGCGCGGCGTTGGCACAGTCATCGTTCGACGGCGCCACATACGCCGTCGACAACGCGTAGCCCCCCGTCGTACCTTGGAACCCGGCCAACCGCACCCAGTAGGTGTAGCCTCCCACCACGGGAATCGCCACGGCGGAGTCGCGCAGGTTTGGGCAGCCAACGGCACCGGCCCCATGATCGTCGTTGCACCCGATCTGGTTCGCGGTCGTCCCCGGACACGCGGAGTGCACCGAGAGCACGGTGTCGTAGAGAGATCCGCACGTGTCGATCCGCAAACTCCCCGTCAGAGGCGCGAACACACGATACCACACATCCGGCCCCGCCGACCCGCCACACGTCGCCGATCCGTCGCCGGTAGCGTTGGATGTGCTTCCAAAGGTCGTGATCCCCACCGAGCGGGCCAGCGCGTTTGCACACGCGTCGTTTGAGGGCGGGGGCGGGGGCGCCGCCGTCACGGTGATCGGCTGGGCGTCCCAGCTGTTGCTCGCGTTGTTCTGGGGAACGACATCGCTGGCGGGATCCAGGATCACACCCAACCACCAGTCTCCGGGCGTCGCCGACGGCGGGATGGTCACGCCGCCATTGAGGTTCAACGGCACCGCCTCCATCGGCGCGAAATCGTGACTGAAGGCGAACGTGCCCACGAGCGTGTCCGAGGGTGTGATCGTGCTGTTGTTCGAGAGATACACCCGCGCCGTGTACGACGCGCTGGGCGGGTCGGCATCGGTTGCGTTGACGAGCGTGACCGTGCACGCCGAAGTCGCGGTGCTGGCTTGAACTGTCGCGCTTCCGTTCAACCGGAACCGCAGCGACTCCAGATCGAACACCGTTCCGCGCGCGTCAGATCGGAATGTGTTGAGGTCGACGGTGAACTGCTCCCAGAGCTTGCAATAGCGGCCGTAGCTGTACCGGTCCGACGTGGAACACACGGCATGGGCCCAGCGCTCGGTTGCGTTGGCAAAGAAGTACGCGTTGCTGCCGCTCATCCCGCCCCACACCGCCGCCAGGCATCCCGGCGACGTGCTTGTCTGCAGGCGATTGCCCGGACACGGCCAGTCGAAGTGACCGGATCGAAAATAAAGAGTGCGGCCGGTGTGCAGGCCCGGCGTTCCGCACGCCTCTGCCGGGTACGAGTAGTTGTAATACGTGCGACCGAGGCTCTCAGAACATCCGTATCCCCACGCGTATCCATACCACCCGGTCAGCATTCCCACCATCCGGTTCGCGCCGCGATCAACCCTGATCGCCGCACAGTCACGGTTGAAATCGCCGTCGTTTATCCAGGCTGTTCCGGCGATGTACTGCGTGCCCCGGGTCCAACCCCAAGCCTGGATGACTTCCGCTGTGCCGGTGTTTCCCGCGGTGCCGATGCCATCCCAGCCTGGGTAGATCCAGATCTCGTCAGCCCAGTCGTAGATATCCGGTCCGTCAACGCTGCGGGCGTACACGCAATGGGCGGCCGTTAGAACAACGCCGCTGTCCTGCATCGCTCCCGAGCAAGAGAACCAGCGCGTGGCCCCGGTCTGATCGGTAAACCGCATGGCCAGCGCGCAGTTGGCCCGCTCGGGAAAGGCCGTGAACGTTGTGACGGGCGTCATCGCGCCGAGGCTTCGCATCAGTTCGGACGGAAGCACCCGTCCGTCAGCGCCGTCGAATCCCGACCCCCCACCGCCTTCCAGACCCGAACGCAGCGCCGACGGCAGTTCCACGGTCACTCCAGTCATGGCATCGTGCATGGTGACGGTGTCGCTCGCCGGAAGCCGGAAGATGTCGTCGTCTACCGGCATGGGCATCGGCGGAATCTGATCGAGCGGCGGGTGATTCGGCACGGGTGCCGCCTGATCTTCGCCCGGCCCAATCACGGGCACCTGCGGACCTATGGGCGTGGCTGCGATCGGTTCACCTCGCTTTGGAACCGTCGCGGTCTGTCCGGAAGCCGCCTCGCTCGTCCAGCCAACCTCGATCACCGCTACCGACAGGACGGCGACCGCCCGACCCATTGCCGATACGCACAGACCTCGCTCAACTCGCATAGGTTGCCTCCCAACTCGTGAAGCGATCACCACCGAAACTCTCCCCGCCAAGATGAAACCTATAACGGCGCCCGAAATTAGCCACCACGTTGTCCGTTGTATGTCGGACTGCGATGGCGACCCGCTTTCTCTTTCACCGCTCCCGTATACCCGACCGATATGCGAACCAAGATCGCCCCACTGGTGGCTTTCGGGTGCCGCTGAGCGGACCACGCGGCACCGAGCCCGAGCAACAGGGCAAGCCGGCCATCGCGCGACCTGCGTCCGATCCGGCCGGCGGGGTCATCGAACTGGCGATGGTCGGCAGGCTCCTTTCCGGCCGCTCGCTGCCCAGACGGAGCGATTTGGAACCCTGATATGCGGAGGAGCCGGGCGGGAAGGTGGTTGAGGAACCCGGCCCATGTCGTGCTGCGCAGCCTGCAACAGAACAATCCCCTGAGGTTTGTTCGCGACGCCCGTGCCGATCGCACGCAACATCACCGCCTTGGTGAGTGCGCCGGACCCGTCACGGCCATCGAAGCAGTGGGAGCAAGTCGTCAGGGCGGATGTTGCACGGCACGTACTCGCAGGAACGGGCGACGCATCGCACCCCCGACGCCGGCCTTCGCACGAGCAGGCGTTCCGCCTTGGCTTCATCTTCGCGCGAATGCACGCCTCAGCGCAGCGACGAGGTGGTCGCGCACGACCTCATCAACCCCGCACTCCAGCTCCGACGCCTGCCTCACCCACACCGTCGCCCCAGGCTCCGGGTCGATCGGTCGTGAATACCGCGGGATCAGGTGCCAGTGCACGTGCGCCACCACGTTCCCCAGACACTCGTAGTTGACCCGCCGCATCCCCAGCGGCCCGAGCGCTGCGTGCATCGCCCGCGCCACATCGCCAACATCCTCCGCCAGCCTCGCCTGCCGCTCGCGCGAGAGCAACCCGAGATGTTCCTGATGGTCCCGCAGCCACAGCGTGCACCACCCCCCCACCGCCAGGCCGCTGTCCGGCTGCACAAAGGGCTGATGCTTGTGCAGCACCGCCACCGATTCACGCAGGTCCGCGAGGAAGAACGGGTCGCTCTCGATCCGGGCACGCGCGACGCGTTCGCAGGCGGGGCAACTCATGGGTGATTCTTATTACCGGGCTCGCGGGGACAAGGACGGCATCGTCCAACGCACCCGGCGCCCGGAACCTCACACCGCCACCGTCTCGCCCGCCGGCGCGGCCTGCTTCTCCCGCACACGCTCGATGCTCGCGCCCAGGGCACGCAGCCGTTCTTCCATCTGCTCGTACCCGCGGTCCAGGTGGTACACCCGGTTCACGATCGTCGTTCCCTCGGCCGCGAGCCCCGCCAGCACCAGGCACGCGCTCGCGCGCAGGTCGCTCGCCATCACCGGCGCGCCGACGAGCTTCCGCACACCCGTGATCACCGCCGTCGAGCCCTGCCGCACGATCTTCGCGCCCATGCGGCTCAACTCGGCCACGTGCAGGAACCGCTCGGGATAGATGCGCTCGGTGATGATCGAGTTCCCGTCCGCCAGGCAGAGCAGCGCCATGATCTGCGCCTGCAGGTCTGTCGGAAACCCCGGGTGCGGCTGCGTCGTCAACTCGACGGGGCTGAGCGCCCGCGCGCTGGTCACCCGAACCGTCTGCCGCATCGGGTCGCGACCGGCCGCGGCAGGCCCAGTCTCGGGCGCGACGATCAGCCCGATCCGCTCGAACGCGTCGCTCGCGGCCATCAGCGCGTCCATCGGGCAGTTGTCCAGCGTGATGTCCCCGTTGGTCATCGCCGACGCGCACATGTACGTCCCCGCCTCGATCCGATCCGGGATCACCCGATGCTCCGCGCCGCCCAGCGACTCCACCCCGTCGATGATGATCCGCGGCGAACCCGCCCCGCGGATCCTCGCACCCATCGCGTTCAGCAGTTTCGCGACATCCACCACTTCCGGCTCGCACGCCGCGCTCTCGATGATCGTCTGCCCTTCCGCAAGCGCGGCCGCCGACATCACGTTCGCCGTCCCCAGCACCGTCGAGCCCGACGGCCCGCCGAGGAAGATCCTCGCACCCCTCAGCCGGCCGCCCTTCCCGCCCGGCACCCGCGCCACGATGTCGCCCTGGTGAAGCTGGATCTCCGCCCCCAGCGCGGCCAGCCCGCGCAGGTGCAGGTCCACCGGCCGGTCGCCGATCGCGCACCCGCCCGGCATCGAGATCCGTGCGAACCCGCGCTTGGCCAGCATCGGCCCCAATGCGCAGATGCTCGCCCGCATCGTCCGCACGATCTCGTACCGCGCGTGGCTCTGGCTCTCGTCGGTCGCGTGCAGGAGCATCGTCCCGCCCGCCGCGTCCAGGCTCGTCGCAGGGGAGAAGTCCACCTTGCACCCCAGCTCGCTCAGCAAGCCGACCATGTTGCGGATGTCCGCGAGGTCCGGGACATCCTGCAACATCACCGGCCGATCGGTCAAGAGCGCCGCCGCCATCAAGGGCAACGTCGCGTTCTTCGAGCCCTTGACCGTCAGCCGGCCGCACAAGCGGCTGCCGCCATTGATAACGAAGTGATCCACGAGTCCGCTCTCCTGATGCGATCGAACTGTTGCGGGTGATGGCCGTTGTGATCGACAACCGACAGGCCGCGAGCCCGCGCCTGCGCGCACGCCCGCCGCCAATCCACTTTCATCGGCCACCCGCCTTCGCCGCCAACAACGGACACCCTTGACCGGACCCGCCCGCCGCGCTGACCTTCGGCCGCCGTCCGACAACCCTGGGTCGCGCCCGAAAACGTCCGCGACTGCCGCCCTCCAAGCGTTCAGTCCTCAGCCACAGACCCCACCCGCGGCCGAGCCCGCCGATAAGAGCCGCTCTCCATCCGTCCAGCCGCGTGTCCGCGGTCGTTCCCGGACCCGCGCAGCCCGCCGATCCATGCCTGGCCCGCCGCGGCCGCTACAGACCAGCGCGTATCGCCAACCCACCCGAGCGCGGGGGTTGCTTCCGCCCTTCCCGAATCGGAAGTTTCACCCCATCGCGGCTCCGTGCCCGCCCTCACCGGCGGCACGGTGCACGCGAGGCGGCTCGGGGTGTGCCCGGCCGCAGGCAGAAGGTCGGTCACAGGCCCGAGCGATTGAGCACTGGCCGCCGGCCCGCGACTGTCGCGGGCGAGTCTCGAACTCAAGGAGCCAAGTATGAACAGCAAGTATGTTCGCAACGGCGCGGCCGCGACTGCGGGTGCCCTGCTCATCGCCGCCGCCTGCACCACCATCCCCGGTTCCACCGCCTCCGCCCAGCCGCGGACCGGCGACGAGAGCGGCCTGGTCGGGCAAAACGGCCAGGACACCTTCTCCAGCCTCCCCGAGTCCATCACGCTCATGGGCGTGGTGCGCGACTTCAAGGGCAAGGACGAGGCCGGCGGCCATCCCGACTTTGAGATGGTGCCCAAGCGCGGCTACGGCCACTACGTCGAGCAGGTCGCCGATCAACTCGACGCCGACGGCAAGCCGGCCTTCCGCTCCAAGGGTGTGAAGGTCACCAGTGAGTACCGCGACCGCTCGGGCCGGAACATCATGCCCCCGCGTGACTACCTCACGCCGGGCCGCGGCGATGTCGCCGGCGCTGCCGAGACCGCCGACGGCGGCGCGTGCAACAGCGCCGAGCGCATGCACCAGTGGTTCCGCGACACCCAGGGCGTCAACCTCTCCATGCCCCTGCCCATCACCCTGGTGCGCAACGCCGGCACCAACATGTACACCTTCAGCGACCGAACCGACGCCACCTACACCTCCCGCGGCGGGTTCTTCCCCGCCAACGGCCAGCTCTACGGCAACTTCGGTTCCACCGGCAAGAACTTCCACTTCACCTACGAACTCGACACCACGTTCGTGTACCGGCGCGGCTCGGGCCAGATCTTCACCTTCACCGGTGACGACGACGTGTGGGTCTACATCGACGGCAAGCTCGTGATCGACATCGGCGGCGTCCACTCCGCCGTCAGCCAGACCATCGAGCTCGACCGCTGCAACTGGCTCGAGGACGGACACCGCTACAGCTTCAAGTTCTTCTTCGCCGAGCGGCACACCACCCTCTCCAACTGCCGCATCGATACCAGCATCTCGCTCGAGAACGCCCAGGTGCCCACCACCTCGGCCCTCGCCGACTGACCCCCTCACCCTCTCCTGCGGCCTCCCGGAGCGCGAGCGAGCTCCGGGAGCGGGATCGACCGACTCGACATGCCGTGACCATCGAACCGCCCGGGTTCTGCCTCCGACCCGGGCGGTTTGTCATTTTTTGCGTGTGTGGTGTGCCCCGCGTCTCCGACGCGGGTGGCTTCTTCGTGGCATCGCCATCGGGAAGGGGGGCCGCGATGGTGTCTGACGAGCCGCGCACAAAGCAAGCGCGAAGTGCGCCCCACGTCCATCCGTGCCATCGACCCACCACTGTGCCATTGACCCGCTGCTCTGAGCGGGTCAATGCGGGTTCACCACGGAACTTCCCTTGGCTGCGATGCGCCGGAATGGGCATTTCCGCGATCGTGCAAGCCAAAGAACAGCCGCCATCACCGGGATGCACATGCTCGGTGATGGAACAGAGGCCGCGAGCCGAAATCCGTACTGATAGAAAGGGATAGCGGGGTAGTCGCCACCTGGGTAGTAGATCAAGTCGCCGACGCCACTGGAGTTGCTCCCCCAGTAAGACCCATCGTGGAGGCGATCCCGAACACCTGTGATTCGATCCTCAACATACGACTCAGTCCACTCCGCCGTAGCTCCGGACGTATCCTTCAACCCCCACGGACTGCTCCGTGTATACGCACCGAGCGGCACATTCTGCCAGCCTGGAAAATCTCGCCAGTTGGCGTTGCCGGTCCCGGGCGGTCCGCCCGCGGGAATGAAGTTCCCACCTTGCGGTCCCGTCCACCAGCCGGGCTGACCCTCGCCGAACCTGTTGGGGTCGAAGTGTGTCGCCTTCAACCACTCGTCCCACGTCGGCAGGAAGTACGGCGCGCCTGGTGTGCGCGCGAGCTGGTCGGTGAAGATGTTGCCGTTCGCTCCGAAGCTCGAAACTTCGTAAGCCCCCGACAAAAACGCCTCTCGGTTCAGGGCCTTTCCGTTACAGAGCCAGTTTGTGTAGATGGCCGCCGTCCGCCAGGTGATGTTCCCCGTCGGCAGCAGCGCGGTATCGGGCGTCACGCGCCACCGCCTCCCCCCATTCATTGGCGTCGTCTCGATCCCGCCCCAGAAGGTCGGCGCGATCACGTGCGGAATCCGGTCATTTGCGGGTCGATCCAGAGCCGCATTGAAGAACTCCGTCCATTGCTGGCTCGTCACCTCCAGCCGTCCGATCCGGTATTCGTATCCCACGCTACCGCGCCCACGCGCGAAGTCATCCGGCGTCCCATCCCCCATCCACGGCGCATTCCCCGCGTGCGTGATCGTCACAAAGTCCACGCCGCTCAATGGGTCGATGTCGGCTCGCGCCGCCCCCGCGAACAAACCCACCGCGGCGACCGCCGCGCAGCCACCGCGCACCCACTGCACGCAGTCCGATCTCCATTCGTGCTTCCGCCGGAACCTCACCATCAGAGCCAGCCTCTCTTCGGACCACGCAATCCCCAAAATCAGGACTGCGCCCCCCATTCGGGCAGCTCTCTCCGGCCGATCTCAATCTACCCCCCGGCAACCTCCGCCGCAACCCCTTGCTGCGCAAATACTTATCATTTCCCAAACAAATCAGCCGAGTTTCCTTGACGCTCCTCCGTCCGTCTGGTATATTTGGATAATGATCTGCAAACAAAACACTTTCATTGTGCTTGGGCACGGGCATCCACGCTGACCTCCCCACTACCAGCCCGCCGCCATCGAGCCCTGACCCCATCGTTACACTGCCTTCCCTAACCCGAAGGAGGCTCCGCATGCCGCTCCCCACCCAGTTCCGCGTTCTCTGGCTCCAAGCCCTGTCCTGCGGCCTTGTCCTCGCCGCCGCGGCGTCTCTCGCCCCAGCCCAACCCGGCGCGACCGAGCACCTGACCAAAGACCCCGACTTCAAGCCGATCTTCAACGGCTCGAACCTCGACGGCTGGGTCAACATCAACACCGCGCCCTCCACCTGGCAGGTCAAGGAAGGGGTCATCGTCTGTTCCGGCAAGCCCACCGGCCTGCTCCGCACCCAGCGTTCGTTCGAGAACTTCATCCTCGAGTTCGAGTGGAAGCACCTCAGCGCCGAGGGCAACGGCGGCCTGTTCGTCTGCTCCGATGCCCTGCCCGTCCGCGGCCAGCCCTTCACCCGCGCCATCGAGGTCCAGGTCATGCTCGGCGGTGAGGGCGACTGGTACACCAGCGACGGCGACATCTTCCCAATCCACGGCGCGACGATGGTGCCTGAAAACCCACGCCCCAAGGGCGGCAGTCGAGCCTTCCCCACCGAGAAGCGCATGAAGCCCGCGGGCGAGTGGAACCACTACCGCGTCGAGGTCAACAACGGCGACATCTCGCTGGCCGTCAACGGCAAGGTCGTCACCCGCGGCCGAAAACTCTCGCCGCGGATCGGCTACATCTGCCTCGAATCAGAGGGCTCGGAACTCCACTTCCGCAACCTCAAGGTCAAGGACCTTCCGGCTTCCGGCGGCTCGATGGACCCCGCCGCGGATCGCATCGAGATGTCCACGGACTTCAAGCCCCTCTTCACCGGCGTGGACTTCGCCGGCTGGAAGCACACCGACAAGCACAAGGACCACTGGGAGGTCGATGACTGGACCATCGACTTCGACGGCCAGAGTGAAGACCTCTGGAGCGAGCAGTCGTACAAGGACTTCATCCTCATCGCCGATTGGCGCTGGACCGGCAAGGCCGTGGACAACGATCTGCCCGTCATCCTTCCCAACGGCGATCAGGCCAGGACCGACGACGGCAAGCCCAAGACCCAGAAGACCCCCGAGGCCGGCGACAGCGGCATCTACCTCCGCGGCAGCAGCAAGTCCCAGGTCAACATGTGGTGCTGGCCCGTCGGCTCGGGCGAGGTCTACGGCTACCGCACCGATGCGGGCATGTCGCCCGAGGTCCGCGCCGGCGTCACGCCCAAACTCAACGCCGACAGCAAGATCGGCGACTGGAACCGTTTCGTCATCACAATGAAGGGCGACCGCCTCACCGTCGTGCTCAACGGAAAGACCGTGATCGACAAGGCCCAACTTCCGGGCGTGGCCGAGTCCGGGCCGATCGCGCTCCAGAAACACGGCAGCCCGATCCAGTTCGGGAACCTCTACATCAAGGAGTTGAAGGGGGATTGATCGGGCGTCGCGATCGACTCCGCGGCCGAGGGGGAAAGGGGTGACAAGTGTCCGATCGTTCTTGCAATTCTCGCCAGAGAGGGCAGACTTCACACCGCTCTCATGCTTTCCAACCCCATCAACACCCGCCACTCTGCCGTCTCCGCCGCGGTCGCGCTCTCGTTATGGGCCCTGCCCGCCGCGAACGCCGACATCATCTGGACCGAGCAGATCAACGGCGACTTCTCGGGGAATCGGCTGGCGCCGACCACGCTCGCGCTCGCCGAGGGCAACAACGCCATCTCGGCCCGGATCGAACCGATCAGCCAGGCGGGCGAGCTCGACCTCGACTACTTCAGCGTGACCGTGCCCTCGGGCTTTCGCCTCACGGAAGTTCTCCTCGAGAACTACCTCTCGACCGACTTTGTCGCCTTCATCGCGATCGATCCGCACGCGACATTCACGATCGCGCCGGAAGACGCCTCGATCGAGAACCTGTTCGGCTGGCTCCACTTCGGCGCGGCCGATGTGGGCCAGGACATTCTGACCCGGATGGGCCAGAACGGCACGGGCTTTGCCACGCCGCTCCCGTCGGGCACCTACACCTTCTGGGCGCAGCAGATCGGCGACCTGACCGAGTACACCCCCGTGTTCGTAGTCGAGGCCATCCCCGCACCGGGCTCGCTGAGCGTGCTCGCGGCCGCCGGTTTGCTCTCGCTCCGCCGCCGCCGCGCTCACTGACCAACGGCCGTGATCTCCAGATCAAACGCGGCGTGCCCTTCGATCTGGAAGTATTCGACCACGATCTCGACCTCGCCGGCCTGGGATTGCGCGTACAGCCCTTGGTTGGTCTCGGGCGCGTGCAACGTCCAGTTTTCGATCACCGCCTGACCGGCGACGGTGATGCGCACGCCGTCGTCGCTGAGCGTCTTGAACCGCCACTTGCCCGCGGGCACGCTCAACTTGGTCCGGGCGATCAACCCGTACCGCGTCGGGCCCGGCAATCGGTCGTGGTATTCGCCCAGGAACGCGACCTCGCGCGGACCCCTGCTCCCGAAGTTCATCCACCCTCCGAGGCTGTCCACGCTGAACGCCACCGCCTTGTCCGTTGCGCCCTGCCTCCGCCACGCCTCCAGGCTCGTGCGGGGATCGCTCGCCTCGTCCCACGGGAAGATCCGCACCGCCCAGTTCGCGGCGATCAGCGTGCCGCGGACGATCTGATCGAACGATCCGCCCTGCACGCGGAACTCGTAGCCTCGCACGCCGATCACGCCCGGGCGCGTGCCGACCGTGAGCGAGCGCGGCGCACCGTCCATGGGCTCGCCGAACTGGGCCCCCACATCGCCGGCCCCGTCGAGCCCGATGAGCGCGATCGGCCCGACATCGCCGAACAGCTCGTACTGATCGCGCGAACCATCGCGCGAGCAGAGCCGCAGCATCCCCGACTTATGGTCCCACGGCCCCCACTCGCCCACGAAGATGTTCTCACGACCGTCGAGTTCCCGCCTCGCGCCGACGGGGCGTCGCTCTCCCAGCGCGTCGACCGCCGCGGGCGGAACGCTCACGCCGTCCGTGGCCGACGCCTCTACGCGGCTGTCCGTATCGGCGTCGATCGCGTCCTTGATCGCGGGAAGCGCGTCGGCCGCGATGTGCGTCAGCGGCGTGCGCCGCAGCCTGAGGTTCTGTCGCGTCCGCGACCACTCGTTGGCGCCGATGAAGTTGTCGCGCGAGCCCTTGTGGTTGGCCTCGGCCCACGGGAGTTTCATCAACCCCGCATCGTCATCATCCCACAGGGCGATGTCGATCGAGTTTTCCGAGAAGCGGTTGCCCCACACCTCGTTGCGGAACCCGTGCTCGATGTTGATCCCCCCGCCCTCTCGCGCCCCGAACGAACCATTGCCCTCGATCGAGTTCTGCGCGATCACCGTGCGCTGCGAGTACCCGCCCCACACGCCGCAGATCGCGTTGCCCGCGATCCGGTTGCCGATGATCCAGTTGTCGAAACTGAACGTGGACTCCACGCCGTGGGCCGCGGCGAAGGAGAAATCGTTGCCGCGCAGCACGTTTCGGTTGCAGCCCAGACCCTGCCGATCGAGACCCGCGTCACCCTCGCCCTCGCCGAGCGCCTCCTTTCCCGCGAAGAGGAAGAACCCGTCGCCCCCGTGCGTGGCGGAGTTCTCGATGAAGTGGTTGTCCGAGCACTGCTCGAACACGAGGATGCCCGCGGAATCCTGGCCGCGGTTGTAGACGCCGTGCGAGTACCCGCGGATGCAGAAGTCCATCGCGTTGCGGCTGACGGTGTTGCGGCTGGACCGCCACATCGCCAGCCCCCATCCCGAGAGGAACGAGCAATCGTTGTCATAGACGCGCCCGTCGTTGACGCGGTCGAGGACAATGCCGTTCTGCGAGCGACGGACGGTGATCTCTCGCAGCGTCACGCCGTCGGAATCCTCGACGTACACCCCCGCGCCGTACCGAGCCAGCCATTGGTTGTCGTCGTTCTGGTGCGGCCAGAGCCAGTCGGCCTGGTCTTCGGAGCGCGGCGTGGAGCGCAGGCGCTGGCGGAAGTTGCGGCCGATCTCGGCGTGATCGATCGTCAGCCCGGCGGCCCGCGTGGCGTACACGGCCGACTTGAACCCCTCGATCCGCGCGTTGCGGAGCGTGACGCCCTTGCGACCCTCGATCCGTACGCCCGCGCCGACGAGAAGGTCGTCGGCGACATCCGGCCCCGCGCCGCGAAGCACCGAGCCGTCCGCGAACTCGATGGTGATGTCGTCGGCCGTCGCGATGATGACGCCGCGCCCGTCGGTATCCTCGATGATCGCGTCCGGTTCGATCACGACCCGGCAGGACTTGTCGATCGCGGTCCCTGCGTGCTCGACGCGGACCTCCGGCAGCACGGGCGGCTGCGCGGCGAGCACGAGAATCGCGGCAAGGATCGGACTCGGCACGGTGAACCTCCGGTCGCGGCCTGGAAAACAGGGCGGGGCCCGCGACACGCGGACCCCGCTCGGGGGAGGCACTGTATGAACCGCGATCGCACGCGGCGTGTGGGCCGAGCGGCCGCTCAGCCGGCCTTCTCGGACGAGTCGATCTTGACCGACTGCTCCTCGAGCTCGCGGATGTCGGTCTTGAGGAACGTCTCGAACTGCTCGCGGGTGCCCAGCCCGTTGGGCCGGACCAGCCGCAGCACCGCGCTCTTGCACTTTCGGAGTTCGCGGCTGGTGAGACCGAGCAGTTCGATGTCGCGGAGCAGACCCTGGAGCTGCCGGGCGTGCGCCAGCGAGGCGGACTCCTCCGGCGCGCGCTCGATGTACTCGCGGAGCGCGACCGGATCGACTCGCTCGGTCGCCGCTGCGGTGCCCGCCCGGGTCCTGAACCGCTTGATGGATTCCTCGAAGGTCTTCTTGATCTCGGGCGCGAGGCTCTCGGCGCGGGCCTCGCCGGTCTGCGGATCGACGTTGGACTTGTAGAAGATCTTCTGGTGACGCGCAAGGACTGCGGTGGCCTCGGGCCCGGGCAGGCGGTTGACGGCGGTGCGGAAGTCGGCCTCGGTCGGCGCACCGGTCTCGGGATAGTCGTCGTAGGTGGACCAGCCGATCAGGCCCGCGACGCGCTCCTCGTCGGAGAGGTCGCGCGGGAAGACGCCGAGCTGCTCGAGCTCCGAGAAACTGGCGGCGTTAATGGTCTCGATCTGGCTCACGTCGTTCTCGCGCGACTCGCGCGGGATGGCCCCGGCCAGCGCGGTGGCGAAGTTCGTGTCGGACGGCCCGGAGGACTTGAGGTCCTGCGTGATGATCGGGTTGCCGACGTCGATCAGCGAGCGGTTGAAATCGGAGAAGGTCTGGAAGATGAACGCGTTGAGCGCGCCCGCGGCGTCGCGGACGCCGCTGGAGTTGCCGAACTGCGGGTTGGCGCCCTCGCCGACGGCGACCGGCGTGCTGGTGAAGCGGAAGATCCCGCCCGCCACGTAGTCCACGCCGTTGTCCACGTCGTTGACGCGCACCCCTGTGCCGGTGAGACGGCTGGGGTCGCGGGCGCTGAGCGTTCCCGGGGCGCGGCGGAGCAGGCGGATGTCGGGGGAGTTGACGGTGAAGTCGCCCAGGGCGGCGACATCGCCGAGTGTCACGCGGTCGCCGCCGCGGATGCGGACATGCCCGCCGACGGTCAACTTCTCGTTCTGGCCCATTCGGAACTCGTCGGTAGCGAGGAACTGGAAGGTCCGCAGCGCACCGGTGACCGGGGTGAAGTTGCCGTTGTTATCCACCGGGCGGGCGACGATGGTCGCGACGCGCGGGATCTCGTCACGGCCGTTGGCGCCGGTGCTCGGGTCGCAGTTGAGGTAGATGTTCCTGAGCCTGTGCGTGGCGCCGACATCCTCGGTGAACGTGATCGTCGGGAGGCTGTTGACCGTTTCGCTGGTGTTTCGGCGGGAAAGGACCGTGAGCGAGCGCGGCGTGCCGTCGTCGTCGCTGTCGATCGTGCCGCCGAACGCGACCCCGCTGCCCGAGTCGTTGATCTTGACGTCGTTGGTCAGGACCATCCGATCGTCGAAGGTGACGCCCTCGCGGGTCGTGAACACATCGGCTCCGAGCCGCGTCACGCCGTCGGCGTTGGTGAACAGGCCCGCGAGCCGGTCGTCGCCGCCGACCGTTCCGCGGAAGACGGTGGTGCCGCTCTCGTGGCTGTTGATCGTGAGCAGGCGGAACTCGCCCGCCGCGGAGTTGAGCCGGCTGTTGAAGGTGATGTCCTCGGCCTCGAGGGTCGGGTTTGCCCGCAGCCGCACGGGGCTGTTGAAGGTCAGGTCGAAGAAGTTCGCGGCGGTCGCTGTGCCGGTGGACGAGGCGATCAGCCCCGCGCCGAGGGCGACCAGACCGTCGTTCTTGTCGGTGGTGTTGGCGCCGCCATCGAGGGTCATGTTGCCGCTGTCGGTGACGAGCGAGACCTCGGTGACGACGCGAGAATCGGCCTTGACGCTCAGGGCGTTGAACCGGGAGGCCGTGCCCTCGAACCGCACCTCGCCGTCGTTGCCCAGCGCGGAGAGGGTCAGCGTTCCCGCGATGGAGTTGCTGTTGGAGTCGGTCACGCCGTTGACCGTCATGTTGGTCGTGTTGGCTCCGCCGATGGTGAGGCCGGTCGCGACGATCCGGGCCAGTTCGGCGCCGGTGATGGTCATCGTGCCGCCCTGATCCGTGACCGCCCCGAGGGCGATGTTCCCCGCGGCGGAGCGGTCGATGCCGGCCGCGCCGCCGCCGGTGATGATGTTGCCGTTGAGCTCGATGTCGGCGGCGGTGAGCTCGAGGTTGCTGCCGCTGGTGTTGAGCACCGTGCTCGCGGGGAGGATGAAGCCTCCGGAGCCGTTGCCGTCGGTGTCGGCGGCGATGACGGTGTCGCCCGAGGTGGTGAGATTGTGGTTGATGCGGGCTTCGCCCGCGGCGCGGAGCGTCAGCGAGCCGAGCCCCTCGATCCCGCCGCGGGACGCGCTCAGGGTGAGGTTGCCCGCGGAGTCGATCGTGCGGCCGGAGCCGATCTCGATCCGGTCGTCCGTGTCGTCGGCGGCGTTGCCGTTGCCGTTGAGGGTGATGTCGCCGGCGGTGGTGGTCAGGTTGCCGTTGACGAGCACGAGGTTGTCGGACTTGCCGAGAAGTTCCTTGAAGGTCGAGGAACCGTTGAACGTGAGTTGGTCGTTGGCGTCGAAGGTGGTGATCCCGGCGATCCCCGCGCCGTCGGTCGCGGAGAAGTTGCGGACGGTCACGATGTCGGTCACGCCGCCGCCGATGGTGAGCCGGCCGCCGGTCAGCAGGGCCAGTTCCGAGTCATCAATCACCATGCGTCCCGCCGCGTCGGGAGCGTTATCGACCGTGATCGAGCCCGCCGCGCTCCGCGAGAAGGTGATGTCGCCCGTGCCCGCGTTGATCGCGGCTGTCAGGGCGAGATCGGTGCCGGTGCCGATGAACTCCCCGTTGCCTGTGGCGATGGGCGCGGAGATGTTCAGCAGACCGGAGTCGTTGCTGTCCACATCGGCGTTGAGCGTGAGGGGGCCGTCGGTGTTGAGCCCGCCGGAGACGGTGATGTCCTGGTCGGCGTCGCCGCGCAGGCTGTTGAAGGTGGATGCGCCGCCGGAGAACGTGAGCGTCGTGCCCGCGTCGAGGGTTGTGAGCCCCGCGATGCCCATCGACTGCATGTCGGTCACGCCGTCCACGGCGATCGCGGCCGTCGGCCCGCCGCCGATGGTCAGCTCGCCCGCGGAGATGCGCCCGAGTTCATCGCCGGTGATGGTCAGGCGGCCGGCCATGTCGGTGAACGCGCCGACCGCGATGTCCCCGGGCGTCGAGCGGGTGATCGTGACCTGCCCGGTTCCGGCGGCGATGCTGCCGTCGAGCACGATGTCGGCGGCGGTGATGTCGAGGTTGCCGTTGGAGGTGGTCAGGGTCTTGTCGGTCGCGAGCGTGAACGCGCCCATGCCGTCGTCGTCGGCGTCTGCGTCGATGCTGAGGTTGCCGCCCTGGTTGGTGACACTCTCGCCGAAGTTGATGCCGTTGTTGGCGGCGATGTTGAGGACCATGCCCTCGCCCGCGCCGGCGAAGGTCACGGTCCCGCCCGCGTCGAGCGTGAGCGTGCCGTCAACGCTGATGGAACTGTTGATGACGACATCCTGGTTGGAATCGATGGCCAGATCGCCGTCGCTGAGGATGCCGGCGGTCATGCCCGATCCGCCGGCCGCGCCGCGGAGAACGACGTTGCCGCCGCCGGGCTGGGTGGTCAGCATCCGACCGGAGCGGATGAAGATCTGGTCCTGGTGCGCGCCCATGACGCCGGGAGCGTCGGCATCTGCGGCCATGTCGGCGTCGGCGTCGAGGTCGAGGGCGCCCGTGTCGGCGGTGATGTTGGAATCGACATCGATCCCGGCATCGGACCGCACGGTCAGGGCGTTGAACGTCGAAGCCGTGCCCGAGAAGGCGACGCTGGCGTTGTCGGCCAGGGCGCGGAGCGTGACCGTGCCGATGTTCTGCGAGTCGTCGGCGTCGACGTCGCGGGCGGTGATCCGGCTGGTGTGGTCGGAATCGCCGACGATGAGCTCCGCGGCGGTGATCGCGGCGAGTTCCTCGTTGGAGATGTTCATGTCCTCGGAGGCGATGTTCCCGACGCCGATGGTGCCGTCGGTGGCGCGGGCGATCGTGACAACGCCGGCGCCCGCGTTGAGCGCGGTCCCGACGCCGCCGATCTGCAGGTCGTTGGCGGCAATCGAGATGCCGCCGTTGTCGGCGGAGATGCTGTCGTTGATGGTGACGACGCCGTCGGGGGCCGCGCCGCCCGCGGTGACGACGAACGAATCGGCGGCCCAGGCGACACCGTTGGTGCTGATGGACCCGCCGGAAGAGAGCACGGCCGCGCCCATATCGGCCGAGAGCGTGGCCCGGAGTGTGGCGGTCCCGGAGTTGGCGATGTTGATGCCGCCGGGCGCGGTCGCGGTCAGCGACTGCGTGTTGGTCTTGAACTCACCCGCGCCGCCGGAAGCCGTGATCGAACCGGCGGTCGTGCCGAGCACGACGGTGGCGGCGGTCACGGCGTCGCCCGAGGCGGTGGCGTCGGCGATCCCGTCGGCCGCGTTGAGCGTCACGACACCCGTGCCGGACGTGGCCACGGGCGAGGCGATCGAGAGCGCGCCGGCGGTGGTGATGGTGATGTCGCCGTCCATCGCCGCGGTCACGCCGTCGATCGAATCGATCGACCCGATCTCGAGGCCCGTCGCGGCGTTGTCGATGGTGATGTCGCCCGCGCCGGCGTTGACGGCGAGCCTCGCAGCGCTGATGTCGAGATCGACCCCGCCGGTCGAGTCGATGACCACGCGCCCGTTGGTCCCGCCGATGGTGACATCCGTGGAACCGCCGGTGCTGGAGATGGCGCCGACTTGGAGCGAGAGGAGCCGATCGGAGCCGAGGGTCAGGGCGTGGGCGAGACTGGTGGCCCCGCCGCGGAGGCCGAGGTCGTAGGTCTGGGCGCTGAGGTCGAGGTCGCTGATTCCGCCGACGGTGATCGCGCCGCTGTCGGCGGCGCCGATGACGACTCGACCGGTGGTCGAGAGTTCGCGGAGTTCGGCAAGGTCGAGGGAGAAGTCGGCGGCGGTGTCGAGGCCGATCGTCGCGCCCGCGGTCGAGGGCCGGAGGGTGATGTCGCTCGCGCCGACGGAGATGGCCGCGCCCATCGAACCGGTGTCGATGGCGATATCGGGAGCAACCAGCGTGACCGAGCCGGTGGTGCCGATGAGGGTCACATCCATCCGCGTGTTGCCGGGGATGGAGGTCTCGAAGATCGTGATGTCGCCCGCGGCATCGGCGGATCCGGCCCCGTCGCGGGAGCGGGCGGTGATCGCCCCGAACGTGTTCGTCGCGTTGTCGAGCGTGATGTCGGCGCCGGCGTTGGCGCGGGTGGTGAACGAGGCCGCCCCGCCGACGGTCATCGGGCCCGCGCCCGCGTCGGCGATCGCGCCCGTCGACACGACGGCGAGCGAGCCGCCGACTTCGGATGCGCCGAACGTTACGGGCCCCACGGCGTCGATCGAGGCGTTGCCGTCCGTGCCGCTCGTGTGGACGCCGAGCCCCGCCGAGGAGAGCTGCGTCACGGTGATGTCGGCATCGGCTGTCGAGGTCGTGAGGTTGGCGACATCGCCGACGGTGACCACCCCGGTGTTGGTGATGTTGCCCGTGGTCGCGGTGAGGGCGAGGCTGCCGCCGATACTCGCCGCGGCGAGCGTGACGCCCTGAGCGTTGACGATGTTGGCGTTGCCGGCGGGGCCCGCGGTCGAGAGCGAGATCGGGCCCGCCGCGTCGAGGGTGTTGAGATCGATGACCGCGTCGGCCGCGGCGGTGGTGAAACCGCTGGCGCCGCCGACGATCAGCGCGTTGTCGTCGAAGATGTTGCCGGTGGTCGCGGTCGCCGTCAGGTTGCCGCCGACCGCGGTGTCGGCGAAGGTGAGGCCCTGCGCGTTGGTGATTGTGGCGTGGCCCATCGAGCCGGAGGTGATGAGCGTGGTTGTGATGCCGGGGGCATCGGAGATGTCGCCGTTGGCGATGGTGATGGTCGCGTCGGGCTGGGTGGCCTCGATGTGGACCTTGCCCTGCGAGGCGAGCGTGCCGGTGGCGGTGATGTTGCCCCCCGCCGCCACGAGCTCGACGGTGCGGCCCATCGGCGAGGACTGGTTGGCCGTCAGATCGGTGATGTTGATCGCGCCCGTGGAGCGGATCGAGATCGCGCCGTCGGTGGTCGCGGCGTCGATGACGTCGATCCCGCCGGAGTCCTTGATGAACAGGCCTCCGGCCGCGGAGACCGCGGCGTCGAGTTCGCCGGCGTCGATGTCGAGCGGGCCCGTGCCCGTGCCGTCGTCGGTGCCGGGATCGCCGATGCCGGCGCCGGCGCGCAGCGTGAGCCGGCCGGAAACCTGGAGGTCGGTCAGGTCATCGGCGGCGACCTCGTCGATCTTGCCCGCGGTCTCGATGGTGAGGTTCGCCGCGCTCGGCGCGACCGGCACCATCGGGTCGGAGGAGTTGCCGACGGTGATGTCGCCGGAGCCGGCGGAGCGGACGGCGAGGTTGGTCGAGGCGATGCCCGCGAGCTCGGCCGGATCGATCGAGAGATCGCCGGGCCCGCCCAGACCGATCGTGCGGTTGCCGTTGGCGGTGACGGTCACGCTCTCGGCGGTGACGGTCGAACCGAGCGCAAGGTCATCGCCCTGCAAGTTGATCGCGCCGCCCGCGCCCGAGGCGGTGAGCGCGCCGGTGGTGGTGACGGAGCCGGAATCGGCCCGGAGCCCGAGCGTCTTGCCCGAAGCGACCTGCACGGCGTCGGCCGTGACCGAGCCCGCGCGAACGCTGAGGTTGTAGCCGGTCGCGGACAGATCGATCGCGGCGATGCTCGCGGCGTCGTTTCGCGTTGTCGTGGAGATGGCGACATCGGAGGCCGTGATGGCGCCCAGTTCGGCGGACGAGACCTGGAACGCGCCCGCGCCGGTCTGGATGCCGATGGACTGGTCCGCGGAACTGTTGGCACGGAGATTCACGGCCGCGCCGGCGATCGTGGACGAACCGTTGAGCTCGAAATCGACGCCCTCGGCGGTCACATCGCCCCCGTTGGCCGCGACGCGTCCGTCGGTGGTCACGCCGTCGTTGTTGAAGATGACCGAACCGGCCGTGTCGTCGGGGTCGGTGTTGCCGCCCGCGCCGTTGTTGGCGAGCAGATTCACGTTGAGCTCGCCCGAGGTCGAGGAGATCGCCTGGTTGACGGCGAGGTCGTTGGCGGCGCGGAGGGTCAGCGTGGCGTCTCCACCGGCGGTCTTGGCGATGGCCGCATCAACGGTGATGTTGCCCGCGTCGGCGCCGGCGGAGCCGGTCTCGATGGTGACATCGGTGCCGGTATCGAGGGAGGCGACGATGGCCGTGGCTGCGGCGCTGTCGATGACCATGTCGGTCGGGTCGAGCAGCCATTGGCCGTTTCCGTCCTTGCCAGAGGCGTTCACACGCGCGCCGGCGATGTCGAGGGTGTTCTTTCCGGAGGTCTCGACGAACCCGCCGTCGCCGTGCTTGTCGCCACCGCCGGCCGAGGCCTTGCCGCCGAAACTCGTGTGATCGTCGGCATAGACAACGACCGAGCCGCCATCGCCGCGGCGGAGGGCGTCGGCGCTGATGGACGAGCCGGAATCGACCGAGACGGTCTGCGCGTGGGGCAGTTCGCCCCCGCCGCGGGCGTCACCGCCGATCCGGACCGCCCCGCCGGAACGGGAGCCGGACGCGTCGATGGTCGCGGAGTTGAGCGCGATGTCCTTGCCGGTGATGGTGACGTTCCCGCCGCGACCGCCGACGGATCGGTCGGAGGCGTCGAGCGTGCCGGAGACCTCGACGCGGCCCGATCCGCCCCGAATCTGGATGTCGTCGGCCCGGACCTTTCCGGTGTTCCTGATGGCCAGCGCGTAGAGGTCGCCCGCGGCCATGAGGGTGCTGCCGCCGCGGGTGTTGATGACGCCCGAGTTGTCGATCGCGGCGCGGCCGTCACCGACCGCGTTCTGAGCCGACGCGTCGATCTTGACGCTGATCGAGCTTCCCTGGGGCGTGAGCGTGACCTCGTTGCCCGAGACCATGGCGACCACGCCCTCGCCGGAGTTGGGGATGATGATGCCGGAGTTGGCGACGTGGGCGCCGATCAACGCGGCGGTGTCGGCCTCGATGCGGCCCTGGTTGGTGACATCGCCGGTGACGCCGGTGAAGCGGTCAACCCCGGCCATGAAGTCCTGGTTCGAGATGTTGCCCGCCGCGGCGTACAGGTGCGCGACGTCGATGACGCTGCTGCCCGTGAAGATCACGCCGTTGGGGTTGACGATGTAGACGCGGCCGTTGGAGCGGAGCGTGCCGTCGATCGTCGTGGGACGCGCGCTCTGGATGCGGTTGAGCACGCGCGAGTCGGAGTTGGGCTGGACGAAGCGGACGGTCTCGCCGCGCCCGATATCGAAACTGCGGTAATCGATCACCGCGCGATCGCTGGTGCGGATGATGGTGCGGTCGCCACGCTGGATGAAGCGGGCTCGCCCCTCGCGGACGCGCGCGCCCTCAGGCCCGGCCAACGCCGTGGTCGCGGCCAGCAGCAGCGCGACCCCTCCGCCGACGAAGCGGAACTGTCCGAGGCCGAGTCCGATGACGCGGCCGCGCGAGGTGGGGCGGAAGTCCGATCGCCGAGTACGGTCGTGCATGGTCAACTCCTGCGCCGAGGATCCGGACGGCGGGTGGCTCGTCCGGGTGTGGTTCAACTCTGTCGTCTGATGCTCGCGGTGCGCCAGTCTGCCGGGGCCATCGTTGCAGCCCGGCACGGATGCCGCCCCCCGTGCCCGCCCGCCCCCTCGCGCCCACCCATCCCCAGCCCCCACGCCCCGCTCCCTCCCGACCCGCCCATGACCCTCGCCTCGCCCGGCTCGGCCGGTTGGTTGCTCGCCCGCGAGCGGCAAGGCCCCGAGCCGGCCGACGGCGTCGGAAAATCCATTCCCCCCGAAGAAGTCCGTTTCATGTCTGTGTACGGGCCTCATGCCCATGAACCCACGGATTCTCTAGAACAAGATTGTCGCGGAAATGTGGAAACGGTTGCTTCCCGAGGTCACTTCCCCTTCAATTTCGTCGAGAGCGATCCCCCAATCGACACGGACGTTCAGGTTTCGCCTGTAAAGCAGGTCCACACCGACGCCCGCGCCGATAAGGGTTTCGTCCGACTCGGTCCCCTGGGCGCTGTTGATGTTCGAGCTGCCCATGTCGAGGAAGCCCTTGAGAACAAGGTCCCAGTCGGCCCGCCCGTAGGGAACCTGTGGCCGATAACGGAAGGTCTCGCCGAAGAGCTTGCCGGGCGTGGCCTCGATCCCGAGGGCCTGCGGCAGGTGGAAGCGGTATTCGATTGTCCCCACGACGACCGAATCGCCGGCAACCACCGATTCCGGGTAGCCGCGCACCGTGTACATGCCGCCCAGGACATCCTGGAAGTTGGGGATGAGCCGGTAGTTGAACGCGTACTGGCCGCGAACGGCGAGGGCGATCTCGTGGGCGAGTGTGGTGTTGGCGGCGGAGGAGTTCTCGATGAAGAACTGCTCGATGTAGAACGAGTGGCTGAGCAGGCCGTGGAAGGTGCCCCAGTCGGGGTCGGCGTTCTGGCGCTGGAGGTCGTCGAGATCGTCGGAGGTGTTGGCGACATCCTGGAGGTTGAACTCGAAACCGGCCTCGGCGTTGGTCGCGGAAGTATCGGTGAATCTCTCGAGTCGCAGCCCCACGTCGGGCAGGAAGAAGTCGTCGTCGCCCTCGGTGTCGAGCGCGTCGTTGGTGGTGGTGATGTGCTGCCAGCGCGCGCCCGCGTAGGCATCGAGGAACAGGGACTGGCGCTGGAGGATGTTGGCGATGATCTCGCCGCCGAAGGTCCAGCCGTCGCCGTCGAACTGCTCTTCCGTGGCGCCGACGTCGGAGGCCTGGAACGAGTTGGCGTTGCCGAACAGCCGCATCCTGAGCCAGTCGCCCCAGATCGGACGCTCGTAGTTGAGGCCGACGTACTGGGAATCCTCGAACCCGGCGGTCACGTAGTCGATGCTGAGGATGTCGTCCGCGCCGGTGAGCTGGTTGTGGACGAATCCGAAACGCTCGCGCCATTCGTTGGTCTGCGCTGTGCCGGTGTTGGAGATCTGGGCGTAGATCGACCAGGGCTTGTTCTCGTTGACGAGGTAGTCGAGCGCGAGTTCGCCCTCGCGCTCGCCCGCGGCGATCGCCAGGTCGACGCGCCGCCCGGGATGGCGGTTCAGGCGGTAGACGTAGTCGTCGAGCTTGTCCTTGCGGAGCAGGTCGGCCCGGCGCGGGTCGTCCTGCTCGAAGACCTTGACGGGGGAGTTCTTCAGGATCGGCGCGTGGAGCGGGTTGTTGATGCGCTCCTCGTACGGCACGCGATCGCCGAACGCGAGCGTCCGCTCTTCGCCGACGACACCGGTGCGGACGATGAGCGTCACCGCCGTCGAGCCCTTGGGCCGCTGGTCGACGTACTGGGCCTCGCCCTCCTTGCGGGCATCGTTGGGCGCGAACTCCTGGTCCGAGAGCGTCACGAGCGTGGCGAAGATGCCCTCCTTCTCAAGGGCCTGCTTGACGGCGCGCTGGACCGCGAAGAGCGCGAACGTGGTGTATCGCTGCGGCGGCTGCGTGCACAACTCCTCGATCGAGTAGGTGGCCTTCGTCGTCGCGCTGGACGGCTTGGCGTACCCGCCATCCACCACGCCCAGCGTGACGCGGGCCTTCATCAGGTCATCGAGCGCGGGGAACTGGGGGTGCTCTACGGCATATCGGATCACGAACGCGCCCACCAGGTAGCTGGGGGTCTCGGGGTCCGGCGAGTTGTCGGTCGGGGAGGCCTGGTCGGGCGCCTTGTAGTCCGTCGTGCGCTTGGGGTTCTCCACCGGAGCCGGCTCCGGCTTGCCGGCCGACTGCTGGGCGAGCGCAACGGTCGGGCAAACGCCCGCCGCGGCGACGAGCACCGCCGCGGAGAGCAGGGCGCTGCGTGGGGCAATCTTGGAACGGAAGTTCGGCATGAGCAATCCTCGACGTCGGACCAGACCGCGAACGGGAGAAGCCTCCGGATTCGCGCCCCCTTCGCCCGACCCAACCCCCGACCGTGGTCCGGCAAATGTAAGCACCCACAAGCTACCGGCAAAGCTCGCGCACCGTCAAACCCCCCGTTCACCCACAATGGCGATCGGGCGGTTCCGACACCGACCGACCGACTACTTGGCCTTCAGGTACGGTGTGGGCGTCAACAGCCGATCGAGGCGGGCGGCCATCGAATGGGCGTCAGCCCCGACATGCTTCCCCGTAAAAACCAACCGGAAGCCCACATCGCAATACCCCTCGGCGGCCTCGGCGAGGTTGACGGTGCGCGGCGTTTGCGGTGCCATGGCCGGATCGGTGAGGGCCGAACCACCGATCACCTTGAAGCGTTCGG
Organism: Phycisphaerales bacterium; assembly: GCA_020846975.1. GTDB lineage: Bacteria > Planctomycetota > Phycisphaerae > Phycisphaerales > UBA1924 > JADLCX01. The sequence goes on from JADLCX010000050.1 coordinate 54,948, forward strand.
AGCAGGACCCGGCCAGTTCGACCGTCCGGGCGCCGCGCGGATCGGCGGGAAAAGCGACGGACGCATCGAGAACGTACTCGGCGACGTTGCCGATCATGTGCCGGGGCGCATCGACCGGGCTCTGGGGATCAGGCGCGAACCAGAGCCAGCCGTCATCAACGGGGACGATCGACTTTTGCCCGGACGAATCGAGTCGCTCACGGTCCAACGCCCCCGCATCGGCGGGTTGCACGGCCAGCCCGGATGCCGTGAGTCCGGCGATGTGATCGCGGTGTCGGGCCCAAGTCTGGTCGCGGAAGTTGCTCGGCTGAGGAACCGCCGCGAACGCGCCCGCGGCGGCGAGCCACTCGCCCGAGGTCGGGAGGCGACAGCCAACCAGCGAGGCGAAGCACGCCGCGGCAACCGGGGCGATGTGCTGCACGGGCGAAGCATCGACCGGACGGAGCGGAAACTGGCCGATGCCGTACTCGTCGATCCGTCCACCCTGGCTGATGAGCCACTCGTGGGCCGGTCGGATGCTTGTGCGATCGGGGTTCCACTCCCACGAGCGTGGACCGAAGCGGGGGTCTTCATCGGGCGCGAAGGTCTGCAGGAACCGGGCGAGTCTCGGGGTCGAGACCGAGGAATCCGCCGCGGAGACCGCGTGCATGGACGCGAAGGCGGCGACGCCGACCTCGGAGGTGCCGATGTAGAACGGCGCGACACCGGATCCCGCGGGAGGCCGGACCAGCACGAACTCGATCGGGAGGGCGTGGCCCCAATCCGAAAACTCCGCCTTCGGCGAGAAGACCAACCGGTCCCCGTCGCGCTCGGCCGACGCGGTGTAGCGGCCCGTCGCGGCGGGTCCGAGCGCCGCGTACCACGCGGGAAGGCTCGCGGGCTCCTTGCCACCGGCGATGAGTTCAAGGTCGGTCAGGACGGGCACGACCTCGGACCGGAACGAGACGCCGCCGGGAAGTTCGCGGGCCGCGGTGGCGAACCGCCGGATCTCGGCGCGAAGTTCGGCCTCTCCCAGGCGATCGACCGAAGCGCGAAGCCCTCGGAGGTGGAAGTTGTACCTGAGCCAGGGGTCGAGTTGATCCGGCGAAACGCCGAACTCCGCGAGCCGCGAGAACCCGGCGTCGATGTTGGCGGCATCCCGCGTGTACGACAGGAAGCGAATCAGCCGACGGGATTCCTCCTGGGCGAGGTGCTCCCGGAGCTGTCCACGACGGGCGGGATCGGGGAGCCGATCGATAACCCCGCGAACGCTGGCCGCGGCGGCCGCTTCCTGGTCGAGTTCCTCAACAGTCGCGGGCCAGAGCACGCCGGGGCGCTGAGAGAGCCGTCGCCACGAAGCGAGCGCGAGTTCGGGACGGGAAGGATCGGGGGTGTGTGCGCCGGAAACGAGGATCAGGGCGTCGTTGACGCCCTCGGCCGCACGAAGCCCTTCGACGCGCTCCAGCAACGGTCCGACGATCCGGCGGATGACGGGGTCGGACTTGGCACGCCCGGCCCATTCGCCGGAGAGTTCCTGGATCGTTTGTGCGGCGGCCGTTGCGTCGGATGAGGTTCGACGCTCCGCGCTGCCCCAGGCGTTGTCGAGGAGCGATTCGACGGCGGCCATCTGGTCCGCGGCGCGAGCCGCACGCCCGCAGAGATCGACGAACTCAGACGCTTCGCGCTCGACATCGTCGGTGGAGCCCGCGAGCGCGGGATCAACCGGCGCCTCGGACCACGGGGCGAGGACCCGTTCGAGCCGCCGCTCTCGGGCGTTGGCAAGCTCGGCGTTGAGCCTCTCCATCCAGGCGGGCTGAGGATCGGGCCGGCGAATGCCGCGAGGCAGCGATCGATCGAGGCCGCGGAGGAACGCCTCGGTGCGTTGAAACTGCGCCCCCAGCGTCTCGGCCTGGGCCGGGACCAGGGCGATGCGCTGGCGGATCATCAAGGCCTGTCGGTGGAGGGCGGCGGCGATCGCCGCCGATTCGATCGGTTTCGCCTCGCCAACCGCGCCGGTTGGCGGCTCTGCGCCCCCGGCTCGGTCGGGCAGCGGAGCCGCCGCGACGAGGATGTAGACCGCGACGGCCAGCAGCGCAAGGAGAATCACCACGATCGCGAGCGTTCGGGCGGCGGAGCGAGGCGCGATGGGAGCGACGACGGGCGCCGGCGGCCCGCCGGCCGAGTCCGGCGACGTCAGCGCGGAATCGATGGCCAGGTCCGCCGCGCGGATGAAGTCGGCGTCGAGGGTGTAGGGCACTTGGCTCACGAGGGGTATGGCGGCCTGGGCTGCGCGCAGGCAGAACATCTGCGATCCGGTCGGTTCGCCGAAGATCGCATCGACCCACGCCCGGCCGCGCGGGTGGATGAGCATAAGCGGGTGCGCCGGGTCGATCCGAGTGTCGATGAACCGGGCCCACTGGGCGAGAACCTGGGCGTCGGCGGATCCGCACGCGGGGAGCCGGAGTTGGCGCGAGGCGGCCAGGCGGCCGCGGTCCTGCGAGTCGGCGCGACCGGCACGGAGGAAGGGGCCGAGTTCACGCTCAAACTGGAACATCACCCGGCGGATGCCCTGCCGCTCCGGCCCGAGGTCGGGGTGCTCGAGAAATCGCGTGAGCGACGGCGGCGGCGGGCTGGGCAACGAGCCGATCCGTGCGGCTTCTTCGGCGATGCGGCGTCGCTCAACATCGACGTAGGCGACCACTTCGGCGGGATCGACGGCCTGGCGGCAACGCGAGGCGAGCGCGTCGAGCGTGGGCAGGGCGAGTTGCAGCGCATCGGGCAAGCCCATGTTCTGCGCGTGGACGGCGACGACCATCGGGTATTTGTCGCGGCCCTTGCCGTCACGGCTGGACCAGAGCCGCGCGATCAGGAAGTCGGTCGAGGGCGCGGCATCGCTTCCCGCGGCTCGCCACAGCAGGGTATGGTCAAACTCCGGCAGGGTCGCGCCCGGCGAGGTCTCCTCGAGCTTCTCCCACTGGCCGCTCTCGACACACGCGGCGATCCCGTCCACGTACAGCACACGCTTGAGATCGGTCAATCGCTGCGTATCGAGCCCGAGGTCGTCGATGTGGTCGTTCCAACCCGGGTGCTTGCCGAAAACGCCGAGACTGGCCTGCGGCACGCGCGCAAAGAGCGAGCGGGTGCGGAGCGACGGGGTTGTGGCGGGCGTGGAGGAGATGGTTGGGGCTCGCTTCGATTCGGCTCGTTCTCGGCCGCGGGATCAGCGGTACCACGGTGCGGGAGGCAGGGGTTGATCGAACACAAGGCGCAGCCACATGGAGTACCGCGTCGCACCGGAGGTGAAGACCACCTCGACATCCCACGCTTTGAGGTCATCGCCGGCCGGCTTGCCGGAGAACTCCTCGATCAAGCGAAGCGGGATCCACGGTCCCGGCGCGGTGTAGGGCGGACCCGCCGGGCGATCGCCCGATGCGCCGGAGCGCAGCTCGAAGAGAACGCTCTGGGCCAGCATCGGGATGGCGCCCAGGCTCTCGCCCGCGCGGATCGGAACGGTCTTGCCCGTGGGAGGCCCGCCCGCCCTCGCGATGAACATGCTGAGTTGCGAGAGCGTGGTGATGGGCCGAGCGCCGGCACGCGCCGGTCGGTCGGTCAGGATCGAGACCCGGCATTCGGCACGCGCGGGATCGGCGGGGAGCGCTTCGAGCATCCGACGCATGCGAGCGATCGCGGCGGGCGCGGCGCCCGCGGGCGCGGCCGCCGCGCCGCCGCAGCCGAGCAGGGCACGCCCGGCGTCGTTGATCTCGGGATCATCGGAGATCGGACGATCGCAGGCCGGCGAGACGGCGGGCGAAGCAGCGGTCGGAGCACGCAAAACCGCGGCGCGGGCTTCGGCAAGTTCGGCGGCGGAAAGAGCCGCGACATCGGGCTGCGGACGATTCAGCGGAAAGCGATCAAGGGGACGGAGATCGAGCGTCGCGACGGGAGCCTGCCCGCCCGCGCCGGGACCGGCCGCGAGCGTGCGCATCCACGAGACCGTCAGGGACTGCCACGTCCGGCGAACAAAGTCGTCATCGGCCGCGCGGATGTAGTAGGGCTCCAGGGGCGATGGCCCGAGCGCGGTGGCGGCGATGGCGGCGCGAGCGGTGTCGGGGTTGTCGGACAGAGCCCTCCAGCGGCCGAGCACGCCCGCGCAGAGCTGGCGGAACTCGGGCGACTCGACGGCCGATCGGGCCTTGGCGACCGATCGCCTCGCGCCGGCCAGCGCGGCGGCGAGGGTCTGATCGCTCGGCTCGACAAGCGGCGCAACCCGGTCGACCGCCTCCTGCGAGAGCGCCTGGATCGCGGCCAGCGCATCCAGCACGGTCGCGGCCTGACCGACCGACGCGAAGTCGGTGCGGAGTTGCGGGTAGCCGGACGGTGAAACGACCCTGACATGGCCCGCGAGATCGGAACTCCAGTGCGCGAGGTAGCGGGCCAGGTACTCCGAAGCCGCCGCGGATGCGCTGGTCAGGCGTGCGGCCGCCTCGCCGCCGGCCGAGCCCTGCGCCATCGCCTTGCGCACGGCCGCGAAATCGCCGAGCACCTTCGCGGCCGCGACGGGATCGAAGCGGGGATCGAGCAGCCCCGCGCCGAACTGGAGCATCGCCGCGCGCGGCAGGCCGTCAGGCCGCGGCACGGCGGACTTGGCCACCGCGGCCGCGACGGCGTCGGCGGTCGTCGGAAGACTCTCGCCCGCGCGCCCCATGACCGCGGCGCGGCGGGACTGGGCCGCGAGGTTGGCCGCGGTCGTGGCCACGGCGCGCGCGGCGGCGAACCTGGTGTTGGCATCGACGGCCTCGCGCGTGGCGCCGAGCCGTTCGCGGAGTTCATCCTCGATGATGCGCAGATCGCCGGCGAGATCGGACTCGATCGTGGCCAGCGGCGGCGGGGCGCTGGCGGGCGACGCCGGGTCTGGTTGAGCGACCTGGAATCGGTCGTTGAGCCGTGAATAGATCGCGTGACGGGTGACGTAGAACGGACGGCCGGGGTCGCCGATGCACGAGGCATCCAGCCGGGCCAGGGAGAGCACGATGTCGGTCTGCGCTCTGGTGGCCGTCGCGAGGCGTTCCGCGCCGGAGGCGATGATGTCGCGGGCGGCGCGGAGCGCGGCGAGGCGGGCTCCGCCGGAGGCGGCATCGGCGGGGTCGATCGGCTTGAGTTCGTCCAGCAGGGTCCGCACCTCGCCGCCACGGGACTCGCGGTGGCGCGTCAGTTCGTCGGCGAAGGCCTTGGCGAGCGAGCGGTTGTCGAGCGCGGGGAAGGCCTCATCGACCTTCCTGCGTGCCTCGGACAGCGCCGTGAAGCGGGACTTCCACTCGCTCACCCAGTCGGGCGGCGGCTTGTCGGGATCGATGGAGACCAGCGCCTTCTCCGCTGCGTCAAACTCGCCGAGCGCCAGGGCGAGGCCGGTCATTCCTGCCAGACCGCTGGTCGGGGAAGGCTGGTCGAGGGACTCCACGAACGCCCCAGCCGCCGATTCGAGCTCGGTCGCGGAGAGTTGCGTGAGCCCCGCCGGCGCGGTAGGCGCGCCGTCGGCCGGCGCGAAGTACCAGCGTGAGAGCGCCTCGAGATCCGCGGTTTCGCCCGCCGCGCCGCCGGCCGTGTAGCCGTCGTTGGTCTCGAGCGAGAAACGCAGCAGCGAGTCGAGCGCCGGAAGCCGCCCCTTGCCCGTGACGGACAGAGTCTGGGCGCGGAGCAACTGGGCGAGCGCGGCGGTCGTCTGGGCCGACCAGGCCCGCTTCTCGGCCATGTCGGCGTTGAGGCGCACACGCGAGGCATCGAGCAGCGCGCGAAGGATCCCGGACTCAAAGAGGGCGCGGCCCGCTTCGGCCCGCGCGTCGTGGGCGATGTCGCGGTCGCCCTCGCCGCCGAGCGCGGCCACCGGTGCATAGACCCAGGGCACGGGCAGTCGCTGCTCGATGCGGGCGCGAACTTCCTGATGGACCCGCGCGCGGGTCTTGCTCGCTTCATCGATCGGGAGCGAGGCGAGAATCGGGTCGGCCGGGGACGCAGACCCGCGATAGAAGAACTCGGTCGAACCGCGGGCGTTGGGCGCGACGATCGGGAGGGTGCGGGCGGAGAGGCCCGTGACCGGATCGGCCGGATCCAGGCCCGCGCGCGCCGTCGAGGCGAGCGAGTTCCAGAACTCGGTCGGCCCGATCATGGTGCTGGACATGCTGCGGTGGCCGAGAAAACTGAGCGCGGCGAGCACGGCCAGGCCCAGGCCGGCCGAGCCGTAGACCAGCCCCCGGCGCGCGGCCTGCTGCTTGCCGGTGTTGACGGCGCGGGTGACCAGCCCCCGCTCGCGGAAGACCTTGCCCATGAACAGGTCGCGGAGGAAGTAGGAGCGGTCTCGCTCCCAGACCTTGCCCTCGGGGAGCGACTCGACGGGGACTCCCAGCGCCTCCGCGAGCTTGGCGTCGAGGACGCTGCCCTCGCGCATCGAACTGGTGAAGTAGATGCCGCGGAGGAACAGCGGCTTGGCGGACCACTCCCCCGAGACAAAGATCATCGAGAGGTACCGCTTGAGCCGCGGGGCGATGTCCTGGAAAGCGTCGGGGAACTCGTAGAGGGCATCGACCTGCGCGGCCCGGCTCTGCCGCGGGTCTTCGGTGTTGATCGGGTCGAGCAGGAGGCCCAGACGACGGCGCAGCAGGCGGCGCTTGACGACCAGCAGGTGCTGATCGACCATCTCGGGGTTGAAGGGCGCGTCGAGCGGCGCGGTGTTCGACCAGCCCATGATCTGGTGCTGGAGCTGCGGGTCGGCGATCTCGTCGAAGAACTCGCGGAAGCCGTTGAGCAGGTCGCACTTGGTGACGACGACGTAGACCGGGAATCGAACGCCGAGCGCACGCTGGATCTGATCGAGCTGCTGGGCGATGCGCGCCCCCTTGCGCTCGATGGCGTCGGCGGTGTCCCGCACCAGGCTCTCGGCGGGGATCACCAGCAGCATCCCGTTGACCGGGCAGTTGGGGCGGCTGCGGCGGAGAAGTTTGAGGAACTCCTGCCACTCGCTGGTGGCTCCGGGCTCGACCTCCTCGAACATCAGCCGCCCGGCGGTATCCAGCATGACCGCGTGGTTCGTGAACCACCAGTTCATGTTCAGCGTGCCGCCCGCGCCCTGCAACTGATCCTGCAGGCCGGGCGGGAACCCGACATTGCAGTGGCGGATCGCCTCGGTCTTGCCCGACCCGGGTTCGCCCACGACCAGGTACCACGGCAGCGCGTACAGGTTCTTGCCGGCGTCACGGAACTTCTGAAGCCCGGACTCGAAACTGCGACGGAGGTCGTCAAGCCGGGCGCGCCGGGCGGGCTCGGAGATCGCGACAAACGAGGTCGAGGCGTTGCCTCGGATGGCCTGTTCGAGCGGCGCGGCCGCGCGCGACTGGGCCCGCGCGGCCATGTGCTCGTAGCCCACCAGCAGCAGGCCCGCGACGGCGAGGCACGCGACGAACGCCGCGATCGCCTTGACCGATCCGAACAGCACGAACCCGCCGACGAGAATCGCGACGGCCGTAACCGCCAGCGTGGCCTGCGTGGCGCGTGGAAGCCGCTGGAAACGGTGGATCAGTTCGGTCACTTCGACCCCCCGGTTCCGCCGCCGCGCTCGGCGCCCGCGCTCGCATCCGGCGCGGCCAACCGCTTGATCTGGTCGAGCGCATCGACAAGATCGGCGCGGCGCTCGCGGTAGAGCACGATGTTGGCCGCGAACACGGCCAGCGCCAGCCCCGCGAGCACGATGCCCACGCCGACCAGCCGGCGCGCGGGCGGTTCGATGAGATCGGACGTGTTCACGCCCTCGTAGGCCTCGGGGCAGACCCGCGCCGCACGATCGGCCTCCAGGCCGGAGCGGATGCGAGAGGCGATCTCGGTCATCTTGCGGCGCAGGTGATCGGGCTGCCCGCGATACCAGCCGGCGAAGCCCAGGCCCATGCAGGTGTAGAACACGCTCAGCCGCTGCGTCGCCGCGTCGGACTTGTCCGCGAGCGTCGATTCCAACTGGTCGAAGAAATCCTCGTCTCCCCCGGAAAACCCGCGGGCCGCCGCGATGTCCTTCCATTGGCCGGCGTAGGGCAACCGGCTCTCTCTCACGATCCCATCGACGAAGTACAGCAGGATCGGCTCGACACGGGTCAACTGCTGGGCGACGGCGGGCTCGGCGGCGGCCCGCGTGCGAGCATCCTGGAGCAGGCCGTCAACATCCTCGGCAACCTGCGCCGCGGGCGGGCAGGCCCCCTTGCGCGCGCCGCGGTGCAGCCGACAGGCGTACTGGAAGACGGGTTCGCACACTTCGAGCAGGGTCATGCGTGTTCAACTCGTGCGGGGCCTTACCTCGGCGGCGGGGTCGCGGCCGCGCCGCGCAGGAGGGCCTCGGCGTAGGCGGCCACGGCAGCCATGATCTCCAGTTGCATCGACTCCACATCGTTGACCGCGGCGAGCTGCTCGTACTTGGCCCAACTCCGGGCCTCGACGTTCCAGGTCCCTTCGTCTCGTGCGGCCCGCTCGATCTCCGCAGGCGCGAACCGTTGCTGGTGGCGTTGCGCAAACTGCCGACCAGCCTGCCCGACGGCCGCGGTGAGCGCGGCCGTCACCTGCCGCAGACGCTCAAGGTCCTGGGGCAGGCTCGACGCGGCCGCGTCTTCGCCGCAGATGTACTTCTCCAGCGCGGCCCTGATCGGCGTTCCGCGCTTGATCGCCGACTCGGGCGAGATCGCCTTCCACGTGTTCCACACCAGTTGATCCAGGCTCGCCACGAACTCGACGAGGCGGATGGTCGCCTGAACCACGCGAGCCGGATCGACGGGCTCAGTGCCGCGGTGCTGCAGCGCGGCGACAAGCCCCGCGGTCTGCGCCGCGGACAGGCCCGAATCCGCCGCGGCGCCGGAACCGGAACGCTCGGCGAGCCCCGCGTCCCTGAGCCGGCGCACGACGACGGCTCGCTCGCCGGCGGAGAGCGACGGCGCCAGTTCGACCAGCCGCCCGACGAGCGCCCCGGCATCGGTGGCGCTCGCGAGCGATTGATCGGTGTAGCCCATCGAGCCCGCGACCGATCGCAACGCGGCCTGGGCATCGCTCAAGAGACTCGAAAGCAGACGCAACGCCTCGCCGCGGCCTTCGACGCCATGCTCCGCGGCCTCTCGCTCGATGAGCACGGCCAGCCGCTGCCGCCGCTGATCGGCCGGTTGGGCCATGGCGTCGGCGTGCATCGACTGCACCCGCGAAAGCAGCGCGGCGGCACGCTGCGCGGTGAGAGGAGACGGGGTTCCGGTCGGCTGAGCGTTCACGGGTGGGAATGGGGGCGGGATCCGAATCACTGCCTGCACAAAGGACCCGAGACTCTAAGGCATACCCGCCCAGGCTGCAAACTACCGACCGCACATCCCGCCCGAGAACTGGAAAAGTCCGATTCGGCCGAGCGGCGGTGACGCCTGTGCCAAAACCGCGGGAACGGCGAAAACGGCTGCTTGATCCGGCGGCCAACCGCTGCACCGAACGCGGAAGAAGGCCGATCTTCCCTCCGATCGACCGGGTCGGCGGCATCCGCCCGGCGCTCAGCGGAGTGCCCCCAACATGTTCATTCAGCGTCGCCCGAGCCGTCGAGTCGTGCCGTTCCTGATCGTTCCGGGGCTCGTGGCACTGGCCGGCTGTGCCAACTCTCCCTCTCCGACCAACGTGGCGATCCAGCGCGGCGACGCCGCGGCGACGGCGAACGAACAACGCCTGGCGCCGATGGCCAATCGGCGGCAGGGGTTGCTGGTGGCGGGCGATGGCTTCGGCCGCATGGCCTACACAGCCGAGCCGACGGTCTCGACCGCCTCCGCTGATGCCGAGTGATGGCCCGCTCAGTCCAGCAGCAAGGATTGACCGCCCAGCCGTTCGGCCACCTGCTGAGCCAGCGGCTTGGCCGCGGGCTTGCTTCCCGTCGCTGAAAACGCCAGCCGGAAACCGACATCCGCGAACGCGCTCGCGGTGCTCTCGATCGGCCGGGGCTGATCCACCGGAATGGCGGCATCCGACAGCGCCGAAGCGCCGATCGCCGCGACCGCGAGGTCTCTGGATGGTTCGTCCGCGATCGGGCCTGTCTGCGTGTACACAAACTCCGCGACGTTGCCGACAAGATTCCTGAATGCCTGGGCGCCCGAGTCGGCGTCACGGAACCACAGCACCTCATCATTGAAAGCGTGCCCGGCCGCCGACCCAGGCCGGGACTTCTGATAGCTGAACTCATCGGGGTACGGGTAGAAGTCCAGATAGTTCGCCCCGGCACCGCGACGGAGTTCGTCGATGTACGAGTACTGCTGCTGGAACGTCTGGTCTCGCAGGTTGGCCTGCGGCGAGACGGCCGCTCCGGACTGCGCGAGCGCGGCCTTCCATTCCTCGACCGTCGGCAGGCGGCACCCCGCCGCCGCCGCCGCCTCAACCGCGACACGGGCGGAGATGCGCTGCACGGCGAGCTTCCGCTGCGGATTGCCGCCGGCCCCGTCCCGCAGGCCGCGCCCCGCCGTAGCCCGCGCATCGGCCGCGAGCAAGGGTGCGAACGCGTGCGCGGTCGATTGGTAGACCGACTGGCTCTCAACCCAATACCGAGACGGCTGCAGGTCCGAGCCCTCGGGCCAATCCCACACGCGCGGACCTGCCCATCCGCCGTCGCGGTCCATCTCGGGAACCATGTCGAAGAACCGTCCACGATCGATGCGCGCGAGACTCAGGAGTTTCTGGAACAGGTCCAGCGAGACCTCCGACTCGGAGAGGTAGACCACGTCCGACCCTGCCCCCGCGCGCGTGAACTCCACGCGCCGGAACCTGACCGGCGCGCCCCCGATCGTGAACTCGACCACCCGATCGCCGGCCTCCGCTCTCACCGCAAACTGGCGCCTCCCCGGCCCGAGCGTGCCGATGACGACCGGGTTGGGCTCCTGAACCGGCGGCCTCGCGAAGGTCCGCATCGCGCCGAGCAGCTCATCCACCGCCGGGCGCGACCGCACATCGGCCGGCAGCCCCTCGACCGTCGCCGTGAACGTGGCCGCGGCCGCCGCGACCGCAGCGTCGCCCGGCGCGGCCTTCAACCCCGACCGCAACCGGTGCATCGCTCTGGCGTAACGCAACCGCCCGTCACTCTCGGCGAGCGCGGCATCGGAAACGCCGAACCCCGCGGCCGCGTCGAGCGACTGCACCATCACCGCCTCGCGCTGGGCCTTGTCGCCCGTGCTCGGATCCAGAGCCCTCATCGCGGCCGATCGCCAGCGAGCCACGAACTCCGACGCGACCCGTGCGGACAGTTCGCTCCGGCTCGCTTGTTCGATCGGCGCCCCCAGGATGCACCCGCTCAACGCCCCGCGGATCTCGCCCGCGCCCGCGAAATCCGCCGGGGAAGACGGCCACGCCACGCCGCCCTCACCAAGCCGGCTCCACGCCGCGAGCGCCGTCTCCGGCTCGCCCGCTGTGCACGCCTTGATGATCTCGACCAGCCGCTCCGGATCCGTCTCCCGCCCGATCCGCCGCAGGACCTCGATCCGTTCGCCGAAGGCCGCGACCACCGGCGCGAGGCGCTCATCCCGACTGATCGAGTCCGCGCTGATCGACGCCCAGGCATCTTCCACGCTCTGCGTGCCGCTGGCCACGGTCACCCGGCCCGCCAGCCCGTGGCCGGTCGTGAGGGCCTGTCCGATCCGGTCCAGTCGCTCCCGAACCTCCGAGGCCTTCGCCGCCCACTCCGCAAAGCCCCGCGCCTCGGGGCCGATGCCGGTCTGCACGGCCTCGGGTGCCAGTTCCTTCCCACGCAGTTCGGCGACGGCCCGGCCGATCCGCGCCTCTCGTTCGGCGATGAACGCGTCCGCGAGCGCCGCCCGCCATTTCGCCACACCCGACTCTCGGTTCGGCGGCGCCTCCATCGCGGCATCCAGCGCCAGCAGCGCGGTCTCGATGTCCTTGGCCGATGCTGCGATCGTTTCTTTGGGCGCATCCCCCGCGCCGGCCAGCAGGGCGTCACGCCGCGTTCGCCACTCGGCATCGAGCAGCGGAGAGTGCGCCGACACCCGCTGCTTCTCCCGGAGCTGCGCGATGATCTCCTCTCGAGATCTTGCCGCGCTGGCGCGATGATCCGCGACCGCCCCGGTCACGCCCGCGGTCAGCCGCGGCAGGTCCCGCTGCAACTCCGCGCTGGCTCGCTCGATCCGCTCACGGTTGGATTTCACCCACGCCAGTTCACCGAGTTGCGCCGCCTGCGTGCGCGCTCTCGAAACGCCGTCCTGCAACGCCCGCGGCATCGGGCGGCTCGGCGCAACCTCACGCTCGTACGACTCGACCGCGCTGTTCAGGTCGCCCAGCAGGGCGATCGCGCGCGGCGCCGGGTTCTCCCCGGCGGGCAGCGAGGGGAACCGACTCGCGAGCGCGACCCACGCCTCGAACGAGGCCGCGTCGGGCTCCGCTCGCGCCGCCAAGCGGCGGTATTCCTCGCTCCTGAACAACTCCTCGGTGTCGATGGTCTTCCACGTTCCGCGCGCAAACTCGGACAGGCGGGCGGCCAGCCCCGCGACCTGCTCGGCTCGCTCGGCCAGTCCGGCCAGAGCATCCTGCTCGCCACCACCCCCCGGCGACATCAGCCGATCGGCCGCGGCCGCGAACCGCGCCGCGATCGGATCGCCCGTGCGCGCAAGCTCCGCTGCCGCCGCGGAGATCGTCTTCCTCGATCCCTCGATCGATCTCAACCGGACCTGCGCCGCCACCGCCTCGTCGATCGCCGGGCGGATGCCGCGCCCCGCCTCGATCGTCGAACCCAGCGCCGCCGCCAGGTCGCGGGCGCGACCCGCGGCCGCCTGCCAGCCCCGGGACGCAAACTCTTCCGCGGCGGCGCGCAGCCTCGCCGCGCCCGGCCACGCATCCCCATCGCCCCCGCTCCGGCCGGCGATCATCGCCTTGAGCGCGGCGATGGACCCGATCAGCCGTTCGGTCCTGGCCACGCCCGAATCACTCCGCGCCGACGCCGTTGGAGCCTCGCGCAGGGCCCGGAAGTCGGGTTCCGCATCCTTCAACCCCGCGATCGCGCCCGGGTGATCCGCGCCCTCGCCAAAGCCCGCGATCACGGCCAGCAACTCGGGCGCGCCGGCCTCCAGCAGTTCCCGGCGCGTCTCTCCCGCAAACTTCGGCCCGACATTCCCCTCGACACGCCGGTCCAGTTTCGTCAGCGACCACAGCCAGTTGAAGTACTCATCGCACACCTGCCGCCAGCGCTCGTGCGCTCGCGGCTCGATCCCCCACCTCTGTTCGCTCAGTCCTCCCGGGTCCGATCCCTCTCGCCCCGATCGGTCGAGCAAGGCGTAACCCCCCACCACCGCCGCGATCACCGCCACCGCCGCGCCGATGACGCCGTAGCGGCGCCGCCCGCCCACCGCGGCCCGCGGCCGCAGAGCCTCGATGCTCTCCGCCACCTGCTCGAGCGTGAGCGACGCGGCGCCCGCGGCCTGTTCCTCCGGTGTTCCCACACGCAATCCGGGATCCAGCAGCCGATTGACCAACTCGCGCCACGCCGCGCCGCGACCGCTCCCGCCGATCTCGATCTCGTTCCAGACCGGCGAGGATGAGAGCGGCCACCCCCCGCCGTGCTCACGCCGCATGACCAGCGCGTAGAGCACGCGTCCGAGCATCCGCACATCCCCGGTGAACGCATCCGCCCCCAGACGCGACGCCGGCGCGGGGTCGGCGACCACCACGCGTGCCTGAGACGGCGGCAGGTCGTCCAGCAGCAGGATGTTCCCCGAATGCAGCGCGCCGTGGGCCCGGCCGAACCTTTCCCGCAGCGCGAGCAGCCCCGCCACCGTCGCCCTGGCGATGTTGTACAACCCCGCCTCGTCGATCCGCGCCGCGCCGAACACCAGTTTCGAGACCGGCCCGCGCGCCGCCAGTTCCACCGCGGCAAACGCATCCTCCCCCTGCCGTCCGTCCGGCTTGCGCACCTCCAGCACCCGCAGCCACCGCCCCGTCCCGTCGGCCGATGAATCCGCCAGCGTCCGCTGGAGTTCCATCGACTCCACGAACCCCTCGACCACGCGCGACGCGGCCTCCTCGCCGATCACATCCGCGGGCGGGCGGCACACCTTCACCGTTTTCTGCGCTCCGTCCCCGACCTGCACGCCCGCCGCGCCGACGACGAATACCGAGCCGAACGGCCCGCGGTGCAGTTCCCTGACGATCTCGTGTCCGCCGATCTTGGCCATGCGCGGTCTGGGCCGATGATACCAATCACGCCCGCTGGGTGCAGTCCCGCCCGCTTTGCGCGCGCTCCACCCGCGCCGCGCCGTGTACACTCAACCCTTCGCAACCGCTTCACGCCCCGGAGCCTCCATGCACAGAATCCTCCTCGTCGGCCTGGGCCCCCTGGGCAGGATGGTCGCCCTCGACGCCGCCCGTCGCGGCATCGCCCGGGTCGTCGCGGCCGTCGATCCCGACCCGGCCATCGCCGGCAAGGCGGTCTCGCACGTCGCGCCCGAGAGCGGCTTCGCCTCGCCCATCGCCCCCTCCCTCGACAAGATCACCGACTGGTCCGGCATCGATGCGGCCGTGGTCTGCACCAGTTCCGACCTCGCCAGATGTGCCCCGACCCTCCGGGCGCTCATCGCCCGCGGCCTCCCGATCGTCAGCACTTGCGAAGAACTCCTCTTCCCCTGGCTGCGACACCGCGCGCTCGCCGACGAACTGCACGCTCTGGCGGTCAGCCACAACTCGCGCCTGCTTGGCACGGGCGTGAACCCCGGCTTCCTGATGGACACCCTCCCCGTCTTCGCCAGCGCGGTCTGCCGATCGGTCCGCGGCGTCCATGTGTGGCGCATCCAGGATGCCACGACGCGACGCATCCCCTTCCAGCAGAAGATCGGCGCCGGCCTCGATGATGCCGCGTTCGCCGAGAAGGTCAGGTCCGGCGCGCTCCGGCACGTCGGGCTCGGCGAGAGCGTGCACTTCGTCGCACGCTACCTCGGGCTCGAGATCGACAGGTGGGACGAGTCCATCGAGCCCGTCAAGGCCGACCGCGATCTGAACTGCGCGATCGGCCCGATCGCCCGCGGCCGGGCCGCGGGCGTCCGCCAGGTCGCAAGGGCATGGGCCCGCGGCGCGACACCCGGCGCACCACCCCTGATCCAGATGGAGTTCCAGGCCGCGATCGGCCAGCCCGACCCGCACGACCGCGTTCAACTCGACGCCGAGCCGCCCATCGACCTGGTGCTCAAGGGCGGGGTCCATGGCGACATCGCGACGGTCGCGATCACCCTCAACTGCATCGCGCCCCTCATGGCCAGCCAAGCCGGGCTGCACACCATGGCCACGATTCCCGTGGCGGCGTGTCGGATGGCGGATGTTGAATGTCGGATGTAAGAGCCAACCCCATGCCCAGCACTCCGCGTCCGCCACATCCGACATCCGATACCCGATATCCGATATCCCGCATCCCCGACCGCTCCCACATCCTCACCGAGCAGCGCAACCCCCGCTCGATGAACCTCCACGAGTTGAGCGTCGCCGACTGCGTCGCCCTCATCAACCGCGAAGACCGTGCTGTGCTCGACGCCCTCGACGCCGCGCGCCCGGCGATCACCGCGTTTCTTGAGCAGGCCGAACCGCGCTGGCTCGCGGGCGGCCGCCTCATCTACCTCGGCGCGGGCACCAGCGGACGCCTCGGCGTGCTCGATGCCAGCGAGTGCCCCCCCACGTTCCAGACCCCGCCCGAGCGCGTCATCGGCTTCATCGCCGGCGGCGACACCGCGCTCCGCAAAAGCAGCGAGGGCAAGGAAGACGACCCCGCCGGCGCGCACGCCGAACTCCGCGCCCTGAACCTCACCCCCGACGACATCCTCGTCGGCATCGCCGCCGGAGGCACCACCCCCTACGTCCTCGGAGCCCTCGAAGGCTGCCACCACTCGCCGCGCAGCGGCGCATTGGTCAAAGGCGAAACAGCGTTGACTTCTCACCCCGACACCCCCTCACCCCCTCACCCCGACACTCCGGCCCCCCTTACCGCCCTCATCACTTGCTCCCCGATCCCCCGCCCGCTCGGTGTAGACCACCTGATCGTTCTCGAGACCGGCCCCGAAGTCGTCACCGGCTCCACCCGCATGAAGGCCGGCACCGCCACCAAACTCGCCCTCAACACGATCTCGACGACGCTCATGATCCGATCGGGCCGAGTGTACGAGAACCTCATGGTCGATCTGCGGGCCAGCAACGCCAAGCTCCGCGACCGTGCCGCCAGGGTCATCTCCACGCTCACCGGCCTCCCGCGCGACCAGGCCTTCGCCCTGCTCGACCGCGCCGGCGGCTCGGTCAAGACCGCCGCCGTCATGCACGCGGCCCGCACCGACCGGGCCGACGCCGAGCGACGGCTCGCCGATGTCCGCGGCCGCCTCGCGGATGCCCTGTCGGTTCCCTGATCCCTCCCTCCCCCGAAGCCCGCGCCACACCCGCCTCACCGCTGGATCTGCACCGCCGTGGGATAGGCGATGCTCACCTTGCTCGCCGCGAGCCGCCGCAGGATCTCCAGGTTGACGGCCTGCTGGATCTCCATGTGCACGTTCATGTCCGGCGTGAGCACGAAGTACACGTACTCGAACTCCAGCGAGAACGCCGCGAGTTGCCTGAGGTGCACCCGGTCGATCCGCACCCGGTCCCCGCCCGCCGACTCGATGCACGAGCGGATCATCCCCGGCGCGGCCTCGACCTTCTCGATCGGCGTTTCGTACACGATCCCCACCGTGCCCACCACACGGCGCTCGTTCATCCGCTTGAAGTTCTGGATCCGCGAACTGAGCAGGTCGCTGTTCCTGAAGACCAGTTGCTCACCCGAGACCGACCGCACCCGCGTCGTCTTCACGCCGATGTGCTCGACCGTGCCCATCTGCGGCCCCACCGCGATCACATCGCCCACCAGGAACGGCTTGTCGAACACGATCGACAGCGAGCCGAACAGGTCGCCGAGGATCGACTGCGCCGCCAGCGCCACCGCGATCCCGCCGATCCCCAGCCCCGTCAACAGCGGCGTCACCTGGACGCCCATGTTCGAGAGCGCCAGCAACAGCAGCAGCGCCCCCAGCACCAGCATCACGATGAACCGGATGATGCCCGACGCCGACGCGATCGCCCGGTCCTGCTCGCCCCCGTTGTCCTTCCCGCGCGCCACCGCCATCGCGATCGCAACGTCCACCACGATCCGGCTCGTCACCAGCACCTGCAGCGCGACCGCCACCACCAGCAGCAGTTTCAATCCCTGCGAACCCATCCGCGGCAGCGTCACCGCCGTGCCGCCGAGGTAGACCGCCGTCGCGCCCATGCACCACCCACGCACATCCGAAACGATCGCCACCACCAGGTCGTCGAGCCTGGTCTTGGTCTTCGACGCCCGGGCTCCGAGCCACGCCTTCACCAACCGCCGAGCCACCGCCAGCACGACGTACACCACCAGCGCCACGCCGATCGCCACGCCCCACTTCCACGCCGCGTTGCCCCACACGGTGGTCTCGAACCATTCCTCGATCACACCCGCGGCCGGGGGCTCGGCCTGCGCCAGCATCGTCTCGATCAGCATGGCCGATGATACCGCCGCGCGGCCCCCGTTCCAGACCGCCGCCGCTCACGCCGTCCCGATCTCCTCGAAACTCCCCGGGCTGTTCGCCTCGTGCAGCAGTTGCTCGCGCTTGCGGAGATACTGCACCACCGTCGTCACCACCGTCGCGTGGCTCCACGTCAGCGGGCTCACGCTCACCTGCTCGCCCGTGTACGGGTGGTACTGCTCGGCCAGCACGCCGCTCTCGCGCGCCCGCGCCGCGGCCCACTCCAGCAGCGGCATCGCCCCCGAGAGTTCCTCCAGCGTCCGCGCGATCGCGATCCGGTGCTGCGCGTGCCAGAGCGTGCAGATCACCCACGGGTTCCCCGGCACGCCCTCGATGTTGTCCCGCTCCACCATGTGGTAGTAGTCGCGCTCGTACCGCGCACACCCGCCTATGTCCGTCTTCACCCACAGCCGCTTGTGCAGCGACTCCATCTCCGCTCTCACCATCGGGTTCCCCGGCCTGAACGCCCCGAACGCGAACAGCGCGTAGTTCGCGCTGTCACGCGTCATGTCCAGCCGGTAGCCCTTCACGAACGGGCTCTCCCCCTTGATCACCGGCGCCTGCGGGGCGCGGCCGTCCGCCGCGCCCACCCCGCCCGCCCCGCCGTTCCCGCCCGCCGTGCCCGCCGCCGCCGCCAGTTCCGTGTCCTCGATCGGCGTCGCCATCCGCGCAAAGCAGTTCGCCTCCGGGTTCCACAGGTGCCTCAGCATCGCGTCCCGCATCCGCTCCGCCCCCGCCTCCAGCGTCACCTGCCGCTCGATGTCCCCGAAATCCCGCGCGAACAGCGCCGCCGCGTGCAGCGCGCCGATCGTCGCCGCTACCGTAAACGTGTGCACCCCGCGCCGCTCCTCCCACAGGTCCCAGCTCGACCGCGGCAGCCCGTTGCTGTCCACGAACCCCATCATCCACGTCGCCGGCTGCGCCACCAGCGTGTTGTACAGCGGCTTGATGAACTCCACGTCCTTGAACGTCTCGAAGTGCTGCCGCAGCGCCCACAGAACCAGCGCGGTCTCGTCCTGCTGGATCGGCAGAACGCTCCGTCCCTGCATCGTCCACGGATGCCAGCTCGAACCGAGCTGCCCCGTCGGCGTGTACTTGTGCAGGAAATACCCGTTCTTGTGGATCACCCGCGCGCAGTACCGGAAGAACGAACGGCTCAACTCGCTCTGGTACGTCAGGATCAGCGCCTGCGCCACCAGCGCGCCGTCCCGCGGCCAGCAGTACGAGTAGTGGTCGCCCGCGAAGTGGCTGATGTCGCTGTCCGTCGCCGCGATGATCGCCCCACGGTTGTCCACCTGCGTCCGCAGGATCAACTGGCTCTTGATGAACAACTCGCGCACGCCGTCCGACAGCACCCCCGGCTGGATCCGGTCCTTCCTCGCCCACAGTTTCCAGTACGCCTCGGTCCTCGACATCAGCTTGTCGAAGCCCTTGCTCGTGATCACCTTGTTCAACTCGCGCACGCGCTCGTACGAGTCGCCGCACGCCATCCACAGCACCGCCGACGCCTCGCCCTTCGGAGGAACCTTCAGGTTCACCCCCACCGTCGCGTCCACGCTCCCCTGGCTGATCGCGTTCCGGCCCAGCACGCCGTCCTCCGCGTCGCGCCACGTCCCCTCCGCGCCCCCCACCCGCTTGGTCCCGATCGACCAGTGGTCGATCCCGCACTTGCCCGCCTGCCCATCCCCTTCCACCTGCCCGTTCACCAGGAAGTACGAATCGTCCTTGTACAGCACCAGCCCCGCCGTCTCCGGATCGAAGTCCGCCGTGTCCCCCACCGGCGATTCCTTGATGGAAAAGTCCACGTGGTAGAACAGCCGCACATCCCGCGCCTGCCCGACCACACCGCGACGGTCCTTCACGCGGATGCGCCGCAGGTACACCGGCTCGTGGAAATCGACCGCATCCTCGCAGAACAGTTCCAGCCCCAGCCCCTCGTGAACCAGGTGAACATCCGTCACCAGCGTGCCCGGCCGGTACCGCAGCCGGCGCTTCCACCCCGGCTGCTCGATCCACGACAACTCGCCGTCGGCCCACACCCCGAACCGCTGCACGTGCCCGCCCGTGTGGTTGTACCGTCCCACGCACGGGTAGTACACGTCCCGGACGCGGTAGAACTCGTCGAAGTTGATCAGCAGATCGCCGTTGCCTACCGGGATATCACGCGGCATGTCGTCCTGGACTCCGTTCCAACACAACCCCCCGCGGCGCTCCCCGTCTCCCCCCGGCCCGTGCGCCGACCAACCGCCGACCAACCCTAGCCCGCCGCGCCCACGGGTTCAGCCGACGCGCTCGCCATCCCTTTCCCGCCCAGCGCCGCGATGCGCTCCCGCAGGTCCCCAATGAACGTGATCTTGATCCCGAAGTTCTCCCCCACCTTCACCGCCACCCCCGTCCCGATCGGCCGGTTGTTCACCAGCAGCGTGAGTTCCTCCTCCGCCGCCTTGGCCAACTCCACGATCGCCCCCGGAACAAGGGAGAGCACTTCGGACGTACACATCCGCCTCTCGCCCAACAGGACGATCAGCGGGACTTCCAGCGACATGATGGCCCGAACATCCGACGCCATGAGCGACCATATCGGCCGCGCGGGGGGCCCAGGTCAAATCACCCCCGCTCAACCCTCGTACCGACCGATGACCAGCGTCACGTTGTGACCGCCGAACCCGAAGGTATTGTTCATCGCGTACTGCACCCGCCGCTCCCGCGCGTGGTGCGGCACGAAGTCCAGGTCGAACCCGTCATCCGGGTTGTGCAGGTTGATCGTCGGCGCCACGATCCCGTCTTTCACCGCGTGCACGCACGCGATCGTCTCCAGCGCGCCGCTCGCCCCGAGCGCGTGCCCATGCATGCTCTTGGTCGAACTCATCAGCAGCCTGCCGCCGGCCGACTTCCTCGCGTACGACCCGAACACGCTCAGCACCGCCTCCACCTCGGCCTTGTCGCCCAGCGGCGTGCTCGTCCCGTGCGCGTTCACGTAGGCGATCTGGTCCGCGTTCAGCCCCGCGTTCTCAAGGGCCCACTTCATGCTGCGGGCCGCGCCGCGACCCGCCGCATCCGGCGCGGTGATGTGCGTCGCATCCGATGAGTTCCCGTGCCCCACGATCTCGGCGAGAATCATCGCCCCGCGAGCCTTCGCGTGCGCCTCGGTCTCCAGCACCATCATCGCCCCGCCCTCGGACAGCACGAACCCGTCACGCTCGCGGTCGAACGGCCGGCTCGCCTTGGCCGGATCGGTCTGCGTGCTCATCGCCCGCATTGTCATGAACGCGCCCAGGCACAGGGGGCTCACCGCCGCCTCCGCCCCGCCGGCGATCATCACATCCGCCCGCCCGCTCCGCAGAACATCCACCGCGTCCCCGATCGCGTGCCCCGAACTGGCGCACGCCGTCGCGTGCGCCGTCGCCGGGCCCTGCAACCCGTAGAGAATGCTGATATTCCCCGTCGCCGCGTTCACCATCAGCCGCGGAACCGTGAACGGGCTGAGCCGGTCCGGCCCCTTGGCCAGCATCACCCCGCAGCCCTCCTCGATCGTCCGGATCCCGCCCACACCCGAGCCCACAATCACGCCGCAACGCTCCGGGTTCTCCTTCGCGAAGTCCACCCCCGACCGCGTCACCGCCTCGTGCGCCGCGGCCATGCCCAGTTGCGCAAACCGGTCCAGCCGCTTGGCCTCGCGACCATCGATGAACGACCCGATCGTCCAGTTCTTGATCTGGCCGCCCACGCGCACCGTCCACCGATCGTTGTGCGCGGCGAAATCCTCGCCCTCGATCAGGCTGATGCCCAGCCGGCCTTCGCGCATCCCCGCCCACGTGGCCGCCGCGTCGTGCCCGAGGTTCGACACCGCGCCCATCCCGGTGATGACGACGCGCGGCCAGGGTTTGGGGGTGTAAACAGCCATGTCGGACTCAGGGCCGGATTCAGCCCTGCGCGTTCTTGATGTACTCGATCGCCTGGCCGACCGTCTTGATCTTCTCGGCCTGCTCGTCGGGAATGTCCGTCTCGAACTCGTCCTCGAACTCCATCACCAGCTCGACCGTGTCGAGGCTGTCGGCGTTCAGGTCGTCCACGAACGACGTGTTCCGCGTGATCGTTGCCTTGTCGGCCCCCATCTGGTTGGCCACGATCTCGATCACCTTTGCCTCGATTTCCTGCTCGGTCACGGTGCATCTCCTGCTGGGACCAGTCCACTCGGCTCTCGGCCGCCACGATTCACTTCGGGTCCGACATCGCCGTCCGGTTGACACCCAACCGGCCAACAACCAAACCCACGCCGCCCTCGCGGCCGGCTCAAATATAGCCGGATCGAAGTTTTTCCGCCAATCCCCCCTCCCCACCATCCCGCCTCGCCCGCCGGCTCACTTCCCGCCCTTGACCAACTCCAGCACACCCTTGCCGCCTTCGGTCAACGACAGTTGCCGGCCGCCATCAAAGAACCTGAACCCATCGACCTTCTCCAGCAGGCTCGTGAACTTCGATTCCACCTGCATCGCTTCCGGCGGGCCCGCCATCTTGGTCGAAGCCAGGTTGCCGAAACTCAACTTCCCTTCCGCCAACTTGCCGAGATCGAACCCGCCCGCCAAACGGTTCACGCCGCTGAACCCCGACACCTTGCCGTCGGTCCCGAAGTTCAGACTCGGCGGTTGCGCCCCCGACGGCAGCATCGAAGCCACCTCCGACCCATTCATGGCTTTGAGCACCCACTCGCCGGCAAGCCGCTGGATCGCGTCGGTCATGCTCGCGCCGCTCCCGCCCTGACCGCCCCCGAGACCTTGACAGCCCGTCGTCATCGCCATCGCCGCCACAACCACGCCGGCCATGACACGGATCCACGCGACGCTCTTCATGGGACCTCCCTGACAACCTCGAACCACCCGCCGCCGCCGATCACCATAGCCCCGGCTCGCCCGCCGCGGCGACCGCCGCTCAGCCTCACGCGAATCTCAGTGGGACGTTCCCGTCCCCCGCCGACGCTTGGCCTCGATCCGCTCCGGGCTCGGCACCCTCACCGCCCGCGCCAACCCCAGCGCTTCGAGCGCGCGGATGATCCAGTAACTCAGGTCGAGCTCCCACCACCGCAGGCCATGCCGCGCCGACGTCGGAAACGCATGGTGGTTGTTGTGCCACCCCTCGCCGAACGCCAGGATCCCGAACACCACGTTGTTGCGGCTGTGGTCGTGGCTATCGAAAGGTCGCGAGCCCCACAGGTGACAGACCGAGTTGATGCTCCACGTGATGTGGTGGACCAGGAACACTCGCACCAGCCCGCCCCAGATCAGCCCCAAGAGCGCGCCCATCCATGTCCCGGTCACCAACCCCGCGATCGCCGCGGGAACGACGAACCCCAGCGCCACCCACAACGGGAACAGGTTGCTGATCCGCATCGTCAGCCGGTCCGCGGCCAGGTCCGGCACATACCTGTGCAGTTCCGCCGCGTCGGGCGTGAAAAACCATCCGATGTGCGCGTGCAGGAAGCCGCGAAACCGCGACCACACGCTCCGACGCTCACCGCCCTCCGCGTTGGTCGCGCCATGGTTGTGCGGCGAGTGCGGATCATCGGGCCGGTCGCTGTGCTGATGGTGCCGCCGGTGCGTCGCCACCCACTGAACGATCGAACCCTCCACCGACATCGAGCCCAGAACGCCCAGCACCGCCTTGACCACCGGCCCGGTCTGGAACGACTTGTGCGTGAAGTAGCGGTGATACCCGACGCAGATGCCGACCGTCGTCAGCAGGTAGCCGCCGCCCAGCAGCGCGAGGTGAATCCAGCCGACGCCCGGCCCCCACAGCAGCACGATCGCCGCGACCAGCCCCAGCAGCGGCAGCGTGATGGCCGCGATGCTCGCGATGCGCCGCGATATCGACCGCTCCTCCAGCGGCGCTCCGACGGGCAGATCGCCCTTCCCGGCGGGCGATGCCTCCGAAGCCCGCGCCCCATTCTCAACGCACGACCCGCACCCGTCCCGAGGCTGACTGCGCATCTTGGAGCACCTCTTGGCCCGAAGTCTCACCGACCCGGTTCAACGCCGACACCTTCGCAGCGATCGCAGGAGGTGATCAGCGTTTGACCGGGCCTCGTCGGACTGCGCTCCAACGGCCACTCCGGCCCACTATACGTCCCCGGCGCCACGCCGTTCCGGCGACCGCCACCCGGCACGCGACGCCCGCCGGACGCACCCCGCCGCGCCCTCTCTCACACCCGCGTGATGTACTTCGCGTAGTCCCCCACCTCGCGAGACAGCGCGTGGATCGCCCGGCTCAGCAACTTCCGCACCGTCGCCTCCTCCTTGCCGATCTCCGCGCCGATCTCCCGGTGGCTCAGCCCGAAGACGATCTTCATCTCCAGAACCGTGCGGTACAGCGGCCGGATCCGCCCCAGCGCATCCTGCACCGCCGCGATCAACTCTCGCTTCCTCGCCCCGCGGCTGATGGTCGTCACGCTGTCCACCACCGCCCCGGACAGCTTCGAGCTCCGGCTGTCATCGTCGCTCGTCCACGCCACCCGCGCCCGGCCCCCGCCTCGCTTCTCCGCGTTCAACTCGTCGATCTTGTCCAGCACGCGGTTCTGCGCGATCTTCGCAAACCACTTCACGAAGCACCCGTACGCCCCGCAACTCCCGTTCTCCTCGGGCTTGAACATCCCGCGACGCCAGTCCCGCACCGCCGCGAAACTCGCATCCTGCAGCAGGTCCTCCGTGCTGGTCGCCTCCGACAGCCGCGCCGACTGCCGCACCTTCCGCGCCACGCTCCGCGCCGCCTCATCGCGGGCCGCCCACAACACCTTCGTGAACGCCGCGCCATCCCCCTCCATCGCGCGATGCACCAGCGCGTTCATCACCTCCTCCGCCTCGCGGGTCCCCGATCGCTGGTCGCTTCCGCTCGTGGGGTTGGTCATCAGCCCGGTCATACCCTATCTACCGTTGTGGGTGTTCCCGCGGGACACCAAGCGGCGAGATTTCTGCCGTCTTTTTTCGCTCCCCCGGTTCAGATCAATCACAAGCCCATTCCGCCCAGCCACTTGCGCTCGTTTCACCCGCTCCCTTCATCCGGGCCTTCCATGACCGCCAATCCCCCCACCAATCCCGCGTCCAAGCCCGGCACCGTCACCCTCCACCGCATCCTCCGCGCCCCCGCCGACCGCATCTTCCGCGCCTTCATCGAGCCCGCCGCCATGGTCAAGTGGCTCCCGCCCCACGGCTTCACCGCCCAGGTCCACGACATGAACCCCACCGTCGGCGGCGGATACAAGATGTCGTTCACCAACTTTCGCACCGGCCAGTCCCACGCCTTCGGCGGCAAGTACGTCGAACTCGTCCCCAACCAGCGCCTCCGCTACACCGACCGCTTCGACGACCCCAACCTCCCCGGTGAGATGAGCGTCACCATCAACCTCCGCCCCGTCGCCTGCGGCACCGAACTCTCGATCGTGCAGGAGGGCATCCCCGCCGCCATCCCCACCGAGTTCTGCTACCTCGGCTGGCAGGAATCGCTTGCGATGCTCGCCAGCCTCGTCGAGCCCGAGATCCCGTAGAGACTCGGCGCCCTCACGGCCCGCCTCACCCGCGCGCCGTCGCGCCCGCCATGATCACCGCCGCGCCCGCCACGGCCGCCGTCTCGATCCGCATCGTGTGCGGCCCGAACCTCGCGATCACCGCCCCGCCCGCGCGGGCCGCCGCGAGCTCCCCCGATGTCCAGCCCCCTTCCGGGCCGACGAGCAGCCGCACCGCGCCGCCCCGCGCCCCCGCCCCTCCCGCCGCGTGATACGGCTCCCCCGACGCATCCGCCACGATGTTCTCCGCCCCGCCATCGCCGAGCGCCTGCCCGAGCGTCCGCTCCGGCGCGATCCGCATCAGCCACGCACGCCCGCTCTGCTTGGCCGCCTCCCGCGCCAGCCGCTCCAGCCGGTCGAGTTTCGCCGGACGCGGATCGACGATCCCGCGCTCGGTCCGCAGCGGACCCCACGATCCCGCCCCGATCTGCGAGAGCTGATCGATCATCTCATCCACCCGCGCCCCCTTCGGCGTCGCCGTCAACACCTCCAGCCACGGCTCGGGGCGTGGCTCCTCGCTCCGCGAAACCACCATGAGACGCACCGATGATCCCCCGCCGCGCGAAGCCCGCGGCACGCGCTCGACCCCGTCGATCCGCGCCTCGGCAACCACCCCCGCCCCATCCAGAAGTCGCACCGCATCCCCCTCCCGCAGCCGCTTGACACGCAGCGCGTGCACCGCCTCCTCGCCCTCGATGCTGAGGGCCTCGCCCGGCTCGGGGATCGCTTGTTCCAGAAAGACGCGGTGCATCGCCGCGCCGAGGATAGCGATTTTGCCGTTATTCGGACAGGGGGGCTTGAGTTGGGGTGTTTGTTCGTCGATGATGCGAAGCGCGGGCGTGTCGCCCGCCCCGGCCACACCGGCCCAGGTGATCGCCCATTCGGCCACGTCCCGCCGATGCCAGACCCCACGCCACCCATCCAGCCCGCCCACAGCGCGCCGACAAACTCGGCCGGCGCGGCGACCGCCGACGAGCGCGAACTCACCGCCAGCATCGACGCGCTCATGGCCGCCGGGGGCACACCCACGCCGTCCGGCGCCGAGGCCGATGCGCTCGACGCCGTTCAGAGCGTCGAGGACCTCCTCGCCGATGTCGCCGCCGAGCTGAGCGGACCCGCCGAAGAAGCCGCCGCGACCGATCTCGCGCCGACACCCGCGCCCGATGCGCCCGCGCCCTCCAGCGCCGCAACCGCCGCCCCCGCGCAAACCCAGCCGCAAACCCCCAGCGAACCGTCCGCGCAGGCCCACGCTCCCACCGACATCGCCGCGGCCGATGACATGCTCGCCGCCGTCGCCGCCGACCTCGCCGCCGCGCCCCAACCCGACGAACCCCCAGACGAGCCCGAGAGTTGGAAGGGCCGCGTCACCAACGGCCTCGCCCAGGACCCCGCCGCCACGCCGGCACCGCCCGAACCCCACGGCTCCGCGACCATGGCGCGCGAGCCCGCCTCGCCGGTCGGCTCCATCGACGACCTCGACCAGACCCTCGCCGAGTCCGCCGAACAGGTGCTCGCCGACGGCCAGAACGCCGCCGCGGCCGCCATCTCGCCGGATTCCGCCGCGCCCGCCGAACCGAAAAAACCCGAACCCTCCCCACCCGCGAAGCAACCCCAGGCGCCCGCGGCCACGACCTCCCCCGCCCCGCCCACACCCGCCGCTCCGCCCGCGCCAACGCCCGTGCCCGCCACCGCGATCGCCCCCGC
This sequence comes from Phycisphaerales bacterium, assembly GCA_020846975.1. GTDB lineage: Bacteria > Planctomycetota > Phycisphaerae > Phycisphaerales > UBA1924 > JADLCX01. Next base: position 81,777 of record JADLCX010000050.1, read on the forward strand.
CGCGCCCAGGCCCTCGCTCCTCGCCCGCGCCCTGCTCCCCCTGGCCACGAAAACCGCCGCGCTCTCGCCCACCGTGCGCCAAACCATCAGTTGGCTCGCCGTCTACACCGCGCTCCTGGCCGTCGGTGTGTGGGGCTACCTGCTCGTCCGCGACCCGGCCACGGCCCTCGAACCGACGACCGATCCCACGCCCTTCCTCAAGCCCGGCGATGTCGCGCCGTCCCCATCATCCAAAGCGCACGCCAAGCCCGGTCACGACGACGGGCACGGCAACTCCGCTCCCACCGACGGTGGACACGGCAGCCCGAAGAAGGCCGACAAGAAAGACTCGCACGGCGGCGACGCCCACGGCCCGCCCAAGAAGGACGCCAAGCCCAAAGACGCCCACGGCGCGCCCAAGTCCACCGACAAAAAGAAGCCGGACGACAAGAAAGCCGCGGCCAAGAAGGACGCCGGCCACCACTAACCCCGTGGCATCGGCATCCCTGCCGATGGTCCTCCGAGTGGCTTCCGCATCCCTGCCGATGGTCCTCCGAGTGGCTTCCGCATCCCTGCCGATGGTCCTCCGAGTGGCTTCCGCATCCCTGCCGATGTCCCGAACCGGCGGGCCAACCCCGCCGGTTCGGAAGCGCACGCACGCCCGTTCGCCGCCACAACCCTCCAAAACACTCCCGTCATCATGCCCACCGTCAAAGAGGTCCTCACCCAGCTCGAGTCCCTCGGCAACGAAACTCGCCGCAAGCACAACATTAAGATGGGTGCGCCCGACAACCAGTTCGGCGTCCCCATGGGCGATATCCGCACGGTGGCGAAGAAGCTCAAGGCCGATGCCGCCTTCGCTCACCAACTCTGGGACACCGGCAACGTCGAGGCCCAACTCGTCGCAGCGCTGGTCATCAAGCCCAAAGACCTCTCCGCGGCCGATCTCGAACGCATGACCCGCACCACCACCTGCGCGCAGGTGGCCGACTGGATGAACGCCTACATCGTCGCCCAGCACCCCGAGAAAGAATCGCTCCGCGAGAAGTGGATGAAGTCGAAGGAACCCTGGACCGCCCGCGCCGCATGGCACATGACCGCCGCCCTCGTGAACAAGGGCAATGATGCCGATCTCGACCCGCCCGCCCTGCTCGACCGCATCGAGAAGGAGATGCCCACGGCCAGGCCCGATGTGCAGTGGACCATGAACAACACGCTCATGGCGATCGGCATCAAGCACACCGCCCTCCGCAAGCGCGCCATCGCCATCGGCGAGAAGATCGGCCTCTACAAGGACTGGCCGCAATCCAAGGGCTGCATCATCCCCTACGCCCCCACCGCCATCGAAGCCCTCGCCAAGCGCAAGCCCTGACCGTGGCATGGGCATCCTTGCCCATGTGTCTTCCCGTGCCATAGGCATCCTTGCCCATGTTCCTCCTCGGGGCCTTCGCGCGCTTCGCCCCATCGGGGCGACGGGCTGTAGCCACGGGTGGAGCGACGCGGCGTTGAGCGTCGCGGAACCCGTGGAAACGAATGTCTCTCATCCTCTTCCTGCCCCGGAAGGGCAGAGGAAGCGCCCCCGCAACAGAAAGGCCCGACATGCCCGGCACCTACTCCCAGATTCTCCTGCACGTCGTCTTCAGCACCAAGCACCGCGAGCCGTGGATCGGCGCCGACATCGCCGAGCGACTCTATCCGTACATGAGCGGCGCTCTTGGCGGCCCCTCACGGCTCGCTCGTGCATCCTCTCAACATAAGAAGAGGAACGAGCGAGCCGTGTTACATCGAGTGCCCGGCCAAGTTGGTGTTGAAGAGCGTCTGGTTGGTGGTGACGGGCGTCATGTCCGCCGCGACCAGGCCGCCCCCCCATCAAGCCGCGGCGAGGTTCGCGTTGGCGTAGGTGACGAAGTTGGACACCCACGCCTGATAGTCGGCATCGGGTCCGGGGAGATAGTCGGCCATGTTACGTTCCTTCTTATATTGAATTCGGCGGCTCGCACGGTTTGCCCCGCACACGCTGCGCCGGGGCGCCCACCCGCTACCCGAGCCGTCAATCGGCGCGCGGGGGGAACTTGGTCGTCCATCGACCCGTTCCGCTCGCGACTTCACCGACCCGAAGAAGATTCACCACAGAGGCACAGAGATCACAGAGCCGGAACAGACACTTAGAAGGATGACGCCCCCTCTTCGCCCCACTCCGCGCACTCTTCGCCCCAACGGGGCGACGGGCTGTAGCCACGGGTGGAGCGCAGCCCGCGTCTTCGCGGGCGCAGCGCAACCCGTGGAAAGCATGATACAGATCGTCCCGCCCCGGCAGGGGCGGAGGAAGATCGAGGCGACCGACCCCCGCCGCCCACGGGCGCGTTTCCCGGCGCGTCGGACTGTTGACCCGCTGATGCAGAGAGGGCGTGCCGCCCTCTCCGCACCTCTCCCTGCCCGGAAGGGAGCCGCCCGCCGCGCTGGTCGTGCGCTCCAACTGCCTTGAGCGGGGGTGCCACCCCCCCGAGCGTCAGCCCCGGCATCCGCAACTCACTTGACCGTGCCTTGAGCGGGGGTGCCGGGGGCGGCAGCCCCGGCATCAGCGACTCACGGCTTCCCCGCGATCAGGTCTTCGACGGTCTTCTTGGCCTGTTCCAGCAGCCGCGCGGCCTGGGCGCGGGCGGTCATGACCTCTTGCACCTTGGCGACCACGGCCTTGCGCGTCCGGGCGTCGGGCACGATGATGGGGATGCGCATGAGGCGGTCTTCGGGGATCGCCGGGTACATGCTCGCGGTGCAGTGCAGGTCGAGGACTTCGCAGATGACCGGGAGGCGCAGGTACGTCAGGAGGACTTCCGGCTCGATGCCGTCGGCGCCGCCGCGCGGGGACAGGACGGCGAAGCCGGAGGAGCAGACGCAGCCGTCCTGGTCGTCGCGCACGAGGCGTCCGACTCACTTCGCCCAGAGGGAATCGGCGACATTGCAATCGGCGTAGATGGCACCCGCCGTCAACACTTGCTCGAGCGCGGCGGACTTGCCGAGCGCGGCCGCGACCCGTCGAAGATCGAGGCGACGGAGCAGTTCGACCGTGATTGGGCGCTTGGCATCCCAGAACGCGAACGCGGAGTAGAACTCTCGCGCGGCATCGCTGTTGAGCAGATCGGCGACCAACTCGGCCTCTTCCTGCGAGCGGCAGGGCACAAAGTACCCGGTGTCGTCCAGAACGACGGCCTTGCCGGCATGCGGCCCGATCACCTTGAAGTCGATCTTCTTGTAGAGACCCGCGATCCCCACCTTCCACAGGGCAAAGGAATACTCGCCGATCCCAAACATGGAGAACGGCGGGCGGTTGCGGTAGATCACGCTCGCCCGACGCTCGAACCGGGCCGCGTTCGCCTGCAAGTATGCCCATGTGCGGGGCGCGGCCGCCGCGATCTTGGAGGTGTCCTCCCCGACGCTCCGCTGGGTGACGATCATCCATCGGCGCGGAGCATGGACGCGGCCATTGCCAAGGTCCGACGCTTTGAGCATCGGGTAGATGTAGTCCGGCTCGACATCGACCGCCGCGCCGCCCGCCGTTCGCCACGCGCCCGGCGTCCCTTCGAGTTCGCAGACATCGGCGCAATCGTGCTTGATCCCCGACCGCCAGCGGTACACCTCGTCGCCTTCGAGGTGGCCCCAGCGGTCGTGCATATCCGCATTCGCCAACAACCGCCCATCTCGGAACCCGATCCGCCCGCTGGGTGCGGTTGCGCCGAGCGATGGGAACACGCGGGCCGTCTGGTCGGTGACTGTCGCGCCGAACCGGCAGGTGAAGAGGCACGCATCGACCGCCGCCCCGAACTCCGCCGCGGAGTCGATCCGGTGCAGCGCGGCATCGCGGATCGGCGTCCCCGCCTGCCAGATGTGAACGAGAACCTTGCGGGCGACGTTGGTCTTGCAGAGCATCGCCAGCACCGCATCCCGACTCGCCAGCAGGCGCGAGAGCCGCAGCAGCATGGCCTCGGAAATGTCGAAGTTGCTCTTTCCGGTGATCGCGTCCATCCCCGCGTGCCTCTGGAAGTTGGACTTTTCGGGGAGATTCCCGCTCCCGCCCGCCGACAACTGCGCATTCGTCACCCACGGGGGATTGCCGATGACCAAGAGCGGCCCGGGCAGCGCCGCGAGCGCCACGCTCCAATCGTGCGCAAAGAAGTTGGCGAGCGTCAGGGTGATGCGCTCGGCGTCGGCCCGGCCGGAGCGCCGTTCCCCGAGCGTTTCCAGATACCGCGGCTGCACCTCGATGCCGACCGCCCGCTGAAACTCGGGGAATCGGTCGGCGGCGGCGAAGAGCAGGTTCCCGACGCCGCAGGATGGTTCAACGATCGACGCGGGCGCGAACCCCAGGTCGGCGACGCGATCGGCGACACGGCGCGCCAGACCGATCGGGGTCTGAAAGTCCCCGAACTCGACCTTCCTGGCGAGGCGTGAAGTCGTCTCCATCGTCCATTACCCTATGCGCGTGATGCCGACGACCTTCCCGGCCTGCTCGATGACGCGCGTGTACTGGAGCCGCCATTGGAGCGCGTTGGAGATCGTCAGGTACCCCTGCTCGGGCCGCTTCTTCAGCAACTCCTCCGCGATCTTCGACGCCTCGATCTCGTCCACCGGCAGGTTCTTGTCCGTCATGTAGGCGATGAGGTCGTCGGCATTCCCGTCGTTGTCGAGAATCTGGAGCAGGCCCTTGGTCATCTGGAAGTCGGCGGTGCGCTTGGCATCCACGAAGATGACGTGCTGGATCTTGAGCCGCCCCGTCTTGGCCTTGGCATCGTCGGTCTTCTCGTAGACGAAGACCAGCAGGCAGTAGCCCAGCCCGAAAATCTTCTGCCGCGCCGACTTGAATGGGCACGACGACTGCGGCTGCTTGATGGACGTGACCTTGATGTCCACGCCGATGTCTGGAAAGTCGATGCCCTTGGCCGCGTTCCCTTGCTCGAACGTGTAGCGGTCGATCAGGTACTTGCGGAACTTGAGTTCCAGGTGCGTCCCCACGGCCTTCCCGTCCGTCACGCCGAACAGCGTGGGCTCCGCGTGCGCCGACTCGGCAACGGCGAACGCCTTGGCCTCTTTGGTCAGGAGGTCGATGGTGAGGGCGGGCTTGGGCAAAGGACGCTCCGGGAATGCCAAGGATCAAGCGCGCACCGCCGCCGATGGGTGGTGCGTGGGCACAGTGTACGAGTTTCGATGGGTTCCGGCGGGGGGTGCCGGGGGGCGGCAGCCCCCGGCATCAGCCGGAGGAACCAAGGCCGGACCGTACAATGCGAGCATGACGGACGAGGAACTCAGCAAGCGACTAAAGGCCTTTCAGCAACGGCTCGACTTTGCGCAGCGCCAAGCGGGTGTTCCCAGCCTTGTGCTGTACGCCTTCATGGCGACCGGCGACGGAAAGGAGCCCGCGAGCGTCATCGGGGGCGAGACGATGTGCTTTCCGGGACGAATGGATGAGCGGACCGTCGAGACGACCTTCGGCGAAATGATCACGCTGATCGGATACGTCTGGGGGCGTCTTGAAGTCATCAAGCAGGAGCAAGCCGCTCAGTATGGCCCGAAGTTCTCCGTCGTACTCCAGCGCGAGATTCAAGGCAACATGCGCCAGGGATCGGCGATGGAGCAGTTCGGGTTCCAGACCTCGCTGACCGATCTGGTCCGCGCCTACGAGCCCGCCATCGCTGTGGGCTCGACGGTCGGTTCTGTGATTGACGATCGCGTGACGCCCGGCGAGCCGATGGCCTACATGGCGACGACTTCTCGGCCAGTGCGAGATCTGATTCCGACCTTTGCGGCGATCAAGAAGGGCTACGAGAACCTTGTCGAACACACCGCCAAGCACGCGGGCATTCCGCTCGACAAGTTCCAAGCGATGATTGACGCCGTTGGTGGATGACCTCATGAGTCTTACGCCGCCACCGTCGCCGCCGTCACCTCCGACCACGACCCCTTCTCCCCGCGCGGGCTCACCCGGCGGAGCTTGGAGACGGCGGTCTTGCCGCCGCCCTCGGCGCGGTACTCGGCGGTCACGCTCGGGCGGGTCGCCATCGTGAGGAAGCCGAAGGTCGCGGGGTCGCCCAGCGAAGCGATGATGGGCGAGTTCGCGGGTCGGTTCGCGTCGATCAACTTCACCCACACCTCCGCGCCCAGCACGCCCCGGGGCCGGGCGCGGCGCGTGGGTGTGGATTCGTCGGTGAGGCGCAGCGTGTGCGTCAGGCGCTGCCCCGCGCTCACGATCGCCTGCGGGCGCGTCGTCGGCGTGGGCGCTGGCGTCGGCGGCGTGTCCCGCACCCGTGATCCCCATCTCGGCGCGGTGGGGGGTCGGCGTTGGTCGTCTTGGCGTGCCTGTGCTTCGCCCGCAAGCACAACCGGCCGCGAACACGCGGCCGGTTGTCGTTCGTTCAGTTGGTCTCACCGGCGGACTTACTCCCCCGGCTCATCCCGCCGCGTCCGCGGCATGCTCGTCAGGATCTGGTCCACCAGCCCGTACTCCAGCATCTCCTTCTCGTCCAGCCACTTGTTCCGGTCGCAGTCCTCGGCGATCTTCCCCGCCGACTGGCCCGTCGCCTCCGCGTAGATCGAGTACAGCCGCTCGCGGATGCGCAGCATCTCGCGGGCCTCGATCTCCAGGTCCGTCGCCTGCCCTTCCATCACGCCGCCGATCAGCGGCTGGTGCATCAGGTTGCGCGCGTTGGGCAGCGTGAACCGCTTGCCCTTGGTCCCGCTCGCCGCCAGAACGCTCCCCATGCTCGCCGCCTGACCGATGATGTACGTGCAAACATCCGGCTTCACGAACTTCATCGTGTCCAGGATCCCCAGCCCCGCGCTCACGCTCCCTCCCGGCGAGTTGATGTAGAAGTGAATGTCCGCCTTCGAGTCCTCGTTCGCCAGAAACAGGAACTGCGCGATGATCAGGTTGGCGACCTCGTCGGCCACCGGACCGCCCAGGAACACGATCCGGTCCTTCAGCAGCCGCGATTAAATGTCATACGCGCGCTCGCCGCGGCCGGAAGATTCGATCACGATGGGAACCAGATAAGACATGGGTTTTCTCAACTGCGGTCCGGACCTTGGCCCGGGATTGTTCTGGTCGGATGACTCTGCGATTCTCGACGACGCCGCGGACCGATCACTTCTCCTTCATCGGCTCCGTAATCACCTCATCCACAAGCCCGTACTCCTTCGCCTGACCCGCGTTGAAGTACTTGTCACGCTCGCCATCCTTCCGCACCTGGTCCTCGCTCTGGCCCGTGTGCCGCGAGATGATGCGGATCAGCTCGTCCTTCGACTTGATGATCTGCTCGGCCTGGATGCGGATGTCCTCGGCCTGGCCGCCCACACCGCCGTACGGCTGGTGGATCATCACCTTCGCGTGCGGCAGGATGAACCGCTTCCCCTTCGCGCCCGCCGCGAGCAGAACCGCCGCGCCCGAGTACGCCCGACCGAGGCAGTACGTGCTGATCGGGCTCGACAGGAACCGCATCGTGTCATAGATCGCCAGTGTGTCATCCACCGCCCCGCCCGGCGAGTTGATGTAGAAGTGGATGTCCTGACCCCGCTTCATGTTCTCGAGGTAGAACATCTGCATCATCAGCCTCGCGGCCGACGCCTGGTTGATCTCCCCGATCAGGAAGACCACCCGGTTCTCGAGCAACAGCTCGTCGATGGTCATCTCTCGCGTCCGCTGATACGACACGCCTGCTGCGGGCATGACGAACTCCCTTTCGTATCCCCCTATTTCGGGGAACCTTGTAAACCCACCATTTCAAGGGGCTAGCGCGGGCCAGCCCTCCTTCTTGTACTAGCAAATCGGCTACCGGACGCCCGCCATTGAGCAAACCCCGCTGGAACCCGCTGAAAGCCACTTCGGATCAGGAAGCCGACCGCCGGTTGGTGCAAAAGTTCGATGTTCCGCGCGGAACATTGTGCAGGTTTGGCAGTCTCTTGGCGCCTTCTTGGTCAAGGTCTGCTTGTTAGCATACGCCCTGCCCCCGACCTCTCCCACGACCCGGAGCCAGAAGTGTCCAACGCCGACGCCATCCCGACCGCGATCATCAGCGATGTGCACGCCAACGCGGAGGCTCTGAAGACCGCGCTGCGGGACATCGAGGCGCGCGGGATCAAGCGGATCATCTGCCTGGGCGACATCATCGGTTACGGCCCGGACCCATTGGAGTGCGTGGACCTGGTGCGCGAGCACTGCGAGTGGTCCTTGATGGGCAACCACGACTTCAGCGTGCTCTACGAGCCGACGAACTTCAACCCGGGCGCGGAGCAGGCGGCGTACTGGACGCGGGACCAGTTCAACGCGGAGCCGGACCCGACGTTGCGCGCGGCGCGGTACGAGTTCCTCGGGCAGTTGCGGGTTCGCGTTGTCGAGACGGTTCCGGGTACGGGCAACGGGACGGGCGCTGAGGCGATCCCGCTCTTGGCGGTGCACGGCTCGCCGCGGCGGCCGATCAACGAGTACATCTTCCCCGACGACTGCATGACCGCGCCGGACAAGGTGACGACGATCTTCGAGCGCGTGCCGCAGGTGTGCATCGTCGGTCACACGCACGTGCCGGGCGTGTTCGTGGATGAGCCGGACTTCTTCAAGCCGAGCGAGTTGACGGACCAGACGTACAAGTTCGGTGAGGAGAAGGCGATCATCAACGTGGGGAGCATCGGCCAGCCGCGCGACCAGGACCCGCGCGCGTGCTACGTGGTGATGTATCCCGACCGTGCCCAGTTCGTGCGCCTGGAGTACGACGTGGGCGTGACGGCGGCGAAGATCAAGAGCGTGCCGCAGCTCTCGGGGTGGCTGGGGGATCGGCTGTTCGAGGGGCGATAGAACGATGTCTAGCGAGTACCTATCTCAGACCGTCATCAACGCTTTCGTGCGGGCGTTCCGCGGCCAGAAGCACTTGGCGGATTCGGCAATCCGGCAGGTGTCGGATTCGCACATGCGCGAGGCTCTGGATGCGAACACCAACTGCATCGCGGTGATCATGAAGCACGTGGGGGGGAACCTGCGGTCGCGATTCAACAACTTCCTGACCGAGGACGGGGAGAAGCCGTGGCGGAACCGCGACGACGAGTTCGTGGACACGTTCGACAGCCGGGAGCAGATGCTGGCGGCGTGGGAGGAGGGGTGGAGGGAACTGTTCGATGCTCTGTCGCAGCTCGCGCCGCAGGACCTGGAGCGCGCGGTGACGATCCGGGGCGAGTCGCTGAACGTGCCGGATGCGCTGGCGCGATCGCTGGCGCACACGGGCTACCACGTCGGGCAGATCGTGCAGACGGCGCGGGTGCTGTGCAAGGACAACTGGCAGGTGATCACGATCGCCAAGGGCGGATCGGAGGCGTTCAACCTGAAGATGGGGTTCGATCCACGGCGGACGTGAATCAAGACGACCCGGACAACGCGGAGATCACGGAGGCTTCGCAGGGATCACGGAGGAAGCGAGAAGACCAGATGGCCAAACCGTGGTCGTCGCCGAGCTCCGTGCGTCTTCTCCGCGAACGCTGCGTTTTCAGGATCGCTTCACTCGCCCGCGAAGGATGAGACGAGGAAGAAGCGGGCGATGGCGACCGCGAACTCGTCGCCGTGCTTGCCCGGGCCCGGGGTCTCGCGGAAGCGGTAACTGCCCTCCATCGTGCCCCAGGGTGTCGAGAGCGGGCAGATGGAGGAATACTCGAAACTCTGGCCGGGGGCGAGCACGGGCTGTTGGCCGACGACGCCGTCGCCCTTGACCTCGCTGCGCTCGCCATCGGCATCGACGATGATCCAGTGGCGTGAGAGGAGTTGCACGGGTGCCTGCGATTCGTTGGTGATGCGGATGCGGTAGCCGAAGACGAACCGTCCCGAGGAGGTGTCGCCGGAGCGCGATCGCTCGCCGCGGGGATCGGAACGATCGGCGAGGAAGCCCGGCGTGACGTGCACGCGCACGCCGCGGGTGAGGGCCTCGGAGCCGTGCGAACGCGGGTGGGTCAACTGGGCTGCCGGTGCGGTGGCCATGGTCGATCGGTGCGGTTGGAGGAAAGGGAGAGAGCGGGGAACAAGGAAGCGTAGACGATGGGGAGCGCGACGGGAAGCGAAGTCGGGCACGCGGGTCGCCTCGACTACGATCGGCCGATGACCCCCGGGGCTGAAGTTCGGATCCTGCATGAACTCGGCGAGGACGGCCTGCGCCGGCTGGTGTCGTCGTTCTTCTGTCGGGCACGAACGGATGATGTTCTCGGTCCGGTGTACCGGGCGAGCCTGGATGCCACGGGCGAGGACTGGCCGGATGCCGAGCGGCGGCTGGCGCAGTTCCTGATCTTCCGGATGGGCGGCTCGCGCGAGTACATCGAGCAGCGCGGGCATCCGCGGTTGCGCGCGCGGCACATGGGATTCGCGATTGATGCCGGCGGCGCGGAGCGGTGGGCGCTCCGCATGCGGGAGGCGATGGCGGAAGCGGGCGTTCCGGATCCGATCCGGGGTGAGTTGGGCGGCTTTTTTGACCAAACCGCGGCGTGGATGGTGAATCGGGCGGACGGGCCCGGCGGCGGACCTGACCGGGGCGCGTGACCCGTGCGGGAGCGGTTTCAGGCCGAATTCTGGCGACCAGTCGAAGATGGGGGTCTGGGCAAGATGCGCGTTCGGCAGGCTATCGGGCCTCGAACAGGGGTGATTGCGAGGGTTTTTGCTTGACGTAGCCCCGACCTTCGTTTATAGGTAGAGTGTCCGGAGTTGATTGAGAGAGATTCCAGAGTGTGATGGGTCGTGGTTGCCGCGCGCGGAGAGAGATGCGCCGGCACTGGGTTGGTCGCGGTCATGTTGGCCGCGATGCCGCGGCCGCACGAGCGGACGGACGAGAGGAGAGGTCAACATGAGAGTGGTTGTGATGGTGGGCGCGCTGGTCGCGCTGTCGGGTTCTGCGCTGGGCGGGACGGCGGTGCACGACAACGGTGCAACGCTGGATGTTCGCGGCGTGTTCGGGCCGGTTCAGATGAGCACGGGCTTGGCCGATCGCGGCGGGTCGATCCTGTACAACAGTTCGACCGAGACCGGGTTCCGGTACAACCCGGGCGGGGCGGGCACCGGAGGCGTGCCTCCGGCCGACAACGCTCGCACGGCGTACGACGACATTCCGATCTCGGACGCGATCCTCGAGGGCGCGACGGCGATCGACGTCTGCCGCGTGACGGTCGGCATTCGGCGCATCGCCGGCGCACCGGCGACCGACGTGAGCGTGTTCTGGTCAACGCTGTCGACGACGGTGACGGCACCGGACACCGAACTCGACCTGCCGAGCAACCTGATCGGCACGCAGTCGTTCGGGGCGGCGGCGGCGAGCACGACGCAGCTGGTGACGTTCGGCGCTTCGGGCGGACCGACGCTGTTCACGGCGCCGCTGAACACGACGCTGATCTCCGGGTTCGGGATGTTCACGATCGGCGTGAACCTGTCGAGCACCGACAGCCTGAACGGATGGCGCATGGCGACGGGCGCGGCGAACGCCAACATCTTCTGGATGCACGACCCGGGCCTGACCGGACAGGCGAACCCCGAGGCCGCGTACCTGTTCAGCCAGGCAACCCCGCCGAACCCGAACGCGCAGTTCTACATCATCATCGAGGGCACAGCGGTGCCGACGCCCGGCAGCGCGGCGCTGCTCGGGCTGGCCGGGATCGCGGCGATCCGTCGCCGTCGCGCCTGAGTCGGGCTGCGGATTCGATGGATTTGGTGACACTTTGCAGGCCGCGCCCGAGAGGGTGCGGCCTGTCTTTTGGTCGGGGGCGTGCGTGGGTGTTCGGCGTGCTGCCGGCGAGCAGGGAGGGTTGTGGGGCGGGGAGTTTGGTGCGTTGGCGGGCGTACTTTCGCCCGCGCCGCGGGCTTGCGGACTTGCGGGAGGGCGGAGGAGGACGAACGTTCGCACCCGGCCCTCACGGGCCGGGCCAGTGACTTTCGCCGGCTCCTCCGGCTGGCCTGCTCCACAGCCACGGGTCGCGCCGAGGATCGCGGATCGGGTTGTATAGTGGGGCATGAGCGCAGATAACCAGGTGATGTCGCGGCTGGAGTTTGCGAGGCGTGCCGCGAGGGAGGCCGAGGGCGTGATCATGCGGCACTTCCGCGCCGACTCGGGCGGGACACGGTTCCAGACCAAGCCGGACGGATCGCCGGTGACGGCCGCGGATGTGGGCGCGGAGGAACTGGTGCGCGACCTGATCGGGAAGCACTGGTCGCGGGACGGGGTGCTGGGGGAGGAGTGCGGGCACACGGAGGGCTCTTCGGGGTATCGGTGGGTGATCGACCCGATCGACGGGACGAAGAGTTACGTGCACGGGGTGCCGCTGTTCGGGACGCTGATCGGGGTGCAGCGGAGGGGGGAGGGCCGAGGGCCGGGGGCCGAGGGCCGGGGGGAGACAGAGCGCTGGGAGTCCGTGGCGGGCGTGGCGAACTTTCCGGCACTGCGCGAGTGCGCGTGGGGCTCGCTTGGCGGGGGCGCGTGGTGCTCGGCGGGTGATGGCGAGATCCAACGGGCACGGGTCTCGTCGGTCGCCACGCTGAAGGGGGCGACGGTGAGCACCACAAGCCCACGCGCGATGATGGAGCCCGGGGCGCTTGCGTTCTACCAGAGGCTCCATTCCCGCTGCAGACTCAGCCGCGGGTGGAGCGACTGCTACGGGACGCTGCTGGTCATCACGGGGCGGATCGAGGTGATGATCGATCCGCCGATGAAGTTGTGGGATGTGTGCGCGCTGGAGCCGATCGTGGCGGAGGCGGGCGGGCGGTTGACGGGCTGGGATGGAGCGCCGACGGACGGAACGACCGGGGCGATCGCGACGAACGGGCGGGTGCACGAAGAGGTGATTGCGCTGGTGCGGGGCGGGTGAGTCGGGCGACGATCACCGGGAACCGGCTTGCGGACCTGACCTCGCTGGGGAGGCGGGAGGCGTGGGAAGACTCGCCGGAGGGCTGGCCGCAGGGGCCGACGCACTCGTGGCTGCGGCACCACGATCGGTACGAAGAGACGTGCGAGGAGCGGCCGTGCTGCTGCAAGGGCAAGAACGGGCGGGCCTGACGCGGGGGGGGGCGAGGCCCGCGGTCCGGGAGCGTGGGTGCAGTCCAAGTTCGCGGAGGCGAGAACCGGGGGCGGGGTAGCCCGCCTCTCCGGTGCGGCCGGTGCGCCTTGCACGCCCCGTTCACGTCCCGCGTCGGAGACGCGGGGTACCCGCCACCACAGACTTGGACCAGACCCGGGAGCGCGTGCCGCGTGCGTTTGTGACGCGGCACTTCTACGATCTGGCCCTTCCCAACGAAAGGCCGGGTTCGCCATGTCCACACTCGCTTCCCCCCCCGCTGCTGCCCCCTCCTCCACCGCACCCTGGACCCGTGTTTCCGACGCGCTGAGGGCCGCGCCGGGGACGAAGGTGACGGTGAAGGGTTGGGTGCGGACCCGGCGCGACAGCAAGGCCGAGGGCGGGATGAGTTTCATCGCGCTGCACGACGGGTCGTGCTTCGACACGATCCAGATCGTGGCGAAGGGGGACCTGGGCAACTACGCGGCGGAGATCGCCCGGCTATGCACGGGGTGCTCGATCGAGTGCGACGGGACGATCGTGACCAACCCGAAGGGCGGGGCGGAGGTCGCGGCCGGCGCGGCGGACGGGGGCGCGGTGCGGGTGATCGGGTGGGTGGACGATCCGGACAAGTACCCGATCCAGCCGAAGGCGCACTCGTTCGAGTATCTGCGCGAGGTGGCGCACCTGCGTGTGCGGACCAACACGTTCGGGGCGGTGGCGCGGGTGCGGCACTGCCTGGCGATGGCGATCCATCGGTTCTTCGACGAGCGCGGGTTCTGCTGGGTGCACACGCCGATCATCACGGCGAGCGACTGCGAGGGGGCTGGGCAGATGTTCCGGGTGAGCACGCTGGACCTGCTTCGGCCGCTGGCGAGATTGCAGGGCACCGGCGAGTCCGAGGAAGCGAAAAAGGTGCGAGCCGAGTGCGCTGCAAAGCCCGGTATGCCCCCGTGGACCTACGGACAGGTGGATTTTTCGAGCGACTTCTTCGGCAAGGAAGCGCACCTGACGGTGAGCGGGCAGCTGAACGTCGAGACATACGCCTGCGCGCTGAGCAACGTGTACACGTTCGGGCCGACGTTCCGGGCCGAGAACAGCAACACGGCGCGGCACCTGGCGGAGTTCTGGATGATCGAGCCGGAGATGGCGTTCTGCGACCTGGCGTGGGATGCGGACATCGCCGAGGCGATGCTGAAGCACTGCATCAAGGCCGTGTTCGAGGAGCGCGGCGACGATCTGAGGTTTTTCGATGAGCGGATCGAGAAGGGGCTGATCGACCGGCTGAAGCACGTTCTGGAGTCGCCGTTCAAGCGGATCACGTACACGCAGGCGATCGAGATCCTTGAGGAAGCGGTCAGGAGCGGGAAGAAGAAGTTCGAGTTCCCGGTGAAGTGGGGCACGGACCTGCAGAGCGAGCACGAGCGGTACCTGACCGAGGAGCACTTCATGCTGCCGGTGATCCTGACGAACTACCCGAAGCAGATCAAGGCGTTCTACATGCGGCTGGATGAGGGGTGCGCGCCGGGGCGGGAGACGGTGAGCGCGATGGACATTCTTGTGCCGAAGATCGGCGAGATCATCGGCGGGAGCCAGCGCGAGGAGCGGCTGGAGAAGCTCGACCAGCGGATCGACGAGATGGGCCTCGACAAGAACGCCTATTGGTGGTACCGCGACCTGCGGCGGTACGGCACGGTGCCGCACGCGGGGTTCGGGCTGGGGTTCGAGCGGCTGATCCTGTTCGTGACGGGGATGCAGAACATCCGGGATGTGATCCCTTTCCCGCGGGCGCCGAAGCAGGCGGAGTTTTGAGGCGAAGGACCAGCGACCGATCCCGTAGATGCTGGCCCGTGACCCCTCGGCGTTCGCAGAACTCGTGCTGAGTGGCGGCATCGACGGTTGAGTTGAGCGGAGGCTCCCATGTCGAACATTCTTCTGGCAGCGCTGTTGACAACCATGTCTCCCGCAGCGCAGGTTGTGCGTGCCCAGACACCGCCCGCGGCCTCGTCGGCCACACCCGCGGCGGCGGATGACGACCCGGCCCGCATCAAGGATGCCGCCGCGCACTACCCCGTGCTCGCGACCGCACGCACACTCGCGGACGCGAAGGCTCTCGAAGAGCTCCAGAAGCCGGGCAAGGTGCTGTTCACGGAGGGGTTCGAGTCGGTCGATGCGTTCAAGGCGGCGTTCGAGGTTTTGGGCCGGAAAGAAGGCCGCGCGGCGGTTGTGAGTGATGCGGGGCTGGCGCACACCGGGACGGGCGTGCTCAAACTCACCACCCCCGCCAACGACGGGAAGTCCATCGGCGCGGGGCCGTCGTACTGGTTCGGGCCGGAGGGACACGACCGCGTGTACCTGCGCTATTACATGAAGTTCGCCGAGGATTACGACCAGGGGAACCTGAACCACACCGGGGGCGGGCTCGCGGCGGTCGCGGGCGATGGGAAGTGGGACCAGATGGGCAAGGCGGGCATCCGGCCGCGGGGCGATGACCGGTTCACGGTGGGCTTCGAGCCGTGGAAGGACTGGGGCCGCAACGCCGCGCCCGGGCAGATGGCGATGTACGTGTACTGGCCGGACATGAAGCGCGACCGGGACGGGAACTTCTGGGGGAACCTGATGATGCCGGAGGAGAAGGAGCGGTTCATCCCCGAGCGCGGCCGGTGGTACTGCTTCGAGCAGATGATCAAGGCCAACACGCCGGGGAAGTCGGACGGGGATCTGGCGGCGTGGATCGACGGGAAGTTGTACATGCACCTCACGGGCTTCCGCTGGCGGACCAGCGACGAGGTGAGACTCAAGCGGTTCAACCTCGCGGCGTACATCCACCAATCGACGCGCGAGAACACGGTGTGGTACGACGATGTCGTGCTCTCGACGGGGTACATCGGGCCGACGGCCGAGCCGAGCGCGAAGCCGGGCGCGGCCGATCCGGCGAGGTAGGGCAGCCGCGGGGTCGGTCCGTCGGTATGGTGTGTACCCATGCCCCGGCTGATCGTCCCGTTCATTATCCAACTGGGTCTTGCGCTGGCCGCGGTGGCGATCGCGCCGCGGATCGCGCGGGCCTCCCGGCCGGTGTGGATCGGCGCGTGCGTTGTCTCGCTAGGGGCGATGCTGCTGTGGCCGCTGATGCGGGTGTTCCCGGTCGAGCCGATCCGGCTGCTGGGCGCGGCCGCGGTTGCGTGCATCGAACTGACCGCGCTGGCGATCCCGGCGGCGCTGCTGTTCGCGGTCGCGGCGCGGCACGTGCCGAGGAAGTCCGACGGACGGGCGATCCTCGCGCTGACCGCGGTGGCGGGGCTGTACTTCCTCAAGGCCGGGTGGTGGATGGTCTCGCCGGGCGTGAGCGGGCTCGGCGCGACGAACGTGGACTCGAACGGGGTGTGCCGGCAATCGACGGGGTACACGTGCGCGGCATCGTCGATGGTGACGATGCTCCGAGCGCGGGGCGTGGCGGCGGAGGAACAGGAGATGGCGCGGCTGTCGCACACGCAGGTCGGCGGCGGGGCGACGGACTCGCGCGTGCTGTGGGCGCTGGAGCGGAAGTTGGCGACGACCTCGCTGCGGCCTCGCTACCAGAGGCTGGGTCTTGATGGGCTGGTTGCCGCGAGCAAGCCGTGCCTCGTGCAGCTCGACTGGGGCTACTTCACCTCGCACATGGTGCCTGTGCTGGAGGCAAGCGCCGAGACGGTCGTGATCGGCGACCCGTTGAGCGGCCGGCGAGAGATGGCCGCGGCGGAGTTCATGCGGAAATGGAAGGGTGCGGCGATCACCGTCGGGCCTGCGCCGTTGTCCGCCAGGGAGTAGCCGCACCCGCCTCGAGAACGCGGCATAGACAGACCCGCCCCGGAGAGGCGGGGTACCCTGCTTGTCATGCAATCCAAGGCGGCCACCGTCGCTCGGTATCTCGCGGAACTCCCCGAAGACCGGCGCGCGGTCATCTCGGCGGTGCGCAGGGTGATCCTGGAGAATCTCGACGAGGGGTACGCCGAGGGGATGCAGTACGGGGCGATCGGCTACTTCGTGCCGCACAGCATCTACCCGGCGGGCTATCACTGCGACCCGAGGCAGCCGCTGCCGTTTGCGGGGCTGGGCTCGCAGAAGAACCACCTGTCGCTGGGGCTGATGTGCTGTTACAGCGACAGCGAGGAGAACCGGTGGCTGCGGGCGGCGTGGGTCAAGGCGGGCAAGAAGCTCGACATGGGGAAGGTGTGCATCCGGTTCAAGAAGCTCGACGATGTGCCGCTGGAGGTGATCGGCGAGGCGGTGCGTCGGGTGCCGGCGGCGAAGTACATCGCGATCTACGAGAGCGCGCTGGCGCAGCAGCGCGGGAGCGCGGCCAGAGCGCCGAAGACCGTCGCCGCGAAGAAGACCGGCAAGCCCAAGCGGACCAAGCCCGCCCCCTCCACTTCTCCCGCCCGTCTTACCCGCGCGGGCAAGGCCGCCAAGAAGACTTCCGCGAAGTCTCGCAAGCGATGAGCCGATCGCATGGACGCCCCATCGTGTTGGATGCGGGCGTGCGCGAGGGTTTGTGACTGCGCGTGGCGGCCCCGCCATCAGGCGGTCATCATCATCTCGCCCACCCGGGCGGGTATGACGCGCGGAGCGGGGCTCTGGTGGAGCGCGCGGGGTCGGCCGATGAACAGGCTACATCCCGATGCTGGGGATCCACGCGCTGACTGGCTCGCGGTACGGGCCGGTGGTCATGTAGTTGAACAGTTTGATCGCGCGCCCGCCGCGCGACATGAGCGCGCGGTGCAGTTCGTGCTGCCCGAGCGGAACGATCGTCTTGTGGAACTGCGGCGGGGCGTGGCGCACGGTGTGCGACGCCAGCGCGGCCAGGTCCTCGGGCGACTCGGCGAACCCGTGCCCGAGGAAACTCGGGAAGAAGTACCCCACATCTCGGCGGCCGCGCGAAAGGATGAAGCCGGGCAGGCCGATCTTCAGGAACCCGGCGACCTCGTTGACGCGCGGGGCGTGGTAGTGCCTCCGCGACAGGCCGTCGATCACCGGCAGGTCGCGCTCGGTGACGGGCCTCGCGCCTTCGAGATCCCGCTCCGCGGGCGCCGGCCGCAACAGGACGCAAGCCTCGCGCCAGTCGAACCCGAGCCTGGTGTAGAGCGAGAGCGAGGAGGTGTTGATGGCCTCCTGCTGGAGGCGGACCTGCGGGACCCCGCGCCGCGCCGCCTCGTTCAACACCGCCTGCATCAGCATCCGCCCGACTCCTCGTGACTGGGCGGACGGATCGACGGTGATCGGCCCCACGCCCGCGACCTGGTCCGCAAAGCCGATGAAGTTGGACCCGAGGATGGTCCGGCCGTCATCGCCGAGGGCGACGAACCCGGCGAACGCCGTGTCCGAGCCGAACAGCCCGATGACCATGCCCGCGGTCTCGACCGAATCGAAGTCTCGCTCGACACCGTGGCGATCCTGCAATGAACCGAAGGCCTCGAAGCAGATCCGGGCGCAGGGGGCGTAATCGGCGGGCGTGATGGGGCGGATGGTCGGCATGGGGGCAGACCGTACGCCCGCTCGCAGACGGGGGCGGTGTGTTGGGGCGGGAATCTGGAAGCCTGCTGGTTGGGAGACTCGCCCGAAGCGACCGACGACCGACGACCGAGTCCGCGGAGATGCGATAGACTCGGAGGATCACCGACGGGGCGGGCGGGGATATGCGAGGGCGCTCATGGACTCCACCCGCTCCGGTTCCGTCAACCTCGACTCGATCTCCGGCTCGATGTCTCGCCGCCGGTTCCTCCGGCACGCCGCGCTGGTGGGCGCTGCGGGGAGCGCGGCGGCGCTGGCCACGACGGGCGCGCTCGCCATGCCCGGGTCGCGGCGACCGGGGTTGGCGGACACCAGGTTGCGCGTGCTCTCGATCGGCGTGGTCGGGACGATCGGCGAGGCGGACCGCAAGGCCGTGGCCTCGCACCCCAGGGCCGAGATCGTCGGCCTGTGCGATGTCGATGCCGAGGCGATGGGCAAGGCGGTCAAGGACCACCCTCAGGCGTTCAAGTGCGAGGACTACCGCGAGGCGTTCGACAGGCACGGGGACAGGTTCGATGCGGTGATCGTGGCGACGCCGGACCACTCGCACTGCGCGATCATGACGCTGGCGCTGTCGAAGGGCAAGCATGTGTACGGACAGAAGCCGCTGGTGCAGCAGCTCGAAGAACTGGAACTGCTCGGGCGCGCGGTGAAGGCGAGCCCGAGGCTGGTCACGCAGACGGGCGCGCAGCGGATCGAGCACGCGCCCCGGCGCGCGGCGGTGGACATCCTGAAATCCGGCGGGCTGGGGAAGGTCATCGAGGTGCACATCGCCTTCGGCGGCAGCGCGCTCGCGGGCGGGCACTACTTCGCGGATGGCCGGCTCGGCGAACCGATCGAGCCGCCGAAGGGCTTCAACTACGACCTGTGGCTCAACGGCGCGCAGCACGAGCCTTGCCGGCCGCAGATGGTGCAGAGGCAGTGGCGGAGCTGGTGGAAGTACGGCGGCGGCCAGATCGCCGACTGGGTGGTGCACCTGACGGATGTGGTCTTCTACGCCTTCCCCGAACTCACCAGCCCCGTGCGTGTCTGCTCGCGCACACCCTCGCGTGATCTCTCCAACTTCCACGCCCGCCGCGTGAGCTCGACACTGACCTACAACACCATCCACTCGCCCGAGAAGTTCGCAAACAGCACCTGCAACTTTTACTTCTATGACAGCGGGATGATGCCCGACCGCGAGCAGATCGGCCTGGGCAAGAAGGAGGGCGACAACAACGGCTGGCCGAGCGGCATCGTCACCGTCGTCGTGTGCGAGGGCGGGACGCTCGTGCTCGCGCCCGAGGGGCCGCTGGAGATCTGGCGAGAGGGGAAGATGACGGACGGGATGCAGTGGCCCGGGCTCCCCAAGTACGAGAAGTTCAACCACTGGCACGCCTGGGTGGACAAGGCCCTCGGGATCGACACGCCGCACCGCTGGATGCCGTTCGAGATCGGGCTGAGGTGCACCGAGCCGGGGCTGCTCGCGGTGAAGGCCGCGAAGTTCCCCGGCATGGAACTGGATTGGGGCGGGGGATCGTTCACGAACAGCGCGCGGGCATCGGAGACCCTGGTGCGGCGGCCGGGCGGCTACCGCAAGGGGTTCGAGCCGGTGAGGGTTGGGGTGTGAGGAGTGATGAGGTGAGCGGGTGCCCGGCCTAACTCGCGGCATCCGCGGCCAACTCGGAGATGGCTTTCAACATACGGCGAAATGACCTGGACGTTCGCTCAGCTCGCGACAGATCGAGCTGCGCACAAAGTCTGGGCTGATCCGCCGTAGGGCTGTATCGTCCGAGGCGTTGCGCGAGCCACGCTTTGCCGCCGCGTGCCTCATCGGCAACCTCGGTGCATGCATCGTCGCCTGCGACGAGCCAGGACTCGAACTCACGCACGGCGAAGACGACACGCACAATTCTGTTTCCGAGAGCGCGAGCAAACTGCTCCTGCAAGCGAGGTCCAAGCTCGGCCGCGCATTGGTTGTCGGCATCAAGAACCACAAGCACGCCGCCTCGCCCTTCGCCCTGTCGGATGTTCGCCTCCACCATGCGAGCGTACTTGTCGATCTCAGTCGGATTGATGATTCGCTGTCGCTTTACGCGCACCGGCCGGGAAACGGAGAGTGTTGGATGCAACCGGCGCAACAGCACCGGCACCGCGTCTACTTCACCGTGCCCTTCCACGATCGAGGCGAGCACGTAGCTCATGCGATGGCCTCGAAGAGCGTGCCGCGAGCCTCCTCCTGTTGTTTCAGGTCGGCCGCGTCGGGTTCGAGTTGATCAAGGCGCAACAGTTCGCCGGCCGAGCATAGGTGGTCTCTCATCAGTTCGGCCTTGTGGGGGCTGAGCTGGCCGACAACAGTGCGACCGTTGTCGAGCAGCACCGGACGAATCATGTCTGGCTTCACCGCGGAGTGTTCGAGGAGATCGGGGCTGTGGCAGGTGACAATCAGCTGCGTCGTCTCCGCACCCTCGGCGAGCGCCTCCATCATCGCGCCAGCCGCGGCCGGGTGCAGCGAGGTCTCGGGCTCTTCGATGCCGATGAGCGTCGGCCCTGAGCTCTTGGAGGGCCCAGCGGAGACCACGGACACGAGGATACCGATCGCACGAATTGTGCCATCGGAGAGTGAGATCGCGTCGAAGTTCGAGTTACGGGAACCTTCGGGAACCTGCACTTCCTGCGACACCTCGATCGTCTCGAGCGCTCCGGCCTGCTTGTGGGCGATGCGTGAGATGGGGACGCCGATCGCGCGGATGAACTGCAGCACGCGATTCAGTCGGCCGCCGTTGCTCGACTGAAGCTGCTTTATGACGCTGGCGAGGTTACGGCCGTCGTGCGAGAGCAGTTCGCCGGGCTCGGGGCGACCGGGGAGCTTCATCGCTTCGGGGTTGAGGTTGTGGAAGGTCATCCGGCGCAGGACATCCCACACCAGGCGGAATTCCGGCTGACCCGATGCGGCGACGAGGAACAGGCGGTCTGACGACACGGCGGGCGGCGCCGACTGGAGCGTCCAACGGGTCACGGCATCGCCATCGATATCAAACTCATGGCGAATGCCGCCGCCGGCGTCGAACACGCGGCAGCGTTCTCGATCGACGCGGAACGCGAGCCCTTTCACTGCGGCGATGCGAAAGGAGTACTCGGCTTCGCCCGCCGGTGTTCGAACCCGCAGCGCAACGCCGGGATGAGTCGGTCTGCCTCCGAGGGACTTGCGGCGGACCTGATCGATACCACCACGTTCACGGATGGCGAACTCAAGGGTGGTATTCAGTGCATCAGCCGTGAACCGAAGAGCGTCGAGGATGTTGCTCTTGCCGACACCGTTGCGGCCGACGAGCACCGTGAGCGGCGCGAGTTCGATTTCGCACGACTCGATGCTCTTGTAGTTGCGGAGGGCGAGATGGGTGACGCTGCGGGTGTCCATACGGGTTTCAGTAGCAGTGTATCACACCACCCGATCCTCCTTGGCGATCCCCAGCGCCGGACGGATGTCGATCTGCACGACGGTTGGCGCGGCCTTCTCTCGCTGGAGACGCTTGGCCGTGTCGGGATCGACGTAGTCGCTGTGGCAGGAGAGCTTGGATTCGGGCAGTGGGGCAGAAGAATCGGCACCGGTCGTTGAGCCTCTTGCCGATTGCCCATGTCCCATGGTCTTCTTGGTCTTGCTCGCCAGCCTGTGGATCTCATCCGGCGAGAGCACACCGCGCTTGTTGAGGATCTCCTGCTGCTCGGGCGTGAGCGCGGCGGACTTCTTGGCTGCGCCGGGCGTCAGGCCGTCGCGACCGCCCATGCGCTCGAAGCCGTCGGCCTTGCCGCTGGCGAACTCCTGGATCTCCTTGCTGATCCGCACGCTGCACCAGTCGTGGCCGCACATGGCGCAGAAGTCGGTGTCGACATCCAGGTCCTCATCGTGGTACGCGCGGGCTGTGTCGGGGTCGAAGGAGAGCTGGAAGTGCTTCTCCCAGTTGAGCGCGGCCCGGGCCTTGGTCAGCTCATCATCCTGCACACGCGAGCCGGGGATGCCCAGGGCGATGTCGGCCGCGTGCGCGGCGATCTTGTACGCGATGCACCCCTGCTTGACATCGTCCTTCTTCGGGAGGCCCAGGTGCTCCTTGGGTGTCACGTAGCAGAGCATGGCCGCGCCGTGGTAGGCCATGGCCGTCGCGCCGATGCAACTGGTGATGTGGTCGTAGCCGGGGAACATGTCGGTGACGAGGGGCCCAAGGACGTAGAACGGCGCGCCGTGGCAGAGCGTGCGCTGGACCTTGGCGTTCCACTCGATCTGGTCGAAGGGGACGTGGCCGGGGCCCTCGATCATCACCTGCACACCCTTGCGCCACGCGCGCTCGGTGAGCTCGCCGAGTGTTTCGAGTTCGGCGATCTGCGCCGCATCGGTGGCATCGGCGAGCCCGCCCGGGCGCAGGCCGTCTCCGATGGAGAAGGTCACATCGTACCGGCGGAGGATGTCGCAGATGTCCTCCCACCGCTCGTACATGATGTTTTCTTTGTTATGGACGAGCATCCACTTGGCGAGCAGAGACCCGCCGCGGGAGACGATGCCGATGAGGCGGTTCTTGACGTGCTTCAGGTGCGCGCGGCGGACGCCGGCGTGGATGGTGAAGTAGTCCACACCCTGCCGGGCCTGGTGGTGCAGGCTCGCCTCGATCGTCGCCCAGTCCAAATCCTCGATCTTCTTCCCGATGATCATGGAGTAGATCGGCACGGTGCCGATGGGCACGGTCGAGTTCTCGATGATCGCGCGGCGGCACTCGTCGAGGTCGCCGCCGGTGGAGAGGTCCATGACCGTGTCGGCCCCCCACTTCTCGGCCCACCTGAGTTTCTCGACCTCCTCGTGAGTGCCGGAGGAGACGGGCGAGGCGCCCATGTTCGCGTTCACCTTGGTCTTGCTCGCGCGGCCGATGGCCATGGGGTCGAGCTTGTGCTTCAGGTGGTTGATGTTGGCGGGGATGACCATGCGCCCCGCGGCCACCTCATCCCGCACTTGCGCGGGGGTCAGGTGCGGCTCGCGCTCGGCCACCCGCTGCATCTGCGGCGTGATGATCCCGAGGCGGGCGTGCTCGAGTTGGGTGATGGGCGTGAACGCGGGCGGGGGTGTGACGCGGCGGGTCAGGCCGCGGGCGTCGGTGAACACCACGCTCTCGCAGGCCATGCAGGGGGAGGAGGCCGGCGCGCGGGTGCCCGCGTCCACCGCCTCGACCAGCCACCCGTCGGGCATGAAGTCCCACGCCGTCTTGTCGCTCGGCGCGGGCATGCCGGGGGTGTCGGGGCTGGCGAACATGAGCGGTCCGCCGATGTCGGGGGCGAGGGCGAACGAGCCGGGGGTGGTGGCGTTCGGCTCGGAGCCGGGGTTGGCCGCGCCGTGGAGCGGGGCGCGGAACTTGGAAATCGTGTTGACAGTGCTGTTCATCGCGTTCCCTCCGCCGGTACAAACCGGATCAGGTTCAACGGGTGCTTCTCAGCGGCGACCCCTGCTGATCGCCGCGCCCCGAGCTTGCGATACTGTAGGTCGCCCATGCCCACGGCCATCGCCCTCATCCGCGGCATCAACGTCGGCGGCAAGAACATCCTGCCCATGGCCAGCCTCCGGGTTCTCTGCGAGCGGATCGGATTCGAGGATGTTCGAACCCACATTCAAAGCGGGAACGTTGTCTTCCGAGTTGGAACGCGCGAGGTCGCCGCGGCGGCGGCTCGTCTGGAACAGATCATCGAAGCGGATCGCGGCTTCCGTCCCCGTGTCGTCGTGCGCTCGATCGAAGAGTGGGCCCGCGCGATCGAGGCCAACCCCTTCGCGGCCCGCCGCGGCGTCGAGCCCGGCAGGATGCTCATCATGTTCCTCGACGGCAAGCCGACACCCGCGGCCGCCAGGTCCCTCGCGGGTGTGAAGCGCGTCTCGGAAGAGCTGGAACTGATCGGGCGTGAGGTGCACCTGTACTTCCCCGACGGTGTCGGCAAGTCCAAGCTCTCGCTGGCCGCGGTGGAGAAAGCCCTCGGTGCGGCTGGCACAGCGCGCAACTGGAACACGATCGTCAAGCTGCGTGAAATGGCCGAGCAACTCGGCGCATAGCGGACCGCTCGCCCGCGGCGCTCACCACTCCCACCTCTCCCCTCGCGCCCGCAACATCAGCATCCGCAACTCCTGTTCGCGCCTGGCGCGATCCTGCGGGGTCTGCGGCCAATCGACCGACAGCCAGAGGCGCGAGGTCTGTTCCAGCATCCGCGGGTTGCCGATCCACGAGGCCTCCTGCATCTGGTTGCGGAGCACGGCGGCGTAGTGCGTGGATCGGGCAAGGTCTCGCGGGCGCACGGCCATGTCGCCGATGCGCACGGCCAACTGCTGGCGGAGGTCGAGATCGCCCGAGTAGAGCGCGGCGGCCTGGGCGCGCTCGAGAAGCTGGTTGCGGGCCTCGCCATCGGCGCCGGTCACGCGCGGCACGAGTTCGACACAGACCATCAGCGCAACGGTCAGGCCCCGCGGGCCGTTCCCGATCGATGCATCCTCCTCGCGGCGGAGCGAACTCATGCGGTCGCGCAGGTCCCTGAGCACGCTCTCCATCGAAGCGACATCGGTCGCCTCGACCGCCCGGTTGATGAACGAGTAGACGCTGGTCGGATCGTCCGCGGCATCCTGACCGGCCTCCGAGAGCGTCGCGAGCAGGCGGAATCCGTCCTGGCTGCTCAGCCCGCCCGAGAGCACCGCGAGCATCGCCGGCGCGGCCTTCTGCACGACGGTCGCCGGCTTCTCGCGTCCGCCATCGGCAAAGCTCGCGACGACGGGCTTGCGGGGCGCGGCGGGCGACGGGCCGGGCGGAGCCGTGCCGCGTGGCGCGACGGGCCGGTCGCCCGTCGTCTCGCTTCCCGTTCGCGGACCCGGCCGGGATCCGTGTGCGCCGCGCACGGCTCCGGCGACCCACCACGAGGCAAGGCCGAGCGTAAGGACAGCGATGACGGTGGCCAGCACCAGACGGATGATCAAGGCGTGCTCCCTCGCAAGTGTAGTCGTTGGCGAGATTGCGGCTGCCGAAACCACCTTCCGAAGGGTGTAGTCCAAGTTTGTGGAGGCAAGAACTGGGGGTGGGGTACCCAGTCACCACAAACCTGGACTGCACCCCTTCCGAACCGCACGAAACCCGGCATTGAGCGACCACGACTCCCGGCCGCGAACGCTCGGAACCGTGCCGACGTCCACCTACTGCACCGGGCAGAGGCTGAGCACCGGGCACGGGGTGGAGTTCCAAATCTCCGCTGACCGCGCGAGCGCGGCGCGGCGCCCGACCGAGGGCGACCCGGCTCCGAGCCCACGCCCCGCGGCTTAGCGGACGTTCCCAAGCGTCGGCCTCGCGCCATGCGACAAACTCCGTGCGGGGTGCGGCGAGTTCCATGCAGCCCGGCGCGACGAAGGACGATGCGCCATCGATCCGTGGGCGCGGATTCGGCCGCGCCGCGGAGCAAAGGAGGCTTCCGGCATGTCGCTCGCTCGAGGTACGGCGTTCAGTTTCGGGTGCGCTCTGGTCGGCACGGCGGTGTGGGCGGGCATCTCGCTCGCGACCGACATGCGGCTCGGGCTTCTCGCGATCGTCGTCGGCGGTCTCGCCGGGTTCGGCATGGCGATGGGCTGTCGCGGCAAGGGCGGCGTGGGCGCCGGAGTTCTCGCCGCGTGCATGTGCCTGGTGGCGGTGTTTGTGGGGCGCGGCGTGGTCGCGGGCGTGAACTCGGCCAGATGGGTGGCCGAGAACGCGCCGCAGGCCGAGCAGGTGTGCATCCACGAGATCGCCAATCAGGTGTACGACGAGTTCGAGGCCACGGGCAAGCCGATGACCGAGACCGACGACGAGTTCCCGCCGGAGGTGATGGCCACGGCGCAGCGGCAGTGGAACGCGCTGCCGACCGAGGAGCAGCAACTCCGCCTGAACGCGGCGCACGACGAACTCGAGACCGGCAAGAGCGCGGCGACCGGCGTGCTGACGGTCGTGATGCTGGTGGTGGATTTCGGCCTGTTCGGGTTCGTGTTCCTCGCGCTGGCGATGGCCACGGCGTACAAGGGCGGCTCGGTCCGCGCCGTCAAGACCGAGGACGGGTGGCAGGTCGCCGACGAGGAGCCCGCGCCCCTTCAGCAGCCCGCATCGGAGCTCTCCGGGATGCCTCGCGGGTTCCCGACGGGTTCTTCGGTGCAGGATGAAGACCCGTTGGAGCGTCTGAAGAGGATGCGGAGCAAGGCCGCGGAAACGGCCCCGGCCGGGAGCAGCGCGAGCGAGGGGCCGGGCGAGGCGGGCGAGCAGGACGGGCAGCGTCGGGCGGCCTGATCGAGCCGAGTTCCGGGTGTTCGCCACGGGGCGGGCGTTGGCGGCTATGCTGGACCCGCCATGCGCCGCCGCGCCCCGAGCCTGATCTTCGTTTTCATCACCCTGCTGCTGGATGTGCTGGGCTTCGGCCTGCTGATCCCGGTCAGCCCGCGTCTGATCGCGTACGTGCAGGGGCTGCCCATGGAGGGGGCCGAGCACGACGCCTCGACCGCCGTCGGGCTGCTCATGGCGACGTTCGCGGCGATGCAGTTCATCTTCTCGCCGATCATGGGCTCGCTGTCGGACCGCTTCGGTCGCCGCCCGGTGCTGCTGATCGCGCTGCTGGGCTCGGCGCTGGACTACTTCGTCGCGGCGGCGGTGCCGGGGCTGTGGGTGCTGTTCATCACCCGCGCCCTCAACGGCGTGTCGGGGGCGACGGTCTCGGTCTGCAGCGCGTACATCGCCGATGTAACGCCGCCCGAGAAGCGGGCCGCGGGCTACGGGATCATCGGTGCGGCGTTCGGGATGGGGTTTGTCTTCGGCCCGCTGGTGGGCGGCGTGCTGGGCGATGACAAGCTTGCGCTGCCGCTGATCGGGCACGGCCACGTCACCTACCCGTACATCGCGGCGGGCGTGCTCACGCTGGGCAACTTCCTGTTCGGGCTGCTGGTCATGCCCGAGTCGCTGCCGCGCGAGCATCGGCGGCCTTTCTCGTGGTCCAAGGCGAACCCGTTGGGCGCGATCAAGTGGTTGACACGCCACCCGGTCGTGCTCACGCTGGCGGTCTCGCTGCTGCTGCTCAACATCGCGCAGTTCGGGCTGCACTCGACGTGGGTGCTGTCGATGACGGCGCGGTTCAACTGGAGCACCACGCAGGTCGGGTGGTCGATGTTCGTCGTGGGGATCTCGGCGGCCATCGTGCAGGGCGGCCTGGCCCGCAAGATCATCCCGAAGTTCGGCGAGCGCGCGTGCCTGCTGTTCGGGATCGTGCTCGGGATCGCGGCGTTCTGCGCCTACGGCCTGGCCACGCATGGGTGGATGATCTACCTGTTCATCGCGATCGCGTCGCTGGGCGGTGTCGCGGGGCCCGCGGTGCAGGCGATCACCTCGAAGGCCGTCGGCCCGACCGAGCAGGGGCTGCTGCAGGGCGCGCTCGGGAGCCTGGGCAGCGTCGCGGGCGTGGCCGGGCCGGTCATCGCGACCGCGGCGTTCCGCGCGGCCACACCCGGCAAGCCGCCGTTCGCGTTCCCCGGCGCATCCGCGCCGTTCTTCACGGGTGCGGTGCTGATGCTGCTCGCGCTGGCGCCGATCGCGGTGGTGTGGAGGCGCATGCCGCGAACGGTGGCCGAGAGGCCGGATGAATCGGAGACCGGCTCGGACGTGCCGGAAACCGCCGAACTCGGTGCGCCGCTCGCAACGTCGGCGTTCGGCGAGAAGGCCCGCGATGCGACGGGCGATCACCGCGAGGACTAGACCGAACGGACATCGCACAAATCGCCGCGCGTTGAACCGGGACTTCACACACGCGAACAAAAACGCGAGAATCCGCGCGGATGGGCACACCCGATCGCTTCGGCGGTGTCTCATAGGCAAAGGAGCCTCACGCATGTCCAGTTTCCCTCTCTCTCGCCTGTCCGTGGCCGCCGTTCTCGCGGCGGCGGCGTTCGCCCAGTGCTCGTTTGGTCAGGGACAACCGGCCGCGCCGGAGAGGTTCCCCGGGCTTGGCGAGATCGCCTTCCCTCGCGGCGATCTGGACCCGACCAACGCGGCGCTGCTCTACTACAAAGTCTGGATCGACCCGGTGTTCAGGGAGTTGAAGGACCCCTGCGGCGAGCAGCTCAACGCGACGGACCCCAACTGGAAGCCCGATGCCGCGCTGAGCAAGCAGCTCCGCGAGCACCAGGGGTACATCGCGGTGATGCTCCGTGCGACCCAGGCTCCGGCGTGTGACTTCGGGATCGAGTGGTCGCAGGGCATCGGCGCGATGCTGCCGCACCTGGGCTACCTGCGCGGTTCGGCGCGGATCCTTGCCTGCGATGCGCGCCGGTGCATCGCCGAGGGCAGGTTCGATGACGCCTCGGAGCGCATCGCGGCGATCTACCGGATGTCCCGGCACGTTTCGGGCGACGGCGTGCTGATCTCGGGCCTGGTCTCGGTCGCGATCGCGGGCGTGGCCAACAACCTGACCTATGGGCAGATGTCGGGCACGAGCATGACGGTCGCGGGCAAGGAACTGATCCTGAGGGAGGCGCGTCGAACGCTGCAACCCGACGCGTTCGGCGTCAAGCACGGGATCGACGGCGAGCGGCGCTGGACCTCGGATTGGTTGCGGGGCTTCGCCAAGGGGCCGAAGGCCGGCGCGATGATCGCGGCCCAGATCCTTCCTCTGGCCTCGCCCGACGAGGATGCGACCGTGGCCGACGCCATCCGCAAGATGACCGAGAGCGAAGTCGGGGCCGACCTTGACAAGGGCGCCGGGTTCTACACGGATGTGCTGGCCGCCTGGGACCGCGACGACACCAAGGATCGTCTCAAGGAGATCGAGGCCGCGATGGAGCGCGGCGACTACGGGGTCATCGCCAAGGTGCTCTGCCCGGCGTTGAACAAGGCTCACAGGAGCGACGAGAAGGCCCGCGCCGAGCAGGATGCGCTCGTGAAGAAACTGGAAGGACACATCGCCCTGAGCCGCTGAGCGGCGGTCGATCGCATGGCCGGCACCCGCGCCAACCAACTCCTGCTCGACACGCACCGCGGCGATCACGACGCCGCGGCGGCGTTGTTCCGGGAGTTCTCGCCGCGGATGCTGGCCTATGCGCGGGCGTTTGTGCGCGGCGACACGCGCGGCGGCGCGGCGGAGGATGCCGTGCAGCAGGCGTTCGTGCAGGTGCTCACGACCAGGCCCGAGGTCCTCGCGGCGGTCGAGGACACGCTGGGGTGGCTGATCCGTCTGACGCGCAACGCCGCGCTCAACACCCTGCGGACCCACAAGAGGTCCACCCTCCGCGAGAAGATGCGGGCCGGACTGGCGCGACGGAACGGCTCGCACGGCGCGATCGGGCCGCGGGACGAACTGGTGAACGCGCTGTCCGGGCTTGCGGATGAGCACCGCGAACTGCTGCTGCTGCGGCATATCGCCGGGCTGAGCTTCGAGCAGATGGCGTACTCGCTCGGCGAGAATCGGAATACCGTGGCGGCGAGGTACCGCACCGCGCTGGGCGTCCTTCGCGCGGCCATGCCCGAAGGCTCGCCCGAGCGGTTCGACGGCCGCATGGTTCGACACATGGAGGTCCATCATGAGTAACCACCTCCCAGACCCCGCTTCGCGGCAGCCCGTGTCGCTCGGCGAGGAATCGCTGGCGGAACGTCTCGATGAACTCGGGCGCGAGTTGGCGGTGGCGGAGATCGAGTCGGGCGCGGCGACGGCGCGGGCGACGGAGGGCGCGTTCATGCAGGCCGTCGAGCGTCGCGCGCAGTTCCGGTCATGGTCCCGGGTCGCGCCGAGGCTCGGCGTGGCCGCGGCCGCGGCCGCGGCGGTGGCGATCACCGCCGGGTACCTGGTTGTCGCTTCGCGGACTTCCACCACGCACCTCCCCGACCCTCCGATCGCTTCAGGCAGCACCGAACCGATGGCTCCGACGCTCGCCAACCTGCGCAAGTTGAATCAGGATGTTTCCTCGCCGGACCAACTGAAACTGACGACCGGCGCGGGCGCGAAGCCGGACGGATCATCCGCCGCCGCCGACCCCGGACGGGCCGCGACGCCGATCGATGCTCGCGCATCGGATCGGATCGACGCGATCACGGGGGGGAAATAAACTCGATGACGGCGCAGTGATGCGGCGTGAGCGGGTCGATGGGCCGCCAGGCCGTGAAGGCGCCTTGGTCGTCGAGCCTGGGCTTGGCGATTGCGCCCTCGCCGCCGAAGAGGAATCGGAGGCCCCCCTTCTCGCTCAGAAGTGACGCGTCGAGGCGCAGCCCGTACTCCTCCACGGGTTTGGCGGTCAGGTTGATGACCACCAGCACGATCTTGCCCTGGTCGGACCGCATGAACGCGTACACGCTCTTGCTGCCGGCGTCGATGGACGTGTAGTCGCCGTGAGAGAGCGCGGGGTGTGAGTTCCGCAGCGCGATCAGATTGCGGTAGAGCGAGAGGAGCGAGGTCTTGTCGTTCGTCTCCGCCGCGACGTTCACAGTCTCGGCTCCCCTGTTCACGGCTCGCCACGGCCTGATCGTGCTGAAGCCCGCGTTGGGCTCGGCGGACCACGGCATGGGTGTGCGGATGTCGGGGTCGGGCTTGTCGCCGGTCATGCCGATCTCTTCACCGTAGTAGAGGAAGGGCACACCCGGGCTGGTGAGGAGCATCGCGGCGGCGACTCGGGCGGCCCCCCTCGCGTCGGCATTGCCCTTGAGTTGGGTCATGATGCGGGGCTGGTCGTGGTTGGTGAGGAACGTGGCGTACTGGTTGGGCGGGTACCACTTCAGCACCTTCTCCTGAGCGTTACGGACGCGCGTCGCATCGCCCGCCTTCACCGAATCGACCATCGCCTGTGCCAACTCGAACTCGAAAGCGAGGTCCATCTGGTCGCCAACGTAACTGGACGCGACCTCGGTCGAGGCCCAGATCTCGCCGACGCACATGGCCTGGGGGTTGATGGACTTGTAGTGCGAGCGGAAGCCCTTGAGCCAGTCGTGCGTGGCGAGCGTGTTGTCCTGCCGGCGGCCATCCTCGATGAGGTGACGCACGGCGTCGAGGCGGTAGCCGTCGAGGGCGTAGTCGGCGAGCCAGGAGCGCGTGACATCGAGCATCATGTCGCTCGCGCCCCCCCCTTTGCTGCGGAAGTTGAGGTCGGGCATGTCGGAGCCGAAGAGGCCGTAGTAGAAGCGGCTCGGGCTTCCGGCCCGAGTGTCTTGATGCCACACGGTCTGGTTCCACGGCCCCTTGTAGCCCGGGTTCGCCTCGGTCCAGACATACCACTCATGCTCCGGCGCATCCGTCTGCTTCGACGCGATGAACGCCGGGTGCCGGCTCGATGTGTGGTTCATCACCAGATCGATGATCACCTTGATGCCGCGCTTGTGGCATTCGGCGATCAGGCGCTTGAAGTCGTCGTTGGTCCCGTAGTCCTGCTCGATCGTTCGGTAATCGACGATGTCGTAGCCGTGGTAACTGGGCGACTGCATGACGGGCATGAGCCAGAGGCCGCCGATGCCGAGGTCGGTGTCGGTCTTGGGGTCGCCATCGTTCAGGTAGTCGAGCCTGTCGATCAACCCCTGCAGGTCGCCGATGCCGTCGTTGGCCTTGGGCCCGGAGCGGGAATCGAAGAAACTGCGGACAAAGACCTCGTAGAAGACGACGTCGTTCCACCACCCCACGCGGCCGGGGCCGGTCACGTGCCCTTGGGCATCGCGCTCGCGGGGCGGTTGGTAGGCGGGCGTGGCGGGCGACTTCTCCGTGGTGGCTTGGCCGAACGCGGATGCACTGACCACCAGCACGGCGGAAAACGGGAAGGTGAAGCGACTGAGCATGAGCGACCCCCTTCGACGCTGGGCGGACCATCCGCACAGACAGCGAACTTTACCGCGCCAGACTGCCGCGTGCAAGCGATTTGTCTGTATTTTGTATGGATGTTCTAACCCATTGACAGGCAAAGGGTTAGAATGTGGGCAGTTGCCAACGGACGATCAGATCCGCTCAAGATGGGCGGTAATGGTCCCTGCGACGGCCGCGGGGCGGTAGGCGGTGCCGACCGGGAAGGCATCGACAACCTCGCGCTCAACGAGTTCGGCCGCGCAAAGGCTCTTGAGGGAGATGGCCAGGGCACGGGCGGTGACACCTTCAAGAGCCTCGGCAACGGTGGTGAATCGGGCGGGCTCGAGTCGATCGACCACTTGGAGGACCGGCAGCGACCAGCGTCGGAGGCCGAGCGGCCGGATTCGCAGCTTCTCCAGCGCGCTATCGACGGCTTCGCACGCCGGAGAGAGGCGCTCGCCGCGTCGTGTGAGGATGTACTCCGGCCTCAGCGGGTGGCCGTATCCGGAGTTGCGTTGGACGAAGCCGACTTCGATGAGGTGGTCGAGCGATTGGCGGACGGCGGCCTGATTGACGTTGAGGCGGTGGCAGAGCGTGACGAAGCGGGTCCCGCCCTGCCAGCCCGAGACCTGCTCGGCGCGATGGAACTCGGCGAGGATGGGCAAGGCCCATCGACGGCGGCAGAGGGCGAGGAGCCGGGGGGATGGCACGAATGTGGAACCAGCCATTGACATAGAAAGTATAGTCGGTACACTGCGGTTGTGAAGTCGGAAGTCGGACAGAGCGTAACCACCGACGAAGTTCCATTACCCGCGATTGGAGACACCATGCCCTCACCCCTGAACTTTGATGGCAGCCTGACGATCTCGATGCAGGTCAAGGACCGCAAGCGTTCGGTGAAGTGGTACGGCGAGGTGCTCGGCGCTTCGCTGATTTACGATGTGGAGGAGATCGGGTGGTGCGAGGTCACGACCGAGGTCGAGGGCGGGAAGGTCGCGCTGGGGTTCAGCCAGGTCGAGAGCCCGAAGACGGGCGCCGGCCCCGTGCCGGTGTTCGGCGTCAAGGACATTGACGCGGCCCGCGCACGCATGGAGAAGCAGAGCGTGAAGTTCGACGGCCCGACCGTCACGATCCCGGGCATGGTCAGGCTCGCGACGTTCTTCGATCCGGATGGAAACGCGATGATGTTGCACCAGTCGCTGCAGCACTAAGCACCTTTGCACATTTTGACGTCTGCTACCGTTCGCCCGGAGGAACTCAGAGGAAGCGGAGAGAGCAGAGTTCAGCAGAGGCAAGCCTTGATTCCCCAGGCATGATTGGTGCTTGCTCTGATGTCCTCTGCTTTCTCTGCTCACTCTGAGTTCCTCTTGAATGATTGTCCAATAGCGAAGGACTCGATCGGCCGCACAACCGCGGGGACAGGAAAAGCCGGAGGTCTTGCGATGAAGACTCGATCGTTGTTCGTTGCCGCGCTGCTTTGCGGCGGTCTCATGATCGGGGCCGCACCCATGCAACCGCCCGCCCCCACCCCCCCATCACCTCCATCCGCTCCGGAAGCCCCTAAGGCGCCCGCCGCGCCGAAGTTCACCATCGCCGATGCCGGGTTCCTCGCGGGGACCTGGCGCGGCGAGAAGAACGGCGGGGTGGTCGAGGAGATGTGGAGCGAGCCGCAGGGCAACAACATCCTCGGCACGTTCCGCTGGCTGAAGAAGGATGGCAAGCCGGTGATGTTCGAGATGCTGGCGATCACCGAGGAGGATGGCGCGGTGCGTCTGCGGCTGCGGCACTACTCGGCCAGGCTCGGGGCCAAGGAGGACAAGGACAACCCCCTGACGCTGATCCTGTCGCAGTTCAACGCGACCGATTCCGACCGCCGCGCGGTGTTCACCGCCGAGAGGGACGCTCACGACCTGAAGGAGGTCGTGTACGACCGGAAGGGTGACTCGCTGGCGGTCGATGTGGCGTTCGTGGGGAACCAGGATGGGACGGAGCGAGAGCCGTTGAAGTTCAAGTTGAGGCGGCACGTGGAAAGGTGAGCGAAAAGGGACGGCCCCTCACCACCGCGCCTGCGGCAAGCGGTGACGCCTCGTTTACGCGCACCACACCGGCTCCATCTGCATCCCGCTCGTCACCACC
The DNA here is from genome assembly GCA_020846975.1 of Phycisphaerales bacterium. Classification (GTDB taxonomy): domain Bacteria; phylum Planctomycetota; class Phycisphaerae; order Phycisphaerales; family UBA1924; genus JADLCX01. The sequence goes on from JADLCX010000050.1 coordinate 116,298, forward strand.
GGTCCTTTCTCCGTATCGACGAACACGTTGATCTCGTTGCGAACACCGAAGCCTTTGACCGTGCCGACCGTCTCGCTCGGCAAGTAGGCCCCGGGTTCGATCGTGAAGCCGATGCCGGGCAGCATGAGCCGCGTGTCGCGGGTCTCGATGTTGTCGAGGTTCATGCCCGCGCCGTGGACCATCGGGCCGGGGCTGAGGGAGTGGCCGGTGCGGTGCTTGATGGCGGATTCGAGGCCGCGGGCGATGAGGAGGTTGCGCGCGGCATCGTCAAGCTGCCAGCCTTGGGCGGGTGCGCCGGACTTCCATGACTCCTGCGCGAGCTTGAGCGCGGCATCTCGGGCATCGCGCACGGCGTTGAACACGTCGAGCACGCGAGGCGGGCATTCGCCGGGCTTGCCGGCGAATCCGCACCAGGTGATGTCGGAAAAGATGTTGTGCTCACCCGGGATTCGTGCCCAGAGATCAATGAGAATCCAGTCGCCGCGGGTGATTCGAGCGGAGCCGGTCTCGGCAACATCGAAGTGCGGATCGCCCGCGTGGGCGTTAGAGGCGACGATCGGGCCGTCGGGGAACTCAAGCCCGGCCTGCGTGAAACGCGACTGGATGTGCTTCTGCACGTCGCGCTCGCTGATCGGCTTGCCCGCGGCGAGGGCGTCGCGGATCATCGCGAACGCGCTGTCCTTGATCGCGCCGACCTTCTCGGAGGCGATCTTGTGGTCGGCGACGGCCGCGGCCGACCAGCGGGCGATCGAAACCTGGATCAGGTCCGCGCTGGACACGACTTCGGCCCCGAGCGAGCGTACCAACTCGACTGTGCCGGCATCGACCACCGACACGACCGGCAGCGTGCATCCGGGGGCGTACTCCATGGCCACGCGACCGGTTCCTCCGGCAGATTGGATCAGTCCCGCGAGTGCGTCGTGGTAATCACGCCAGGCGATGAACTGCTTAACCTCGAGTTCGCGCCCCCACTTCGCATCAAGGTGCGGCGGAGCGAACTGGCCCGCATCGAGCGGGTTGACCAGCAGCGTCGCGCGGCCGCCCCCGGCCGCCGGGATGAACAGCGTGACACGCCTGGTCGTGAAGCGGCGCTTGCCCTCCGGGTGTGGGAGAAGCCGCGAGAGCACGGAGTTGCTGGCGCGGAAGTCGTGGACCAGCCAGGCGTCGATGCGGCGGTCACGCATGAACTGTTGGACATCGGAGAAGGGCATTGGGCCAGTGTAGTAGAGCCGATGGGCGCGAGCCCTCGGTCTCACGGCCGGATCCAGGGCAACCGCATTATTGCCGAATAATGACTGAACGATGGTGATGCTGATCGATGCTTGGTGACACGGCGGAGGCCGTGGATCAAGCGGAGGTCAGGATGACCAACTCGGTGACTCGGCA
>JADLCX010000051.1 GCA_020846975.1 Phycisphaerales bacterium
CCCCCCCCCGCCCCCCCCCCCTCCCCGCGCGACCGCATACGCCCGCGACCGGATCGAACTCTTCCCCCGAGCCCGCCGCTCGCGGTGCGCGCACGCCCCGGAACTCCGAACAGGAAAAACCTCCGCGATTCGCGCCCGCGGCGCGTGACCATCCCCGGCCCGCATCGCTCCGCACCACCGGCGCACCCCGCGCCCTTGTTCCGCCCCTCGCACCCGAGAGCCCCGCCCATGCCCACACCCATCCGCCCTGCTTCGCCACTGCTCGCGCTGCTCGCCCTCTCCGCCGCGGCCGGAGCCGACCTCGTCCCCTTCAACCCCCAGAGCATCATCACCAGCGCCGCCAACTTCGCCGACGAAGTCGTCCTCGCCGACATCGACCGCGACGGCGACCTCGACGCCGTCGTCATCTCCGAGGTCGACAACACCGTCGCCTGGTACGAGAACACCAAGAACTTCGCCGCGCCGTGGGACCAGCACATCATCGGGACCGCCACGAGCGACCCCCGCGGCGTCGCCGTCGGCGATGTCAACGGCGACGGCCGACCCGATGTCGTCGTCGCGTCGTTCAACGACAACTCCATCCGCGCCTTCCGATCCGACACCACCCCGGATGCCGGGACCTGGGCCTTCGATGTCGTCTCCACCACCTCCGTGGGCGCCCAGTCCGTCGCGCTGGCCGACCTCGACCACGACGGAGACCTCGACATCATCGCCGCCAGTTCCTCCGACGATACCGTCTCGTGGTACCAGAACAGCAGCTCCTTCCCCGCCACCTGGACCGAGCACATCATCGACGCCGCCCTCGACGGCGCGGTCTGCGTCGCCGCCGCCGACATGGACGAAGACGGCGACATCGACATCACCGCCGCCGCCTTCAACCAGGGCCAGGTCGTCTACTACCTCAACGACGGCTCCCCCACTTCCGGCTGGACGCGCCAACTCATCGCCAACCTCCCCGGCGCCACCCGCGTCGCGCTCGGAGACCTCAACCAGCACTCCCGCCCCGATGTCGCCGCGGCCTCCAGCAGCGCCGGGATGCTCCTCCGCTGCATCAACATGGGCAACACCGTCTGGGCCGTCTCCACCCTGTCGTCCTCGCTCGCCTCCCCCTCCGGCGTCTCCATCGCCGACCTCGACTCCAACGGCAGGCCCGACATCCTCGCCTCCACCTCCACCGACAACTCCCTGCACGTCTTCGACAACCAGAACGAGGGCGCCACCTTCACCCACCGCCTCATCGCCGGCGCCGGCATGGTCCGCCCCACCTCCATCGTCGCCGGCGACATCGACAACGACGGCGACAACGACGTCCTCGCCTCCAGCAGCGGCGACGACAAGGTCTCCCTCTTCGTCAACCGCTCCATCCACCGCTCCGCCGGCCTCGGCGGCGCCGAGGTCTCCATCGCCATCGACATCACCGGATCCGGCCCCCTCGTCGCCGACATCAACGGCGACCTCCAGCCCGATGTCGCCGCACGCGGCTCCGACGGTGTGCTCCGCTGGTTCCGCAACAACGACACCCCCTTCCTCCCCAACTGGTCCGCCTTCACCATCGCCTCCGACGGCGGAAACAACTCCGGCCCCATGACCCTCCTCCGCGCCGCCGATCTCGACAACGACGGCGACCTCGACATCGTCCGCGGCTGCCAGGGAACGTTCAGCACCGACTACATCGACTGGCTCGAAAACGACGGCGATCCCCTCAACGGCGGATGGTCCCGCCACGTCATCGACGGCGGCATCGGCGACAACTCCTCCGTCGTCAACGACATCCGCCTCGCCGACATGGACCGCGACGGCGACCTCGACATCGTCATGTCGCGATGGAACTCCGTCGCCTCGGGCTCCAACGGCCTCTACTGGTACGAGAACCAGGTCGCCCAGTTCTCCCTCGACAACTGGAACCGCCGCGACATCTACACCGACTCCTCCTCCAGCAGTTTCCAGCTCTTCGCCAACGGCATCGGACTCGGCGACCCCGACCGCGACGGCGACACCGACGTCTTCTGCTCCATCGACGACCAGTCCGACTCCCCGCGCGTGCTCGGCATCGTCTGGTTCCGCAGCGACGGCGCGGCCATGCCCGCCTTCACCCAGATGCCCACCCTCCCCACCCCGGGCTTCACGACCGACTCCATCTCCGTCGTCGATCTCGACCGCGACGGTCGCATCGACCTCGTCATCGGCCGCAACACCTGGTTCCACAACATCAGCGGCAGTTCCCTCCCCAACTTCGTCGAGCGCGATCTCGGCGGCAGCTCCGCCGACAACTTCGAGATCGCCGACCTCGACCTCGACGGCGACCTCGACCTCCTCGACACCGACCCGAACAGCAACGGCGTCGATCGTTCTTTCGGCTGGCTCGAAAACTTGGGTGGGAACCCGATCACGTTCACGCGGCACCTGGTCCCCACCGCCGGCGACGCCCGCGCCGCCGGGCTCGCCGACTTCGATCAGGACGGCGATCTCGACGCCGCCTGCATCTTCGACCTCTCCGGCGGCGTCGGCCTCCGATACCTCCCCAACCGCGCCGGACACTTCGCCCTCGACGCGTCCACCACGCTCACCGAGCTCTTCACCAACCGCGCCGCGCCCGGCCCGGCACGCTCCCTCCTCTTCACCGTCGATGCCGCCCACCTCGGCCGCGCCGGCGATGTCGATCAGGAACTCTCCACCCTCCGCGTCCGGTGGGAATCCAACTTCGGCGCGCCCATGACCACCCCCGAGTTCAACGCCATCATCGACAACGTGCTCGTCTACCGCGACAACGGCGACGGCCTCTTCAGCCCGCTCACCGACACCCAGTTCGTCAACCAGGCCGCGGCCACCCTCAACGCCGACGGCGTCGCGTCCCTCCTGACGCCCGAGGCCGCTTCCGAGGCCGTCCTCCCCTTCGTCGCGCCGCCCGCCCGCTTCTTCATCGCCATCCGCCCCACCCCCAACGCCCGCGCCCAGCCCGTCAACCGCTTCATCGCCACCTTCATCACCGACTCCGGCGCGGATGAAGCCACCGCCACCGGCTTCTGCGAAGACCTCCTCACCGACGCCGACCTCCGCATCCGCGCCGACGCCGATACCGCCACCGGCCTGGTCACCTTCGCCTGCCCGGGAGACTTCAACCTCTCCGGCTCCGTCACCGTCCAGGACATCTTCGACTTCCTCGCCGCCTACTTCTCCGCCGACCCGCGCGCCGACTTCAACGACTCCGCCGCCATCACCGTCCAGGACCTCTTCGACTTCCTCTCCGCCTACTTCGCCCCCTGTTGATGTTCTCCCAACCAGCCGCGCACGAACCCAGCGGCGCACTCATCCACCTCCGACCACCGCAAACGAGCCGCGCACGAAGTGAGCGGTCTTCCTCCTCTTCTTCCCACCTCCCCCTTCCCGCTTCTTCTCCGCTCCCAATCGGCGCAGGCATGTCACCACCGGTGCACAGATCGCACGACGCAGCCCACGCACTCGCAACCCGTGGACCGCGTGAAACACACCGGCACGCCACGATCCCCCACCGGGGGAGGAGGAAGACCAGAGACACCCGCTCGCCCCGATCGCAGGCGCACCTCCGCGCGCGTCGGACGCCCAATCCGCTGACACCAACCCGGCTCCCGCGCACGGCGTATCACCCCGCCACCGTCGCCCCTGTCTCTTCTCGCACGATCGCCTGAGCGGCCACCGTCGCCGTCATCACCTCGCCCCACGGCCCCTTCTCCCCGCGCGTGCTCACCCAGCGGAGCATGGAGACGGCGGTCTTGCCGCCGCCCTCGGCGCGGTACTCGGCGGTGACGCTCGGGCGGGTCGCCATCGTGAGGAACGCCAGCGCGGCGGGGTTCGTCGGCGCGGGTTGGCCCGCATCCACGAGTTTCACCCACACCTCGGCCCCGAGCACGCCCCTGGGCCGGGCGCGCCGCGTCGGCGTGGCTTCATCGGTGAGGCGCAGCGTGTGCGTCAATCTCTGCCCCGCGCTCACAACCGCCCGCGGGCGCGTGGTCGGCGTCGCAACCGGCGTCCCAGCGCGATCGCGCACGGTGATCCCGATGGTCGCGCGGTCGGCATCGGTCGTCCCCCCCCACGCCTGCACGAAGTCGGCGCGCGACCTCACCGCGCGCCGACGCAATCGCGCCGAATGCCGAGCGGCTTGGACCGTTCCCGATCCTCTATAGATGGACTGGCCGCTCATGCGGAGAGGGGTCCTGCCGACGGCAGGGCAAGACGCTGCGCTCTCCGGCATCGTTGCCGCCAAAGGCGATGACGCTCTTGCGGCTCGGCGTGCACTCCGCGCGTCCGGAGCGGGGATGCCGGCGGCACCCGCAGCGGGTGTCGAAATCACCTACCCTCCCGGAGTCTTCATCGCAACGACGATGGAGCGCTGCTCGTCAACCCGGTTTGGCGCCAAGGGAACAACCATGACACCACGAATGCCAACGACACTCGTCTCCGCCGTGCTTTGCACGCTGATGATCGCGGCCTTCGCGCACGCGCAGTCCGCCGGGGCCGCCGCGCCGCCCGGCGGCCTCGACCGCACGGTCCTGCCCATCCCCGAGCCCAAGCCCCCGCTGGTGACCGAGCTGGATGCACGCAACACCACCCCCCCTCCCCGTTTCGAGGTCAAGGCCCCGGCCAAAGCCCCCAACGTCCTGATCATCCTGATTGACGACATGGGCTTCGGGCAGTCCAGCGCCTTCGGCGGTCCGGTCCAGATGCCGACGCTGGAGAGACTGGCCAAGGGCGGGCTGAGATACAACCACTTCCACACCACGGCGCTCTGCTCGCCCACGCGGGCCGCTCTGCTCACCGGCCGCAACCACCACGTGAACAACATGGGTTCGGTCACCGAGACCGCCACGGGTTTCCCGGGCCAAAGCGGGCAGCGTCCCAACAGCGTGGCGCCGCTGGCCGAGATGCTGCGGCTCAACGGGTACAGCACCGCCGCGTTCGGCAAGTCGCACGAGACCGCCGCGTGGGAGGTCAGCCCTTCGGGTCCCACCAGCCGCTGGCCGACGCGCTCGGGCTTCGACCACTTCTACGGCTTCATCGGCGGCGAGAGCAACCAATGGGCGCCGGCGGTCTTCGAGGACATGAGCCGCGTCGAAGTGCCGAACGACCCGGACTACCACTTGATCACCGACATGACCGACCGGGCGATTCGCTGGGCCAGTTCCCAGAAATCGCTGACGCCGGATCGGCCGTTCTTCATCTACTTCGCGCCGGGGGCCACGCACGCTCCGCATCACGCCCCCAAGGAGTGGATCGCCAAGTACAAGGGCAAGTTCGACCAGGGCTGGGATAAGGTCCGCGAGGAAGCACTCGCCCGCCAGATCAAGCTGGGCGTGGTTCCCGCGGGCACCAAACTCGCCCCCAAGCCCGAGGCCATCAAGGACTGGGATGCGCTGAACTCCGACGAGAAGCGCCTCTTCGCCCGCCAGATGGAGGTCTTCGCCGGGTACGGCGAGTACGCCGACGCCGAGATCGGCCGGCTCATCCAGGCCATCGACGACCTGGGCCAGCTCGACAACACGCTCATCTTCTACGAGGCGGGCGACAACGGCGCCAGCGCCGAGGGCACGATGAACGGCTGCTTCAACGAGATGACGTACTTCAACATGGTCCCCGAGACGGTCCCGGACATCCTCAAGCACTACGACCAGCTCGGCGGGCCGGACTCCTACCCCCATTACTCGGCGGGGTGGGCCGTGGCGGGCGCAGCGCCCTTCGCCTGGACCAAGCAGGTCGCCGGCAGTTGCGGGGGCTCCCGCAACCCGCTCGTCATCCACTGGCCCAAGGGCATCGCGGCCAAGGGCGAACTGCGCACGCAGTGGCACCACGTCATCGACATCGCGCCGACCATCCTGGAAGCGGCCGGTCTGCCAGAACCCCGGAGCGTGAACGGGACGCCGCAGACGCCCATCGAGGGTGTGAGCATGGTGTACACCTTCGCCGACGCCAAGGCCCCGAGCACGCACAAGACGCAGTACTTCGAGATCTTCGGCAACCGCGGCATCTACCACGACGGGTGGCTGGCGTTCACCGTTCACCGTGCGCCGTGGGAGTTCAAGTCGCGCGCCCCGTTCCCCGAGGACAAGTGGGAGTTGTACCACCTGCCGGAGGACTTCAGCACGACAAACAATCTCGCGGCGAAGAATCCCGAGAAACTCAAGGAACTTCAGGGAATGTTCCTGATCGAGGCCTCCGCGAACCAGGCGTTGCCGCTCGACGATCGCTTCCTGGAGCGCACCAACGCGGCCCTTGTGGGCCGCCCCGACCTGATGGCGGGTCGCACCTCGCTGACGGTCTACGACGGCATGATGGGGATGACCGAGAACGTCTTCATCAACACCAAGAACCGCTCGTTCTCGATCACCGCCGAGATCGAGACCCCCAAGGACGGGGCTCGCGGCGTGATTATCTCTCAGGCGGGCAAGTTCGGCGGCTGGAGCCTGTACGTCAAGGACGGCAAGCCGATGTACGCGTACAACTTCCTGGGCCTGAACACCACCAAGGTCGCCGCGACCGAGGCCCTTCCCGCCGGCAAGGCGACCGTCCGCTTCGAGTTCGCCTACGACGGCCCGGGCATGGGCAAGGGAGGCACGGGCACGATCCTTGTCAACGGCAAGAAAGTCGCCGAAGGCAAGATCGACCGCACCCAGCCCAACTTCTTCTCCGCGGATGAATGCGCGGATGTCGGGATGGACAGCGAGACGTGCGTGTCGGACGACTACGCGCAGGGCGCCAACGCGTTCACCGGCAAGATCCGGAAGGTGACCATCGAAGTCGGGCCGGTGAAGCTGGCCGCCGGGGACGAGAACCACCTGGAAAACGCCAGGCTGGCGAGGAAAGGCGCGGAGTAGCCGAAGGCCACGACCCCGCGCACGTTCGCGCACGCCGCCGCCGTCGCCCCTATCTCTCTTCGCGCGGCCGCCGCGCGCGAAGCATCATGGAATCACGCCGCCACCGTCGCCGTCGTCACCTCCGACCACGGCCCCTTCTCCCCGCGCGTGCTCACCCAGCGGAGCATGTAGACGGCGGTCTTGCCGCCGCCCTCGGCGCGGTACTCGGCGGTCACGCTCGGGCGGGTCGCCATCGTGAGGAACGCCAGCGCGGCGGGGTCGCCCAGCGAACGCGCGGCGGCGAGTGCGACGGCGTCCGCCGCTTCTTGATTTGCCATTTGCCCATCTGCTGTTTGCTCATTTGGCCGCACCAGTTTCACCCACACCTCGGCCCCGAGCACGCCCAGCGGCTTGCCGCGGGCGACGCTGACTTATGGTGCTGCGGGCGGTTCGGACGGCCAGACGGCGAGGGCGGCTTCCAGCGCGGCGATCAGCACCGGCAGGTCGTCGCTCGTGGTCTTGACCAACTCGCCGAGGTCAATGCCCCAATAGACGTGGACCACGATGTTGCGCATCCCCACGATCTGCCGCCAGGGCACCGGTCCGACGCGGGCGCAGCCGGCGGGCGTGAGGCGCGCCGCGGCCTCGCCGATCTCGGTGAAGCAGTTCACCACCGCCCGCGTCCGCACCATGTCCGCGCCGAGCGCGGCCGCATCGTCAGTCCCGACGATCATCCTCGCATCACGCGAGCACTTCAGCATGTGCTCGACGCGCAGGCGATCTTCGGGCACGGCGATACCGCCGCTGCCGCCCGGATTCGCGGGGTCAGGCGGCATCAAGCATCCTCGCGCGGGCCAGCACGCCCGCCCGTTCTCCGGCGGGCACGCCGCCGAGCAGCGTCAGGTGAACCGGGCGTCCCAACAACTCGGCCAGGTCCATCTGCAGCCCCCCCAGCGCGAACAGGCCGACCGGATGCCGTGGATCGGTCTCGATCAGAAAGTCGATGTCGCTATCCGCGCGGAAGCGTTCGGTGAGGATCGACCCGAAGATGTAGAGCCGCACAACACCCGCGCGGCGGCAGGCGTTCGCGATGCGGGGGAGATCGAAGGTGATGCCGTGCAGGGTGAGCATGCGCTCCATTGTATCGCTCCGGCTGGATTGGCCTACGCCGCCACCGTCGCCCTCAGGGCAACCGCATTATCCGCTCGTGAGAAGGTGGAGGAGGTAGTCGCTGCTCCAGCCGGCCATGAGGCGTTTGTTCTTGACGCCCATCTTCTGGGTTCGGTCGCGTTGGAGCAGGTTGAGGCCGA
>JADLCX010000052.1 GCA_020846975.1 Phycisphaerales bacterium
ACATCATCGTCGAGTGCAAGAAGGCCAAGCGCAAGGACGGGCTGGAGCAACTCAAGAGTTACTGCAACGCCGAGGGGGCCCCGATCGGCCTGTGGACCAACGGGTCATCGACGATCGGCCTGCACCGCGAGGACCCCAATCTCTTCCGCGAACTCCCCGACCTGCCCACCGCGCGGCAGACGCTGGCGGACATGCTCAACCAGCCGTGGACCATTGATGATCTCGAACGCGAGAACATCCTGGTCGTCGAGCGGACGAGCCTCAAGGACGTGATCCTCAACATGGAGGACCTGGTCCTCGCCAACGCGGGCGTCGATGCCTTCGAGGAAGTCTTCAAGCTCATCTACGCCAAACTCTTTGACGAGGCCCGGGCGGCGCGGGCCAAGAAGGGGCAGCGGAACCTCGACTTCCGCGTCGGCGGGCGCACCGCCAAGGAGTTTTACGACGTCGTCACCGCCCTCTTCGAGAAGGCGACGGCCGAGTGGCCGGGCGTCTTCTCCCCCGGCGAGCGGATCATGCTCGAAGCCGACCACCTCAAGGTCTGCGGCTCGGCGCTGGAGCGGGTGAAACTGTTCAACTCGAACCTCTCGGTCATCGACGAGGCGTTCGAGTACCTCTCCATCAAGGCCAGCAAGGGAGAAAAGGGCCAGTACTTCACGCCCCGGCACGTCATCGACATGTGCGTGAAGATGCTCAATCCGACCACCGAGGAGTACGTCATCGACACCGCGGCGGGGTCGTGCGGCTTCACCGTCCACGCCATCTTCCACGTCTGGGGCGATGTCTTCACGGCCAAGGGGCCCAACCAGTGGCAGGCCAACTACGCGGGAACCCACGTCTACGGGATCGACTTCGACCCGCGCAGCGTCAAGATCGCCAAGGCCCTCAACACCATCGCGGGGGACGGCAAGACCAACGTCTACCGGGCCAACACGCTCGACACGAAGATGTGGTCCGACGACACGCGAGCCGGGCTGCGGCCCCGCCTGCGGGCGTTCAAGGATGCCGATGAGAACCGCCGCAACGAGCAGCGCTTCCAGTTCTTCGACTTTGATGTGCTCCTGACCAACCCGCCCTTCGCGGGGGACATCAAGGATGCCCGCATCCTCAACGAGTACGACCTGGCGAAGAAGGGGAACGGCCGGGCCGAGAAGGCCGTCGGCCGCGACATCCTCTTCATCGAACGGAATCTCCAGTTCCTGCGCCCCGGCGGGCGGGCGGCGATCGTGCTGCCCCAGGGCCGCTTCAACAACTCGGGGGATGAGACGATCCGCAAGTGGATCGCCGAGCGTGCCCGGATTCTGGCGGTGGTCGGGCTGCACGGCAACACGTTCAAGCCGCACACGGGGACCAAGACCAGCGTGCTCTTCATCCAGACGTGGAACGACGACAAGAAGGCCGGCCCGCTGAACCCGAAGGAGGACGATTACCCGGTGTTTTTGGCGACGAGCGAGAAGCCGGGGAAGGACAACAGCGGGGACTACGTCTACGTGTACGACGAGAAGAACGCGCCCAAACTCGACGCCCACAACCACATGATCGTGGACCACGATCTGGATGAGATCGCGGGGGAGTTCGTGGCGTGGGGGAGGAAACAGGGTTTGGCCTTCTGCACGGAGGCCGAGTAAATGGCGGTGTGGAGTGTCGTCAAGACCTGCGACATGACGCACGACATCCGCTGGGATGCCGAGCACTACCGCCCGGAGTATCTTCGACAGGAGCGGCAGGTTCGCAAACTCAGGACCAAGGCGCTCGTTGAGGTGGCGAGCGTCAGCGACGGCAACCACATGAGCATCGCCGAAGAGTTCGGCGATGAGGGAGTCCGCTACCTGCGCGGACAGGACTTGGCCGACTTCTTCATATCGGATGCGGACCCCATCTACATCCCCGAGAAGCACTACGACGGCCTCACGCGTTCGCACATGTTCCCCGGCGATGTGTTGGTCGGTGTCGTCGGCACCATCGGGACCGTCGGGCTTGTTACGAAGCGTCACGGCAAACTGACCGGCAACTGCAAACTCGCCATCGTGCGATCAAAGACGCTGCCCGGAGAGTACATCGCGGCGTACTTGGCTTCGCGACTCGGCCAGTACGAGATCAAGCGGCGCATCCGGGGCGCGGTGCAGATGGGCTTGATCCTGCCTGACCTGAAAGAGATTCCGATTGTCGAGCCGACCAAGCAACAACTTGATCGGGTTGTCTCCGCAGTGCAAGGGGCGCAGGATGCTCGGCACCGCGCAGCGGAGACCATCGCCGCCGCCGAGGCGCGGCTGATGGCAGCGCTGGGGCTGGACCGCCTCGACCTCGCGCAAGAAAAGTGCTACACCCGCCGCTTCCGCGACCTTCGGGCCGCCGCCCGCTTCGGGGCCGAGTACTTCATGCCCTGCAAGAAGCGCATCCTCGATGCGCTCTCGAAGATGCCGCACCAGACCGTCGAGGCCCACGCCCCCGGCATCCGCGACATGTACGACCCCGCGCGGGCCCGCAAGGGAGAGATGGTCCGCAACTTCGACATCACCGACGCCCTCGAACCCTTTCTCGACGACAGCCGCGAGCCCGAAGCCGCCGTCGAGATGGGCAGCAGCAAGAAACGCTTCCAAGCGGGCGATGTCGTGGTCAGCCGCCTGCGCTCGTACCTAAAGGAAATCGCCGTCGTCCGCACCTCCGCCGCGCCGCAATCGGTCGGGTCATCCGAGTACATCGTGCTCCGCCCGACCGGGAAGGGCCTCTCGCCCGAAACGCTCATGGTCTACCTGCGCTGCCCGCTGGTGCAGACCATCCTCAAGTGGTCGCAGGACGGCAGCAACCACCCGCGATTCACCGAGGAAGACCTGCTCGCCATCCCCGTGCCCGACAAGGTGCTCTCCGTGCGGAAGCAGATCGACGGCCTCGTGAACAAGGCCATCGACGCCCGCATCGAGGCCGCGCGGCTGCTGGAACAGGCCAAGAAGACCGTCGAAGACCTGATCGCGGGGAAGCCGTGAGTCGCTGATGCCGGGGCTGCCGCCCCCGGCACCCCCGCCGAGGCCAAGAACAGAAGGAAGCGCGGCGGCGCCGCTCCCCATGCGCTGGGCGGCTGGGGGGCGCCCCGGGCCACCGCGGGGGGGCGAGGGGTCACTGACGAACGCCCGCATCCCCTCTGGGGGGAAGAGGCGAGCGGGTCGGTGGCTTGGGCCTTTGGGTTTTCGCCTTGAGCCGGGCCGGCGATTGAGGCCATCGAGAATTGGCAGGGTCGGAGAGGACTGGACCGTGCCGACTTGATGGGGCCGGCTTTGCGCTTTGGAGTTTGGGCCGGGCGCGGAGGTGTGTTGGGTGGAAGATCGCCCCCTCCACGGGTGAGGCCAAGAAAACCGGGCCTGGCGGGGCCGCGGGAGGGGATCGGCGGTGGCGAGGTGGCCGAAGGTCCGGATATGGTCCTTATGCGCGCGACCAAATAGGCCATTGGCGCGGCGGCGCTCGCGAGCGCAGCGACCAAAGTCGCGAGCGCGGCCGTTCCGATCGCGAGCGCAGCGACCAAAGTCGCGAGCGCGGCGACCAAAGTCGCGAGCGCGGCGACCAAAGTCGCGAGCGCGGCGACCAAAGAGGCCAAGTGCGCCACCAGATAGGCCATCGGCGCCGCCAGTTACGCGAGCGCGGCCGCCAAAGAGGCCATCGGCGCGACCAAACACGCGAGCGCGGCGGGGAAAACAGCGAACATCGAACAACGAGCAGCGAACAGCCGGAGCACAGCCGCCGTGACGGTTGCCTTTTCCGGCTGTTCGTTGTTCGCTTTTCGTTGTTCGTTGTTGCCATCCGTCTTCAACACGAGCCGAACTACGATTCCCCCGATGGCCTTCCGCAAGCCCAAGGTCCTGGTCGCCATGTCGGGCGGTGTCGATTCCTCCGTCGCCGCCGCGCTGCTGGTGCGCGAGGGGTACGAGGTGGTCGGGTGTTTCATGCGCCTGGGCTCGCCGGGTGAGGAGCTGGACTCGCTGGTCGAGTTCGACGATCGGGCCCTGGCCTGCAACCCCGCGAGGATCAAGATCGGGCACCAGGGGTGCTGCTCGATCAACGATGCGGCGGATGCGCGGCTGGTGGCGGCCGAGCTGGGTGTGCCGTTCTACGTGTGCAACTTCAAGAAGGATTTCGGGCGGATCATCGACCACTTCGTGGATGAGTACGCCGCGGGAAGGACGCCCAACCCCTGCGTGCGCTGCAACGACTGGCTGAAGTTCGGCAAGCTGCACGAGTACGCGCGGGCGATCGGGGCGGAGTTCGTCGCCAGCGGGCACTACGCGCGCGTGGTTTCGACGGGGGGTGGGGGGGGTGTGGGCGGCGGGATGTCGGGCGTGAAGGCCGCGGGTGCGGGACATCCGCCCTCCGACATCCGCGCCGCGACGTTCGCCCTCCTCCGCGGCCTGGACCACGGCAAGGACCAGAGCTACGTGCTCTTCGGCGTCCCCCGCTCGCAGTTGTCGCACATGCTCCTGCCCATCGGCGGGTTCGAGAAGTCGCGGGTGCGGGAGATGGCGCTGGAGTTCGGGCTGCCGACGTTCGACAAGCCGGATTCGCAGGAGATCTGCTTCGTCCCCGACAACGACTACGCGGGGCTGGTGGAGCGGCGGCGGCCGGAGCTGGCGGGCTCTGCGCGCGGAGGGAGCGGGACGATTGTCGATTCGGAGGGGCGGGTGCTCGGGAGGCACGGGGGGCAGCACAGGTTCACCATCGGACAGCGCAAGGGGCTGGGGATCGGGGGAGTCACGGCGGATGGGAGGGGGGTGCCGTTGTTCGTGCTGAGCAAGGATGCGGCCACGAACACGGTGATGGTCGGCCCGCGCGAGAAGCTGATGGCGCGGTCGTGCGTGGCGGGCGAGGCGAACTGGCTGGTGGCCCCCCCCGAGCCGGCGCCGGGCGCCTGGCGAGCGTGCTGGGCGAAGTATCGGTACAACACGGCGGCGGTACGGGCGCGGGTGAGGGTTGTGGGTGCCGAAGAGGGCGCGTCGGCCCGGGGGGGCGACACACCGGGAGTGACCCCGTCGGGCCGCACGGGCCGGTTCGAGGTGGTGTTCGATGAGCCGCAGCAGGCCGTCGCGCCGGGGCAGGCGGTGGCGCTGTACGACGATGCGGATCCGGAGGTGGTGATGGGGGGCGGGTGGATCAGCGCGGTTCAGATGTGAGCCGCAGCGAGGTCAGGTCTTCTTCATGATGAACAGGTAGTTGAAGCCGCGGAGGAAGAAGTTGCCCTCCTCGGCGGCCTTGTGCCAGTTGCCGCGGGCGAGCTTCTGGTTCTGGCGGACCACGGCGATGATGTCGATGGGCCGGAAGCCCTGCTTCTGCATGAGGTTGAAGAGCTCGAAGCCGATGGGCATGAAGGTGCCCGAGCCTTCCCCGGGCGCGCCCTTGCGCTTGCGCCAGGAGTCGCTGACGTACAGGCCCATGTAGCGGCGGGGCTTGAGCACCCGGTGGATCTCGGCGATCACCTGCTTCATGGCGTCGTAATAGGCGCGGCCGGAGTCGGGTGCATCCGGCGCGGCATCGAGTTTGCCGATGCAGTTTGGGTCATCGGAGTAGTCGATGTGCGTGGAATACGGCGGATCGATGAAGACGAAGTCGGCCTTGGCATCTTCGAGCGGGAGTTTGCGGGCATCAGCGCGGATGATGCCCTCGCGCGTCGGGGCGAGGTCGTAGCCCAGCGCGCGGCGGCCGAGATCGCGGGCCACATCCAAGGTTGTTCCGCTGCCGACCATGGGGTCGATGACCATGTCCTTCTCGCGCGTGTACCGCTGGAGGAGTTGCCAGATGACCCACGCGGGGGTCGCGCCGGCGTAGTCCTGTGTGCTCTGGCGCTGGGCCGCGGTGATGTTGGGCGAGTCGTAGGTCTGGCTGGGGTATTCCCAGAGGGTGGTCGTGAAGACCCGCAGCGGCGGAGGCTTGCGCGGGCGGTGCGGGGTTTTGCGGGGGCCGGGGCGGGGGGCGGGCGTTCGCACGGTGGTCCTCAACGGGCGGCGTTCAACAGTTGCTTCTGTGCATCGTCGAGGCTCAAACGCACCTTCGCCCCCGCGGCGTGGTAGTGGCCGCCGCCGCCGAGTTTCTTGGTCAGGGTGCCGGCATCCAGCGCGGCCGGGCCGGGCTTGGAGCGGATGCTGATCTTGGTCAAGGGGGCTTCGCCGGGGGCCACATCCGCCTCGGTGAGGATCGCGCTGGCGCCGACCTCGGCGACACTGAGCACCATGTCGGCGAAACCGCCGGTGTCGTTGCGGTCGGCCTCGCACTCATCGAAATCCCTGAGCGTGAGGCGCGAGATGGCGAGCTTGCCGCTCTCGGAGCCGATATCGAAGAGTTGAACCGATGAGAGCGCGCGGCCGAGGAGCCGCCAGCGGCTGATCGTGTCCTGCTGCTCGATCAGGCGGTAGAGGCGGGTGTGATCGACGCCCGCCTCGATCAGGTCGGCCGCGAGGCGGAGCGTGCCGGGGTTGACGGAGTTGAAGCGGAACCAGCCCGTGTCGGTCGCCAGGCCGAGGAACAGGGGTTCGGCGATCTCGCGCGGGAGCGTGGCCGGGCTGCCCTTGTTGAGCAGGGCGCAGCAGACCGGGGCGAGAACCTCGGTGCACGAGGCCGCGCCGGTCTTGACCAGGCGGTGCGCGGCGATCTCGGCATCGCCGTGGGTGTGGTGGTCGATGATGACGGCGCTCGCCGCCCGGCCTTCGAGCCACGAACGCATCTCCGCCACCTGCTGCCACGAGCCCGTGTCCACGATGGCGACGACATCCGGTGAGGGCGCCGTCCACGGGCGCCCGTCGCCGGGCGTGGTGGGCTTCATGGGCGCGAACTCGCGCCGGGGCGTGGATCCCGCGAGTTCATCCAGCCACTTGGGGTTCGGGCCGATGTACCAGACTTCGACATCGATGCGGCACAGCGACAGCGCGCGGGCCAGCGCGAGGGTCGACCCGACGGCGTCGCCATCGGGCTTGGCGTGCGTGAGCACGACGGCCGAGCGGGCCCTGCGCAGGGTTGCGGCGATCTCGGCCGCGGAACTGGTGGAGTCGTACTTCATCGTGCGGTGCGGATCGTACCGGGTTCATGCCGTCGATGCGTGCGGTGGGGTCGCGGTCAGCGCGTGCGCGGCCTCGCAGTCGCGATGGATCTGCTCGATGAGGGCGGGCAGCCCGTCGTACCTGACCTGATCGCGGATCCAGCGGTGGAACTCGAGGTCGAGCGGCCAGTCGTACTCGGGGAGCGGGGAGAGGATGGCGGGGTGAGCGGCAGAGGGGGTGTCGGGGTGGGGAGCAGCCAGCAGAAGAGCCTCGACGGTGCGGGGGCGGTCGCCAAAGGTGGGCTTGGTGCCGACGCTGATCGCGGCGGTGAACGAACGGCCATCGGCGAGCCTGGCGAGCCCCGCGTAGACGCCATCGGCGGGAGCCAGGCACGGCGAGTCGAGGTTGGCGGTGGGAAAGCCGATTGTGCGGCCGCGTTGATCGCCGCGGACGATGCGGCCGCGCATCGTGTAAGGATGGCCGAGAACCCGGGCGGCATCATCGACCCGCCCGTTGGAGAGCAGCCAGCGGACGATCGTGCTCCGGGCCGGGACGATGGTGTGGTCGTTGAGGGTCACCGAGACGGGGTTGACCACCTCCACCTTGAAGCCGAGTGTTCCACCCAGCGCGGCGAGGGTGTGGACATCGCCGGCGCGGCCCCTGCCGAAGCGGAAGTCGGGCCCTTCGACGATCCCGGCGACGCGGTGTTGCTTCAGGATCTCGCGGACAAACTGCTCCGGCGACTCGCCGAGAAGCGCGGGGGTGGGTTCGAGACGGAGCACCTGGTTGGCCCCGGATCGAACGAGCAGGTCTCGCTTCTGCTCGAAGGTGGTCAGCCGTGCCGGGGCCTGGCTGGGGCGGAGCGCTTCGATGGGGTTGGGGTCGAAGACCAGGGCGGCGACCGAGGCGTCATGCTCTCCCGCCAGTTCGCGGGCTCGATCGACCAGGGCCTGGTGGCCGCGATGGACGCCGTCGAACGTGCCGATCGTGACGATGTGCCGGGCGTTCGGACCGGCGGGCTGCGTCGTATGGGTGTTCGGGGCGGTCATGGGGGCGAGCGTGCGCGAGGATTCAGCGGGGGTCCGTGTCGATGGCCGCGGGGTTCCATACACTAGCGAAGCCACGGGCCGGAGGCCTGTGATCAGCGCGAAACAGCGGGCGTTACGCCCGAATCAACCGTCGGCCGACGGCCGACGCCACGGAGCCAGCATGGCGATCTTCTCTCGAAAAACTAAGCCCGCGATGGGAGCATCGGGGCCAAGCACGAACGGAAGCAACGGCGCGGCGGCCGCGGCCCACGCGGGCGGGGATGTCGCGGGAATGGAGGAGCGCGTGCTGCGGTACGGCACGCAACTTCTGGACCTCGCCCGGCGGCACAAGACGGGCGTGCTCTCGGCCAAGTTCTACAGCGACTGGCTGATGGAGTGGTCAATGAAGGACCCGAACTTCAAGGTCCAGATGTTCCGGTACGTAGATGCGTTCCCGATGCTGCGCACAACCGAGGATCGGTTCGATCACCTCAAGGACTACCTCGGCCAGCCGGGAGTGACGGTGCCCGGACCGGTCGAGCTGGGGATCAGGGCCGGGGGGCTGGCCAAGGGGCTGTTTGTCGGGACCGTGGCCAAGCAGATCGAGGGCATGGCGGGCAAGTTCATCGCGGGCACCGATGCAGCCAGCGCGCTGGGCAACCTCAAGGACCTCTGGAACGACGGCATCGCGTTCAGCGTGGACCTGCTGGGCGAGGCGTGCGTGAGCGATGACGAGGCCGATGCCTACCAGCGGAAGTACCTTGACCTGATCAACAACCTCCCCGGCTCGGTCGCGGGGTGGAAGGCCGATCCGCGGCTGGAGTCGGACCACCTGGGCGCGATCCCGCGGACCAACGTCTCGATCAAGATCAGTTCTCTCAGCGCGCGCTGCGACCCGATCGACACCGAGGGGAGCATCAAGGAGTTGATGCGCCGGATCGTGCCGATCCTGGAGGCGGCGGCGAAGAACGGTGTGTTCGTCAACTTCGACATGGAGCAGTTCGCGCTCAAGGACCTGACGATCGAGCTGTTCCAACGGTGCTGCGAGGAAGTGAAGTTCGAGGCGGGGCTGGCCATGCAGGCCTACCTGCGCAGCGGCGAAGATGATGCCAGACGCGTGTGCGAGTGGGCCGCGCGCTCGGGTCGGGCGGTGACGGTGCGGCTCGTGAAGGGCGCGTACTGGGACTACCAAGTCATCCACGCCGAGCAGCAGGGCTGGCCCTGCCCGGTGTGGCCGACCAAGCGGCAGACCGACGCCTGCTTCGAGCGGATGACGGACATCTACCTGGACGCGGCGCCGCGGACAAGCGGAAGCGGCGGGGTGAAGCTCGCGCTCGGGTCGCACAACGCGAGATCGATCGCGTACGCGCTGGCGGGGCTGGAGCGGCGAGGCCTGCCGAAGGACGCGCTCGAGCTCCAGATGCTGCACGGGATGGCGGACCAGTTGAAGCACGCCGCGGCGGAGATGGGCCTGCGCATCCGTGAATACGTTCCGGTCGGCGAGATGATTCCCGGCATGGCCTACCTCGTGCGCCGACTGCTCGAAAACACGAGCAATGAGAGCTGGCTCAAGGCGGGGTTCCTCGATAACGCGGATGTTCCGAAGCTGCTCGCCAGCCCGCACGAGGGAGGCGCTCGGTCTCGCCCCGGCGCGGGAATCGCGCTCGAAGGCGGCGGAAAGTCCACCGGCATCGACCCGGCCAAGCACAAGCTCTCGCCCGCGGTGGCGGGTGTGGGTGACGGCAAGGCCTTCTTCAACGAGCCGATGCGGGACTTCTCGATCCGACAGGTGCGAGAGAGCTTCGCCGCGGCCGTCGAACGCGCGGCCGTTCCCAAGGTCGCCAACGACACCACGCCGCAGGCCGCGGCGGTGATGGTTGAGAAGGCGCTCGCCGCCTCTGCGAAATGGCGAGACGTGCCGGTGGAGGAGCGGGCGGCCGCGTTGGTGTTGGCCGCACAGGAGATGCGGCAACGTCGCGACGAGCTCTCGGCTGTGATGGTCAAGGAATCGGGCAAGACGTGGCGAGAGGCCGATGCCGACGTGTGCGAGGCGATCGACTTCTGCGAGTACTACGCCCGGATGGCCGTGCCGATGTTCGTGCGGGAACGCATGGGCAAGTTCATCGGCGAGCTGGACGAGCAGTGGTACCAGCCCCGCGGCGTCGCGGTCGTCATCAGCCCGTGGAACTTCCCGCTGGCGATCTGCTGCGGCATGACCGCCGCCGCGCTGGTCACCGGCAACACCGTGATCGTGAAGTCCGCCGAGCAGACGCCGGGGATCGCGAAGCTGATGTGCGAGATCTTCTGGAGGTCGGTGTCGCAGACGGGCATACCCGGTCTCATCGGCAAGGCGGGGGGCGACGTGCTGCACTTCTGCCCGGCGCCGGGCGAGACCACGGGCGCCGCGTTGGTTCGCGATCCCCGCGTCGCGCTCGTCGCGTTCACCGGGTCGAGGGATGTTGGATGCGACATCCTGCACGCGGCCGCGCCGGGCTCGCCGTTCGCGGGCTCGCGCGAGTTGTTCAACGCGTGGGCCGCCGGCCCGCACGCCCACGTCAAGCGGGTCGTCTGCGAGATGGGCGGCAAGAACGCGCTGATTGTGGACACCAGCGCCGATCTCGACGAGGCCGTGCTCGCGATCCGCCACTCGGCGTTCGGGTTCCAGGGCCAGAAGTGCTCGGCGTGCTCGCGGCTGATCGTCGTCGATCCGCAGGGCGAGGACGGTCCGGCGATACGGACCGTGGTGCAGCGGCTGGTCGGCGCCGCGAGCGCGTTGGTGATCGGGGATCCCGTGAGGCCCGGCACCGACATCGGCCCGGTGATTGACGCCGAGTCCCAGGCCAAGATCACCGGGCTCATCGAGAAAGCCATGTCGGAAGGATGCAAGTTGGAACTGGCGATGCCCGTGCCCTCGGGGCTCGAACAGGCCACGGGACGCCGGTTTGTCGCGCCGCACATCTTCAGCGGTGTGAAGCCCGAGCACACGATCGCCCGCGAAGAGATCTTCGGCCCGGTGCTGGCGGTCATGCACGCGCCGACGTTCGAGCAGGCCCTGGCGATGGCCAACGCTTCGCCCTACAAACTCACGGGCGGCGTTTTCAGCCGCAGGCCCAGCCACATCGAGATGGCCAAGCGAGAGTTCCGCGTCGGTAATCTCTACATCAACCGGGGCATCACCGGCGCGCTGGTTGCCCGTCAGCCATTCGGCGGGTTCGGCATGTCGGGCGTGGGCAGCAAGGCCGGCGGCCGGGACTATCTGCTGCAGTTTGTTGAACCGCGGGCCAGTTGTGAGAACACGATGCGTCGTGGCTTTGCTCCGGAGCTCTAGCGCGATAACCCCAGCACGGGTCCGGTAGCGTGTTCGTTATCGTGCGGGTCGCGCCGTTATCGCCCGCGCGACGCCGCAAACTCCCCGCATTTCCGCGATCCGAGCTGGCCGGTCCTGCGCCCGGAGTTAGTCTCTCCGACCGTAGCGCCGGCCGACGTTGGACCGGTACACAGTCGATTTGGGGGCTGCAACGCGCGGCCCGGAGAGGGAGATAGTTCATGCGTCTTTCGTCGCGCCTTCTGGCCGCGGCCTGCGCTGTCTGCGCGGCCCCGGTTGTTTCGCTCGCCACCGTCACGGTCGACCTCGAGCTCTCGCTCGTCGTCGACGTCTCGGGCAGCATCAGCAACGCCGAGTTCGGACTGCAGCGTGGCGGGTACTCCGCCGCGTTCCGAAACGCGTCCATCCAGAACCAGATCACCAACACGCTCAACGGCCGCTCGGGCAAGATCGCCGTCAACGTGATCTACTGGTCCGGCGCCAACGAGCACACCGAGGTCGTTCCGTGGACGTTGCTCGACAGCGTCGCGGCCTGCAACGCCTTCGCCGACGCGATCGATCTCACCGGGCGGGTCTACGACGGCCAGACCTGCGTGCAGGGTGCGCTGGACTTCTCGTCTCCGGCCTTCGCCACCAACATGTTCGACGGCTTCCGCAAGGTCATCGACATCTCCAGCGACGGTGACAACAACCAGCTCGAGCCCGGCCGAACGGTCGCGCAGGCTCGCGCCGATGCGCTCTCTCGCGTCGACGTCATCAACGCACTGGTGATCGAGGATGCCCCCAGCACTGCGCTGCTGAACTACTACCAGACCCAGGTCATCGGTGGAACCGGCGCGTTCGCGCTTCAGGCGACGTTCCAGACCTTCGCAACGGCGATCGCCCAGAAACTGACGTTCGAGATCCCCACGCCCGGCGCCGCCGCGTTGCTCGGTATCGGGGGCCTGGTCGGCCTGCGCCGCCGCCGCTGAGCGGTCGGGAAGCCTCGAATCCTGGTCCCGGCACGAGGATCGTGCCGCGTGGGCCGCGCCGTTGGGAGAACGGTGCGGCCCTTTTCGCTTCTTCAATGCCCAGGCACTGAAAGCCCACCGGCGTCGTTGGTCACTCGGCCTTCAGCGAAGCCATGTCGATGCAGAAGCGGTACTTCACATCGGCCCTCACGAGCCGCTCGTACGCCTCGTTGACCTTCTGGATCGGGATGACCTCGACATCCGACGTGATGCCGTGCTCGCCGCAGAAGTCGAGCATTTCCTGCGTCTCGGCCAGGCCGCCGATCGGCGAGCCCGCGAGGCTGCGCCGGCCGAAGAGCAGGCTGAACGCCGAAACCGCGAGGGGTTTCTCGGGCGCGCCGACGAGGGTGACGGTCCCATCAGGACGCAGCAGCTGGAGATAGGCGTTGATGTCGTGGTCGGCGGAGACGCAATCCAGAATGAAGTCGAAACTGCCGGCGTGCTTCTGCATCTCGTTGGCGTTGCGAGAAACGACGACCTCGTCGGCTCCGAGCCGCAGGGCGTCTTCTCTCTTGCCCGGCGAGGTGGTGAAGACCACCACGCGCGCCCCGAACGCGTGGGCGAACTTGACGCCCATGTGCCCGAGTCCGCCGAGACCCACGATGCCGACCTTCTTCCCCTTGCCGACACGCCAGTGTCGCATCGGCGAGTAGGTGGTGATTCCCGCGCACAGGAGCGGCGCAGCCCCCGCGAGGCTGAGGTTCTTCGGGACGCGCACGACGAACCGCTCGTTCACGACGATGCTGTCGGAGTACCCGCCGTAGGTCACGGGCGCGGTCCCGTGCCGGTCGGGCGCGTTGTACGTGAACGTCGCGCCCGCGCAGAACTGTTCGACGCCGCCGCGACAGTGCGGGCAGGTGCCGTCGGAGTCCACAAGGCAACCGACCGCGGCGAGGTCGCCCGGCTTGAACTTCGTGACCCGCGAGCCGACGCGGGCCACCCGCCCGACAATCTCGTGACCGGGCACGCAGGGATAGACCGTCGGCCAGACGTCCTTCCACTCGTTCCGCACCGTGTGAAGGTCTGAATGGCAGATGCCGCAGTAGAGAATCTCGATCTGCACATCCGCATCCGTCGGGTCTCGCCGAGGAATCTGCGTCGACCCCATGGGTGATGTTGCGCTGGCGGCCGAGTAGGCCCTTGATTTGTACATGCTCCAATGCTCCTTCTCGTCACCCTCGCGACTGTTCTCTCGGGTAGCGGTCTCGGTCCGAGAGCCGGCCCTCGGCACGATCTTCCGAGCCACCTTCCCGGCCGGAGTCGCACAACCGGCTTCATCAAAGGCCCGGCATCCCCGCCTCCCGACCAGATGGTACGGATGCCGGCCGTCCGCTGTGCTCCCGTTCCCGCTCATTCCGCGCGCTTGAACAGATCAAGAAACCGGTTCTCGTACTGCGAGAACACGCCCAGCTTGTCGAGCTCCTGCTTCAGGCTCATCGCCTTGGTCCGGTCGCGCCGGGTTTCGTCGAACAGATTCTCGATGCGCTGCCGGGTCGCGAAATCGAGCGTCGGCGCGGGCTTGGGCCGCGAAGCCTCCTCGTCCTTCTCGCCGGTTCCGACCTCGTGCTCCGCGTCGTCTTCCTCGTCGATCGTGATGCCCTGCTCGCTCTGGAGCTTTTCGAGCAGCCGCAGCATCACCGTGTCCATCGCGCTCACATGCTTGTCCAGCTCGGTCATGTCGAGCCTGAACCCGCCGAGCTGCGCCAACGCGCCCAGCACCGCGCGGGCCGTCTTGGGGTTCGGCACGCCGGCGGCGAAGAACGGGATCTCGCCCAGCAGGCAGACGCCGACGAGTCCGCGCTTCGCGGCCGCGCCCAGCACCACGCCATTGAGTCCGCCGATCTGCCCCTCCTCCAGGTTGCGAATCTCGGCACGGGCCATCTCGTCGAGCGTTTCCTTGCTGGTCGCGGCGCCGAACACGCGCGGCTGCTTGGACGGGTGCAGTTGCGAGGCGATGGAGGCGAACGTTACCACGCGCTCGATCCCGAACCGGCTCGCCGCTTCGATCAACTCGTGTGCAAAGCCGTACGACCCCGTGCTCGGCTGGCTCTCGCCCAGAAAGATCGTGAAGTCGCGGCCGGGCGCGGGCTCCGGGTGCCGGAACAGCAGGTTTCGCGGCAGGCGCGGGGTCTCGATCAGACCGCCGTGCACATCGACGTTCTCGATGTCGAACCGGCCCTGCGGCGGCAACTCGCCCACCGCCTCGAAGCCGAGCTTCTGAAGCAGATACCCGGCCGATAGCACCGCCACGTTGCCCATCCCGGGCCACGCGGCGACGAGCCACTTGCTGGTGTCGGGTTTGGCGGTGGGCATGTGTAGAGCATAGCTGCAACCCACGTGCCATCACCGAAGCGCCGCGACCGGGTTGCGGGAGAAGGGGAACATCTCCCGTGACATCGTCGCTGTCGATCTGGCAGGCGATGGGGCTAAGCCGATGGAGGAGGAATCTCGGTGGGTTTGGCCCAGAAGATGTAGTCGGTATCAACGGGTGTGCCACCGAGGTCCTTGACGAGCAAGGCGATCTGGCCGCGGTGGTACCAGGCGTGCCCATGGACTTGCGTGAGCAAGTCGAGCAGTCGCCACCGGCGCCACTTGCCGTCGAGGCCGTGCCACATGAAGTCGCGTTCGAGGTCGGGCTCGCTGAGTCCCGCGAGGTACTTCGTCCATGCGGTTTCGATGGCCGCGAAGCGCCGCGGCAGTTCGTCCAGGGTCCATGGAGGGAACGAGCCGCCGGCGCCCTCGGGGTATTGGCCGAGGCGCCAGAGCCAGTTCTGCCTCGCGGCGGCGAGGTGGGCCGCCTTGCCGACGGCACGCTCGAAGCCGGGTTGGTCGCGGCTGGCCTCGGGGACGGACGCGAGCATGCTCAGAATCTTGGCGTTGCAGTCGCGCTCGTATTCGTACCAGTTGCGGAAACGCTCGATGAATGAGAGGGGCATAGTGGAAAGGTGGCGGTTGAGAGGTGGAGCGAGTTGGCAGCGGCTCAGGTCTGCAATACGCCTGTCTTGAATGGTTTGGAGTAGTCCCAACCCGCCGTCATCTCCAGCGCGGCGATGATCTCTTCGCGGGTCTTGTGGGGTTCGATCAGCCGATCGACCCAGCCGCGGGCCGCGGCGTGGCGAATGTCGGCCTGCTCGGTGTAGCCAGCATGGATGGCGGAATAGATCTGCTTGTGGGTTTCCTCGTCGATCGACTCGCCCTTGCGCTTGCGGCTGGCTTCCTCGATGGTGGTCAGCACGCCCGTCGCCTGGTTGGCGCCCATGACGGCGCACTTGGCGTTTGGCCACGCGAGGGAGATGAAAGGGTCGAAAGCTCGCCCGCACATCGCGTAGTTTCCGGCCCCGTAGCTGCCGCCGAGGATGACGACGACCTTGGGAACGATGCAGTTGCTCATCGCGTTGACCATCTTCGCGCCAGCGCGGATGATGCCGTGCTGCTCGGACTCCTTGCCGACCATGAAGCCGGTGGTGTCGTGCAGGAAAACAAGCGGGATCTTGCGCTGGTTGCAGTCCATGATGAACCGAGCGGCCTTGTCGGCGGAGTCGTGGTAGATGACGCCAGGCAACTGAACGGCTCCGGGCGCGGTTCGCGTGAGTTTCTTCTGGTTGGCGACGATACCGCAGGCGTGGCCGCCGATCTTGGCGTAGCCGCAGACGATGCTCGGGCCGTAGTCGGCCTTGTAATCGTCGAAGTCGCAAGCCAGGTTCCGATCGGTGGGTCGGGCCTCCGGCCCCACGGCCTCGCCGCGGCTGTCCACGATCGCTGTGATGATGTCGCGGATTTCGTACTGCGTGCCGGGCTTGTCGGTGAACGAGTCGTACACCGACTGACCGTCGCGAATCGCGCGAGGTCCTCTTGCTCGGTCCGGCTGTTCGCCGCTCACCGTTTGCTGTTCGCTGTGGTACTTCCCCACCAGCTCCCGCAAACGCCGCAGGCAAGTCTCGTCGTCCTTCTCGCGAAAGTCGATCGTCCCGCTCACGCCCGCGTGCATCTTCGCGCCGCCCAACTCCTCATCGGTCACGACCTGACCGATCGCCGCCTTCACCAGCGCGGGGCCCGCGAGGTACAGCCCCGACCCCTCTGTCATCAGCAACGTGTCACACAGCACCGGCAGGTAGCCGCCCCCCGCGACGCAGTAGCCCATGATCGCCGCGACCTGCGGGATGCCATCCGCGCTCAGCACCGCGTTGTTGCGGAAGATGCGCCCGAAGTCGTCGGTGTCGGGGAAGACATCTTCCTGCAGCGGCAGGAAGACACCCGCCGAATCCACGAGATAGATCAGCGGCAGGCGGGCCATCTGCGAGATCGTCTGGGCCCGGATGATCTTCTTGCACGTCATCGGGAAGAACGCGCCGGCCTTCACGGTCGCGTCGTTGGCGATGATCATGCACTCGCGGCCCTGCACCCTTCCGACCCCCGTGACCACGCCCGCGCCGGGCGCGCCGCCGTACTCGGCGTACATGCCATAGGCCGCCCACAGGCCGAGCTCCGTGAACCGCGAGCCGGGATCAACGAGCCGCTCGATTCGTTCGCGTGCCGTCAGCCGCCCCTTCTCATGTTGCCGCTCGATCGCGGATTGGCCGCCGCCGAGGCGGATCTTCGCCTCGGCCTTGAGAAGCTCCTGCGTCGTGGCCCGCAGGGTGTTCTCTGTCGAGTGCGGTGTCGAAGCGGATGGAGGTGGGGCGACAGACATGCGGCGATCCTCACGCGGCGAAATGGCCGAAAGCGGTCCTCCAGCGTAGCCCGCGCCGACAAAAAAGCCCCGGCTCGCGCCGGGGCCATGATGGGTCGCGTCAACATCACCACGCGTCGATCACCGGTACGGCTGCACGACGACGAAGAACGTGTTGATGTTCCAGCCGTTCCCCTCGGCATCGGTCAGGCGAATCACCTGCCGGTAGACGCCGGTCAACTGGACTGGTGTCAGGTTGTCCGTCGCAAAGTCCGCGCTCTCGATCAGGAAGTTGGGGATGTGGCTGTGGCCGTCCACATCGAACGGCGGAGTCAGGCTGCCGTCGAGCGCGGGGATATCGAACGAGGCCGGCATCGAGAACGGATGTCCGTTGTGGAACGTCACCGCCTCGAAATGGATCGGGAACACCGCGTTGGAAATGATGTCGCCGAGGTCGAAGTCGGGCGAGGAGCCCTGGTCGGTCTCTTCGCCGCACGCCCCCTCCGGGACAAGCAACCACGCCAGGCACGCGCCATGACCATTGCGGAACTGGCTCAGGCGAAGGTCTCGTCCCTCGAAGAAGCCCGAATCCCGCACACCCCACGCCATCTCGTAGGTGTACGGCCCCTCGTGCGGAGCGCCCGGGCCGACGCCCAGATCCGGGTGCGGCATGTGTTCCGGACCAGGCAGGATCGCGTTGATCGACTCGAGCAACTCTTCATAGTCGCTGTCCTCATCACCGATCGGGATCGACACATAGTGGAAGTCGATCGGCGTCCACTTCGGGCAGTTGAACGAGCGGCAGATTACCTGCGGCCTCAGATTGCCGGGCTGGTAAGGCGGCGGACGGTGGCACCTGCGCGGTTGTGTCGGCGCCAGCGCGGCGGCTCCCGCGGCCGCGAGCACGAGCGCGACGGACAACATCACTCGACACTTCATCGTGAGCCTCGCTTTCCTGCGGGGCCGTCGCGCATCGCTCTCTCGTGAACCCTTGCGCCGCGGCTCCGCTACAGCACCCCGCATCTCCCCTCGTGTGTGAGCGAATGGCCATGGCGCGGGACATCCCGCGCGGCGCGCACTCTACCGCGCGCCCGCCAATCCGCAAGGGGGATTTCGCCACGTCTGGGCGTCTTTTCGTGCGTGCGCTCTGCTTCGATCAAGATTCTTGATGCGGCTTGTGTTCTTGCGGAGGTTGTTTGGGTCGCAACCCTTGACCGCAGAAGCACTTACGCCATGTTCGGGAAGTTATCCACAATCAAGGTCCAAACATTGACGATTGTTGGGGGTCTGGTATGATCCCTCTTACCGGGCCCGCGACCAGCGCCGCCCCCGGTCGGACAAGTTTGGTGCCTCTCCTCGGAGTGTGAAACCAAACCCCGCCCCGCGCATGGCCCCCGGAGCGCCTGGCCCCCAACGGCCAGCCACGCCCGGCAGAGAAAGGTGGTTCGTCATGGCGTCTCGCGCCCCCGTTCCCGCTCCGTCCGCCTCCAGCAACGGCACCTCCCACGCGACAAATGTCCGGGTTGAGGTCAAGCCGGGTTCCGTGAGGCCCCCAAGCACCCCGCAAATCACGCCGGCTCCCGCCAAGCCTCCGGTCTCGGTCGGCAAGCCTGTGCCCGCGCCCGCCGCGACCGTGGCACCCGCCAAGCCGAGCGTTCCAGACGCGACTAAGCCCAGCAAGGAGAAGCTCCAGGCCCTCGGCCAGGCGGTTTCGCAGATCGAGAAGGCCTTTGGCAAGGGCTCGATCATGAAGCTCGACGAGAACGCCTACCTCAACATCCCGGGCATTTCAACGGGCGCAATCTCGCTCGATCTGGCGCTCGGCGGCAAGGGCATTCCCCGCGGCCGCATCGTCGAGATCTTCGGCCCGGAGTCTTCCGGCAAGACGACCCTCGCCCTGACCGTCGCGGCCCAGGCGCAGAAGAGCAGCGGGGTCGCGGCCTTCATCGATGCCGAGCACGCCCTCGACCCCTCCTGGGCCCGCAAGATCGGTGTCAACATCGACGACCTGCTGGTCAGCCAGCCCGATTCCGGCGAGCAGGCCCTGGAGATCTGCGAGTTGCTGGTGCGCTCGAACGCCGTGGACCTCATCATCGTGGACTCGGTCGCGGCCCTGATTCCCAAGGCCGAGATCGAGGGCGAGATGGGCGAGGCTGTGGTCGGTCTGCAGGCCCGGCTCATGAGCCAGGCCATGCGCAAGCTCACCGGCATCATCGCCCGCAGCAGTTGCACCGTGATCTTCATCAACCAGATCCGCGAGAAGATCGGCGTGATGTACGGCTCGCCCGAGACCACGCCCGGCGGCCGCGCGTTGAAGTTCTACGCCTCGGTGCGCATCGACATCCGCCGCACCAGCTCGCTGAAGGAGGGTGAGCTCGCGATCGGCAACCGCGTCCGGGCCCGTGTGGTCAAGAACAAGGTCGCGCCGCCCTTCCGCGATGCCGAGTTCGACATCATGTTCGACGAGGGCATCTCGACCGCCGGCGACCTGCTCGACCTCGCGGTGGACGCCAAGGTCATCGACAAGTCGGGCGCGTGGTTCAGCTACGGCGAAGTCCGCGTCGGTCAGGGCCGCGAGACCAGCAAGAAGTTCCTCAAGGACAACAAGGACCTGTTCGAGGAGGTGCGGCGGAAGGTGCTGGCGGCGAAGGCGACCAATGCGCCGGTGGCGGTGAAGGCCGGCGGAGAGGATGAAGAGTCCGAGGATTGATGACCCGTCGGAATCAAGTCGCCTTGCTCCACGTTGCCCTTTCCCGCCCCCCGACCTACCATCGGGCCTGCCGCGGCCGTGGCGGAATTGGCAGACGCGCTAGATTCAGGTTCTAGTGGGTTCACCCCCGTGGAGGTTCGACTCCTCTCGGCCGCATTCAAACCCGTCCGGGCGACCAGCGATGGTCGCCCGGACGCGTTTTGGGACTGCGCGTGATTCCTTGCCGAACGTTGCGGAGGTCGTAGGCTTGAACTCCAACGGAGCGGGTTCGGATGCAACGAGCAAGCGGTCGGAATGCCCTGACGAGCACATGGCTCGCGGCGATGGGGGGCGCGGCGGCGACCGCGTTCGCTCCGTTCTCGCACGCGCAGCAGACGATAAGGACAGTCGCCAAGCTGGGCGATCCGATTCCGGGCTATCCCGGTCGGGTGTTTGATGTGATCGGGGTTCCGGCGATCAGTTCGTCCGGGCGCGTGGTCTTTGATGCATCGTCGCTCGCGGCGCCGTTCGTGGGAGGCGTGTTTGTCGAGAATGCGGACTTGACGCCGCGGTTGTTGATCAACGCGGGCGAACCCGCGCCCGGTATCGCCGGTGCGACGATTTGGGATTCGAGCTTCGGGGGTCTTAACGAGGTCGGCCAGGTCGTGTTTACGGCGGTGCTGCAGGGCGTCAGCGCGAACCATCGTGCGATCTACGTCGGAACCCCCGAAAATGTGCGGTTATTGGTACGAGCAGGGCAAGCGTGGCCGGCTCCGGAAGTCGGTAGTTTCGGTTCGCTCGGCGCAGATCCGTTCCGCGGACCTGTTCCGATGATTGACGGGGCAGGTATGGTGCTGTTTCGGGACGCGGACAACGCGCAGGGATCAACCGGACTCTGGACCGCGAGGTTGATCGATGATGTGCCCGTTCTGGGCCTGGTTGCGCGTGGCGGTGCGCCGGCACCGGGAGTTCCTGGCGCCAGGTTCTGGCAACCAATCGGCACGGCCTTTGAATATGGCACGGGGAGGCTCTCACCCAGCGGGCAGGTTGTGTTTGGCAGCCACCTTTACGCCGTCGGTGGGGGCTGGGCAACTCCACGGACGGGCGTGTGGTTGGGATCGACTTCCGAGCCGCAGTTGGTGATTGCGAGCGGGATGGATGCGCCCGGCACGTCTGGCGCCAGTTTGCAGGAAATCCAACCGGCGGTGGCGTCGAACGCGGCCGGGCAGATCGCGATCTGGTCAACGCTCTCGGGCGCTGGTGTGACGACGGAGAACGACGAGGGTGTGTGGGCGGGTGTTCCCGCGGGCCTGCGCTTGGTGGCACGGGCAGGGGACATTGCGCCGGGCGTGGGCGGCGCACGGTTCTCTCAGTTTCGGCCGCTGTCTTTGAGTGGTCAAGGCCGCGTCGCGTTTGTGGGGGTATTGACGGGATCGGGAGTGACGGTGGAGAACAACACCGGTATCTGGTCCGAAGCGACCGGCGGGCTTCGCCTCGTGGCACGTCAAGCGGCCGCTGCGCCGGGGCCTTCCGGGCGTTTCTTCGAGTCGCTGCATCCTCACCATCCGTCGATCAACTCGCTGGGGCACACGGTTTTTCAGGCTCGCACGTACGACATGTTCGGCGAGTATTCCGGCCGCGGCGTGTGGGCGACCGACCTGCAAGGCAACCTGTTCGGCGTGGCCGTGTCCGGCGGAGTGTTTGATATCGAGCCAAGCCCCGATGTGGGCGACTTCCGAGTCGTGGTCGAGGCCGAATCCTGGTTTGGAACCGGTTGCCAGGATGGACTGCCGAGCGGCCTCAACGACCGGGGAGAGCTGGTCCTCCGCGTCTCGTACTTGGGACCGGCCGGGACTTCGGACGGGAGCGGAACAGGAGTATTTGTCGTCACGCTTCCGCGTTGCCGAGCGGACTTCAACGGAGTCGGAGGCGTCACGCTGCAGGACATCTTTGACTTCCTCGGTGCCTGGTTCGGCTTTGATCCGAGGTCGGATTACAACGGGGATGGCGACACATCTCTCCAGGACCTGTTCGACTTTCTGGCTCTGTGGTTTGCCGGGTGTCCGTGACGCGTCGCGCTCCCGGACCGGATGGCTCACGGTAACGCTCAAGCTGGTACGATGGGCGCGTGGCGCTTGTCTATTGCGGTATCGACGAAGCCGGTTACGGCCCGTTGCTCGGGCCGCTGTGCGTAGGCGCGAGTATTTTCAAGGTGGACGACTGGTGCGAGGGCGACGAGGCGCCGGATCTGTGGCGAGTTCTGAAGCAGGGGGTCTGCCGCGCGTCCAACGACCGGCAGCGCCGGATCGCGATCGACGACTCCAAGAAGCTGAAGCTGGCCAACGGCTCGACGACGCGGCACCCGCTGCACCACCTGGAGCGGGGCGTTCTGGCGTGTCTGGCGGTGTGCGAAGAGCAGGAAGAGGAGGCTGCACCGGTTTCGGACATCGCGTTCTTGCGCTCGATGTCGGTCTCGGACGCTTGCGAAGCGTGGTACCAGGGGCCGCCGCGGGCGATGCCGCTGAGTTTCACGCCGGGGGAGATCGCGATCGCGGCCAACACATTGCGTGTCGCGCTGCTGTGGGCGGGCGTGCGGCTGCTGGGGATGCGTGCCGAGGCGGTGACGGAGGCGGCGTTCAACCAGATCGCGGAGGCCGCGCAGACGAAGGCCGCGGTGACCGAGTCGGTGATCGCGCGGTATCTGTCGGAGGTGTGGGAGAGGTTTGCGTGTGCCGAGGATGAACGGTCGGGCGTACGCGTGGTGTGCGACCGGCAGGGCGGGCGGGTGCAGTACGCCCAGAGCCTGTCGCGGATGTTCCCCGAGGCGGTCGTGACGGTCGTGGGCGAGACGACGTCGCAGAGCGTGTACGACATCGCGGGAGTGGGGGGGGTGAGAAGTGATGGACGCGCGCGGCGGATGCGCGTGAGCTTCAGGGTCGAGGCGGAGGCGGCGCACCTGCCCGTCGCGCTGGCGAGCATGCTCGCCAAGCTCACGCGCGAACTGATGATGGCGAGGTTCAACCTGTACTGGTGCGGGCGCATCCCGGAGTTGAAGCCGACGGCGGGGTACGCGCTGGATGCGCGGCGGTGGCTGAACGATGTCCGGGAGTTCATCACGGCCGACGAGCGGCGCTCGCTGGTGAGGAGGGCGTGAACAGCGTGAGCGAGGCCCGCGAGATGCTTGACTTGGCGGCGCGATTGGCGCTGCGCGCGGCGGGGGATGTCGAGCCCAACCCGCTTGTCGGGGCAGTGATCGTCCGAGCGGGCCATGGACCGGCGGAAGGTCGCATCATCGGCATGGGCCATCATCAGGCGTTCGGCGACAAGCACGCGGAGGTGGAAGCGCTCGAGGATTGTGCGCGCCGCGGCGGTGATCCGGCGGGTGCGACTGTGTACGTCACGCTCGAGCCGTGCAACCATCAGGGCAAGCAGCCTCCATGCACCGACGCGCTCGTCCGGGCTCGCGTCGGGCGCGTGGTCTTCGCGCGGCAGGATCCCAACCCGGCCGCGGCCGGCGGGCAGGAGCGTTTGCAGCAGGCCGGCATCGAGTGCGTGCTCGACGAATCGAGCCGACTGGCCGTCTGCATCAGTGACCCGTTCGTGAAGCGGGTGACGACCGGGCTTCCGTGGGTGATCGCCAAGTGGGCCCAGACCATCGACGGCTGGATCGCGACGCGTGCGGGAGAGAGCAAGTGGATCAGCGGCCCCGCCTCCCGCGCACGGGTGCACCGGATCCGCGGGCGCGTCGATGCGGTCGTGACAGCGATCGGGACGGTTCTGGCGGATGATCCCATGCTCACCGCGAGGCTTGGTCGTCCTCCGAGGCGGGTTGCGAAGCGCGTGATCATCGATCCACAGCTTGAGACCCCGCTCGAATCGCGGCTCGTGCAAACGGCCCGGTTGTCGCCGGTGCTGATCGCCACCACGCAGGCCGCGCTGGTGCGGCGGGGCGCGGCGGCGCGCAATCTCGCGGCGGCCGGGGTCGAGGTGCTGGCCGCCGCGACGGATGGAGCGATCCCTGTGGCCGAACTTCTGAAGCATCTTGCGCGGGAACACCAGGCCACCAACGTGCTGATCGAGGCCGGCGCGGGCCTGCTGGGCCGGCTGTTCGAGGCCGATCTGGTGGATGAAGCGCTGGTGTTCATCGCGCCGAAGGTGCTGGCGGATCCAGAGGCGGTGCCCGTCGCACGCGGGCGGGAGCTTCAGAAACTGGCCGATGCAAGGCTGTTCAAGGTCGGGCGAGTGAAGCAGTTGGGTGATGACGTGATGTTGCGATACTTCCGCCAGCGTGGGGCCGCGATCGCGGCGGCTGCGGTCGCGGGATGAGCGCAGGGTAACGAGCGTGTGTTCCGTTTTGGCGCACGATGTGGGACGTTTGAAGCCGGATTCCGCTTGAGGGAAGGGATGGTGAGGCCGAGACCGCGCCCCGTCGAGGTCGCAACAAGCAGGAGCGAGGCATGTTTCTCCCGCAGGCACGCCAGGGTGTGATGATTCGTCTGGCCGCGTCGGCGCCCGTGCAGGGGGCGCAGCGTGCGAGAAAGTCCGGTCCGGCGGGCGCACCGGTACTGTGTGTCGGGCAGACCACTTTCCGTGTGCGTCCGCTCCTTCCATCGAGCGTCGTCGCCCGCGCGAGCAAGCAGGCGGCAGCTCGCGGGGCGGGGGCCAGGATGAAGTCAGCGGACCGAAGGCAATGGGTTCTGGCGGATCCCGCCTCGGACAATGAAGAGACCCACCCGTGGGACCTCGCCCACGCCGCGGCCGATGAACTCGGGAGCCGAGCGGACTTCACCGAGCCCGACCTGCTTCAGCGCTGGGAGACGGGCGTGAGCGAGCGCGGGTCGGCGGCCAAGCCGCGGGCCGGGCAGTCGTCGAAGGTCAAAACAGCGGTCAAGAGCGGAGCTTCAGGTTCGCAGGATCCCGACGGGTTCTGGCCTTCGCACCCGGACTTCGCGTGGCATCTCGGCACGAGCCAACTCGATCGTGCGAGCAAGCACGCGGAGATGTTGCCCGCACCCACGATCGTGCACCTTGATACGGGTTATGACCCGCGCCATCTCAACAAGCCGCCGCACGTCCTTCGCGAGCATGAGTGGGATGTTCTGAACAAGCGGAACGATGCGACGGATCCATTCAACGATGGGCTTGGCAACCAGCCCGGTCACGGCACGGGCACCATCGGCATCCTCGCGGGCGGTGTGGTTGCGCGCACGCCCGACGGCAAGCCCTTCGGTCGGCCGCTGGGTGGCGCGGCCCATGCCAACATCATCCCGGTACGGATCAGCGACTCGGTGATTCATCTGTGGACGAGCACGATGGGAGCGGGGCTGGAGTATGTGAACGCGCTGTGGCGCGGCGGTGTGCCGGTCGATGTGGTGTCGATCAGCATGGGCGGTTTTCCGACGCAGACCTGGGCCGATGAGGTGGCGAGGTTGTGCGCGGCGGGCATCGTGGTCGTGGCCGCGGCGGGCAACCGAGTCGGTCCGCTCCCGCCGTACCAGATGGTGTGGCCGGCACGCTTCCCGCAGGTGATCGCGGCGGTAGGCGTCACCGCGGACGAAGAACCCTACAAATCCGGACTGGCGTTCTGGAAGATGGAGGGCTGTACCGGTCCGCGCGAAGACATGAGGCACGCGTTGGCGGCCTACACGCCGAACATCCCGTGGGCGCGATGGGGATCGCGAACGATCATCGATCTGGATGGCGGTGGCACGTCTTCGGCCACGCCGCAGATCGCCGCCGCGGCCGCACACTACGCCTCGGTGCATCGGGCCGCGCTCTCGACGCTGAGCGGGCCGGCGCGAGTAGAAGCGATTCGCTCGGCGCTGTTCCGGTCGGCCAAGGCAGCGGCGCTCGACAGCGTTGGACGGGGCATTCTGCGTGCTGATGATGCGCTGGACGTTCCGGTTGTGCGGGCGTCTCGCGCTCCCAGGGCCTCGGAGGCGTCGTCGTCGATCAGGCCATTCCGCTGGCCGCTGGTCGATGATCTGTTCGCGGACGCCGGCCGACGCGCGGGCATGTTTGCGCTGGAAACGCTTCAGGTCGTCGAGTCTGCCCGGCCGCTGATCGAGATGCACCAGCGCTTGGAACGATCAACAGGCGCGGCACGGCGCAAGAAGTCCCGTGAGCTCGGCGGCGTGCTGTCGGTGTACCCCGGTTCATCGAGGACGCTTCGCCGGTTTCTGGCATCGCGGTACCGGCTGACCAAGTGAATCACGCGGGCCTCAGGAACGAGAGCGACGGCTGAACGATGGCCGGAACGGGGCCGTTGGTGGTGTGCAGGAAGAGCGTTCTTCCCGAGACGGCGTGGCTGTACTTCACCATCCCAAAGCAGACGGGCTCGCCGCCGTTGAGCGGGCTGAACGCCGAGCTCGTGACTGCGCCGATGGGTTGCGTGCCGGTCGCGGCGGACGAAGCGGATTCGACGATGGGCGTGCCGGTCTCGGCTTGTGCCGCGTTGGAGCCCGCGCCCTGAACGCGCAGGCCGACAAGCTTCTGCTTTGGGTGGCCCAGGGACTGCATTCGAGCGACGATCTCCTGTCCGAGGTAGCAGCCCTTCTTGAACGAGACGCGATCGGCGAGCGTGGAATCGCCGGTCTCGTGCGGCAGCGAGTTGGGCCCGAAATCCAGCATGTACAGCGCGGTGCCCGCCTCGATGCGGGCCATGTTCAACGCGTGCCAACCGATGCGACGGGCGAGCGTTGTCTGCGGCGCAGCGGCGTCGTGAGGGCCGCGGGCCGACCACGGGGTCGAGAGCGACTCGTACAGCGCTGCCACCTGGTGGGCCGGGGCGACAAGCGTCAGGCCGATCTCGCCGCTCCAATCGTGTCGGTCGAAAAGTGTGGGGACACCGAAGAGGATCGATTCAACCGATGTATCGCGCCGGATGTTCGTGGCCACCGCCGGATCCCCTTCGACGCCGGCACCGAGGATCGCGGCCGCGGCGGGCCCGTGCACAGCGAGCACGTGGCTGCTCGCTGTCTGGTCGGTGATCGTGACATCCTCGGTGATGATGTATTTCTCGAGCGACTCGCGGGTTCGCTCGATCGCGAACACCTCGCCGATCGCCAGCGTGCGATCGGGCAGGTGGATGATCCGGAGATCTGCCGCGACACGCCCCTTGCGGTCGAGAAGAAAACTGTTGCGAGAGCGCCCGATCTTCCCCTCGGGGGCAGGATCGGCAAGGTTCTGCGTCAACATGCGGTTGAGCAGGCCCGCACGGTCATCACCGCGAAACTCCAGCACGCCGCAGTGGGGCATGTCGAAGATCGCCGCGTGCCGCCGGATCGCGGCGTACTCGACCTCGATCGGGTCGAACGCCTGCACGACGGAGATCGAGCGCTCGGGCGTCCCATAGAGACCGATCAGGGGCTCGGCGGAGTCGTGCAGGGATTGCAGGGGTGATGGGTGGGCCACAGGCTTGGCGATGGTAGAAGCGACGACAGACGCCGCACAGCGTGATATGCTCTGGACCCACTCAGTACCGGCTCGACCCTATCTCCAGAACGAGAAGCACTCCCGATGGCCACACCCAAGCTCAACGTCGACCTGCTCAAGCGCCTGTGCGAGACCCCCGGCATTCCGGGGCGGGAGGAGCGGGTGCGGGCGCTGATCAAGGGGGAGATCAAGGGTCTCTTCGACGAGGTCCGCGAGGACGCGATGGGCAACCTGATCTGCCTCCGCAAGGCCCGCGCCGGCGCCAAGTCACGCGGCCGCGCCACGCGGGTGATGATGCTCTGCCACATGGACGAGATCGGGTTCTATGTCAAGGCGATCGACGACCAGGGGTTCATCCGTTGCAACGCCGCGGGCGGGTTTGATACCCGAAACCTCTTCAGCCGGCGCGTGCTGGTCTGCACGGGTGGCGGCGATCTCAAGGCCGTGATGAATCCCGGCGGCCGGCCCGTGCACATCGCGAGCGAGGAGGACAAGAAGAAGATTCCCGAGGTGAAGGAGTTCCTGGTCGATGTCGGCCTCCCGGCCGACAAGGTGAAGAGACTCGTGAGGATCGGCGACTATGTCGTCATGGATGAACCGTTGATCGAGGTTGGCGACAAGCTGGTGAGCAAGGCGATGGACAACCGCATCGCGTGCTGGCTGGGCATCGAGAGCGTGCGCCAGATCCACGCGGCCGGCGCCAAGCACGCGTGCGATATCTATGTCTCGTTCACCGTGCAGGAAGAGGTCGGTATCCGCGGTGCGCACACATCGAGTTTCAGCGTCGAGCCGGATATCGGGATCGGCCTTGATGTCACGCTGAGTTGCGACATGCCGGGCGTGCCGTCCGACGAGTGCGTGACCGTGCAGGGCAAGGGCTTCGGTCTTCACGTCATGGATTCGAGCTTCATCGCCGACTACAGACTTGTCAATGAGGTCGAGGCGATCGCGAAGAAGAGCCGCATCCCCTACCAGCGGACGATTCTCGCCCGCGGCGGTCAGGACGGCGCGGCCGCGCAACAGGCCCGCGGCGGCGCGCGGGCGCTCGGCATCGTCGTCGGCACACGCTACATCCACACCGTGACGGAGATGGTCAGCAAGGTGGACCTTGCGGCCGCGCGGGATGTGCTCGCGGCCTGGGTGCCGACGATCAAGTGAGCGGCCGTCAACGCTCTAAACCTGAGTCGTGGCGGCGATCACGGGTGCATTCTCGCTTGACTGGGTGGTGAGCGCTGCGGAGAGAGTCCGTCAACGATTGTTGAAGGCCGCGGTCGCGCTTCGGGCCGCGAATGTGTGCTATGCCGTGGCTGGTGGCAGTGCTGTCGCCTTGTGGGTGTCGCGCGTGGATGAGGGTCGTCATCCGCAACCAGCACACACGATCAATGGCCGAAGGGGAGGCCCCCCGCTCCCCGGCCGATCAGGCCCGCCGCGGGGCGTGGGCGCGGTCGCGCCGCCACAGGTGCACCAGCAGCATGCCGATCCCGATGAGGAGCAGCAGGTCCGCGAGGTTGCTGACGTACGGCCAGATCGGCGCTCCCCGACGCAGATCGACCACCAGCAGGTTCAGCGAAAAAGGCCATTTCCAACCCGGCAGCGGGTGGATGAAGTCGCGTACGCACGCGTAGGTGAGACGGTCGTAGAGGTTGCCCAGCCCCCCCCCGATCAGCAGGCCGATCGCGGCATGGGCCCACCGGTCGCGTGTGGTCGTCCATCTCGCGAACATCATCAGCCCGAACGCCAGCGCGACGACGGTGAACGCGATGAAGAACCAGCGCTTGCCGGGCCCGATCCCGAAGACCGCGCCGGGATTGAGCACGAGCGTGAAGTGCAGCAGTTTCGGAACCACCACCAGCGGCTCATGGTCCGGGATCAGCGTGTTGATCAGTCGCGGGTTCTGCGCGGCTCGCTCCAGCACCCGCTCCCGCACAACCGTGATCGGCCGATCCATGACGTAGTGGAACGCCAGGTGCTTGCTCGCCAGGTCGGCGACCAGGGACAGCAACGCCACGACCAGCATCATCCTCCACGCGGCGCCCGATCGCCAGCCCGAGCCGGAGCCGGTTCTGATGGTCGGTTGACTCGATGCGGCCATCGGGCTCCGTCCGTCCTTCGATGGCTCGTCCGGGCTTGCGGCGACGCGCGACGGCGACTGCTGCGGAGACGCAACGGTCCCTGGGGTCTCGGGCGATGGGGGCGTTGTGGTCACGGCGATGGGTGATCGGCCGAACTGAGGATTCAGGGATCGAATCGGAGAGGTCCGCTCACTCTCCGCGATGGAAATACGGCCTGCGTTCCATTTCGCGCTGCGCCTCGATCGAGTACTTGGCCCACGGCAGTTCCGCGAGGCGTTCGGGCGAGATACGCTGGCCTGTGCGAGGGCAGACCCCGTAGGTCCCGTCCTCGATGCGCTTCAGGGCATCGTCGATCTCGCGGATCAAGTTCCGATCCACCTGCGCCAAGTCGAGTGAGATCGACTGCTCGAATGTGTCCGATCCCTGCTCGGCCATGTGTTGCGGCAGGCTCGAGAGCGAACCGGAGTTCTGACGCAGGGCCTCGTCTTCGATGTTGTTGATGTCGCCCGCCAGTTCGGCCCGCTTCTGGAGCAGGATCTCGCGGTACTTCTCCAGTTCCTTTTTCGAGAGCCGGGCCTTGGATGAAACCTCCGCGCTGTGATCCCCGGATTCCGCGCCGACCATTCCGGTTGGGGGCGCCTTCGGGCCGGAAGGGATCAGCGGCTTCCACTTCGGGCCACCCGGCTTCAGCAGCGGCTCAGAAATCGGCATCTCCAGCTTCTTGGGCTTCGGCCGCTTCATCGGCTTGCTGGGAACGATGGTGATGCCCTTCGCCGGCGGCTTGCTGCCGTTCGCTGCGGAGGCGGCGGCCGTCGCGGCCGGCGCCTTGCCCGCCGACGCCGTCGGCTTGACCGCGGGCTTCGAGGCGGGTTCTGGTTTCTTGGCGATGGGCTTGTGTGCCGCGGGTTTCTTCGTGTCCTTGGGCTCGGCCTTCTTCGCGGGCGCAGGCTTCTTAGCCGCCGACTTCGGCGGCGGGGCCTTGGCCTTCGCGGCCGACTTCTTGGGGGAGCTGGATTTCGAGGTTTTCGCCACGGTCGCTCAGCTCCTGAGGTGCGTGAGGGCGGTTTACGATCAAAATACAAACGAACGGCGTCCCAAAAGGCCCGCGAGTATACGGGAACGGCGACCGCCCGTCAAAGTGGGGGGCTCCGTCTCGGCGCAGAAGCAAGCAGTCCTCAGTTTCGAGGAGAATCCTGCCGCGGCCGGGTTGTACGTACCGCGACGACCCGAGTTCGGAATCAGGCCACGGCCTCCGTGAACGAACCGAGCCGGCGGAAGCGTTCGTACCGCTGCTGAGGCAACGTCGCGGGGTTGATGCCCTTGAGTTCGTGGAGCCTGTCGAGCACCCACCGCTCGATGGCCGCGGCCGTCTTCTTGGGGTCGCGGTGAGCGCCGCCCAACGGCTCGGGAATCAACTCGTCGATGATCTTGAGTTTGAGGTTGTCGCGCGCGGTGAGCTTCAGGGCATCGGCGGCCGCGGAGTTGGTCTGCTCGTTGGCGGTCTTCCATAGGATCGCGGCACACCCTTCCGGACTGATGACCGAGTACCACGCATGTTCGAGCATCGCGACGCGATCGGCGACCGCGATCCCCAACGCGCCGCCGCTTCCGCCCTCGCCGATCACGATCGAAACGATGGGAGTCCTGAGCCGTGACATCTCCCGGAGATTCACGGCAATGGCCTCGGCCTGCCCGCGCGCCTCGGCGCCCAGGCCCGGATAGGCGCCCGGGGTATCGACGAAGGTCACGATCGGGAGCCCGAACTTCTCCGCCAGTTTCATCTTCGCCAGCGCCTTGCGATACCCCTCGGGATGCGCGCATCCGAAGTGGCAGGCGATCTTCTCCTGCGTGGTGCGGCCCTTGTGATGGCCGACCACCAGAACCTTGATCGAGCCGATCCGCGCGAACCCGACGACCATGGCGGGGTCATCGCCGTAGCGTCGGTCGCCGTGCAGTTCGCAGAAGTCCTTGCACATCATGTCGATGTAGTCGCGGGTCTGCGGCCGTTTGGGGACCCGGGCCACTCGGACCGTGTTCCACGGGCTGAGCGACGTGTAGACCTGGGCGAGCTTGGCTTCGCGTTCGGCCCGCAGCGACGCGATGCGGGCCCTGATCGCGGCCGGGTCGGTCAGCGCGGCCCCATCCGACTCGTCGAGATCCAGAGACTCCGCCTGGTCGGCCGCGAATGGCGGCACTTCGACCGTCGGGTTCAGCGTCGCCAGAAGGCCGTTGGCCGCGGCGGGGCGGTTCGCATCCGCCGAGCGGCGGCTCAGTAGCGATTCGAGCGACTCGATCTTGCGGTCGAGCTCGAGGACGGGTTTCTCGAAATCAAGCTGGAAGAACGACATGGAAACCAAGTGTATCGTCATGGACCCGATCGCGCGGGAGGTCGGGCTCGCACGATCGGAGAGCGCATGACCAGCCTGGCGATCATCGGCGGAGGGAACATGGGCGGCGCGATCGCATCGGCCGCGGCGGCCGCTGCTCGGCGTCCGTTTGACCGCGTCATCGTCGCCGAGACCGACGCCGCCAAACTGGCCGCGCTGGTCGCGGGGTCGGACAGTCGGATCGAAGGCTCGCGGTCGGCGTGCGACGCGATCGAGGCGGCGGGAGGGGATTCGGTCATCGTGCTCGCGGTCAAGCCCCAGATGTTCGTCACGCTGGCGCAGGAACTGATCCAACGTGGGGAGGAGGGCGTGTGCCGGCTCCGCGGTCAACTGGTCGTTTCGATCATGGCCGGCATCACGACAGCGAGGCTGGCCGAACTACTGGGATCGGCGTGCTCCTCCCCCGCAACCCGCTTCGTCCGCGCCATGCCCAATCTGGCCCTTGCGAGAGGATGCGGGATGACCGCCGTGTGCGCGGGGCCTTCCGCGACCGACGCCGATGTCGAGCTCATCACCGATCTGTTCCGCACCATGGGTGATGCCACTTGCATCGAGGAGCCGCTCATGGACGCGTTCACCGCGCTCGCGGGGAGCGGGCCCGCGTACGTGTTCCACCTCGCCGAGGCGATGCAACGGGCCGCGATCGCCGTCGGCTTCGATGCCGAGGCCGCGGATCGGATCGTGCGCCAAACAATCCTCGGCGCGGCCGACCTGCTCGCCCACGAGCACGGCGCGACGGGAAAAGGACGGAGCGGGGGACGCTCGGCTTCGCTTCTCAAGGCCGCCGTCACGAGCAAGGGCGGAACCACCGAGGCCGCGCTCGCCGTGCTCGACCGTCGCGAGACGGCGGAGGCGTTGATCGAAGCGATCACCGCCGCGCGGGATCGCGGGCGTGAACTGGCCCGCCCCGCCACCTGACCCGATCACGCGACGGTTGGGAACAGCATCGCGACCTGTGATCCGTACAGCGGGTAGTCGATCACGCAGCGGTAGGTCTTGAACCTCGACGGCTCGTACCCGATCTCGTCCATCACCCGTTTCATCAGTTCCTGGTATCGAGGCGCTGCGCCCGATCGCACGCCCGCGAGCCCGCGGCCCAGGGGCACGATCGATTCCAGCATGTCCAGCCGGTCCAGGTCGCGCCGCGGATCGAACACATCGGCGACGCCCTCGAACGCCGTGTCGTACAGCCGCAGCGTCGGCTCCTGCGCGTGCGGGGGAGCGAAAAGCGAATCTTCCACCATGAGATCGAACTGCAGCGACTTGGCGGGCACCGCGGTCTCGGCGAAGAAGTACACGCCGCGTTTCTCGCCGCCCGGCAGGGAGACCGCGAGCGTGCTCGGGTGCTTGAGTTCGGCCCGGTTCACTTCCGCGAACATCACATCGACGGCCGAGCCCGCGCCGAAGCCGTCGCCCCCGAGCAGGTAGAACATCGAGTCCTTCACGCGGTGCACGTGCATCTCCGGCCGCGGCGTGCTGCAGAACTCATCCACCAAGGGCGGAGAGTCATCGTCGATGACGCGGCCGTCCAGCCGCTGGGCCTTGCGTGCGCTCGGTTCGCTCGACATCCGCCTCGAGGCGATCTTGACCACCACACCCGGCCGCACGCGATGCAGGCCCGTCAGCCCGTGCACCCACGTAACATCCATCAATCCCGCCCCTCCCGCGCGCGGATCACTCGCCGCGAGCACGCACGTCGCCATCACCGCATCGGCCTGCACGCCGCGCAACTGGCTCAGCGCCTTGAACGCCGCCTGTTTCCGCCGCAGCTCGAACTCGGCCCGCGCATCCGGTATCCACGCGCTGAGGATCGAATCGAGCAGGCTCCGGTCTCCGATCTGCACATCGATCAGGCGCTCGAACTCCGCGATGGCCGCCGTGGCGGCCTCCACGGTGCGCCGCGGCGAGCCTCGACGGTCCGCCGCTTTCACCAGCGCCCTCAGCGGCTCCGGGCCCGGCATGAAGAACATCGACGCCACCGCATCCTGCTGCCGGACCGCTTTCAGCACGCGGCTGGCCAGCACCTTGTCGAGCCCCAGCGCCTGCGCCAGCGCCACCGGGCCGGAGCCCGACATCGCGACCGAGTTGACCAGGGCGTTGATGGATCGCAGGAGGGCCGAGCCCACGGCCAGGATTTCCGCCTCAAGCTGCGGCCCCCGCGGCAGCGGTACGGCCGAGGGCGATTGACTCCCAAGTCGTTTCTTGACAGGTGCTTGTGAGGATTTTGCGCTGGGGGCGGGCATCGGGGGTCTCATCGGGTTGCTGTCCAGCATACCCCAATCCGGGACGATCGTCATTTCTTTTTGTTTACTTCTTGGAAGTTTCCCGGAAACCGTGTAGACTCTCCCGCGTACCGCCCGTCACACCTCCGAGCCGTTGCACCCTCAAGAGGAGCCACCCACGATGACCACAACGTTCACCCGTGTTTCCCGGTCGCTGATCGCCGCCGCGAGCGTCGCCGCGTGCGCAGCGTCCACCCTTGCCGACGACATCTTCCGCACCGAGAACCCCGAGGGCGGGTTCTTCGGCTACATCGGCTTTGATGTCTTTCCCGGCCAGTCCGTCGCCGCGAGGTTCATTCCCTCGGGCGCGTACACGCTCGACCATGTCCGGGTCTGGTTCATGAGCAACG
The DNA here is from genome assembly GCA_020846975.1 of Phycisphaerales bacterium. Lineage (GTDB taxonomy): Bacteria > Planctomycetota > Phycisphaerae > Phycisphaerales > UBA1924 > JADLCX01. Next base: position 34,260 of record JADLCX010000052.1, read on the forward strand.
ACTTCGAGGGCGGCACCCCCCAGACCGTCCGCCTCTCGCTCCGCACCGATGTCAACCCCGGCACCGAGTTCGACTCGGTCCCCAGCGAGACGATCCTCGAGTCCTGGACACAGAACATCACCGCCATCGGATGGAACCCGGTCCTCGAAGACTTCGCCTCCCTCACGCACACCGCGATCAACGCGGGCCAGAAGTACTGGATTGTCGCGGAGTCCGATGTCCCCGCGCAGTTCAACCCCGTGTGGAACTGGTCGGCCTTCGGCAACGAGTTCACCGCCACCACCGATGGGGCCGGCACCCCGTGGGAGGGCGGTTTCGGCGCGGCCATCGCCCTGGTCGTCGAGGGCACGCCCGTTGGCGGGGGGTGCATCGGCGACTTCAACGGCTCCGGCGGTCAGCCGACCGTGCAGGACATTTTCGACTTCCTCGCGGCCTACTTCGGCAACGATCCGGCCTCGGATGTCAACGACTCCGACTCGGTCACCGTGCAGGACATCTTCGACTTCCTCGCGGCCTACTTCACCGGCTGTCCGTGATCGCGCCGCGGACGGCTCGATGTCAAGTCGGCGGAATCCACAGCCGGACCGGCGCTCAGACGCACCGGTCCGGTTCTTTCTTCTCGAACCTGCAACCTGCCCCATTCCCGCGGCCACCTTCTTCCCTCAAACCTCCTCGATCTCCTTGCTCTTCTTCGCCACGAGATCGTCGGTCTCCTTCTCGTACTTCTTCAGGAGTTCCTGCACCTCTTCCTTGAGCGTCTTGATCCCATCCTCCGAGAGCTTGACCGCCGGGTTCTTTTCCAGGGCCTCCGAGTGCTTGTTGCCGTCGCGCCGCGCGTTGCGGAGCGCGACCTTGGTCTCCTCGGCCATCTTCTTGCAGTGGCCGACGAGCTGCTTGCGGCGATCGCCCGAGAGCGGCGGCAGGTTCAGGCGGAACTGCTTGCCCTCGGCCATCGGGTTGAGGCCCAGCCCGCTGGACTCGATCGCCTTCTTGATCGCGCTCATCGCGCTGGGGTCGAACGGCTTGACGAGCAGCTGCGTCGGCTCGGGCACGCTGATCGCGGCGATGTTCTTCATGTCCTGCATCTCGCCGTAGTAATCGACCTTGATGAACTCGACCAGCGCGGTGCTGGCGCGGCCGGTTCGCATGCCCTTGAGCTCCTTTTTCAGGTAGTCAAGGGCCTTGGTCATGTGTTCCTCGGTCTCGAGCAGGATTTCGTCGGGGCTGGTGTGGGACATGGGACAAGATGATAGCGTCCACCTCCTTGTGGGTGCCGAAAACCCCATCGCGTCCCCAGAGGCGGCGGTCATGCCGCCCTCCGGTAGCGATGATGCAGGCCGCCAACCATCGGTACCGAAGTGATCGGCCCGTCGCCGGGAGGCTCCGGTTGACGGCCGTTGGGTGAGTCCCGGTCCAGTGCTTGATGACAGCGGGACTCGTGGTAATAGGTCACGAATTGGTCTACAACCCAGATCAGGTGGGCCTCGTTCAGAGCGATGACATGATCGAGGCACTCCCGCCGCATAGTTCCGATGACACGCTCCGCATAGGCATTCTGCTAGGGCGAGCCGAGCGAAGTCCGAATCTGCGTGATCTTCATCGCGCTCAGGCATCGATCGACAGCCTCGCCGAAGATCGAGTCGTTGTCGTGGATCAGAAACCGTGGCGCCGAGTCGAACGGAAAGGCCTCTCGCAGTTGCCGCACAACCCACTCCGCCGTCGGATGGGCGGTCACGTTGAAGCGGACGATCCGTCGCCTTGCATGGTGCAAGACCACGAACACATAGAGCACACGACCCGTGATCGTCGGCACGGTGAAGAAGTCCATCGCTGCGGTGCAGTCGAGGTGGTTGCGGATGAAGGTGCGCCAGGTCGGCGTTCTGTTTGGTCGATCGCCGATGTACTTGGCGATCGTCGCTCTCGCAACCTTGTAGCCGAGCATCGCCAACTCGGCTTGGATTCTCGGCGTGCCCCTCAGCGGATTCTCCGCCGCGATCCTCTTGATGACTGCTCGAACATCGGTCCTGACCGCCGGCCGTCCACCCCGCGACTTCCATCGCCAGTACAACCGGAACCCCGTCCGATGCCATCCGACCACCGTTGCAGGCTTGACAATGACCAGGCACTCCCGCCATCGCCGAAGAACCAGCCTCGCCACAACCCACACCATCCGATCCCGCCGCGTCAGACGCGGCCGCTTGACCGACCGTTGCAGCACAGCCAGTTGATGCCGGAGCAGCGCATTCTCCGCGACCAATGTGATGTGGCTTGCGAAGATGGACCGCAAGAGCCAGAACAGGATAGCCATGCGGCGAGGGTTACTTGCGTGCTGCCGCAGTCCAACCCGTTGGCGCCTTCACCGGACCGCTTACTTCGTGCGCGGCTCGTTGGGAGCTTCTCCATCCGAGAACAACCGCCGCGTGCCCCCGCTCCACTCCCCGATTCCGGTCAGGAAAAGTTCAATCGCCGTTCTCCTATCCCCGCTTGCTGAGCACCGAACCGTGCCACTACCCGCCGCCTTGGGCGGGTAGTGCAGTCCCCGAGGGAGCCCACGACCAATCCATCGCGGTCGGCGCGGTATGCTGGTCGTCGCATGAGCCGCGGCCCGTCCCGCACGCCTCCACTCCGAAAGCACCTTCGACGCCGCATCGGTTCGACCGGTGTGCGCTACCTCACCTTCTCGACCTACCGGCGTACACCGTTGCTCGCAAACCCCGCCATCCGCGATCACATCGCGGCCGCGATTTTCGCCGCCCGGGGCCACTGCGGGTTCGCGCTGTTGGCGTGGGTCATCATGCCCGAGCATCTCCACGTTACTCTCGTGCCTCTGCGTAGAGATTGGCCGGTCGAGAGAATCCTGCACAGGCTCAAGGCCACGCTCGCGCAGAAACTCATCGGCCGCTGGCGACGACTGGGTGTGCGTGGCGCCTCGCTGTTGGCCCGAATCACCGATGGCACCGGACGCCCGCGGCT